>NZ_VUMI01000020.1 GCF_009696275.1 Eisenbergiella porci
AAGCGAGTAAACTCGCATTAAGTAACTGATAACTTACGGTATCCTGTTCCGGACTGACGGTATCGTTCCTCCGGAACAGTGGTATCCGTTCCTCCGGAACATGGGTACAATCTCACCGGAATAAACACTTTTCATCCATTATCTTTTACCGCCCCCTCGGTCAAGAATCTTCTCATTATAATTCATTTCACTTTATCCATTCAAAAAACTCACATAATCAAATTCATCAATCCAACGCTTTCCAGTAAATTTCCCTTGATAATCGCACAAATTAATTACATCACCATTTTTGCTTGTAGTGCCTGGAATATAATAAGCATAGGGGCATTCTTTCACTTCCTTGGCAGTGAAAATAACCTTATTTTTATAGGGCAATTTTGAGAATGCCCTTATATCATCCTCCGTACATCCATCTCTCTGTACCATCATGACAAATAAATTTTTCTTATCTATTCGTGCACACCTTTCTCTCCATTTTAATATTGCTTCCTCAAAAGTATCATAGTGTACAAAGTAAACATATATATCCACTAATTTTCCTACTGGGTATGAAACTCCATCTATATGACACTCTATAAAATTCTGTGCCAAATAAAAATCTAAATTTGAAAGAAATTTTAAATAGTCTCCCGGTTTCATACACAAGTTTACTGTCGGTGAGTTGAATCTAATACCAAGCTCGTGACTTATTACCCCCCCCCCCACACAGTTTGAAGCAATAATTGATGCTGTTCTGTTATTTAATTTTTTTCTCATACTCCAATTAGTTGGTAAACGCAATATCTCTCTGTATATCTTTTTTATATTCATACCCGATGACCTCGAACTTTATGTGTGTAATATAACAATCAACGATCTTGCTATTTTTTATCTATATAAACTGTGCAATATTTTACTTGCCCCCCCCCGCATTATTTTCGTCTTATATAAAATTGTCTTTATCAGATTTTTTGTGCATCTCTTAGGGTAACTAATCCATATGCATCTTTTAAATTTTTTTCCGCTACTTATTGCCTTTAGCAATTTATTACGCTGCTTCGGTTTTACTGATGGGCGACGTAGCTGGTGGTTCCATTTTATAGCTCGCTCCAAGTCAACATCCAAAAGATGCAAATCTGTTTGCTCTAAAAGTGCTTTTCCTTTCTCGTTTTGACAAAGTATCAATGAAACTCCTTTACTTTGAATATCCTCCGCCAGTTCACTTCCCCAAGAATCACCTAATGTAATATCACTAACACGTTCTGGTTTGGCGTATTTACATTCATAACAATTTTCAGTATATGATGCTGAATCCAAAAATGTCATTAGATAGTTATCTACAACCGTCGGCACTGTAAAACGTTTTTGATCACTTTCCAAGTAAAACTTGGACTTTACACGGTATTTTATATTTCGGGCATTATCAAGCTTTAACTGATAATCATTTAAAAAACGTTCAAGTATCTTTGGCGAAGGTGTACCATGACAAATTAAATCTATCGTATATAAATTTTCTCTATTACCCACAAAATTCTTTACAGCAGCCACTTGGCAAGGCAATCCTACAAACAATACCTTTTCGCCTTTTTTTAGTTTATCCAGTATTTTCCTATAAATACCTGTAGGATTACTTTTCACATATTTTGAACCGGTAAATTTTTCCACTTCCTTTTTAGTCTGTGCAAAAGAAAAACAGAAATCCCCATTCTCCAAAGAACAACTACAGACAGTCCCACCGTAATTTACAAAAGCTAATTCTATTGCAGTTGCCACCCCTCCGGATGAGGCTTTTTCCCTGATTTCCTGTTCATTAGCCCACCCCTCTTTCCAATCTATAGGTTTTAGTTGAACTGGCGGTTTATTTTCCTGACATATTTTTTGACAAGCGTCACAGTTAATGCACTTATTTTCATCTATGATAGCATTGTATGCTACTATGGAATCTACTACCTGAATAGCTTTCTTCGAACATATATCAACACATGCCATACAGCCTGCACATTGGTCTTTTTTACATACAGTTTTCATAACTTGATCACTTCCTTTTAACATCAATAATCTTCTTCAACATCGGTAGCCACGGTTTACCTAAGAAACAAACAGCCACTCCTAAAAGAAGAACTTGAATTACAAATCCAATATCGTTATTTAAATAAATGACAGCTGAAGACAAAATCAAAATAATGCTTCCAGAGATAAACTCAATATTTCCTATTTTGTATTTAATATATTTTCTTGTATGAATTAATCTGAATATAAACACTAAGAAAAAGCTTATACAAGTTGCTATAGCTGCACCATATACATCAATTAAAGGAATTAGCGCAAAGTTTAACACAATATTAAAAACCGCGCCAAACATCCCAGAAAATAAATACCCAAAACTATCTTTATGAACAGTATAGCTAGTTGCCATAAATGATCCCAATGTCAGATAAACATACCCAATTATAAGGAATGGGGTATATTTCCACGCAGAAAAGAACTCCTCGGAAACATATATACTTAAAAATGGTTTCACAAACGTTAATATACCAATTCCAATCAGCATAACAATTCCTATAAGCATTTTAAAAATACGATTATTATATAGTTCTTCATCGCATGCTCCATCTTCCCTAATGGCAGAATAACTCCATGCCTGATTAAAAATTGATGTTAATGTGGAAACAAGTGTCGGTATTTTATACGAAACTGCATATATACCATTGGCTGCAATCCCCACCATGCTTGAAACCATAATGCGGTCAGAGGAATTCATAATCCACCACATAAACGAATTTGGTATCAATACTATTGAATATTTCGACATACTAACGAGGAGTTTCTTATTGATTCTCTGTAGCGTAAAACTCTTATATCCCTTTCCTACAATCAGTGCATACAATGAAATAATCAGATTGGCAATTATGAATGCCAGTAAGTATCCTTTTATCTCCATCTTGAAAATAAGTAGGAACATAATATTGAACACCGCTATAAGCAAAGTATGCAGCACATTTCCTATCGAGTAATAGAGTAGTAACTCTTTACCTCTCAAATCGCATAAATAAAGCTGACTTGCAGCTAATGAAATCACATAAAAATATGTCAATCCAGCATATGATGAAATCTGATTAAATAAGGTACATATGGGAATGATGAGTAAGCCAAACAAACATGCACACAAGAAGATATATGTCCCAATTTGTGTTATTTGTTTTTGATCTGCATCTTTATCTAACGCAAAACGCATAACAGATTCACAAATATTAATCGTAAGAATCGGTATTGCAACAGTACTGACTGTTGCAACCAAATCAATCGTTCCATACTGAGTTGTACTCAGCGTATTAGTATATAAAGGAATCAAGAAAAATGTTATCAATTTTGATCCTAAATTTCCTAATGTAAATAATAACGTATTTTTTATTAAGTATTTATTCCGGTTGTTTCCCATTCGTCTTCACTTCCGCTCATACATGCATTAGAGATTCTCTTCCAAATATTGGAATGTATTTTTCCTTGCATTTTCAAGTACCTTATCAATTCTATCCCTGTCAAGTTCGACACTCAGTATATTTTCAAGTTCATCAATGTCTGTAACAACATGTTCTTCAATTCCTAATCTATCGATTAAATCTTCCAGCTTATTTCTATTACTGTCTTTAATAATCACTGCCATTTTTTTACCAAACTTAGCACCAAATATAGTTCCATGAAACGTATCAGTAATGATACATTCCGCATTCATGAATGCTTTTAACAATTCAAATGGAGCAAGCATTTTTTGTGCTTTTATCCATTTCTGCCTTCCAAAAGGCGCAATCGGTACAAGATTATATTTTTTACAGTAATTTCTAATTGCACTTATTGTTTCTTTATCTGAAATTCGTTCCTGATAGGAATAAACAATACAATAACGTTTAGGCAATTTACCATTCACATTGCTACTTTGAATCTCTGCTGAAAAGTCTCCAACCGCAACTGGATCCAAATTATAAACGGATTCTCTTCCAATCAAGGTCCTCACAAACTTTTCAGTGTTTTCATCACGTACAGATATTGCATCTAGATTTGACATTGCCGTAATAATAGCTTGCCTCAATTCCTCTGATAAATCTTCTTCTTTTGTAGAACCACAGCATGCTGCATATGTAATTACTCTTTTAGCATTTTTAACATTTCCAAACAACTGTGAATCAAACCCCCATTTTGAAGATTGTAAACAATTAAATACTTCATCACTACCGATAGTACAAACATCATAGATGGAATTATTTGTATTTCTCTTTATATGCAATTCATTTAATCTGAATTTATCATATATTCGTTCTGCCTCTATATTAGAAAGTTTATTTATTACCCTTAACATTTGGCAAGCCACCCAGCTTTTATCTTTATCTGCACTATAAGAAGACAATTTTTTGCACTGAGCATTTAAATTTTCATCTTCACCTCTTTTAATATCAATAAACTCAACTTGATGTCCAAGAGTCTCAATCATTTTTTTTAACGAATATGCCTGTAGCACGGAACCATAGTTGTCAACTTTCTGCATAGACAAAATACCTATTTTCATATTCTTCCTCCATATATCTCCCATTTATTAAATTTTTATTTTAATTCTTCTAAATTTAAAACCATCATTATTTGAATTCCATCTGATTATGCACAATCCTAACAAGAAAAACCAATTTAATGACACCTCAAAAATAGCTGCTATTATCATTCCATAAATCACAAGAGACAAATAGAATGTTCTGCTTCCTTTTTCGCTATGTTTAAAACAATAATAAACTGTAAATACCAACACAACAACGCCTAAAAAGCCAAAACTAACAAACATTTCTAACAGGCCATTCTGTACATTAGCATATACACCAGTAAGATTCATCATAATGGAATTACTATATCCATATCCAACCCAAAAACTTCCCATAATAACTTTTGCTAAATAGCTTCCATAAATTTCTAAGCGTCCCGTTACAGTATAGGATTTACCAAAATACTCTGTTATAAGTCTATTTATGAAATCATTTTTTAAAATTGCCTCAATCCAAATAACCACCAATGCAGACAATATTAAGGCAATTACAACATACCTTTCTTTTATTGCTTGCTGCTTAATTTTTTCTGGCATCCAATAAATGGCAAACAAAACTACAAGCGTAACTGTTGCTGTTGCGCATCCTATATAAAAAGAAAATAAAATTGAAAAAACGAATATCATTAATAAAGTTATTTCATTTCTCTTATTATTCATATCGTGAGAAGCTCCATATAATGCGATTAAGAGGATAAACAAATATGCAGATGTAAATTTATTTCCAAAGAGGTATGCAACATTATTACTGTTATTTTCTACCCCCACCATCGCAACCGAAATTACTGTTAATATACAGTAAATTAAATTCATACTATACATACAGTCAATTAATCTATCCGAATAATCCTTTCGTTTACAAAGAGCAGAAAAAGTGTACAAGTCATAAAAAGTTAGTGCATATAATAATGAATCTAAAATATCTCTAAAACCATAATTTCCTTGAATGCCTGCTACTACCCCCGACAATATTACGCATGAGCAAAACATTAAAGAACAATTGAGTAGCATTTTTTTATTACTATTAAATAACAGAAATAAGAATGTTCCCGCTAATATCAATATTTTCAATGTTTGTCTTAGGGCATCCGGCAAAAAATATGGCTTGAAAACTGCAAAAAACAACGCATATGAAATTATGCTATAAATGCTTATTTTATATCTACTCATATTACATCCTTTACTTTATGTTATTTGCCACAAAGTATAATCTCAAACTCACAGCAAATAATACTGCTTTTGCCTTATCTTTATAGAAACAAGTCTTCTTTAGAGGATAAAATCTATCAATATATTTTCTTTTATCTTTTTGATATAATTTTCCTTCACTCATCGCTTTCATATAAAGCATTGCAATATGATTATCCATTAGTCTATATAACTGCTCATCTTCAATCGAATTCAATACCTCATCCAATTCTTTACAACTATTAATAAGATCAATTCCATTTTGCGATTTGTCCACTTTTCTCGTTATAGAATTTTTCCTTCTTACATAATGATAATAAGCATATTCAGATGTATAGATCGTATGTGCTTTTAAAACAACTTGAGGTGTCCAAAGTTCATCTTCGTGATATATACCCACTTTGAAAAACAATTTATTTATAATTAGAAACTCCCGTTTATAAATACCAAAACAAGCGGCCGCATATAAGTTTCTTTGCCCTAACTCACTCTTTGCAAATCCAAAACCGCTATACAAGTAATTATGAACACTTTTATATCCAAATTTCTTTTCAGCTTTATTTTCATTTTCTTCATAGAATCCAAAATAGATTATGTCAGGGAAATTCTGGTCGAAAATCATATTTTGAATCATTTGTAACGAATCATCATCAATATAATCATCCGAATCTAAAAACAGAACATAACTTCCCTTGGCTTCATTCAAACCAATATTTCTAGTATCCGATAAACCTGAGTTTTTTTTCTTTTCGATAACTTTTACTTTGCTTAGATGTTGATATTGTTTTGCAATTTTTAATGATGTATCTGATGAGAAATCATCTATCAAAATCAACTCATAGTCATTCATCTCTTGATTTAATACACTTTCTATACACCTTTTCAGATAACTTTCAACATTATATATTGGCACTATGATCGATAATAGCATTTACATTTTTCCTTCCTTGTCAGATTGTAACCCATACTCCTACCTAAAATTATGCAAAATATATTTACGTATAAATTGCTTTAATGGGATTAATCTATATTTCAATTCCCTAACCATTTTATTTTCAGCTTTCCAACTTGATGCATAATGATGAATCGAATACGTATTGGAAGTAGATCTTATTTTTCTAGTTCCCATAACTATTGGACAAAAATACTCTGGGGGGAATATAGTTACATCACAAACTTTTTGAACAGCTGAATTAACACATAAACCATATTTTTTCAGTAAATCCGTAGTAATTGTCACACATGTAGTTAGCTTAATAGAACCATCTTCATTTATCGCATCTTTTTTTTCATAAGCCTCTTTATTTTCTAAAACAAATGCATGACCTTTAACGGCTCCGAACCCTAAGCCTGTTGCCACACGTCCTGGCTGTTCCATCCCCATATATGCCTGATATTGTAATAGGCTATCTAATGACTTAATAAGTTCAACATCAGTATCGAGATATATCCCACCATATTCATAAATTACATCTAATCTTACATAATCAGTTAAAAACGCCCACTTTTTACTTTGATAAGCAGCGTTGACATATTCATTTTTTTTAAGATTATAGTTACTCTCATTCCATTGAATTATTTTATAGTCTGGACAATACTTTTTCCAGCTCTCAATACATTTAACTGCTTCTGGAGGTAAATGCTTTTCACCAAACCAACAATAATGGATAATTTTAGGAATCATAGTTTTCTCTCCGCATTGTTTCATTTTCTTATTAATTCTGTCACCAGTTTTTCCAAACTATCATTAAACACTTTATTGTTACTCTTCATTCCAGATGGCATTTGAGCAACAATCTCGTCATAGTTAATAATAACATCTTTTAAATCATTTGTTTGCACTACAGGTATAATGGTTCCCATTCTATCTGCAACAGCTTTTGCAAAGTCTAACTGATGATCATTTACATGCTCATTAAACTGCTTCTGTCTTGGTACTACAATAGGTGTTTTTCCAATCTGAAGTGTCATAATAAAGCTAGCCGGTCCTCCATGCGTGATTACAATTCTCGCTTCAGCAATGTTTTTTACCATTTCCCTATATGGAATCAGTCTACTCCATTTACAGTATTTCGGTTCATATGTACTAAATCCTGTCTGCATAATTACTTCTTCTGAAATAATGCCGTCTCTTTTCAAATTATCAATATACTCAATCAAGCGATTAAAAGGTTGCTCATGAGTACCTACTGTAACAAATATCATCTTCTTATCCCTCTCGCTTAAAAGATACTTCCTAAATTTACAGCTTTAGGATATACTTTTTTCTGCTCATCCCACTGAACAATAAACTTATCGACTATCGGATAAACTATCTTTCCGGTCATTGTAGATTTATCTATACGGTCGAATACCTCAATGTAGATCAACTTTGCACCAAACAGTTTACCCAAATAGAAAAATGGAACCGCTACAGCAGCACCTGATGAAATAATAACATCTGGTTTTTCTTTTTTTAGAACTTTCAATGCAACAAAGGTATTACGAATAAGATTCTTAATGTTTCTATTTGTCGGAAAATAGCACGGATACATTTTTTCCCCCTCAAGCAAACTACGAGCATCCTCTTTATCGAAAGTAACCCAGAATCTTTCTTTGTTTTCCCAGAACGGTTTTAACATATACAAATGAGTCAAATGTCCACCACTTGATCCAACTAAACAAACTTTCATAATACCCTACCTCTTTCATCTCAACATATATCTCAAAAAAAGTCTACATAAACAACCTTTTAATACTTCGAATACTAATAACTTTCAAATCCAGTCATCTACTTCAAAAAGCCTATAGCAGTTCTCCCACCATAGGCTCAAATTAATCTGCTGTCTTTCTATTCACACCACACCACATATCCTTTAACCCCTAGCTTTATTTCTTTAAACCCTATCCAAAACCATCCTCAAAATCGATTTTAAAACTTTTTCTTCTCTCAACCACGACAAACAGCGTGTAGATTCTCTCTATCCGCTGCGGCATGCTTACCCTCCTTATGTCGGTCAAAAGTCCCGTATTTACGGGCTTTTCGTTCATTTTTCAGGTAAGGAAATATGAACTTGGAGAGGATCCTTTCACCCCTGAATATCTCCTTGTTCCTATTATGCCACATCCAAATAATTCTTCTTTGAGATACCTTTCTCATTCTACCAATCCATCAATTTAACTTCGTCATCCGCTAATGTACTCGGAGTCAAATCCTCACCATACACAATAAACGTGGTCTTCGGATTGCTTCCTTTGATACCTTTACCGTCATAACATTCATAGATATACTTCTAGATATTTACAGAATCACATATAACAAGAGCACTGTGTTTTACCATTATCTGCTCAGAAATCTTCCAATACTTTCTACTGGTTCCGAATTTGGCTCTCATCCATTCATGTCCATCAGGATTTAAGTACACCTTCTCCCCAGGCTATGTATCTTCTTATAAAAATGCCCCATGAACGGTCCGAAATGGCAAGCCAGTATATATACGATTGGATTTTTAATCCTATTCTTTTCAACGTATTCGCAACAATATTTTATTACCGCCAAATCGTAGTAGATTGCCACTGCCGATCCAATGTTTGGAATCTTAATTTTGAAACAGTGTGCATTCTAAAATTCAAACTCTGCGTCGCTTATTCGCTCTACTCTGGATAGTTTACTTTCATCCATGCAGCCATCACCGTTTGCTTTAAAAGCTACCTGATATTTGATTTTCTCATTATTCTGATGATATTCCGCCGGCTTATAAATAAACGTCTCATCCCCACCGTAAGCTCCAAGTGACTTGGAACCAACTATAAACACGTGCTACATTTCCTTTTTCCCCTTAATTCTTTTATAAACTCAGATCTGTTTATATTTATTTATGTTCTTATATATTAATCACTCTCACTAATATCAATCTCAGGTCTTTCCAATAAGTTCAGTGGCAATTATTCTATAGGTTTCTGCTTCTACACAGCCAACCAGTTTTATTTCCACGGCCGTATCTCCACACCTGATTCATCTATCTCCACAACCCTTAAATCCCCAACTAAACTATATCCGGTAGACATCCCTACTTTTTGCAATACTATTCTCTCCGCATGTCATCCAAAGCATTAATCTTCTCCATAATAAAGTAATTTGGATACAAGCTTTCATATAAAGCAATCAGTAATTTTCAATATGTAATCTTCTGCAATCCTCTAAAACCCTTGATTTATAAGGCTTTTCAGACTTATTTTCCATTGCTTTTTATGTATTTTCACCAGTGCCAATGTATGCTTCACACTTCGATAGCACTATTCTCCACCTATGTATCTAAAATACCGATTTTTCAAAAAATTACGGTCCCCGGACATCCTCTTTGTATCCAGATTCCATCATTATAACTACCGAAAACTACCGGTTCTCCCCGATTTTCCTGTTAAATGGATATTGTTCTATGTCTAATTTCATGTTAATAACGTTATCACTATCCACTCCCCATCTATCCAAAATGCAGATTTTCAGCCCTTTTTCTGGCTATGAGAAACTCATTTACTATGATTTTTACCGTCATTTTAAGCTACCGATTTTACAGGACAGACATTATCATAGACGCCTTCGATTCTCTTAAAAACGCCAGATGAAGATAGTATTCATGCTCCCCATCTTTACTCTCTCACTTGCAGTGTAACTAATCGGAATTATTGACTTGTTGACCACGAGCGTATTCGGGTTGTATTCTATGACTATCTTAATCATAACCTCCACAGCGGATGAATCGAAGAAGTTCTTTTGGCTTTCATAGTTAGTCAGTGCTGCAATAGCAACATGTTCTGAACATTTATGAACTTCCGTATGACCCTGAAATGCCGATTGTCTGCATAGATAAGAAAGCTTACCAATTACTATAAGGGCCATAGAACCACTTTCCTTACGTACTGGTAATCGCCTGAAAATAGTTTTCGAATATAACCGAAATGGCACGTATAATATTTTTACTTTTATAGCTTCTTTGGGTTACAGGCGCCATGTAACGGTACAGGAACACCGGACCGAATTTGACTGGGCGGAAGGAATCAAATATCTTGTTGTTATATATCCCATTGCAAAAAAGATTACACTCATGACAGGCAACCTGAATATGCATAAGATAGCTTCCGTATATAAACGATATCCGGATTCTGAAGCGCGCAGACTCCTAAAACAATTTGATACAGACTACACACCAAAATATGGCAGTTGGCTTGATATGGCGGAAATAGACCTGAATGTAATGACCGCTAATGTCTATCAAGATGTATAGAAAATATGGAATTGCTTCGCAGAGAACCATCCTTATGGGAGGAGAAACGCAATGAAAACAGTTCAAAAATCACATGGCGTTTTCAAACAGGAGATATTCGTGAAAAACTGAAATCTCTATACTAGTAACTGCAAAGTCGGCAGTTATACTAGATATCAGCGGTACTATGCACTAGAAATCTAATATTAAAAATTTTATCAAAAACACAACCCTAGATTTAATATTTCAACTAACTCTCACAACCAAATTTCTTATCTCAGACCTATTTCCATCCGTATCAACCGTATATAATGTCACAGGATACTCTCCCACTTCATTCAATTTAACCTGTCCTTCCAACTTCAAATTATTATAAAGCGTATTATAATCATCCTTGTCATCGCTCATCGTCTCTATCACTTCATTCCAGTTTGGTGCCACTCCTTTTTTTGTTTCTATCACATCTGCATTCAACGCCAATACCGGATTAGGGCCTTCTGATTCTCCCTCATTATTTCCTTCTTCCTGATTTCCTTCCCGCCCTTCTTCCTCTCCAGAACTCCTTTCATCGTTACCTTCCGTCTCTGTTTCTGTGGCTCCTTCTGTTCCGGGCATATCCCCAGTCTCAAAAGTTTCTTCTTCAACAGGTAAAATGTCTCCTCCATCATCACTACCAACTACCATAAAAGATCTTGAAGCCTTCCCCACATTATTAGCCCCATCCCGTGCCACATAGGTCACTATCACTTCTTTCCCATTTGTCCCTGCCACCTTCTCCACCAGAAGACTGTCACTCACATCTCCATCCTTCTCATCTACCGCTGTCACTCCTTTGAGCAGCAGTGCTTCATCCATCACCTCCGCATATTCTATCTGCTTCTCTTCATCAAAGAATATTTCCGGTCCTTTCCTGTCTTTCCCCATATACAGAACCAGACATACCACCAGCAGTACCACATCTATCGCACCAACCACAGCTACTATCTTTTTTGCTTCCATCTCCCGTCTCCTTTACCTACTTCCCTGCCTCTGTCACTTCTGTATCTTCTTCCAATTCTTCAACCTCCAGCTGCACCATGTCCACATCCAGCTGTATCATGTCATCCTCTTCATACAGGCTCTCAGCTTCCTTTTCCACTTCTCCGGCCATCAGTTTTACATTCCCGTCTGCCTTTGCTGCCGCCTTACCTTCATGCACTTTTGAACCAGAACCGCTTTCCTCTTGCTTCGTTCCTGTCTTCGCTGGTTTTAACCCCTTCTGCACCACCGCAGAATGCAGTCCGCCTTCCTCTTTTCCACCATAATATTTCCCATAATATTTCCCGTAATACTTTCCATAATAAGCGCCATAATACCCCTTGCCGCTCATATTCACCTTATTCAGTATCACTCCCAGGATCCGGCAGTCCACCTTCTCCAGCTGTTCCTTCACCTTTTGCGCAAACTTATAGCTGATGGCCCCACTCTCAATTACAACTACCGTTCCGTCACAGAACTGCGCAGCAACCGCACCATCGATGACACTTCCCAACGGTGGTGTATCCACAATTACATAATCATACTCATTCTTTAAATATTCCAGTAGCAGTCGAAATGCATCATTTCCCAACAGTTCACTGGGATTCGGCGGCACCGGCCCGGAGAAAATAACATAGAAATTCTCAATATTTGTCTTACACGTAACATCCGCAATCGAAGCCTGCCCACTCAGATAATGAGACAGCCCATACCTGGAAGCATTCGTCTTATATCTCCCTTTCAACACCGACTTTCTCAAGTCAGCATCCACAAGAACAACTCTCTTCCCGCCTTCCGCAACCGACAACGCCAGCTGAAAAGACACACTCGTCTTCCCTTCATTCGGTGTACAGCTGGTTACAGAAATCACCTTCCTGTCCCTCCCGGAAAACTCCAGGTTCGTCCTTAACGTCTTATAACTTTCCTTCGTCCTAAAATCCAGTTTCTCTATCGCATTAAAATTTACCGTCTGCATCCTCTCTCCGCCTTCTCCTTTTCTTTCAGTTTTTAAGCACCTATATGATAACAGCAGAAAAGTTTCCCTCACGCTCCGCTTTTCTGCCTGTCCTTTTCTAACTTCTTTTCACTTTCTTCTTTTTCTTCTTCCCGTCAGCTTCCCCTTCATTCAAAGGAATTACCGCTAACGTAGAAAGCTGCAGATACTTCTCCACATCCTCCGGTGTTTTTATCGTGTCATCCATCAGATAACGAACTAGCACAATAGCAATTATCAGAAATACTCCCAGCACACCGCCAATAAAAGTATTCTTCAAAACGCTGGGGCTGGCCTTCTTCATCGGCATATTGGCAGTCTCCGCCACATTTACCGCCTGGATATCCATCACGTTCATAATATGTACAGATGCCGCCTCTCTCACCGCATTGGCCATCTGCATCGCCATCACCGGGTCTTTATCCTTCACCGTAATCGCCAGAATACGCGTATCCGTAGGCGTCGTAACCGAAACCTTCCCTTTCATCTGCTCATACGTCAGATCCAGCCCCATCCCCTGCACTACTTCCTCTAAAACGAACCGGCTCTGAATCAATTCCGCATAGTCCTTCGTCAGCTGCGTCCCCAGCTGAATATCCGAATAGGTCACCGCACTGTTCTCCTGCTTATTCAGGATATAAATTTTCGTAGTAGACTCATAAGAAGGCGTTACCAACAGCTGTGTAAACAGAAAAGCCACCAGCGCCACCATAATTCCCACAGAAACAATCAAAGCCAGGTTATGTATCAGCACCAGACAGATTTCCCACAAATCAATCTCAATTTCATCTGTCTGCCGTATCGTATTTTCTTCCATTCCCATTTTCTCCCGCACATTTCTCTTTTGTTCTCAGTTCCAAATATCATTAACTAAAAATATGAATACTCCCTACAAAACCCGATCCTCCAGAATAGCCTCCGCATTCTCCCGCATCAGCTTCCTGGTCATGGTTTCTCCATATTTCTTTTCCAAATACCCGGCGCACTTCCTCAGTCTCGGCGCCCGGCTCCCATCGCTATGTGCATCAGACCCCACAAAGTCCACTAGCCCAGCTTTCAGCAGCTTCTTCACCACATTCTTCGCCGCAAAACCCTGGTCGCCGACAACACTTGAGGCATTCACCTGAAAATAACATCCGGCATCTTCCTTCAGCCGCTCCGCCTTTTCCATATCCTTAATCACATTCACATACCGTTCCACATGGGCCACCACCGGCCAGTATCCAAAGGAAGCCACTCTGCCTATCGCATCTCTTATGTACGCATAATCCTCCCCCGGCAAAAACTCTATCAGCACATAATGGGAATCCGCCAGTGTCCGGATCTTCCCCTGTTCCAGCAGCTCTGCCAGGCCATGGCGGTAAAAAATTTCATTTCCCGGAAATAATTTGACAGGAATTTTAAGCTCGTCCGCTTTTTTCTGCAGGATTTCTGTCCGTTTCACAATTCCCTCGGGTGTTACACACCTTCTGTCCGCCTTCTGGTGGGGGGTTGCTATTATGGTCGAAATCCCCTCGGAGGCCGCTATTTCCAGCATTTTCACCGACTGTTCAATTGATTGGGAGCCGTCATCTACGCACGGAATAACGTGCGAGTGTATATCAATAAATCCATCCATATACGTTACTTATTTTGTAATTTGCTTTTTCCCTTTCGTATTTTTTCTTCTTGATTCAGGAAATTTACTAAGCTACGTTTAAAACTATTATATTATATACGTTTTAAACATGTGTTGTCAAATCCAATTTCATCAAATAATGCCATTATGGGTACTTTTTTTTACATTTTAGGCACCAATTTTACTTTTATTTCTGTATAATAGGAAATGGATATTTTTTACTGTTCCGAAAAAAGGATGATTTGTAAGAAATAGCTGAAATTGGCCGAAAATAGCCGGATGGCGGAGTATCCGGCTGTTTGGGCAGCGATCGTCTAAAAGGTACCCCGTAACTATTTAACCTGTTATGAATTGTTCGAAAGGAGAACTGCAATGTCTAAGACCTATAATAGACTTGCTGCAGGGGAACGGCTACGTTTAAAACGTACCTTACTGGGGATGACTCAAGAAGAAATGGCAGAAAGAATTGACAGAGTACCAAAATATTATGCTGATATAGAGCGAGGCAGCTGCGGCATGTCGGTGGAAACGTTAATGGCATTGTCTCATACGCTCAATATGCCCATGGATTATATCATTTTAGGCAGGGAATACGGTGAAAACTCGGAGAAAAAGCACGAAGACGAGATAGTCGCCGTTTTGGATATCCTGGATAAATGTCCTCAAAAGCAAAGAGCTTCCATTCTCAAAATCATTAAAATTTTCATTAGCAGCTGCCGGAAATAGAAGCAGCTAAAATCTTCTGAAATTATTCTGTTTATTTCTACTACTCTTTTGTAGTTACCCATTTCATCCGGTAAGTCATCATCGTAAGGGAGTCAAAAAGAGGCAGAGCACCCCCATCTGCATCTGCCCATCATCCTATCTGATTTTTTTCAAACATATCTTAAAAAATACATCTAAAAAAACGGTGCCGGGATACTGTCCCAACACCGTTTGTCTTACTGCATACTTTACAGTACACATTGTTATGATTCCGATTTTATACAACTATTTTATCAGCATAGCATCGCCAAATGAAAAAAAACGATACTTTTCCTTCACCGCCTCTTCATACGCCGCCAGCACATGCTCCCGGCCGGCCAGCGCCGACACCAGCATTACCAGTGTGGATTCCGGCAGATGGAAATTCGTAATCAGCACATCCAGCACCTTGAACCGGTATCCCGGATAGATGAAAATCTCCGTATTATCACAGCATTCCTGCAGAAGGCCGTTTTCGTCGCAGGCGCTTTCCACAGTACGGCAGCTGGTGGTGCCCACGCATACCACTCTGTGTCCCGCCGCCTTGGCCCTGTTTATCTTATCCGCCGCTTCCCGGGTTACCTGATAGTATTCGGAATGCATATGATGCTCCTGCAGGTTTTCCACCTTTACAGGACGGAAGGTCCCCAGCCCTACATGAAGGGTCACATAGGCAATATCAATCCCCTTCTCCTCCAGCTCCTTCAAAAGCTCCTGTGTAAAATGAAGCCCTGCGGTGGGCGCAGCCGCCGATCCCTCGTACCTGGCATAAACGGTCTGGTAGCGGTTCTTGTCCTGGAGCTTGTGGGTGATGTAGGGAGGCAGGGGCATTTCCCCCAGCCTGTCCAGGACTTCTTCCCAGATCCCTTCATAGTGGAACTGTATGAGCCTGTTTCCTTCCTCCACCACTTCCAGCACTTCCGCATGAAGCAGGCCGTCCCCAAATACTAATTTAGTTCCCGGCCTGGCTTTTTTACCCGGCTTGACCAGCGTTTCCCAGATATCATTTTCCCTGCGTTTCAGGAGAAGGACCTCTATGGCTCCTCCGGTCTCCTCTCTCACACCCATAAGCCTGGCAGGTATTACCTTGGTGTTATTTAACACCAGGCAATCCCCCGGCTCAAGGAAGCTTCCGATTTCCTTAAATACATGGTGAGAGACTTCGCCGGTCTCCTTATCCAGGACCATGAGCCTGGAGGACGAACGGTCCTCCAGGGGATCCTGGGCAATGAGCTCCGGCGGAAGTTCATAGTAAAAATCTGATGTTTTCAATTCTTCCATATTACTCTTCTTCCCCGGTTATTCCGCATTCAACAGGCCTTTGGATGTTAAAAGCTGGCTTTTTCCAGGAATGCTACATAGCCTCTCATGGTCTCATATACATCGGCCTTGCTGGTGGCTTCCCAGGGCGCATGCATGTTGAGCACGGCAACGCCGCAGTCAATTACATTCATGCCGTATAAAGCCATGATGTAAGCGATGGTTCCGCCGCCGCCCACATCTACCTTGCCAAGCTCTGCGGTCTGGAATACCACGTCGGAGCTGTCCATAATGTCTCTGATATGCGCCACATATTCCGCATTGGCGTCGTTAGATCCGGATTTTCCTCTGGATCCGGTAAACTTATTGAATACCATGCCATTTCCAAGGAAAGCGGAATTCTTCTTTTCAAAACAGGAAGCATACGCGGGATCATAACCTGCGCTCACATCGGAGGAAAGCATGGCGGAATTGGTCAGGCATCTTCTCAGGTTCAGTTCGCTGTATTCGCCCATCAGCTCCATCAGCTCTGCGGTCATGTTTTCAAAGAAACGGGACTGCATGCCGGTTGCTCCCACGCTGCCGATTTCTTCCTTATCCACGAGGATGCAGCATGCGGTGCGGTCCGTAATGGTACCGCCTACCTCAAGCACTGCCCTTGCGGAGGTATAAGCGCAGACTCTGTCGTCCTGTCCGTAAGCGAGGATCATGCTTCTGTCAAGGCCGGCTTCTCTTGCTTTTCCAGCGGGAACGATTTCCAGCTCTGCGGAAAGGAAATCTTCCTCTTCAAAATCATAAGTATCCTTTAAAATCTTGAGCACGCCTGCAGTTACGGCGTCCTTGTCTTTATCCTTCACCGGAATATTTCCGATAATCAGATCCATGGCTTCCCCTTCGATTACCTTGGAAGCCTTCTTATCCATCTGCTCCCCTGCCAGGTGAATCAGCAGATCGGAGATGAAAAATACAGGATCGTCTTCATTGTCGCCTACATTCACCTCAACGGTGGTGCCGTCTTTTTTTACCACTACGCCGTGGAGGGCAAGCGGGATGGCAACCCACTGGTATTTCTTCACGCCGCCGTAGTAATGGGTATCCAGATAGGCAATGTTGCTGTCCTCATAAAGGGGATTCTGCTTTACGTCGATTCTGGGGGAATCAATATGTGCACCCAGGATGTTCATGCCGTCCTTTATGGGCTTTTTGCCGATCTGGTACATTACCAGACATTTGTTCATGTTTACGGCGTAGATTTTGTCGCCAGGCTTGATTTCCCTGCCGCTTTCCATAAGCGTATTCAGTTCAACGTAGCCCTCCTTCTCAATCAGGTTGACAAGGGTATCCACGCACTCTCTTTCAGTTTTCCCCGCATCCAGAAAGTCCATATATTCTCTGGCAAAAGCATCTGCTTCTTTCAGCTGCTCTTCGGAATAACTGGTCCATACATTTTTCGTTTCCATCAGGCCTTACCTCCGGTTTCTTTTAGTTTTGAACCGAGCACCGGCTTGAGAAGTTCTTTGGCTCTGGAAACCTCGTCACTGTGGATGCGGAAAATACAGGCGGATTTTTCCCTGGGCTTTTTGAAAAAGAATAAGCCTCCTACCCCCTTGTCTTCCCATTCCACAAAATAGGAAATGCTGTTTTTCAAAAGTATTCTTTCTACCTTTTCCTTGGTTTCCATATCATAGACCTTGCAGAAATCCACTTCATGATTTACTGGTCCGATATCCATAATTCTCACCTCCCGTTCGGTGCTCTCCGTATTATTGTACTACTGTCTCAGCTCAATGCCAAGCCCCTGAAGGCCATTGAGAATTTTTTTCATTGCCGCGCTCACATCGGCATCCTCAAGTGTCCTGTCCTTCGCGCGGAAGGTCAGTGTGTAGGCAACGGATTTGAAGCCTGCCTTGATCTGGCTGCCTTCATAAATATCAAACAGGGCATAGCTTTCCAGAATCTTTCCGCCGCGCTGTGCGATAACCGCTTCAATCTGTCCCACAAGAATTTCTCTGGGCACTACCATGCTGATATCGCGGGTAACCGCCGGGTATTTTGCAATTCCTTCATACTTCCTGTCAAAGGTTGCAAAAGGAATGATTTCAGGCATATCCAGAACCGCCACATAAGCCTTTGTCCCGATGTCGTAGTTGTCCAGTACCTCCGGATGTACTTCACCCAGATAGCCCAGAACCTTACCGCCGTAAATGATGTTGGCCTGACGTCCCGGGTGAAGGAAGTTTTTGCCGGCCTTAGGGTCGTATTCCTTCTTATCCTTCATGCCGATGCTTTCCAGGAATTCTTCAATGACGCCCTTCATGGTGTAGAAGTCTCCATCCCCGTAGAAGCCCAGCGTAAACTGCATTCTTTCTTCAGGCAGCGTGGTTACCGGCACGCTTTCCGGCAGGTATACATTGCCCAGCTCATAGAGCTTGACGTCCTTGTTTCTTCTATTATAATTGGTTGCCAGCGAGGTGAGGATGCCGTTGAAGGAAATGGTTCTCATGACGGAGAAATCCTCTCCCAGCGGGTTGGCAATTGTTACCGCTTTGCGCAGCACATCATCCTGATCCAGCAGCAGCTTGTCAAATACCTTGGGGCTTTCGAAGGAATAACACATTCCCTGGGAAAAACCGCAGTACTCGGCGATATCCCTTGCCTTTTCCTCAATGCGCAGCTTGAAGGAAAGCTTTCCTGTGGTGGCTTCCCCGCTGGGAAGTGTGGTGGGAATCTTGTCATAGCCGTGGAATCTCGCCACTTCCTCCGCCACATCGGCAAAGCCTTCGATATCCTGACGGAAAGTAGGGATAATCAGTTCCTTTTTTTCTGTATCATAGTCAAATTCCAGCTCTTTGAAGTAATCCAGCATTTCCGCTTCCGGAATCTGTGTCCCCAGCAGCGCGTTGATGCGCTCCGGCTCAAAGGCGATGCGTACTCTTTCCTTCAGAGGCGCGCATACATCCACGATGCCGCCGGCTACATCGCCGCAGCCCAGCTCCTGAATCAGCTGGCAGGCCCTGTTGATTGCTTCCACTGAGTTGTTAGGATCAAGTCCTTTTTCAAATTTACCGGAAGCATCGGTGCGCAGGCCGATTCTCTTGGCGGATTTACGGATATTGGTTCCGTTGAAGCACGCGGCTTCGAACAGTACGGTTTTCACATCGTCTGTTATTTTGGAATTCTCGCCGCCCATAATACCGGCGATGCCCACCTCTTTTTCAGCGTCACAGATCATCAGCACTTCGCTGTCCAGCTTTCTCATCTGGCCATCCAGTGTCTGGAACTCGTCCCCGTCCTTTGCACGGCGTACAATGATCTGGCCGCCGGCTATGGTGCTTAAGTCATAGGCATGCATGGGCTGGCCATATTCCTCCATGACATAGTTGGTGATATCAACCAGGTTGTTGATGGGACGGATACCGCTGGCAGCCAGCCTTCTTTGCATCCACTTGGGCGAAGGGGCGATTTTTATATTGGTACATACCCTTGCACAGTAGCGGGGGCACAGATCGGGATCCTTTACCTCTACTTTAATATAATCATTGACATTTTCCCCATTTTCATGCACCTCAACCACCGGAGGGACGAAGGGCTTATGGAAGGTCACGGCCGCTTCCCTGGCAATTCCCAGAATACTGAAGCAGTCAATTCTGTTGTTTGTGATTTCATATTCGAATACGGTGTCCCTCAGTCCCAGGGCATCGATTGCATCGGAACCCACTTCCACATCATCGCTGAAAATATAGATGCCGTTTTCAGGAGCCTCGGGATACATATCCCGGCTGGATCCCAGTTCTTCAATAGAGCACATCATACCGTTGGAGGGAACTCCTCTCAGCTTTCCTGCTTTAATGGAAATGCCTTCCTCGGGGAGCGGGCCGCCGTCGTGTCCGCCGGCCACCTTACCGCCGTCAAGAACCACCGGCACCTTGTCCCCTTCCTTCACATTGGGAGCGCCTGTAACGATCTGAATGGTCTCAGCTCCGATATTTACCTGGCAAACGATCAGCTTGTCCGCGTCAGGATGCTTTTCTATTTTTTTTATCTGGCCAACTACGATTTTTTCCAGATTCCTGTCAAGCCTTTCATAGCTTTCCACCTTGGTGCCGCTCATTGTCATCGCATCGCAGTATTCCTGGTCCGTGCATGACAGCTCCGGCACATATGCTTTAATCCATGATAACGTTGTATTCATATTGTATCCATGCCTTTCTTATTTCCTTCAGTCCGCATTCTGAGTATACACGGCTTTCCCATGAATGAAACAGCCGTAAAATTCCTCCTTTATAATAGGAAGAAACAAAATCAGTTATCCGTTTTTTCCATCAGAACTGCTTCAGGAAACGGACGTCATTCTCATAAAGCAGACGCATATCGTCAATTTCATACTTCAGAAGCGCAATACGCTCCAGGCCTACGCCGAATGCAAAACCGGAATATTCCTTGGGATCAATTCCGCTCATCTGCAATACGCGGGGATGCACCATACCGCAGCCGAGGATTTCAATCCAGCCGGAGCCTTTGCAGAAACGGCAGCCCTTGCCGCCGCACTTAAAGCAGGTCACATCCACTTCGGCGCTGGGCTCTGTGAACGGGAAATGATGGGGACGGAATTTTACCTTCGTCTCCTCTCCGAACAGCTCCCTGGCAAACTCAGCAAGCGTTCCCTTCAGATCGGCAAACGTAATATTCTTATCAATTACAAGTCCTTCAATCTGATGGAAGGAAGGAGAATGGGTCGCGTCCACCTCATCGGAACGGAACACACGTCCCGGAGCGATCATGCGGATGGGCAGCTTCCCTTTTTCCATTTCACGCACCTGTACCGGAGAGGTCTGGGTACGCAGCACGATATCCTCTGAAATATAGAAGGTATCCTGCTCATCCCTGGTGGGATGGTTCCTGGGGATATTCAGGGCTTCGAAATTATAATAGTCGTTTTCCACTTCAGGGCCTTCCACTACCTCATAGCCCATTCCCACGAAGATTCTTTCCACCTCTTCCAGGGCAATGGTGTTGGGATGACGGTGGCCCACCTGGTTTTTCCTGGCCGGAAGGGTAACGTCAATGACTTCTTCCTTCATTTTGGCTTCCCTGATGGCGGATTCCATTTTCTTCTTCGTTTCTTCCAGCATGGCTTCGATTTCAGTCCTGGTATCGTTCACCATCTGTCCGATTTTCGGCCGCTCCTCGGCTGCCACGTTCTTCATACCCTTCAGAACCTCAGTAAGAGCGCCCTTTTTACCCAGAGCGTTTACCCTTACCTCGTTCAGCTTATCAAGGGTTCCGGCAGCTTCCACCTGCTTTCTGACCTCTTCCTTGATCTGTTCCAATCTGTCTTTCATAATAACCTCCTGCTGCCGGCGCGTAAATCCTGACACCGGCATATTTTTTTCCATGTGAAAAATGTTGACAGCTTTTCAGCACGCTTCAGCCTGCGGTCCGGCCTCCGGCCGTCCTGCAGCCGCCGCGGCTCGCTGTGCCTGACACCCCCCGGGAAATTTTGGACACAAAAAAATCCCCGGCAAAAATCCAGGGACGAAATAATTTCCGCGGTACCACCCACATTCCTGCTTCACATCCGGCGCTTAACGCCCTGTGCACCGCAGGCTCTCATTCCGGCGTAACGTGCCGCCACGTTCCCTCCTAAGCCTGAAGGCCTTCAAAAGGACAGCTCCGGCGTGAAATTCAAGCTGCATCTGAACCCAAGGAAGCTCCCAGCCGACGACTCCCTCTCTCTGTGGGAAAATACAACTCTTTGTGCGCCATCATCGCATTTTTGATTCATGAATATGTCTGTAACCTATTCTATTGCCTGTTTTCAGAAAAGTCAATATAATTTTTCTGTACTTTTGCATATATACATTTATTTTCCATCATGATATGATTTTAATGCCAAGTTTTTATTACATCTACATACTTCCGATACCGGAGCCGGCGCTGAAAGGAAACGATACGTGTGCCTTCCCGCCATCGGAAGAACCATAGCAGTCTGGAATGCGGGCTGTTACGAACAGTCAAGAAAACCAATACTAAGGAGAACATCATGGGTGGATTTTTTGGAGTAGCATCAAAGGAAGACTGTGTCTTCGATCTTTTTTTCGGCACAGACTATCATTCCCATCTGGGAACAAGACGGGCCGGTATGGCCGTATACGACCGGGAACGCGGTTTTGATCGTTCCATCCACAATATCGAAAATGCCCCCTTCCGCACCAAATTTGACAAAGAAGTCACGGAAATGAAAGGGAATCTGGGAATCGGCAGTATATCAGACTATGAACCCCAGCCGCTGATCGTCCGTTCCCATCACGGTACGTATTCCATCGCAACCGTGGGCAAAATCAACAATACGGAAGAAATTCTGACGAAGCTTCTCTTTTCATCGCACATTCATTTTCTGGAAATGAGCGGCGGCACCATCAATGCCACCGAGCTTGTTGCAACTATCATCAACCAAAAGGAAAACATCATCGAAGGCCTCCAGTATGCCCAGGATCTCATCGACGGTTCCATGACCATCCTGCTTATGACCCCCAAGGGCATTTATGTCGCGCGTGACAAAATGGGCCGTACTCCCGTAGCCATCGGCAAGAAAGAAAATGCTTACTGCATCTCCTTTGAAAGCTTTGCTTATCTCAACCTGGGCTACGTCAGCGAACGCGAACTGGGACCCGGAGAAATCGTGGTTGTCACCCCGGAAGGCATGCGCACCCTGGTAGCGCCGGGCAAGGATATGAAAATCTGTACCTTCCTCTGGGTTTACTATGGCTACCCTTCCTCCTCCTACGAAGGAATCAGCGTGGAAAAAATGCGCTATAACTGCGGCGCGTCCATGGCCAAAAGAGACGATGCGTCACCTGATATCGTAGCGGGCGTACCGGACTCCGGAACCGCGCATGCCATCGGTTATTCCAATACCTCCGGCATCCCCTTCTCCCGGCCCTTTATTAAATACACCCCTACCTGGCCCCGTTCCTTCATGCCTACCATACAGAGCCAGAGGAACCTGATTGCCAAAATGAAGCTGATTCCCGTCCGCGATCTGATACAGAACCGCAGCATGCTTCTCATCGACGATTCCATCGTCCGCGGCACACAGCTGAGAGAAACAACGGAATTCCTGTACCAAAGCGGCGCAAAAGAGGTACACATCCGCCCCGCCTGCCCTCCTCTCCTCTATGCCTGCAAATACCTCAACTTCTCCCGATCCACCTCAGAAATGGATCTCATTACGAGAAGGGTCATCAAAGAAATGGAGGGCGACAATAAATACGTAAACCTGGACGCCTACTCCAATCCTGAGACCCCTGAATTCCAAGCCATGGTATCCCGCATCGGAGAGCAGCTCAACTTTACCTCCCTGCGCTACAACCGTCTGGACGATATGATCGACTCCGTGGGAATCGACCGCAGCAAATTATGCACCTACTGCTGGGACGGAAAAGAATAATGTTTCTCACCCAGGCCACAAAATGCCAGAATCCGGCCGTCCCCCCCTCCCAAAGGAGGAAGGGACGGCTGGATTCTTTTATCCTGTCACGCCTCTGACCACCTCATCCAGCACCTGGAAATAATTCTCAAAGGTTTTTCTGCAGCACCCGGGATCTGCAATTGCAATCCCTTCGGCTCTCAGCCCAGGCAAGGAAAATCCCATAGCCATCCGATGATCATCATAGGTTTCCACAACTCCCGGCACAGGCCTGCCGGGCCATATTCTCAGGCTGTCCTCCCCCTGCTCACAGCGGATTCCCAGCCGCGCCAGCTCCGTGGAAATCGCTTCCATACGGTTGCTTTCCTGATACCGGATATGCCCGATGCCTGTTATGGTGACAGGCGCATCTGCAAACGGCGCTATAGCCGCAAGGGTTATGGCCTGGTCGGAGCAGGCATGCATATCCGCTTCCACGCCCCGCAGCCTTCCGTTTTCCGGTCCCTTCAATGCGATTCCCTCTGCCGTCTCGTGCAGGCTGCAGCCCATCCGTTCCAGAATCCGCAGGAACTGCACATCTCCCTGCAGCGAGCCAAAATGTACGCCGGGCACCAGCACCTCGATCCCCAGGATTGCCGCCATCCCGTAAAAATAGCAGGCCGCCGAGACATCAGGCTCTATTGCATACTCCTGATGCCGATAGCTCTGCCCTGCTTCCATATGGAAACAATCCCTGCCTCTTTTCTCCGCTTTTACCCCGAACTGCTCCATCATCCGAAGCGTCATATCTATGTAGGCCATACCATGGGTTCCTTCCACACGGATATCCAGGCTCCGTTCTGCGCAGCAGGCCGCAATCAGCAGCGCGCTCAAAAACTGGCTGCTGTGCTCAATATTGACCGCAATATCCTGCCTCCCGTTATTTCCCGGATACAGGGTGAACGGAAAATGTCCCTCCTGCCCCTGATATTCCACACGGGTCCCCAGCTCCTGAAGCGACTGGAGCAGCGGAAGCATGGGACGCCGCTTCATCTGCTCCGAAGAATCCAAATGCCAGGCTCCCTTCTTCAGCCCAAGCAAGGCCGTGAGGAAACGCGCCGCCGTTCCCGCGCTTCCCACATAAAGGGAGGCTTCCCGCACTGGCAGCCTCCCTCCCAGACCTTCCACCCGCACCTCAGCCCTTTTTTCATCCGCCTCTATTTCAAACTCCAAATCCGCGATGCACTGCTGCAGATACCGGGAATCATCGCTGAACAGAGCGCCCGTAAGCGTACATGGCCCATCGGCCAGCATTGCCAGCAGCAGCGCCCGGTTAGTGATGCTCTTTGAACCCGGCACCCTGACGGACACCGTGCCCCTGCCGTCCATTTTTCCATAGATATACGGTACATGATAGATATTTTTATCCATGACTGCTTCCCTCCATATATGGTAACGGTTCAGAAGCCTGAACCGTTACAGCATCCGGCCAATAAAAACGCCGCGCGTGTGGCCGGATGCCTGTTGCCACCACGTTTTCTCACGGACTGCGCAGTAAATGCACAGTCCTGTCAGCACTGTTACCATAGATGGTTACTGTTCACTCATTACTGTGCATTTACTGCACAGTACGTAAGAAAGTGATTCAAGAGTGCATAAACCCCATCGCCGCAGGCGATTTTTAATGGATTTATGCAGTTACTGGTCACGGAGTGAACAGTAACCATAGATGAACTACGGCTGAATGTTCAGACAAATCATTTCTTGAATTTCACACAATAACATGTTACGATACTATCTGTTATGAGTCAAATGCAATCTAAAATAAAATTCATGTTAAAGAGGTTAAACAGATGATAAAAGAACTTTTTTCTGAAAATAAGCAGATTCTTTCCTTTGAGGTTTTTCCGCCCAAAAAGGAAGAGGAATTTGCCAATGCGTTTCTGGTGCTGGATTCCCTTGCCGGGCTGCAGCCTGACTTTATCAGCGTTACCTACGGGGCCGGCGGCAGCAAGTCGAAGAAAACCGTGGAAATCGCTTCCTATATCCAGAATAACCTGAAAATCAATGCCCTGGCACATATGACCTGTGTGGGCTCCGGGAAAGAAGACATTGATGCGGTAACAGCACAGCTGAAGGAAGCCAATGTGAACCATGTCCTGGCCCTGCGCGGCGACAGACCGCCCTATATGTGCGATGAACAGTTTAACAGCCGGCATTTCCCCCATGCTTCGGATCTGACAGGTTATCTGAACAGCTCCACAGATTTCCACATTGCAGGCGCCTGTTACCCGGAAAAGCATTATGAAGCAAAGGATCTGGACAGCGATCTTCTCCATCTGAAGAAAAAATGTGACGCGGGGGCCGAATTTCTGATTACACAGCTCTTTTTCGACAACCATGTGTATTATGAATTTCTGGACAAAGCGCGCAGTACGGGCATAAACCTCCCCATCTGCGCCGGTATCATGCCCATCACCTCGGCCAAACAATTGGGAACCACGGTTTCCCTTTCCGGCTCCTCCGTCCCCAAGAAGCTGGCGGATCTCATCGCCACCTACGGAGACGATCCGGCGGAAATGAGGAAAGCCGGCATCGATTACGCCATAGAACAGATTCTTGATCTGAAGATCCATCATGTGGACGGCATCCATATTTATACTATGAACAAGCCGAAGGTTGCCCGGGAGATCGTTTCCGCAATCAGATAACCAGACAGGCATTCCTGCCGCCGAATACAGCAGAGGCCGCGTTTTGCCGCGGCCTCCAGTGTCATTCATCATTATTGGTAACTGTTCAGTTTCCTCACAGTTACCAATATTTTTATTTATCAATTCATTTTACTTATTTAAGTATAAACTCAGCCTGCATATCGTAGCTGCTGTCCGAGGCGATCATCACCTGGAATTTTCCCGGTTCCGAACAGTACTCCATGTTTTTCCCATAAAACCGAAGCATTTCTTCGGTAATGGTAAATTTAACCCGCTTAGTCTCTCCTGCATCCAGCGCTACCTTCTGTACGCCCTTCAGTTCCTTCACCGGACGGACCACGCTGCCCGCCACATCACGGAGATACATCTGTACTGTCTCAATACCGGCCCGGCTACCCGTATTGGTAATGTCCGCCTGCACCGTAATCGTCTCACCCTTTTTCATGATATGGCTGCTTAAGGTCACAGGGCCATATTCCGCCTTATGATAGGAAAGGCCGTAACCATACGGGTACAGCGGTGTGTTTTCACAGTCCGTATAGCGGGAGAAGAAACGGTTCGGGGTAATACCGTCGTAGGGACGTCCCGTGTTGAAGTGGTTATAGTACAGCGGCATCTGTCCCACACAGCGGGGCATGCTCATGGAGAGCCTGCCGCAGGGGCTTTCTTTTCCCAGCAGTACATCGGCTATTGCATGGCCTCCTTCAGTTCCCGGGAACCATACCTCCAGCAGCGCATCGGAGAGCTTACTCACCTCCTCTAATACCAGCGGGCGGCCTCCGAAAAGGACTACTACCACCTTTGCTGCTTTTTCCCGCACTTTTTTCAGAAGCGCAAGCTGATCCCCCGGAAGGGTAAGGCTGGTCCGGCTTCCGCCTTCGCCGCCCTGCAGCACCGCTTCTCCCAGCGCAAGGACCGCCACATCCGCCTGTGCGGCAAGCTCTGCGGCTTTTTCCATTTCCGCCTGCCGTTTTTCGTCACTCCAGCCTTCCATACCATACTGCTTCTGCATCGCAGGCAGATCATGGTAATCCTTTTCCAGTATGGTTTCGCAGCCCGGAGCGCTCATCACATTTTCAGCTCCCACAGCCTCTTCCAGTGCGGTCTTCAGGGTTACCACTGCGCTTTTAGTTCCATGGATTGCCCAGAAGCCAAGGGCATCCTGGTTGTCCGCATAGGGACCGATCAAAGCGATTTTAGCGCCGGCTGCCAGAGGAAGCGTTTCTTCCCTGTTTTCCAGAAGTACCATGCTCTTCACGGCAGCTTCCTTTGCCAGCCTGCGGTTTTCCTTACTCAAGAACAGCCCGGCTTCCTTCTCTTCATCTGCTCCCCTGTAGGGGTCTTCGAACAGTCCCAGCTTGTTTTTCAGCTTCAGGATACGCATTACGGCTTTATCAAGCTGTTTTTCATCAATTCTGCCCTCCTGAATCAGTTCCTCCAGATAGTTAGCATAGCAGCCTGTACACATATCGATATCCACGCCGGCTTCCATGGCCAGACGCGCCGCTTCCTTCTGATCCTCCGCGGCGCCGTGGATTACCAGCTCGGCTATGGCAGCATAATCGGTGATGACAACACCATCGAAGCCCCACTCCTTCCGGAGCACATCATCCATCAGCCACTTGTTTCCCGTGGAAGGGATGCCGTCCACCGTGTTGAAGGAGGTCATGATCATCTCACAGCCCGCATCCACACCGGCCTTATAGGAGGGCAGATACTCCTGGCGCAGCCTGCGCTCGGATATATCCACCGTATTGTAATCTCTTCCGCCTTCGGGAGCGCCGTAAGCTGCAAAATGCTTGATGCACGACGCCATGCCTTTCGGCTCCTTTGCCCCGTCACTCATTCCCTTCTGGAAGCCTTCCACCATGGCCTTTGCATAAAGGCTGTTCATATAAGGATCCTCTCCGGTGGATTCCAGGCATCTTCCCCATCTGGCATCCCGCACAAGATCCACCATGGGCGAAAAAGTAACGTGCGCCCCTGCTGCCACGCTTTCCTGGGAGGTCACTTCACACAGCCTTTCCAGGAGCTCCGGCTCAAAGGTACAGCCAAGCGCCAGCGGTATGGGAAATACCGTACGGAATCCATAAATGATGTCCGCCATGAACAAAAGAGGAATTTTGTGTCTGCTCCTCTCCAGATATGCCTTCTGTACTTCTTTGATTCTTTTTGCGCCCACCACATTCAGCGTGGATCCTGCATTACGGATGATTTCTTCACTGAGGCCAAGATCCTCACGGACCCCCAGCTCCTGTCCCTCCGCATTCAGAACCTCTCCCGGCACCTGCACCAGCTGCCCGATTTTTTCTGTCAGGCTTAAGGAGCCCAACAATTCCTGAAGCTGCTTCTCCTGCATATTTCTTTCAATCCCCTTCTCTTTTTTTATTTAGTTATTTATGTATGTATTTCAGGCATTTCCGCGCAGTATACCCGGAAATGCCTGCTAATAGCTGACGAATGCCTGTGACAGCTATGACCACATCGTATCGTCTGAAATTTCTATTTTCTTATCACGCAGCATCAGATCATTGACCGCCTGGGCTGCTGCTTTTCCATGAAAAAGCACCTCATTGACCTGTTCGATGATGGGAAGCTGTACCTCGTATTTCTCAGCCAGCGTCATGGCCGCCTTGGCGGAATAAACACCCTCCACCACCATCTTTACCTCGTCCATGGCTTCCTCCATGGTATATCCCTTACCGATAAGTATTCCGGCACGGCGGTTTCTGGAATGCATGCTGGCGCAGGTTACAATCAGGTCGCCAATGCCGGACAATCCGCAGAAGGTTTCAAAATGGCCGCCCATCTTAATGCCGAGACGTGCAATTTCCGTAATTCCCCGGGTGATCAGGGCCGCTTTTGTGTTGTCACCATAGCCTAAGCCATCCGCAATGCCTGCTGCCAGCGCCACCACATTTTTCAGGGCCGCGCCGATTTCGATGCCCAGCACGTCCGGGCTGGCATATACACGGAATACCTCATTCATAAAAATATTCTGGATGTACTCCGCTGTTTCCTTATGCTTTGCGCCTGCCACAATAACGGTGGGAAGGCCTTTTCCCACTTCCTCCGCATGGGAAGGGCCGGAAAGGACGGCGACCTCTGCCTGAGGAACCTCCTCTTCGATGATCTGGGAAAGCGTCATCAGCGTATTTTCTTCGATTCCCTTTGCAACATTCACGATGATTTGGCCGTCCTCTACAACATCCTTAAGCCGGGCGGCGGTGCTTCTTGTAAACGGGGAAGGCACAGCCAGCACCAGCAGATCCCTTCCTTCCACCGCTGCCTTTAAATCCGTGGTAAACCGGGTATCCTCCGAAAGGATAACCCCCGGAAGCTTGCTTTTCTGCTCCCTGTCCTTTTTCAGCATTTCGATTTCCGCATCCAGTGCAGACCATACGGTCACATGATGCCCGTTATTTGTAAGAAGCCAGGTAAGCGCTGTTCCCCAGCTGCCTGCTCCGATCATTCCTATTTCCGCCATGTTTACTTCCCTTCTGTCTGTTTTACAGACCTTTGCCCGGAGCATGTTTGAAAATTCATTTCTGCCATCAGCACGCCCCTGCGCTTATTTTACCAGTGCCCCTGCTTTTATATACGTTCTGCCCAGTATATGCGCAGAACTGGCCGGACAGCTACACCGCTTCTTTATTTTTCTTAAACAGATAGGTTTTTCTTTCATTTCCATGAAGAAGCCGTTTAATATTTTCACGATGCTTCCAGTAAGCCATTATGGTCAGGAAAGCTCCGATTATGTAAAGTTCCGTCAGGGCCGCCTGGCCCATTCCGAAAACCCCCAGCTGTCCCAGGACCACCAGTTCAATCATGAAACCGGCATAAACCAGCAGCGATCCAAGGGATACATAGTGGGTCGTCAGGAAGGCGCCGAAGAAAAGCACCACGCCCATGGGGATAAAATAAGGATGAAAGGACAGAATCAGGCCGGCTGTGGCCGCAATCCCCTTACCTCCCTTAAAATGAAGATAAAAGGGAAAGTTATGGCCCAGAATCGCGCCCGCCCCGGCATAAAGCATATACAGATATTTCATGTCGGGATGGCCGGCTGCAAACAAAAGCCTCGCAAGCAATACCGCCAGTATACACTTGAGCACATCGCCGGCAAAAACAATCAGGCCGGCTTTGGTGCCCAGCACGCGGAGCGCATTGGTGGTTCCTGCGTTCCCGCTTCCGTAATTCCGGATATCAATGCCATGCATTTTGCCATAGATAAATGAAGTCTGGAACAGGCCGCATACATAGCCAATCAAAAGACAAACGATACGTATCATTTTACTTCGACTCCTTCCGTTCCCTGATGATAAACTTCAGGGGGGTGCCTCTGAATCCAAAGGCTTCCCTAATTTTATTTTCTATATAACGAGTATAGGAAAAGTGCATCAGTTCCTTATCGTTCACAAAAATAACAAACGTAGGCGGTTTCACCGCTGCCTGGGTAATATAATAAAGACGCAGTCTCTTGCCCTTGTCCGACGGGGGCTGCTGCATGGCCACCGCCTCTGCCATGATTTCATTCAGTACGCCTGTCGCCACGCGCATGGCATGGTTTTCAATCACCGCATCTATGGTTTCAAAAAGCTTGGGCAGACGCTGTCCTGTCTTTGCGGAGATAAAAAGCATTTCCGCATAAGGCATGTAAGAAAGCGTATTTTTAATCTTTTCCGAGAAACGGTAAATGGTTTTGTCATCCTTCTCAATGGCATCCCATTTGTTGACGGCTATGATCATTCCCTTGCCGCGTTCATGGGCAATCCCGGCGATTTTGGCATCCTGCTCGGTAACGCCCTCCTGGGCATCAATCACAAGAACCACCACATCGGCGCGCTCTACGGCGCTGACCGTACGGACAATCATGTAGCGCTCCAGCTCTTCTTTTATCTTATTTTTACGGCGCAGTCCTGCGGTATCAATAAAAATATATTCTTTTCCGTTATGGACCACCTCCGTATCAATCGCATCCCTCGTGGTTCCGGCGATATCGGAAACGATTACACGGTTCTCTCCGATCAGCCTGTTAATAATAGAAGATTTCCCCACATTGGGTTTTCCTACAATTGCGATTCTCGGCCGGTCGTCTTCCTCCTCAGCCTCCGTCTTTTCCTCAAAATGGCTGATTACCTCATCCAGCAGATCCCCCAGTCCCATGCGGTTGGCGGCAGAAATCGGGTGAGGATCCCCGATTCCCAGATTGTAAAATTCATACACGTCCGGCATGAACTTATCAAAATCATCCACCTTGTTAACCACCAGCACCACCGGCTTATGGGAGCGTCTGAGCATATCCGCCACCTTGGAATCCGAATCCACAAGGCCCTGCTTCACATCCACCATAAAAAGGATCACATCCGCGGTATCAATGGCAATCTGCGCCTGCTCCCGCATCTGTGATAAAATAATATCGCTGCTGTCCGGCTCGATACCGCCTGTATCAATCAGGGTAAAAGCCCGGTCCAGCCAGGTTACATCCGCATAAATACGATCTCTTGTAATGCCCGGCGTATCCTTTACAATGGAAATCATCTCTCCCGCCAGCGCGTTAAAGAGGGTGGATTTACCCACATTCGGCCTTCCCACCACCGCAACGATTGATTTTCTGTTTGTATTGCTCATATATTTACCATCCATTCTGCCGCCTGTCGTCAGCGGCTTTTCACAGTTTCCTTATAAATGCGTCCACAAAATCATATCCGCTTGATTTTACAATATCTGTCTTCACTTGTAAAGCCCCAGCCAGGTCTTCCACCGTGATATCATCCAGCAGGACGCGCTCCCCGCTCCGTAAAATGTTCTCGGGAAGATACAGGATTTCTCCCAAATCCCTGCCCTTCAGCTGGGCTATGATATCCTGTCCGGTGAGAAGCCCGGTCACGGTAATCCGTTCTCCGAAGAAATCGTTTCTTATGGGGAATATCTGTATTTTCACCTCCGGGAACCGCTCCATCAGCCGATCCGCCATCCGGCGGATATAGGGATAGGCAATCTGGCCCGTTACAGAAGAATAGGTGCCCTTCAGTATTCTGTTTTCCAGGGCTTCCGGCTCCTCCAGCCGGGCGAGCGCATCCTCATACTCCTCCAGCATCAGCCTTATCATACCCACGCCGTTTTCCAGCTGCATATATCCGTCATAGCTTTCCTCCCTGGGCAGCTCCTCCCCTGCCAGGATATACCACTCGTCGCTGGCATGGACAAAATGAAGCCCGTATTCGGGGTATAGCTTTTCCTGCCAGCGGTGAATCTGCTCCAGCATCCGCCTGGCATCCTCCCTCGTAAAAGGTTCCAGCGGCTCCAGGCCCTCCCGGAATCTGGACAGCCCCACCGGCACAACGGACACACTCTGCAGATGAGGGAGGTACTTTGTCAGATCCCGGATAGAACGTTCCAGTTCCTCTCCGTCATTAAAACCCTTGCAAAGCACTATCTGGCCGTTCATCTGTATGCCGGCCTCATAAAATCTGTCCACCTTTTTCAGCGACTCTCCCGCGAACCGGTTATGAAGCATCCGGCAGCGCAATTCCGGATTGGTCGTCTGGAAGGAAATATTGATAGGGGACAGGTGATACTTGATAATCCTGTCCACATCCTTCTCCGACATGTTGGTGAGGGTCACATAATTTCCCTGCAGAAAAGAAAGCCGGGAATCATCGTCTTTAAAGTACAGCGTTTCCCGCATCCCCTTCGGCATCTGGTCAATAAAACAGAAAATACATTTATTGGTACAGGAGCGGTAATCATCCATCAGACCATTGTCAAAGGTCACTCCCAAATCTTCTTCATAATCCTTGTCTATTTCCAGCAGCCATTCTTCACCGGAGGGCTTCGCAATCAGCACCTCCACATATTCCTCTTCAATCATATATTGGTAGTCAAAAATATCCTCCACCGTCTCTCCATTGATTTCCAGCAGCCTGTCTCCCGGCTCAATTCCCATTTCCTCAGCGATTCCGCCTTCTTCCACAGCCTGGATCAAATGGCCTTTTTCCTTCATGAATTCTTTCTCCTTTTCCTGCGGGCATCCGTTTTTCTTATTTCAGCACAACGTCAGTATCCTGCGACCCTTTCATAACAGTCCGGTTGTCCAAGCTGTCATGCCCTTTCCTTATTCTACTAGAATTTTCTTGACGTGTCACTAGCATAATGTTATAAAATAAGTAATGTTGCCAGATCTAAAAAAGAGAAAACGTCTGCCCAGGCAGACAGACAGGAGAACCATATGCCAAACGTACGAGAACTGGAAAACGCCCTTCCGGTAGCGCCTCTTAAGGTGCTTGCCATGGAATCCGCCGAAACCATCGGAAGACGCGTCAACAATTATCTTGTTGAATTCCGGAAAAATATGAAAAATACAAAACACGACGATCCCGCTTTCCAGGGGTATATTGAAAACAGTTATCTTGTGGATGCTTCCAGCCCCCGCTTCGGAAGCGGAGAAGGAAAAGGAATCATCAGGGAATCCGTCCGCGGAAAGGATCTTTTCATCATTGTTGACGTATGTAACCATAGTCTGACCTATTCCATTAACGGTTATACGAACCACAAATCTCCCGATGATAATTACCAGGACCTGAAGCGCATGATAGCCTCCGCCGCAGGAAAGGCGCATCGAATCAATGTGGTTATGCCCTTCCTTTATGAAGGCCGCCAGCACAAGAGGACAAGCAGAGAATCCCTTGACTGTGCATATATGCTCACGGAGCTGGCAAATATGGGCGTGAATAATTTTATCACCTTTGATGCCCATGATCCAAGGGTGCAGAATGCAACCCCGCTCAACGGTTTTGACAATTTTACGCCGCCTTATCAGTTCATGCGGGCGCTGCTGGATACGGAGGATGATCTGATCATCGATCAGGATCATACTATCGTTATCAGCCCCGATGAAGGCGCCCTTGACCGCGCCGTATATTTCGGCAATGTACTCGGCGTCAATACCGGCATGTTCTACAAACGCCGCGATTATTCCACCATTGTAAACGGCAAGAACCCCATCGTCGCCCATGAATTCCTGGGAGACAGCGTTGACGGAAAGGACGTTATCATTATTGACGATATGATTTCCTCCGGAGAAAGCATGCTGGATACCTCCAGACAGCTGAAGGAAATGAATGCAAAGCGTGTTTTCATCTGCTGTACCTTCGGACTGTTCACCAATGGCCTTGAGGCCTTCGACAAAGCCTATGAAAACTGCTGGTTCGACCGGGTAATCACTACCAACCTCACCTACCAGCCGCCTGAGCTTTACACCAGGCCATATTATACCGAGGCCGATATGAGCAAGTTCCTGGCATCCATCATTGATTTTATGAATCATGACATCTCCATGTCCCACGTTATGACTCCTACGGAAAAAATCAATGAAATCCTGGCCAGATACAATAACAGGGAAGAATACCATATCTGATCTGCCATATCGGGTGGCTTAAGGAAAAGATATAAGGAAAATTGCTGAAGGCTTAACAGAAAAGAATCGCATAAGAAGCATTACAGAAGTGGTTTATAAAAAAATTCCCCGCAGGCCGCGGGGAATTTTTTACTGCTGTTCTTCCAGACAAGGGAAGGTAATTATCACCTTGAACAAATCTCCATCCAGATAAATGTCGAACTTTCCGTTCTGAAGCTCCGTCAGGTTCCTGGCGATGGACAGTCCCAGGCCGCTTCCCTCCGTGCTCCGGGAAACATCCCCGCGGATAAAACGTTCTGTCAGTTCATCCGCACTGATATTCAGGGACTGTGCTGAAATATTTTTCATGGAAAAAGAGGCCAGCTTCTGTCCGTCGGTTTCTTTCACCGCCAGATCCAGATAAACTCTGGTTCCCTCCAGGGCGTATTTATATACGTTTCCGAACAGGTTTTCTACTACGCGCCAGATCCGCCTGCTGTCTGCCTCAATATAGACCGGTTTTTCCGGCATGTTTGCGATTAAATCCAGGCACTTTTCATTCATCTTTTCCGAAAATTCACCCACAGTCTGATTGATCAGCTCTACAAAGTTGAGTCTCTCCATCTGCAGTGAGATGTTGCCGGAGGATATTTTAGAAGCTTCCACCAGATCGTCCGTCAGCTGTTTCAGTCTCTGTGATTTGCTGTCCAGTACCTCAATGTAGCCCTTTATTTTTTCATCCTGGATATTCTCTCTTTTCAGGAGATTGACGAAATTAATAATGGAGGTAAGGGGGGTCTTAATATCATGTGACACATTGGTAATCAGGTCCGCCTTCAGCCTTTCATCCTTCATGCTGGTGGCCACAGCCTCCTGAATCCCGTCGCCGATACTGTTGACCGCTTCCGCCAGCGCCCTGTTTTCCCCATGCATCTTGCTGTCATCTATTTTGAAGCCGAAATCTCCGCTTCCGATAGTCTGCGTGCCTTCCACAATTTTCTGCAGATCCTTTCTTTCCATATACAAAAGGGCCGCCACAAAAATATCCACGATTCCCGCAAACAGTATTCCCACCGTGCCCAGAATTCCCATAAACAGGTTGAAGGCGGCAATGATAAGGAAGGGAATCAGGATTCTGCTCACAATATGGCTGTTGTCATACAGACGCAGGACAATGCGCTTTAACAGCCTGCCCAGCTGCCACAGCAAAGAATCCCTCCAGAAGGTATGCACCTTCAGACGGCGCACCAGCCCCAGATAGAAGGAGGTGCTAATCCAGTCCAGCAGGAAGGCTGCCGCAACGGCCGCCGCCGTAAGCATGAACGGACTGATGCCTTCCCCTGCGAGCGTATAGGAAAAAGCAATATCATAGGCCGCGCCGCACAGTACGCAGAAGCCTGCAGTCACGGAAGCAGCCAGGACAAGGAAAATCTCGGTGGGAAAATGATCTCCCTTTTTCAGGGCAACCACATAGCCGTCCTCGTTTTCCTCTTCTTTTCTTCCTTCATATACGGTAAGGACGCCCAAAAGCCAAAGGGACAGGATCATTGCCAGCGCGCCAAGGGCCACCGTCTGCCAGTAATAAGGCATAAAGCTGACAAAAGCCGCCCTGGCCTTCGCCAGGCTGTCATTTACTTCATAGGAAGTATCCACGCCGATCCAGACTCTGGAATTTTCTCCGAAGGCATATTCGTAAGAACCCAGTATTTCCCGCATTTCCTCCGTGGTCATCTGGGTATTGGTCTTAATCTCCACCCGATCAGGATTATAATACAGATAACGTCCGTAGGCGCTGAATTCATCCGTTATCTGCTTCTCGCTTTTATTGGTATAGCTCTGGGACAGATTGGTAAAATAACGGATTTCTCCATCCACTACCATCTGATAGCAGTAACGGACATTCGTCTTGTCTTCTCCGTAAAACTTCTTAAAGCTGCTGTATTCCGTAAAATTGTGATAGAGCTGGTTGCAGGCCTCCACCAGATTATTCCGCAGCATCATATATTCTTCCATATCTGAGGCATAATCAGCCAAATCCATTCCCGATGCGGAATAATATCTGGGGACGAGAATATCCAGGGCCAATACATCTTCCGTGTTTACGGTCATTTCTCCCTTTTCCGAGGCTCTTTCCATATAGCTTTCCAGACTGTCCGGAAGCTCCATTATCATCCGCATGCTCAGGGAGTCCGTTCCCTTATCCGCAACCTGTGTGGAATATTTGATGGCCTGCCTGGTAAGCTCTGACTGCAGTGCATAGTCCCCCATGGTAAGATCACTGGGAATTTCCATTTCCGTCTCGCTTTTCCCCAGACCGAAATAGATGGCAAAATCACTTTCTGTTCCATAAACCGTTTCATAACTGAATCCGTAGTTTCCCCATTTAATCAGATCGTCCAGGTAATATTCTGCGGTCACTTCTTCTTCCGATACCATGCTCGTCCTGTTCACATATGCGGTGATATCGATCTGTTTCTTTCCATCATAGACGCCGTCCGTTTCCAGCTGGCTTTTGATGACGGACATTCTGGTAATATCCTGGGCATCCTTACGCAGGATATCATCAAAAACCTCCGAATCCTCAAACATTTCCTTCTGGGCAAAGGGAGAAATAAAGTAGCGGCTCTTTCCATTGGTGCCTTCCACCGTAATGAAGGAGTTGGAAATAATTGCGATTACACTTCCGATCGCCGCCGCCGTCAATACTCTTTTTGTAAACAGGATCAACGTACGTTTTCCTCTTCCCATCACATTCTTTTTCTTCATAATTCTTCCTCCCGCCCTGCTGTACTTTTCCCGGCCTTTACTGCTTTTCGATTTTATAGCCCACTCCCCATACCACCTTCAGATAACGGGGCTCCTTGGGGTTGATTTCAATTTTTTCACGGATATGCCTGATATGGACGGCCACTGTGTTATCGGCGCCGATAGCCTCTTCCTCCCAGATGCTTTCATATATCTGATCAATGGAAAACACACGGCCCTGGTTCTTCACCAGAAGAAGGAGGATATTATATTCGATGGGGGTCAGCTTAACCGGTTCGTCATCCACCGTCACTTCCTTGGTTTCGTCATTGATCACAAGCCCTCCCGCACGGAAAATTGCATTGTTTTCCGCATTCAGGTTTCCCAGCTGGGTATACCTGCGCAGATGGGACTTCACTCTTGCCACCAGCTCCAGCGGATTGAAGGGCTTGGTCACATAATCATCGGCTCCGATATTCAGGCCCAGGATCTTATCCGCATCCTCGGATTTGGCAGAAAGGATAATAATCGGGATGCTGCTGTATTCCCTGATTTTCAGGGTGGCATGGATGCCGTCCAGCCTGGGCATCATCACATCCATGATAAGCAGGTGCACCTCATTGTTCTTCAGGGCACGGATGGCCTGTTCCCCGTCATATGCCTTTATAACATGGTAGCCCTCCTGAGCCAGGTAAATCTCTATCGCTTCCACAATTTCTCTATCATCGTCGCATACAAGAATATTTGTCATCTTCTGTCGCTCCTTCCGCAGACCGTGCTTTATCATTCCCTGCCGGACAGGCCTGCCTTTTTGCATCAGTATACCACAAACTGCGGCCGACTTGTAGCCTTTTCGGCATGTTACGGCGGCCCCGCCCATGCAATATATGGTAAGAGCCGCCGCGTGTGTGATGCAGATCTGTGATGTTTGTGTATTTATTTAAACATATAGTTATTAATATAGAAAAAGGAACATTATTAATATTTTCTTAAGGTTGGGGGAGGGGAAGCGAATGGAGAGAGGCGGCAGTACGTACCGGGGTGGAAGTTTTCGGGGCTGGGGCGGGGGCTGTTTCCCATGGTCGGACGCAAAAATGGGGTATTTCTAACCGCAGCGGTTTTCCTGTTGCTGTCAGACGGCGCAGAACTCCTCACTGCGTTCGTCAGACAGCATCGTCTTGGGCTCGTATATTGCGGGGACGGGGTTGATTGAGAGTGTGAATGTGGCGGTGGCTTTGGAGAAGCCTTTGTTGATTAAGGGGGAACCGGGGACAGGGAAGACGGTGTTGGCGCAGGCGGTGGCTGAGGCTTTGGGGATGGATTTGATTGTCTGGAATATTAAGTCTACTACCAGGGCTCAGGATGGGCTTTATAGCTATGATACGGTTAAAAGGTTGTATGACAGTCAGTTCGGGGAGGCCGGGGTCAGCGATATTTCAAGGTATATCCGGCTGGGTAAGCTGGGGGAGGCGTTTTCGCATGAAAATCAGGTGGTTTTGCTGATTGATGAGATCGATAAGGCTGATTTGGAGTTTCCTAATGATCTGCTTTGGGAGCTGGATCGGATGGAGTTTTATATTCCGGAAACCGGGGTGACCGTGAGGGCGAAGCATAGGCCGGTTGTTATTATTACTTCTAATGCGGAGAAGGAGCTGCCGGATGCTTTTTTGCGGCGGTGTATTTTTCATTATATTGATTTTCCGGACAGGGAGCTTCTTGAGGAAATCGTAAGGACGCATTTCCCTGAGGTGGAGGATAAGCTGCTGGGTGCGGCGGTTTCGGCGTTTGAGGAAATCCGTTCCATACGGAATCTGCGTAAAAAGCCCGGTACCTCGGAGCTGCTGGATTGGGTGAATGCACTGCAGATTGGCGGGATTTCCGGGGAAGTCCTTGAGAAAGAGCTGCCGTTTCCAGGGGTGTTGTTGAAAAAGGATGAGGATTTAGATGCTTTGAAAAAGAATCGTTTTCTGTAAGGAGCGGGGTTATGTTTGAGGCCTTTTTTGTGGTTTTGAAGGGGAAGGGAATCGCGGTTACTCCCGGGGAGTGGCTTTCTTTACAGGAGGCGCTTGATAAGGGGCTGTGCGGCTGCAGCCTTTCTGATTTTTATATGCTTTCCCGGATGCTTCTTGTAAAACGGGAGACGGATTATGACAGGTTTGACCTGGCTTTCGGGGAATTTTTCCAGGGAATTGAAAAGGGGACGGCGCTTTCTTCCCGGCTTCTGGAATGGCTGGACAAGCCTGAAATGAACGAGCTGCTTCAGGAAAAAAGAAGCGAGGGCGCGTTTTCTTTGGAACGCAGGGAGGAAAGCGCGGAGGAAACGGAGGCCCTTCTGGAAAAGAGGCTGAAGGAGCAGACCAGCGAGCACAATGGCGGAAGTTACTGGGTGGGAACTATGGGCCGTTCTTCTTTCGGAAATACCGGCGCCGACGTGGGCGGTATCCGGGTGGGTGGCAAATCGGGGCATCAGTCGGCTTTTGCCGTCATGGGCGAGCGTAAATATAAAGATTTCCGGGATGACAGGATCATTGACAATCGCCAGTTCCAGCAGGCGCTGCGGCGGCTGCGGCAGTATTCCTCGAGGCAGGATCTTCCCCGAACCGATCTGGATGTGGAGGGAACGATAGATAAAACCTGCCAGAATGGCGGTTTTCTTCAGGTTGTTATGGAAAAACCGCGTAAAAATGCAATAAAGCTGCTGCTTCTCATGGATTCCGGCGGTACGATGCTGCCTTATTCGCAGCTGATGAATGAGCTGTTTCAGGCGGTGAGCAGGTCCAATCATTTTAAGGAAACGCATTTTTACTATTTCCATAATTGTATATATGGGAAGGTTTACCAGTCCCCTGTTTGTGATTATGGCGACTGGATTGATACGGAATGGCTGTTTCGGAACCTGAAAAGCGATACCCGTGTGGTGATTGTGGGTGATGCCGCCATGGCTCCGGAGGAGCTTTATTCGCCTTCGGGCAACTACCGCGGTCCCAATGACGGGCTTCCCGGCATCGGCTGGCTGGAGCTTATGAAGGAGCATTTCCGGAAAAGCGTGTGGCTGAATCCTAAAATAGCGCAGGGGAACGCGCCCTGGAGGGAATCCGAAACTGCGGTTAAGGGGATATTTCCCATGTTTCCCATGACTGTAAAAGGATTGAAAGAGGCCATGAAGGAACTGATGCAGGGATAGCCTGCAATGCTGCAGCAGCCCGGGGAACCGAGCTGTTACAGTTGGTTCGCTTCATGGCCTTTTTTGTTACTTTCCTTCGGTCGGCACAGTAAATGGGCAGGCCTGACCGAGCGTTACTGATTTATTCCTTTATCCAATAACTGGAACAGTCGCTGGTGCGATCCAGGAAACCGTATTCAATCATAAGTCTGCGGATGTAAGGGAAATCGTCGTTAATTCTTTTCAGAATGCGGTTTACTTCTGTTTCCGTGTATTTTGTACCCGGTTTGAAATTTTCTGCTATTTTACGAAGTATCACTACTTTCCGCTTCTCTCTGGCCGGGATTTCCTTTAAATGTCCGTTTTCATCAAAAAAAGTCCCCAGAATCTGCGTTCTTTCTTCCTCAGTAATCACGTACCTGTCATCCACCATGGAGGCGGTCCGGTGCGGTTCGCAAAGCTTCTCACCAGGATCGTTTTCTTCTGTGGGCACGGATTCTTTCATGAGCTCCATTATCGCAAGGAATACTCTGGCCTGCCGTTCCTTTTCCCGCAGCTTGAAGCGGTGGTTCCTCACCGTTGACTGGGCAATCTGCTGTCTGGCGGCTATCTCCTTATCGCTTAAGCCCTCTGCCATCGCTGCCAGGATGGCGCTTTGTATTTCTGAAACGCCTGCAAGGCCGGAATTTAAGAGGAAATGGAGCATGGAGCCATGTTCTTTTTCAAGATGCAGCTTCATTCTTTTTCCCGCATCGAAATATCTTCCCTCAAAAGGAAAAATTTCTCCCTTCTCGTAGGTTTCACCGCAAATGAGACATTTTATTTCTTTATCGTTTTCCCGGCAGCCTTTTTTTAGTTCTTCCGTATCGGCGCTGAAAAAAAGCTCGTTTCTGCTTTCCATGTTATCACAGGCCATATTCTTCTTCCTCCTTTGGTGATACTATATTTTGCTTGTGTCCCAGCTGGTTGTTCCGGCATTCTGTAAACTGCGGGGCTTTATACATATACTGCATATACCGCGTGAATCAACATAAATTTTTTCGTCCTTTCACTGGCATTTCTGCACTGTCATTTATCCCGGCCTACTACTAACCTGCTATTAATTATTATGATTGCCCATGCATCAATTGTACCATCATAAATCAATTATGTCTATGCATAAATAGACATTTATTATATTTGTTTGTATTAGTTTTCAATCATAGTATACTGAAACTGTTCAGCACCTTCACAGTTACTGCCAAAATCCATCCCAAGCCGCCTTCAGCGATAGATTCTGACATTCCTGAGTCACTTTCTTACAACCAGCCCTTCATGCTGGCCTATACAGCGGAAATCAAAAATCTGATTACCTGGCATGAGCCTCCTCTCCTAAACCTGCAAAAAACTACAAGGGCCGCAAAATCAACATTTCAGATGATTTTGCGGCCCCTGCCTGTAATATTCTAATACTGTGCGGCATTACAATTCTCTTGTGCTGCCGATTTCAAGTAGATTGCCCTCCGGGTCGGCAACATAAAAGTTGCGAATACCAAAAGGATAGGTGATAGGTTCTCCTGTCGGAAACTGTACATTCAACTTTGACAGCCGCTCATATTCCGCATCCACATCAGCAAAACATGGTAACCAAAGGGCGATTTCAAATGTCTGATTGATTCCCTTAGGCGGGATATAGTTCTCCCCGATTGCCTTAACAAATTCCTTCCTGCTGTACAGCCAAAAGGTTAATTCGCCTCCAGCTGTTTCAAATTCAGCAAAATTCCCTCCATCCCACTGCGTTTGAAAGCCCAGCGTATCCCTGTAAAATCGAACCATAATATCCATGTCGCCAGCGAGTATACACGACCCTATCCTAACATGACTTCCATTCACTGACATGCTCCCCTTCCTTATTGTGCGTATTATCCGCCAACGCATTCTGTGCCGCTGACAGCGAACTAACCTGTGTATTTTCCTCCGGGGTATTCTCCACGGTATTCTGTTCTGTGTCCTCTGTATTCTGCACAATATCCTCTACAATGTTCTGCACAGTTTTTTGTACAGCGCCTCCCACAATGTTCTGGACTATTTTCTGTGCGGCATCTCCCACGAATTTATGCACGGCTTTCTGCGGTGTATCCTGCACAGCATCCTGGGCCGTATTCTGCAGCGTATCCTGCACGGCATCCCGGGCCTCCTGCATTTCCGTTTCCGTTCCCTTTTCCGTTCCCTTTTCCTTTTCCACTTCCGCATTCGGATCGATCAGCCTGCCTGTGCAAACCGGCTGCACGGTTCGTTCCACCAGAATATGAAAAACATCTATTCCGCCGCTTTCTTTTATGGTATTCAGCAGGAAGCCCATTTTCCCGCCGATATCCGTCAGAGAGTCCAGGCCTTCCATAATCACTTCTTTTCCTGGTGTCTCATCCCAGTGGGCCTCCAGCGTATCCCCATCAAAATACAGCTTTACCTTCCGTCTGCAGGCTTCCTCCAGGAATGCAAAATCTATTTTCAGCACCATCCTGCCGTCCTCATCCGTGGAAAATTCCCCCTTGACGCCAAGGCGGTAAATGTCCCCATGGAAGGATACGTTGGCGGCCGCCGCCTTCACAAAGCCGATTTCCAGCGAAATTTCCTCTTCGCCCTCAAACAGGTGGATAAACAGCCTGTTCCCTGCGGCGGTAAAACCGATTTTCCCAATTCCGTCGGTAAAATTATTATGAAACACCTGCATCATCAACGGCATAAGGCCCACATGCTTTTCTTCCATTTCATAGGTTTTGCCGTCCAGATAATGGATTCTGTTCTGCCGCAGCGTGCTACGGATGTAAACGGCCTTCCGCTTTTCCCAGCCGCCCTTTTCAATGACCGGAAGGCCGGTCCGCCTCCCCTCCATTTCTTCAATTACATGCTGCAGCATGATCTGGCTGCGCAGATCGTCAGGAAGCCGGGAAGGCGGATTATAGTCACCTTCAAAATATTTTTTGACAATGCCCAGCAGCACGCAGTTCTGGAACAGCTCCTTGCTTCCCGCATTGGTCACTACCACCATGTTCAGATCCCGGTAAGCGAGCACATCCTGCCCCAGCATGCCGTTATAGTTAAAAGAGCCTTCCCTGCCGCCCATCCACATCTGATAGCCATAACCGTGGCTGCTCATTTCCGAAGGCGTTTCCATATGCAGGGTGCTGGAGGTCCTTACCCATTCCTCCGGGACGAGCTGCTCACCCTTCCAGTTTCCGTTCTGCAGGTACAGCATTCCCAGCTTGGCGGCATCCTCCGGGCAGATAAAAAGCCCCCAGCCGCCCTTGGTAATCCCCTTGGGACAGGTTTCCCAGAAAATCCTGCGTATGCCCATCGGTTCCCATAATCTGGGCCGCAGGTACTCCATCAGGCTTTCCCCGGTAATTTCCGTAATCATTGCGGAAAGCATATAAGTGTTCATGCTGTTATATTCAAAATCGCGTCCCGGCACGCCTGCCAGTCCTGATTCCAGATAGCCTCTCACCCAGTCGTTCCCGGACACGATTCCCGTTTCATTAAAGCTGACGCAGCTGGTCATGTCCAGCAGGTTTTCCACGGTGACATCCTTCAGCCGGAAAATATTGAACAGATTTTTCCTGGTATGGAATACATCAATCACCTTATCGCCAAGCTTCAGCTTTCCCTCCGCAATCAGCATGCCAATGGCCATGCCTGTAATGCTTTTGCACATGGAATAGCTTGCATGCCACATCCCCGCAGGATAAGGGGCAAATCCGCATTCACAGATGACTTTCCCATTGCGCACCAGCATAATCTGGTGAATATCAATGCTCTCATGAAGCGCCAGTTCCTTTAAAAAGGCCGCAATACGGGCGGAGGATATCCCCTGCGTTTCGGGAATCGCCCTTTCCAGGGGCTGTTCCGCTTCTTCCCGCCCCGGAAAGCCCTCTCCAAAGGGAAATGCTGGCTTCTGCGGGAAAAAATCCACCTTTCCCACATTCCCGGTTTTCCTCGCTATCATGTTCCAAATCAGTTCCGCTACTGCCAATTCCGTTTTTGCCATATGCGATACTCCTCTTAATTCAACACAACAAACATCCCCAGATTTCCTCTTCTGCCATTGCTGGCCCTGTGGGAAAAAAGATAGGTTGGATTGCAGCAGGTACAGACATCCGTCACACTGATATGCTCCGGGCTGATTCCCGCAGACAGGCAGATCGCCTCATTGGCCTTCCACAAATCCAGCTGATATTTTTCATTTCCCTTTTCTTCAAGAATTTCCCTGATGCCCACTCCCGTTTTCCGCATAATATCTTCTGCAAAAAGCGCCTGAAAGACCTCAGCCACATCTTTGCTGACCTCGTAGCAGTCCCGGCAGATAGACGGGCCAATCCCTGCCAGTATGTCCTCCGGACGGCTTCCGAAGGCCTCCTGCATGGCCTCCACCGTTTTCCTTCCCATACAGCCGGCAGTTCCCTTCCAGCCCGAATGGGAAAGCCCCACCGCCTTCTTTACCGGATCCACAAACAAGAGGGGAACGCAATCCGCATAAAAGGTGGAAAGCACAATCCCCGGCTCATCCGTTATCATGCCGTCCACATCCGCATAATCCCTGGGACGCAGAATTCCTTTTCCCCTGTCCGCTCCGGTTACATGGCGGATATTGGTGGTATGCGTCTGATCGGAAAAAACAAAATCTTCCATACCACAGCCCAGCGCCTCCGCGATCCTGCGGTAATTTTCATCCACACTTTCCTTCCTGTCCCCTCTGGAATAGCTTACGTTCATGGACCACAGATCCCCTTCGCTCACGCCGCCCAGCCTTGTACTCATCAGATGCCTTACTACACCTGTTTTTTCTATTTCAGGAAAGAACAAAAACTCTGCGCCGCCTTTTACTGTCTGCGCCATCACCGGCACAGGCCTGTTCTTTCTCCTAATCGCCGTCACATTTTCCAAACCGGTCACCTTCCTTTCCGCCGCCGGCAGCGCTCCGGTTCATTACCGGATATTAAAGCCGCCTTTAATATGGCCTGATATAATCAAAAGCATTCTGATACCAGTTCACGCTCTCACCACATATTGCAACCACGTCAAACCGTACCGGAATGCTTTCTCCCAGCCTCTTATAATAGAGGTAATAATCCGCCACACGGCATATTTTCTTTTGTTTTCCAATTCCCACCGCCTCCGCCGGATAACCAGCGTCGCAAGTTCTTCTGTATTTCACTTCGAAAAAAACAAGATATTCTCCGTCCCAGCCGATCAGATCCACTTCTCCCTGACGGCATCGGAAATTCTTTTCCGCCAGCCGTATCCCTTTTTTCTGCAGATATACGCCGGCAGCCTCTTCATAGGATTCCCCGATTTTTCTTCTATTCATTGGAGCCTTCCATAAAATTTTTAATAAAGCTTCTTCTGTGAATCGGCGTGGGGCCAAGCTGCTTCAGCGCTTCAATATGGGCCGCCGCGCCGTAGCCCTTGTTGGCTGCAAAGCCGTACCCCGGAAAAACACTGTCATACTGCACCATCAGCCTGTCTCTCGTCACCTTGGCAATGATACTGGCAGCCGCGACGGACACGCTTTTGGCATCCCCTTTGATGATGGGCACCTGCCTGATATTCACGCCGGGAATCGTCACCGCATCATTCAACAGGATGTCCGGCTTTACGGCCAGCTTTCCTATCGCCTCACGCATGGCCTCATAGGTTGCCTGAAGAATATTGATTTCATCAATCCTCGCAGGCGAAGCATAACCGATTCCCGTGGCAACCGCCTCCCTCATAATAACCTCATAAAGCTCTTCCCGCTTCCTGGCACTCAGCTGTTTGGAATCATTCAGATACAATATCCCGCAATCCCGGGGCAGAATCACGGCGCCTGCCACAACCGGGCCTGCCAGCGGGCCTCTTCCCACTTCGTCGATACCGCAGACAAAGCCGGCGCTTTCATATTTTCTTTCATACTGCTGCAGCGCCCTGGTGCGTTCTTTTTCTTTTTCCAGGGCTTCCAGCCGCTTCTTTGCCCTGGCAATTTCCGCCTGGACACCGCTTCTTTCATCCGCGCTATAGGCTTCCATCAGCCGCGGAAGGTCTTCCAGGGAGCAGCTGTTAAACTGATCCTTTATCTCCTGTATTTTCATCGTCAGTCACCTTTTTTACGGCCTGCGCCTATTGATGCTTCAGCACGCCGAACTTGTTTAACGGCCATATCCTCACCCAGGCCTTGCCGATAATGTTGCTGCGCCGGATGTTCCCCACGCTTGGATCCCGGCTGTCCGAGCTGTTGTTCCGGTTATCACCCATGACAAAATATTCATCATCCCCCAATGTAATGGGTTCCACCGCAAGTCCCGGGAAGTTGATCTTCTCTTTGCCGTAATCCTCTTCCAGTATCTCGCCGTTAATGTAAATGTTGCCCTCCAAATCAATCTGCACCGTTTCCCCGGGAAGGCCGATGACTCTCTTTACATAGTAAGTATTCTCTTTATATTGAAAGGGGAAAACGATGATATCAAAACGTTTCGGTTCTGAAAAACGGTAGGATATCTTATCCAGTATCAGCTGATCGTTATTGCTCAAGGTCGGCTCCATGGAGCTTCCGCTCACCGAGGTTCTCTGTCCCACAAAGGTTATCAGCAGATAGGTTCCAAGAAGAACCGCCAGAATATAAAGTATTGTACTGATAATTTCCTTTACCACATTTTTCATTTTATTGTGCTCCAATCATTTATTCTCGGGAATATTTGAAAATCACTTCTCAGACATTCCCTGTTCCGGGTCTTTCCAGAGAAATTCTTCCCAGTCTCCCGCTTCTGAAATCATCCGTTACAAGCTGGGCCGCCCTGCTTAAATCCGGCTCGCCGCCCTTTTTGTAGCATTTGCGCTTTTCGGCCGCCGCTTCCAGCACCTGGACCGGAGTTTCCCCTCCGGCAAGCGAATACCTCTCCTGAAGAAGGGATGGATACCATTCCTGAAGATAGGCAATCAGGTCTATGGCCAGTTCGTCCATAATGATGATTTCATCGTTCATGGAGCCTATAAATGCAAGTTTCATGCCAACGCTCTGGTCTTCAAACTTCGGCCAGAGAATTCCGGGTGTATCCAGAAGCTCCAGCCCCTTATTCAGCCTGATCCACTGCTTTCCTTTGGTTACGCCGGGCTTGTTGCCCGTTTTGGCACACGCCTTTCCGGCAAAGGAATTGATAAAGGTGGATTTCCCCACATTGGGGATTCCCGCTACCATGGCTCTCACCGGGCGGTTCAGGATTCCCCGCCTTCTGTCCCTCTCTATCTTCTCCTTACACACCTCCTGTACGGCTCCCTGAATGGCCTTCAGCCCCTGTCCGGTCTGCGCGTTGATTTCCAGGGCCTTGATCCCTTTTTCCTGAAACCAGGCCGTCCAGGCCCTGTTACATGCCGGATCCGCCAAATCCGATTTATTCAGAAGCACCAGCCTGGCCTTGTTCCGTCCCAGCTCATCAATATCCGGATTGCGGCTGCTCTGCGGTATTCTGGCATCCACCAGCTCAATAATCAGGTCTATCAGCTTAATATCTTCCTGCATGGCGCGCCTGGCTTTTGTCATATGCCCGGGATACCATTGATAATTCATATATACTTTCCCATACCTTTCCGATTTGGAAGCCAGGTGGCGGCCTCTCCAAATCCGTTCCTGAATTTTTCAAAAGTTATCATGCCTTCACGGTTACGGATTCTTTTAAAAATCCCGCTTTTCCGCCCGGCAGTCCGTCCTATTTCACAAGTCCCATATTGCTGCCTCCGCCCGCCGTCTTAAACCAGGCCTTTCCCACGATATCATCTCTGGAAACCGGGCCGATATTGCCGGAGCGGCTGTCTTCACTGCTGTTGCAGTTATCCCCCATAACAAAATATTCATCATTTCCCAGCTTGATCTCATGCTCCGCAATTCCTGCGTCCGCTATCAGGTCATAGGTGTCATCCTCCACCGCCTTTCCATTTACATAGAGGATTCCCTCCCTGATCTGTACGGTTTCACCCGGCCCGGCCACAACGCGCTTTACATAATAGTGGGTGTTCTGATTGCCGTTGGGAAGAAAAACCACCACGTCTCCGGCCCTGGGATTGGCAAGCTTGTAAGCAAACCTGTTTATCAGGATTTCCTGCCCGTTATAAAGCGCCGGTTCCATGGATACCCCGATCACACTGGTTCTGATTCCCACAAAATAAACGATGACAAAGGCAAGAAAAGCGGCAATTAAAATTCCTGCCACATAGCTCAATATCTCGTGGACAATGGTCGTGCTTATTTTTTTCCTTCTTCTGTAGAAGCTTAATCCTTTGGTTCTTCTCATTTGTTCTTCCTATATAGAATGCTGTAAAAAGCCGTTTTTACTCCGGTTGGCAGCTATATAATGCCTTCCCGGTTACGCCTGCTTTTTCCTATCATTTGCTAAACGACGCTTACATTCTATCACGAAAGGGGCGAACCTTGCAAGCATCTCCGTCTTGCCTGCCACAAAGGAAACGGTGTTAATGTTCAGGAAGCAGAACCGCTGCGTCAACAATATAAAAAGAGACAGCCACCACAGCGGCTGCCCCTCATACCGTATCCGATTATTTTACCAGTTCTTTAACTTTGGCCTTCTTACCTACCCTGTCTCTCAGGTAGTTCAGTTTGGCTCTTCTTACTTTACCTTTTCTTACCAGCTCAACCTTCTCTACATTGGGAGAGTGCAGCGGCCATGTCTTCTCAACGCCGATGCCGTTGGAGCTCTTTCTTACGGTAAAGGTAGCTCTGTTGCTGCCGCCCTGCTTTTTCAGGACAACACCTTCAAATACCTGGACTCTTTCACGGTTACCTTCTTTGATTTTACCATAAACTCTTACGGTATCACCAACGGAAAATTCCGGAACCTCCTGCTTCAGCTGTTCCTCTTCAATTGCCTTAATAATGTCGTTCATTGCTCTTCCTCCTGATTTCCTGGATGTTCTTAATACATTTACCTGTAACAGAGGACCATCTCATTATCGCAACGTTTATAATATACCATATCATTCCTGTAAACGCAAGTAAAAATTATGACATCCAGTAAACCTTTTCCCTGCCGATGCGCAGCTTCAGCTTTTCCTGGAGACGCACGGACGCCTCGTTGTCGGTAAATACCTGGCAGAAGGGGACCCAGCCGCGCTCCAGCATCCTGTTTATCAGATGTTTTTCCAGCGCCTCGCCGATTCCCCGCCTGCGGAATTCTTCCGCCACCTCTAACATTCCCATGCTTCCTTCCGCATGAATTCCAGCAAATCCGGCCAGCTTTCCTTCAAGAAAGACTCCATACATCATTCCAGCGCTGATCCTCTCCTCCAGATAAGCCCTGTCATGAACCGTATGGTACTGTCCGTAAACGCTTTCCAGCCAGGAAAGATCCAACGGCCTGATATCATACGCCGCAGCTTCTTCCCATGGCGTTTTCCTGGTATAAACCGCCTGTACGCAGGAATTGATCACGCTGCAGCCAAATCTTCTGCAAAGGCTGTCCTTAAGGAAATCCTGATGCGCCACATACAGGCCGTTTTTCAGGCCGCGCGGGATCAGGGAAATCAGCCTTTCCCCCATATCCTCATCCGCTGCGGACAGCATATAGGCCCCGCTGGGAATATCCCTGACAAGGACGCCGTCCTCTGCGCCGTAAAGCAGCTCGCCCTGTCCTCTGCGGATAACCTCAAGCATATCCATATGGGAGAGCTTCCTTTTCTGCAGATAGCCGAGAGCCCGGCCTTTTCCCGCATAAAGCTCATACAAATCAGGCCTGCGCTCCCTGGTCCGCGCTTCCGACTGCTCCAGCCGCCAGCGGTCCACTTTTGCATGGTCCCCGCAAAGAAGCACCTCAGGAACCTCTGCGCCCTGCCAGACCTCCGGTCTGGTATACTGGGGATATTCCAGAAGATTATCATGGAAGGATTCAAATTCCGCTGATTCTTCATTCTTAAGCACACCCGGGACCAGACGGGAAACGGCGTCAATCATAACCATGGCCGGCAGCTCTCCTCCTGTCAGCACATAGTCGCCGATGGACACATAATCCGTCACAACAGCCTGCAGAACCCGTTCATCAATCCCTTCATAATGGCCGCAAAGGAAGACAAGATCCTGCTCCTGCGCCAGTTCCTGCGCCATCTGCTGGTTAAATACCTTTCCCTGGGGCGTAACGTAAATCACACGGGGGGACTTTCCGCCGCGGGAAATTATTTTTTCTTCCACCGATTTAAATGCATCAAAAACGGGCTGGGCCTGCATCAGCATGCCGGCCCCTCCTCCATAGGGATAATCGTCCACTTTTTTATGCTTATTTTTGGTGAAATCCCGGATATTTACCGCTTCCAGGCCAATATGCCCGTTCTGTGCGGCACGCCCCAGAATGCTGGTATTCAGCCCGCCTGTAACCATCTCCGGGAAAAGCGTGAGTATATGAAAATTCATACCTGCTCCCATCCGCCGCCTGCATGCAGCCTGTTTTACTGTAAATCCAGAAGCCCTTCCAGAAGATGGACCCTCATTACGGCATTTTCCACATCCACATCCAGAATGCATTCCTTAATGGCCGGAATCAGAACAGTGCCTCCCTCATCCAGTACCACCTCATAAACATCATTCGCCCCTGTGGTTATAACATCCCGAAGCGTTCCCAAAGGGGAACCATCCTCGTTTACCACCTTCATATCGATAAGATCTGCAATAAAAAACTCGTCCTTTTTCAGCCGGACCGCATTGTCCCTGGTCACATACAGGCTGGCCTTCCGGTATTTTTCCACCTGTTCAATATCGTCCAACCCTTTGAATTTCAGTATTACAAACTGTTTGAAATATTTAACACTTTCGATTTCCAGATCCACGGACACTTTACCGTTATCCAGAATCACTTTCTTCAGCCTCCGGAACCGTCCCGGGTCATCCGTCGTAGGGTAAACCTTTACCTCACCCTTCAGGCCATGAGTTGCCGTAATGATTCCTACCTGCAGTTTCTGTTCCATTCTTTTCCTCCAAACGAACAGGATTTACGCTTCCGGCACAATAACCGTTCCTGCGCAAACCAGGTTTTGCTCAGCAAAAAGCTGCTTCCGTAAAGGGAGCAGCCTTTTCGTTTCAGATGATTTCTACATCCACATGTTTTTTATCTCCCAGTGCTGCCGCTTTCACAACCGCACGGATTGCTTTGGCGATACGGCCCTGCTTGCCGATTACCTTGCCCATGTCGGACGGTGCAACGTGAAGCTCAATCGTCGTTATTTTACCGCTTTCCTTTTCCGTAACGACTACTTCCTCCGGGTTGTCAACAAGTGCTTTTGCAATCACTTCAACCAGTTCTTTCATTACTTTTCCTCCATTCCGCCGCAGGCGTCAACCCGGGTACCGGTAAATGGCGCCGATACCCTCTTCTTTGCCAAGAGGTCTTATTTCTCAATTCCTGCTGCTTTGAAGATTTTGCTTACTACTTCAGTGGGCTGTGCACCATTGTTCAGCCATTTCTTTGCCAGTTCTTCATTTACCTTGAACTCACTGGGATTTTTGTTAGGATCATAGATTCCGATTTCCTCGATGAATCTTCCGTCTCTGGGAGATCTGGAATCTGCCACGATAATTCTGTAAAAAGGAGCCTTCTTCTGTCCCATTCTTCTTAATCTGATTTTTACTGCCATTTTTTCTTACCTCCAAGAATCTTTTGCTTTGTTTGCTTTAATTTATTAAAAAGGAAGTTTAAACTTACCCTTTTTGCCTCCGAAACCTCCCATCATGCCGGGAAGCTGCTTCATCATTTTCTGGCTCTGCTCAAACTGCTTGATGAAGCGGTTTACAATACTGATATCCACGCCCGCGCCTCTTGCAATCCTGTGTTTTCTGCTGGGATTTAAGAGCTTGGGGTTCCGGCGTTCGGCCGGTGTCATGGAAAGGACAATGGCCTCCATATGGGCCAGCTGCTTTTCATCCACCATGGATTCGATCTCCGCACTCTTGCCGCCGATGCCGGGCATCATGCTGAGAATGCTGGACAGGCCGCCCATGTTGCGCATCTGCTTCATGCTTTCCAGGTAATCCTCAAAATCGAATTTTCCCTTCTTCATGCGCGACGCCATTTCTTTTTCCTTATCGGCGTCGATATTCATGTTGGCCTGAGCCCTATCTATTAAGGAAAGGACATCGCCCATGCCAAGGATCCGGCCGGCCATTCTGTCCGGATAAAACTGCTCCAAATCGGAAAGCTTCTCACCCATACCCACATAAAGGATGGGCTTTCCGGTCACCGCCTTGATGGAAAGCGCCGCGCCGCCACGGGTATCGCCATCCATTTTGGAAAGGATTACGCCGTCCACGCCTACCTTCTCATCAAACTCCTTCGCCACGTTCACGGCATCCTGTCCGGTCATGGCATCCACCACCAGAAGCGTCTGGTGCACGGTGATGTTTTCTTTGATCTCCTGAAGCTCCTGCATCATCTCTTCATCAATGTGAAGACGGCCCGCCGTATCGATGATGACTACATTATTTCCATTTTTCTGTGCATGCTCCATGCCAGCCTTTGCAATGTCCAGGGGCTTGTTTTTGGTTCCCATGGAAAAAGCATCCACATTCTGCTTCTTAGCGTTGATTTCCAGCTGCTCAATCGCGGCTGGCCTGTAAATATCACAGGCAACCAGCAGCGGTTTCTTTCCCTTCAGCTTGAACTTGCCGGCCAGCTTTGCCGCGGTCGTCGTCTTGCCGGCGCCCTGAAGGCCGCACATCATGATGACGGTAGTTGACTTGCCGGGCTGCATGGCGATTTCCGTAGTTTCCGAACCCATCAGGGCGGTCATTTCCTCATTTACGATTTTGATGACCATCTGACCTGGGTTCAGGCCGTTCATAACATCGGCGCCGATGGCGCGTGCCTCCACGGATTTCACAAACTGCTTAACCACGCGGAAATTAACGTCCGCTTCCAGCAGCGCCATCTTGACCTCCTTCAAGGCTGTTTTCACATCCTCTTCCGTCAGACGGCCTTTTCCTCTCAGGTTCTTGAATACATTCTGAAGTTTATCTGTTAAGCTTTCAAATGCCATAAACACTGTTTCCTTTGCTGATGTGTAACTGTCTGGTTACATCACAGTCACAGAATAAATTACATTTCTGCCAGAATCTCATCCGCCAGCTTCCTGATCTTTTCATCCGGCGTCAGCTGTTTGATCTCTTCCAGCTTTTCTGTGATAATCCTGAACTTTTCCATCAGGTGCAGCCTGCTTTCGTAATCCTCCAGCGTCTTGTCGCACCTCTTTATCAAATCGTGAACACCCTGTCTGCTGATTCCCGCTTCCTGGGCAATCTCGCTTAAGGACATGTCATTCATTACCGCATCTTCATATATCCGGCGCTGGTGCTCATTGAGCAGCTCGCCGTAAAAATCATATAACAGACCCTGTTCCACTATCTTTTCCATTGCCTTATCACCCTGTGCCTGTTATCTGCTGCCCGGCTCTCTCCGGAAGCTGTGAAGGTTCTCATCAGCTGCTGCGCCCGGATAACCGCAGTTGTAATCTTACTATAAAAGGAAGAAGGTGTCAAGTATTTTTTCTTGACACCTTCTTTTTTTCCTTAACATCTTCTTTTCCCTGAATATCTGCATTTTTCTGCAGTACCAATCCCGCCAGCTGTCAGTCAGCCAGGCAGCGCCATCCGCCTCATTATCCTGTCCCCGTTTTCACGAAGCCATTTTTTCCGAAGCTTATAATCCGGCAGCACTCTTTCCACTTCCTTCCAGAACCGTTCCGAATGGTTCATTTCCAGGCGGTGGCAAAGCTCGTGGACCACTACGTAATCAATCACTTCCGGCGGCATAAGCATGAGAAGACAGTTAAAATTCAGGTTTCCCTTGCTGCTGCAGCTTCCCCAACGGGACTTCTGGTTGCGTATCGTTATCCTTCCATAGCTTACTTTTACCAAAGGCGCATAATAAGCGGTTCTCTGCGGAATATACTTAAGCGCCTCCCCGGCAAGCTTTCTGATTTCTTCTGTTGTGAGGCGTTCCTCAGGCTGCAGTGCTTCGTTCCTCTGTCTTTCCTTTATCTGCTTTATATGTTTTGTGATCCAGGAAGATTTTTCTTCCACAAATCTGCGGATTTCCGAATCAGGCATCCTGTATGGCGCGCGGACCGTAATATCGAGCTTCTCATCTATCTGCAGACAGACCGTTCTGCGGCCGCTTCTGACTACCCTTATTTTCAATTCTTCCTGTTCCGCTGCTGCTTTTTCATATCCTCTCTGTAAACAATAATCCATTTTCTTCTTTAACATCCTTTAAATTTTCTCGCTGAAAATATTCTTATACCCTTCCCCGTAAATCTCCGTGGCGCTGGAAACAATCATGAAAGCGAGAGGATCCTCCTCCTTCACGATCTCCTCCGCTTTGGGGGACATGGTATTGCGCATAACGCACATAATCACCTTTTTGGGACTGTTGCTGTAGGCGCCCTTACCTTCCAGATAGGTTACGCCGATATCCAGCTCCTCCAGAATCCTTGCGGTGATTTTTTCCGAACTGTCACTGATAATATAGATAAGCTTCGCTTCATCCCTGCCATAAAGTACCGCGTCAAACATAATGCTGCACACCACAACGGCCAGGATAGCATACATAATGGTATCAAAATCCCCGAATACCAAGAGGGAGGCGGATACAATCAGGATATCCGTCAGGAAGAACAGCCTTCCTGTTTTAAGATGTTTATACTTAAGCCGAAGGAATTTAACAATAATATCCGTCCCTCCTGTAGTCGCTCCGGCTTTGAAAACGATCCCCAGCCCGATGGCCATGAGAATCCCCCCTGCCAGGGCGGCCAGCAGCGGCTGTGAGGTGAGCGCCCCGAACCGGGCAAAAAAATTGGTAAACACGGCACACGTCAAAGTAGCGTAAATGGTGGAAATGATAAACCTTAAGCCGAACTTCCACAATCCCGCTATCAGTATCGGGATATTTATCAGCAGCATGCCGGTACCGGTAGGAAGTCCGGACAGACGGTTTATGATCACCGCAATACCTGTGACGCCTCCGGGCGCCAGGTTGTTGGGATCCAGAAACAGACTGATGCTCACGCCATAAATACAGGCCGCCGCCGTAATCATGACGTAATCATAAATCCGCCTTTTCACCGATTTCTTTTCCACAAACTTTTCTGTCATAAAAAACCTCCCTTTCCATAATCCCACAGTCAGCACCCCGCCGCAGGCAACGGGCATCAACTCTAAAACGCCGTGCCTGCCACGGTAAATCCCTATTAAAAAACCGCATAATTAACTTACGCGGTTTAATCAGCATCTAAAAGCCTACGGCTGCTTTCGACACATCTTTCATATCAACATTCTCTCCAGAGCCGGCGGAAGCCAAACCTCCGCCGGCAGGCGCAGTAAACCTGGTTTACTGCGATATATTTCCCGCAGCAGTCACCGGATGGATTTATCCCCGGCCTGCTTCCTTCGGAAATGAACCGCCATTGTCCATTTTCTGCAATATGGCGCTTAAATATTCGTTCTGACCAGTTTCGGCTGATAACCTTCTCTCTCCAAAGCGGCCAGAATCTGATTTTTATGATCCGTCCCAAAGGCTTCCAGAGTAATGCGCAGCTCCACAGCCGCGCTGCGGTTGATGGATACAAACTGGTTATGCTCCAGCTTGATAACATTTCCGTTTTCCTCTGCAATCACAGCCGCCACGCGGGAAAGCTCGCCCGGCTTATCAGGAAGCAGAACGGAAACGGTAAAAATACGATCCCTGAAAATCAGTCCGTGCTGCACCACGGAGGACATGGTAATTACATCCATGTTGCCGCCGCTTAAAATGGAAACCACTTTTTTATTCTTTACGTTCAGGTGCTTGAGCGCCGCAACGGTAAGCAATCCGGAATTTTCCACCACCATCTTGTGGTTTTCCACCATATCAAGGAATGCTGTCACCAGTTCCTCGTCGCCCACGGTTATGATTTCATCAATATTCTGCTGTATGTAAGGGAAAATGATGCTTCCGGGCGTTTTTACGGCCGTACCGTCGGCAATGGTATTGACCTTGTCAAGCGTCACTACTTTTCCCTGCTCCAGGGACGCCTGCATACAGTTGGCCCCTGCAGGTTCCACGCCAACCACATGAATCTTGGGGTTGAGAAGCTTTGCCAGCGTGGAAACGCCTGTGGCAAGTCCGCCGCCGCCGATGGGCACGAGAATATAGTCAACCAGGGGCAGCTCCTTGAAAATTTCCATCATTATGGTTCCCTGGCCGGTGGCAACTACCGGATCATCAAAGGGATGGATAAAGGTATATCCGTATTCCTCCGCCAGTTCGTAGGCCTTTGCGCAGGCTTCATCATATACGTCTCCGTAAAGAACAACCTCCGCGCCATAGCCCTTGGTGCGGTTTACCTTCATCAAAGGAGTCGTGGTCGGCATTACAATCACCGCCTTGCAGCCATAGGCCTTCGCCGCATAGGCCACTCCCTGCGCATGATTGCCGGCGGAGGCTGTAATCAGTCCTTTGCTTCGTTCCTCCTCCGTCAGGGTGCTTATTTTATAATAAGCGCCGCGAAGCTTGTACGCGCCGGTCAGCTGCATGTTCTCCGGCTTAAAATAGACCTTGTTTCCCGACTGGTTGCTGAAATATTCACTGAATACCAGCTTAGTCTCCTGTGTTACTTTTTTTACCACCTCGGAAGCCTCTTCAAACTTCTCCAGGGTGAGCATTTTGTTTTCTTCCATGTTTACTCCCATCTGCGCACTTTAGCGCGTACAATTCAGTCCGGAGGCATTGATTTTCTTCCAGACATGCCCTGCTTTTTTATTCCTCTTCCGTCTTTACATCAAACAGAGCATTGACGAACTGCTCCGGATCGAATTTCTGCAGGTCTTCCATATCCTCTCCCACGCCGATATATTTCACCGGCACATTCAGCTCCGACTGGATTGCCACCGCAATCCCGCCTTTCGCCGTACCGTCCATCTTTGTAAGGATAATACCGGTCAGGTCGGCTACCTCGCCGAATTCCCTGGCCTGTGCAAGGGCGTTCTGCCCTGTGGTTCCATCCAGGACCACCAGGTTTTCCCGATGGGCATCCGGGAATTCCCGGTCTATGATCCGGTTCATTTTCTTCAGCTCTTCCATCAGGTTCTTTTTATTATGAAGTCTTCCGGCGGTATCGCACAGAAGCACATCCACATGCCTGGCCTTTGCTGCATTCACCGCATCAAAGACCACGCTGGCGGGATCCGAGCCTTCCGCCCCGCCGATCATATCAACGCCCGCCCGGTTGGCCCAGCCCGCAAGCTGTTCCCCTGCGGCGGCGCGGAAAGTATCCGCTGCGGCAATCAGCACCTTCCTGCCCTCTTCCTTGAGCATGCCCGCCAGCTTGCCCACAGAGGTGGTCTTTCCCACGCCGTTTACGCCGATTACCAGAATCACCGACTGCTTCTTTTCAAAGTCATAGGCGGTTTCCCCTACCTGCATCTGCTCCTTTATGCTGTCGATGAGCAGCTGCTTGCAGGCGGAGGGCTCCTTGATATGCTGTTCCTTCACCTGCTGCTTCAGGCGATCCAGAATATTGGAGGTGGCATTTACGCCGATATCCCCCATAATCAGGATTTCTTCCAGTTCTTCATAAAATTCATCGTCAATCGCCGAAAAGCCGCTGAATACGGAGTCGATTCCATGCACAATATTATTTCTTGTTTTATTCAGGCCCTCTTTCAGCCGGGCAAAAAAGCCCTTCTTTTCTTCGCTCATAGCTACCTCCTACTGATTAGCCGCAGCATCTCAAACCATCCTGCTGTTACGATTAGTTTTCCAAATCCCTGTCTATCAGGCTTACGCTTACCAGCGTGGAAACACCCTTTTCCTGCATGGTGATACCATAGAGCCTGTCGGCCTTTTCCATGGTTCCTCTTCGGTGTGTAATAACAATAAACTGCGTGGACTTCGTCAGCTTATGTAAATAATTTGCGAACCGGCCTACGTTGCTGTCGTCCAGCGCCGCCTCGATTTCATCCAGCAGGCAGAACGGCGAAGGCTTCAGGTTCTGAATGGCAAACAGGAGGGAAATCGCAGTCAGCGCTTTTTCACCGCCGGAAAGCTGCATCATATTCTGCAGCTTCTTTCCCGGCGGCTGGGCGATGATCCGGATTCCCGCTTCCAGAATATCCTCATCCTCCATCAGCTCCAGGGTTCCCTTTCCGCCGCCGAAAAGCTCTTTGAACACTTTGTCGAACTCCTGGCCGATCTGGGCGAATTTTTCCTTAAACTGTCTGCGCATCGCTTCATCCAGCTCCAGGATAATCTTTTTCAGGGCTTCCTCCGCCTGCACCAGATCATCATGCTGGGTTTTCAGGAAGTTATAACGTTCCATCAGGTTTTTATAATCCTCGATGGCGTTTACGTTTACATCCCCCAGCTTTCTTATCTGCTCCTTCAGGGAAGCGATTTCCTTTTTCATGCCTGCCAGATCCTGCAGGCCTTCCTTTTTAAGCGCTGCAGCGCTGCTCAAGGTAATTTCATACTCATCCCACATGTAGTTGATCTGGGCTTCCACAGCCTCCTCCAGCTTTTCACGCTGGGCGTTCAGCCGGTATACTTCCTTATCCAGCCCTGACAGCCTGTCCGACAGGCTTTCCCTGTCCGCAAAAAAGTTTTTCTGCCGTCCGCTTAAGGCTTCTTTTCTTTCCATGTCGGCCTTCAGCTTCTCTTCGCCGTCGGTCTGGGTGCTCAGGGAATCCGCTATGGTCTGCTGCAGCCGGCGGATATCCTCTTCCCTCCGGGTGATATTCGCAAGGTTTGTTTCCATTCCCTCCAGGATTTCTTCCAGCTCAGCGGCAAACCGGCTGATTTCGCCTTCAATACGATCCAGGTTGGTCTGTTCAAAGCCCTGCTTCTGCCTGATTTTTTCCACTTCCAGATCCCATTCGGCCACACGGGAGCTGTGAAGGCTTTCCTCGCCCCTTTGCCCCTCCAGCAGCTTCTGCGCCTCGCCGATTCTGGCGTCCACATCCTTTTCCAGCATTTCAGAGGCTTCCAGCTGTCTGAGGATTTCATCTTTTCCGTTTTTGATCTCTTCTATCTGGGCGGCGATTTCCTTCTGCTCGGTCTGCAGATCTCCATATCCCTGCTCCGTCTGTTCTTTTTTCTCTCTGGCGGCCGCCACATTCATCCGCGCCGTATTCTGATGGATAAATTCCTCCTGAAGGGAGGCCTTTACCTGTTCCAGATCCATGCGCAGCTGGTTTCTCCGCTTTTTTGTCTGTTCAATGGAATCCAGCAGCCTGTCAATAGCCATCAGGGTTTCCCTGACCTTTTTCCCAAGCTCCTCCATTTCCCTGCGGCGTCCCAGCAGATTGCTGCTGTTCTTATAGGCACCGCCGCTGATGGAACCGCCGGGATTAAAAAGCTCGCCCTCCAGCGTCACCATCCGCAGGCTGTATTTGTATTTTCTTGCAATCCTGACCGCATTGTCCACGTTGTCAACCACAACGATTCTTCCCAGAAGAGAGGCCGCAACATCGCGGTAGCGCTCCTGCGTCGTCACCAGGGAGTCCGCAAGACCCAGGACACCGGCTTCCTGCAATACCTCTTTTCTCTGGAATTCCTGCCTGTTCCTGATGCTGGTCAGGGGCAGGAACGTGGCGCGGCCGGCTTTGTTCTGTTTCAGAAAGGCGATCATTTCCTTGGCGGTTTCTTCATTTTCCGTCACAATGTTCTGGATGCTGCCGCCCAGGGCCGTTTCAATGGCCACCTCATATTTTTTGTCCACCTTGATCAGATCGGCAACAACGCCTATAATCCCCGGGCTGTTTTCCTTCTGCTCCATGACACGCTTTACGCTGCCGCCATAGCCTTCATAACGCTCCGTGAGATTCGACAGGGCGTCCAGCCGGGATTTATCCTGATGGTAAAGCACCTGGGTATCCCGCAGTTTCTGATCCTTCCCCGACAGCTCATCCCGTATCTGGTTCAGCTCTTCCTCCAGCAATGTCTGTTTATCGTTGAGGGCCGATATATTTTCATTAATCTGAAGGAATTCCTCCTCCAGCCTTTTAATGTTTTCCTCCTGCCAGGCTTCATCCGATTTTGCCCGCAGCAGCCGGGAATTCAGCTCTGCCCTGCGGATCTGAATCTGTTCCAGCATGGTATCAAAACGTCCCATACGGGATTTGATGGTAGCGCGTTCATTCAGCTCGGTAATAATCGTATTTTTACCGTTTTCTATTTCCGTATTCAGCTCATCGATCCTGGCCTGTACTTCGGCCAGCCTGGCCTTAGCCTCCTGCCTTGCAAGTTCTACCTCCTTCAAATGGGCGTCTATCTTGTCCTTTTCTGTAAGGATTGCCGCTTTGTCCCCGCTCTTTGCATCAATTTCACGCTGCAGGGTTTCCTTACGGTTTTGCAGATGCTTTTCATTTCCTCTGGCGGAATTGATCTGCTCTTTCAGGACGTTGATTTCCCCTTCCAGCTTTCCCCTCAGCATGCCGGTGTCGTTCAGCTGGGAACGGGCCTGTTCAATGCGCTTATCCAGTTCTTCGATTTCCGTCTGGATTTGATCGTATTCCTCTTTGATATGTTCATATTTCTCTGTGGTTTCCTGCAGATCCCGGGAGGCTATTTCGTATTTTTCACCAACTCCGGCCAGCTGCTCACGCAGACGATCGTTTTCCAGGAGAAACACATTGACATCCAGATTCTTCAAATCTTCTTTTTTCTTCAGGTAGACCTTTGCTTTTTCCGCCTGCTTTTCCAGCGGCTCCACCTGCTTTTCCAGCTCTGAAAGAATATCGCTGACGCGCAGCAGATTCTGTTTTTCATCCTCCAGCTTCTTCTGGGCGGCGGCTTTCCTGCGCTTGAACTTAACGATTCCTGCAGCTTCGTCAAAAAGTTCTCTTCTTTCCTCCGGCTTTCCGCTCAGGATTTTGTCAATCTGGCCCTGGCCGATGATGGAGTAGCCTTCCTTGCCGATACCCGTATCGTAAAAAAGCTCATTCACATCCTTCAGCCTGACCGGCGAACCGTTCATCAGATATTCGCTTTCCCCCGAACGGTAAATGCGCCTGGCCACCGTCACCTCATCATAATCGATTGCCAGCTGGTGATCCCTGTTGTCCAGGGTGATGGCCACATAGGCGTAGCCCATGGGCTTTCTTTGCTCCGTGCCGGAAAAAATGACGTCCTGCATGGAAGCGCCGCGCAGCTGCTTCACCCGCTGCTCGCCCAGCACCCAGCGGACGGCATCGGCCACATTGCTTTTCCCGCTTCCATTGGGTCCTACGATTCCGGTGATTCCATTGTGGAACTGAAAGGTTATTTTGTTGGCAAAGGATTTGAATCCGTGTATCTCAATACTTTTTAAGTACATTAGTTTAATCCTTATTCCTTATTCTTCCGAAGCGCCAGGATCGCTTCATAGGCCGCCTGCTGTTCCGCCGCTTTCTTGGTGCGGCCCTTTCCCTTCCCGATAAGCTTTCCGTCAAGCACGGCGTCTACCAGAAATTCCTTGTCATGATCCGGCCCTTCCTCCCCGGTAAGCACATATTCAAATGCGGCCTCCGGCATGGTCTGTATCATCTCCTGAAGCACGGTCTTACTGTCATAAAAAAGGATTTTATTCTCCAGATCGGAAAGCACAAACCGGTAAATAAAATCATGCGCCGCCTTCAAGCCTCCGTCCAGATACATGGCTCCGATTACCGCTTCCATAACGTCCGAGGTAATGGAATCCCGTCCTCTGCCTCCGGTAGCTTCTTCTCCCTTGCCCAGCAGCATATACTGCCCCAGCTCCAAATCACGGGCGCAGTATGCCAGCGCCGGTTCACAGACCATGGAAGAACGCAGCTTCGTCAGCTTGCCTTCAGGCATCTGGGGGTTCTCATGGAACAGGAAATCACTGGATACCAGCTCCAGCACCGCATCCCCCAAAAATTCCAGCCGTTCATAATCTTCCAGTTTGTTTATCTTCTGCTCATTGGCAAAGGAACTGTGGGTCAAAGCCTGCCTCAGCAGCTTTTTGTCACGGAAGGTGTACCCGATCCTTTTTTCAAGCTCTTCCAATGTATATTTCACACTTATCCGGTCCTTTCTGCATATCAAAAAGCCCTCCAGGTTTCCCTGCCACGGGCTTTTCTTATACGATTATTAGATTCATCGGCAACTGTTTCCATGCCCTGACGGGAGTCGTTTTCCCTCTGCCGTCCTCTATCTTGTATTTCTGATCAGCTCGACCGCTTCGCCTACCGTGCTGATTTTTTCCGCATCGGCCGGTGCGATTTCGATACCGAATTCTTCCTCAATGCCCATCACGATCTGGAACACATCCAGAGAATCCGCACACAGATCGTCAACAAAGGTGGTCTCTTCCGTAATTTCCTTGGGATCCACGCATAACACTTCCGCTATGATAGTTCTCAGCTTGTCAAGTTCCATATCTTTCGTCCTTTCTTACTTACTCAGCCGCTCCGGAAATCACTTTCTGGATCTTCCCGTTAATATCCTGTTCCTTAAAGGTTAAGCACTGCAGAATTGTGTTTTTGATTTCCACGGCTTTGGAGCTTCCGTGTGTCTTAACCACCAATCCCTTCAGGCCAAGCAGCGGTGCCCCGCCGTACTGCTCCAGGTCAAAGGCCTTCAGCGTCTGCTTCAGCGCGGGCTTTACAAGCAGCGCCCCTATCTTGCTTCGCAGATTCACCATCATGCCGGACTTGACTTTACTGATTAATGTAGCCCCCACGCCTTCATACAGCTTCAGGACCACGTTTCCCACAAATGCCTCGCAGACTACCACGTCTGCCGCACCTGCAGGGATATCCCTCGCTTCTATGCTGCCGATAAAATTGATATCGCTGCATTCCTTCAGCAGCGGGAAGGTTTCCTTTACCAGCGCGTTTCCCTTTTCCTCTTCCGCGCCGATATTGACGATGCCCACCCTGGGCTTCTTAATTCCCATGACATTTTCCATATAAATGGAACCCATTTTGGCAAACTGCACCAGCTGGGAAGGCCTGGCATCCACATTGGCCCCGCAGTCAATGAGAAGGGAGGCTCCCTTTTCCGTAGGAATGAGCGGCGCCAGCGGCGGGCGTTCCACACCCTTGCTGCGTCCCACGATAACCTGTCCGCCTGCCAGTACGGCTCCCGTACTTCCCGCGGACACAAAGGCATCGCATTTTCCTTCCCTTACCATATAGAGACCCTTTACAATCGAGGAATCCTTCTTGCTGCGGATGGCCGCCACAGGAGGCTCCGCCATGGCAATTACCTCCGTCGCATTCACGACCTCCACCTGCTCCTGGGGATAGGTATATTTGGCAAGCTCCGCCTTTACCTGTTCCTCTTTCCCCACCAGGAACACTTTTATCTTCTTTTCCGCCTGGATCGCTTCCACCGCGCCCTTGACTATTTCTGCAGGCGCATTGTCACCGCCCATGGCATCCACTGCCACCTTTACATAATCTGCCATCTTGCTTCCTCCCTGTCGCCGCTGATTCTGAGTATGGGAGCTTTCATCCCCACTCTCCCTGTGCATCAAAGCACACACTGAATGGGAATATAAATTTATTTTTCTCCCATGCCGCACTGCGTAATCCGCTCAAACCTCGCAGCCAGGCTCTGTCCGTTCCTGCTGCTACGGCGCTGCCGCCGTATAAAAGGCAAACCGCAAAGCCCACCTGCGGAATTTGAGTATCCTATATAAATATACTAGACATGCCTGTAAAAATCAAGCGAATTGTCCGCCGGAGGGCAGACAGGGCACAAGCCCGCCGCATTTCAATGACACAAGCCCCGGCCTGAAAACAGGCCGGGGCTTGTGTGAAATTACATATTATTTCTTTTTGTTTCGCAGCATACCGGCCGCACTAATTTTTCATTTCCACCTTCTCCATCAAACCGTCACTTCCAAACCGTAAATCAGCGATACAGGTTTCCCTGTGAAACCCTTTCCCCTTATCGTACTTAGCCAACGGCGTAGCAAAACGATGATAGGCAATTCGATAAGTGTCCTCTCCGGGCACGGCGGAAATGCTATGGTGTCCGGTTCCCAGTATGTCTCTTTCCGGATCCTTTTCCAAAATTGCATAGCGGTAAGTTATCGGGCCCGTAAGAGATTCGGAGGTTCCATAGTTTAGCCCATGGCACCTGTTCTGATGCCACGTCAAGAATCAATCCCTCGTTATGAAAGCTTGTTCCATCCTCAGATGAAAACACATAAAACTGTGTTCCCGACCAGTTTTCAAATCCGTCCGTTGTGGGATACAGATACCATACGCCATCAAAACACACCAAATCCGGATCCGCATATTCGCCCTTTAGTACAGGATTTGTAAAATCCGCCTTAAGTAAATCTTTTTCCACTGCCGTATTCTCCTTATGCTCATTCTTTCACGGAACCCAACGTAATCCCCGTCACAAAATACTTCTGCATAAAAGGATATATAATTAATATGGGCACCGTCGCTATCACTATTTTAGCAGAATTGAAGGTTCTTTGCGACATCATATTTATGAGCTGCTCCGTTGACAGCTTTGAGGTGTCGGACATATTAATTACCAGGGACTGTATATATGTCTGCAGCGGAACCTTAGACGGCGTATTGATAAGCAGCATGCCGTCAAAGAAATTGTTCCAGTGCCCCACAATGCTGAACAGAGTAACCGTTGCGATAGCGGGCTTGGCCAACGGGACGCAGATTAAAGACATCATCTGTATCTGGTTAATTCCATCGATTTTCGCAGATTCTTTGATGGCTTTCGGCTGGTTCCTGAAAAAATTCATCAGCAGGATAACATTATAAACCGGCACTGCGGAAGGAATTACCAGCGCCCAGATACTGTTCAGCAGTCCGGTGCCTTTAATCACAAAATACCAGGGAACCAGGCTCGCCCCAAAAAGCATACAGAAAATGGTGAACCACATGTAGCGGTCTCTGGAAGGGAACTCATCCTTTTCCAAAGACAGCGGATAAGCCATCAACACAGTGCATATCAGGTTCAGGCCGCCGCCTAGAATAACCCGTTTCACGGAAACAAAAAAAGCCTGGAAAAATCGGGAATCCTTCAGCAGATATTCATAAGAAGCCAGAGTAAATTCCACCGGCCAGAAGCCCACTCTTCCCGCAACAGCCGCATTTTTACTGCTGAATGAAAGCGCCAGTACATGAAGCAGAGGCAGAAGGCACAGCAGTCCAAGGAGAACGAGAAGCACAGTTACCACAAAATCAAATATTCTGTTTTCCAGCGTTTTATATCTCAGCATACCCTATCCTCCTAAAAAATGCGGTAATTCGCAAACTTGCGCGCCAGGAAATTGGATGTTACAATCAGCAGAAAGCTGACTACCGATTTCATAAGACCGACCGCCGTTGCCAGCGAATACTGCGCGCTTTCAAAGCTCATACGGTAAACATAGGTATCTATAATGTCTCCCGTATCGTAAACAATAGGGGAATAAAGGTTATACACCTGATCAAAGCCCGCATTCAGTACATTGGCAATATTCAGCGTTGCCACAAGGACAACTGTTACTTTAATGCCGGGCAGCGTTATATTCCATATCTTCTGCAGACGGCTGGCTCCATCAATGGAAGCAGCTTCATACAGCTCCTGATTGATTCCCGCCAGTGCAGCAATAAAAATAATTGCGCCGTACCCGAATTCCTTCCACACATCCGTTCCAACGATAATTCCCTGAAACAGCTTGTTGCTTCCCAGAAATACAATCGCTTCATCAATGATTCCCAGCTTCATCAGCGCCATATTGATGATACCGCTTCCGTCCAGGATATCCCTGAAAATCATGGCAAGAATAACCCAGGAAAGGAAATGCGGAAGGAAGCAGACAGTCTGCACTGCCTTTTTAAATCTTTTTCCCGCCATTTCATAGAGCAGCACCGCGAAAAAAACGGACATTACCAGGTTGAAAACAATTTTTCCCACGGCAATGACCAGCGTATTTCTGAAGATTTTAAAGGTATCGGGAAGCATGAACATATATTTAAAATTATCCAGGCCGACCCACTTGGATTTAAAAAAGCCAAGGACCGGCTGAAAATTTTCAAAAGCCATAATATTTTCGAAAAAAGGAAGTATTGTGTAGGTAAACAGCATAAATACCCCGGGGAGAAGCATTAAATGCAGCGGCCATGTATTTTTTAAGGTTATTTTCCTTTTCTTTTCAACTTTTTTCATGTAACCATACACTCCTGTCATATTTTTCACAGAGCGATTCCTATTACGATACAAAATGCGGTATCCTGCAAGAAGGAAGAACCCCATAGGATTCTCCCTTCTTTCTCAGGTATCCTTACCGTTATTTTTACTGTTTCAGGGCTTCAAGCTCAGCAATAATATCACTGCCGCCCAGAGCATTCCACTGCTCCACATATTCATCAAAGGCATCTATCGATGCTTCTCCGTTCAGTATCTTTAAAAAGGTTTCATCCTCCAGCTTCTCCAGTGTCTCCCACTTGCTGTCCATTGTTTCTGTCCGGGAATAAGAAGCGTCAAATACCTGATTCATATTGCCGGCTTCCTGACCCAGAAGGCCTGCACTGCGGACATAAGCCCATCCGGCAAGATTATTTGCTTCCTCCGCCGCTTTTACATCCTCTGTTGCCGCCTGATAGGATTCATACCACTGCAGCGCTTCACCGGAAAGCTCGGATTCTTCTTTTTCCCCGTTCACTACGGCCAATGCCGCAAGCGCTTTTCCTTCCTTGTCGTCATACCTGGAAAGCAGTATGGAAAAAGGCATTGTTGTCCAGCTGTAAGGATCGGTAGGCTCAGCCTTCAGGCTTACACCCTGATCCTGGTCAATATCAAACTGATAATTCATCGTCTTGATCGCAGCTTCCTTAACTGCTTCGGAAGAACCGGCCTTCACTACCAGATAGCTTCCGGAAGGGGAAATCATCGCCGTATTATATTTTCCGTCATCCGCAAGCGGCGCAAGATAGCAGTTCCAGAAAACGGAAAAGACGGAATGCTGCCCAGGGAGATCCGCAGCCTGATGCCTGATAAAGGGGAACTGCTGTTACTGACAGCCGAGTCCGGAAGCCTCAGCTCCCTCTTTAACCTGAAGGCTGAAATCTGTCAGCTTGCCAGCCAGTTTTTTAATTATCCCGCCCGATGTATTCCCATTGATTCCCAATTTCTTCTGCTTGCTGTGGATTTTTCAATCCCGGCGGATGAAGAATGCGGCAATGCAAAGAAAAGGGCAGATAAATTTGTGGAACGGCTTAAGAATATGTACCATCTGCCGTTTCGCGGAACTTCTTCTTCCATGCCTGCCCCGGAACAGCTTCTGCCGACGGTACAGGCCATGAAACTGTCTCTCTCCGATACGCCCCCGGAGCCTTCTGAAAATAAACAGGAAATTAAAAACCTGGACTCTGCAAACGGAAAGGTACGGTTTGTCTGCGAATATATCTCCACTCATTATCAGGAGAATTTAAGCCTGGAGGCACTGGCAGAAATTTCCTATCTCCATCCTGATTATCTGTCGCGGATTTTCAAGAAAGAAACGGGAATGAACCTGAACCGCTACATAAAGACCTTCCGGCTCAATCAGGCCTGCCGCCAGCTGGAAACCACACAGCAGAAAATCACAGCCATCAGCGCCTCTGTCGGTTACCAGAACTGTGCCTACTTTATCCGTTCCTTTACGGAGCATTTCGGAATCAGCCCTGAAAAATACCGTCAGCAGCACAACCAGTTTTCCGGAGGGAAATCATTATGAGAACTTTAGACCTGTTTTTCCGATATATACGTGATATGAAGCTTAAGACAAAGCTCATCTGTATCTATATCATCGCTTCCTTTTCGGCGCTTTTCCTTCTTCTGATAGTATTGAAGGCCGCCCTGGGGAAGCAGCTTTTTTCCCATGAACAATCCATGCTGAGCAATGCGCTCAATCAAAGCATCTCCCAATTGGATGCCCAGATAAATGACACCATTAATCTTTCAAATGTAATCTATAATAATGACGATATTATAAGCGCAATCAATGTGGACTACGGGAAAGATTATTTCAAAATGTATACTGCCTACAGCAATATCATAAAACCGGAGCTATACATTTATAAATGCCTGATTCCGGAGGTTACCGATATCCTGCTTTATTCCTCCTGTGGGATTTTCCCCCACAAAAATCTGGTAAACAGTCTGTCAGATCTGGAAACAGAACCCTGGTTTCCGGAAATAAAGGATATCCATACTCCCAGCTGGATAGTAACCGGCACAAAGGAGAGCCCCAGCCTGGCATCCATACGTATGCTTCCCAAGATACCCTCCTATCCATTTGACAATTATCTGTATCTGGAAATGGATTATAAGAATTTTTTCGCCTGCACCAATTCCATCAGCCAGGACGCCTATGGTCTTGTTATCGCCGGAAAAAACAATTCCCTGATTTATCAGTACCATTCCTTCCCCGGGGATGACTTTCCTGTGAATGCACAGGAGCTGCTGACGGATTATGAAAAAACCGTGGAGGAATACGGCAGCCGCTATATTTTTCTTTCAGCGCCTGTAGAATCTGCCGGATGGACTATTTACTATTACAGTCCTATCAGCAATGTGAAAGGGACGGTAGAACGGACAATCTTTACCTCATTCTTTTTGATAGCCCTCTGTTTCACCATACTTTTCCTGCTCACCTTTTTTACCGTTAACTCTATCCTTTCCCCCCTCAGACAGCTGACCGGGGTGATAAGCAAAATATCCCTGGCAGACATTGAGAAGCATGAGCTGCTGATTATCCCCAACCGGAATGATGAAATCGGAAAGCTGATTCACACCTTTAATTCCATGCTGAAAAGGATACGTTCTCTTATTGATGAAGCTTATGTACAGAAGCTGAAAGCAAAGGAATATCAGCTGAACGCCCTGCGCGCTCAGATTAACCCGCATTTTCTTTACAATACGCTTTCATTGATAAGCGCACGGGCTATTATAGCGGAGCAAACCGAAATCAGTGAAACAGTGCAGCTTCTGACACTTTTTTACCGGACTTCCCTGAATAAAGGGCAGGATACTACCACCATACGGAATGAACTGGAGAACATAAAGGCTTATATTTCAATCCAGCTGATTCTTACAAGCCATTCCTTCCTTGTGGAATATCAGCTGGAGGAAACTCTTCTGGAGCTGCCTATTCCCTGCCTGATACTGCAGCCCATTGTTGAAAATGCCATCGAGCATGGCCTGCGCAGCAGCCGCAAACAGCCCAGAAGGCTTATTATCGCCCTGTCAGAGGAAAAAGGAATATGCTTTATCCGGGTAAGCGATAATGGCTGCGGCATTCCCCCCGACAAAATGCAGGGGCTTTTCGCCTGTGAAACAACGCATATCGGGATAAAAAACGTAAACGAGAGGCTGAAGCTTTCCTACGGAGATAATCTGGGCCTGATAATAAACAGTGAGGCGGACAACGGCACTGAAGTCATTATCAGAATACCGCTGCAGAAAAACAGTCCTAAACCCTGAAATTATCGAAACGAAAAAGAGTGGCCGCCGGTTTTATATTTCGCCTGGCAGCCACTCTTTTTATGAAACCATATGTCACTTACACCATACCTACAGCCAACACAGCGGACAGACCATAAAAGCCCGGCGCCATCATTCAGCTTATCATTTCCGCACCAATCTCATATTTCCATTCCCCGTTCTTATATTCCGCAGTCACATCATGAAAATAATAAGCGCCGGTTCCGCTTCTGTATTTTTCCGCATTGCAGGTCACTTTTCCATTTTGGTTGGAAAGCTCCTCTATCGTTACAAGAATCCCGTTTTCTATTCCCTTTTCCCGATCAAGGATCCCCTGCGCAGCCAGTTCCTCCTGTGTGGACTGAGAACCGAATCCGCCGAAATACGTGCCTCCCAGATAAGCCAGCCCTTCTTTCTCCCCTTCGCTTAAAGAGGCAACCGACGTAAAATCAAAATAGCTTTCCGTAATACCTTCATTCAGTCCCGGATCTGTCTTCGCCAAATCCTGAAGCAGCTGCAGATAAAGCAAAAATTCCGGGTTTCCCGACTCCCCGGTGAGCTTCAGAGCGGAATAAGTAAACTGCGCCGGATAGCTTTCCTCCACACCTCCATTCCAGGTCAGCTCCACTATCATTCCCGGAACCAGCGCAGACAGCCCTATCGTTTCACCGTCCTGGTTTTCCAGGATATTTCCGTGCCCGATGCGGCAAAGCCCCGGATAGGCATTGTCCATTCCACAGGCCAGAAGTCCATCCTGTGTTACCTCGAATATTTCAAAGCGGCCTTTCACTTCATCGTCACCCGCATCCGTTTCCGGTACTTTTCCCTCCTGCTCCTGCATATCCGTTCCGGGCGCCGTTTTTTCTGTTCCGTCTGCCGGTGTTTGCGTTTCTTCCTTTCGGGTATTTCCGGCTTCTGTCTCTATTTTCAACGGTTCCTCCGCCGCAGTCTCTTTCCCGCTTCCCTGTCTGCCGCATGCTGTCAGCAAAAACGCCAGACTGACAAAAATAAGAACTGTTAACTTCTTTTTCCGCATATTAATTACTCCTCCATTTCCTGCAGTCCCTGCAGCCGCCCTTACATCCCTCCGCCGCAGTCATCATTGTGTTTCATTATCAATTGCCCATTCCTGAGCATCCGCACCCGTACTTTATTATACACGATTCCTGCATGTTAACCAACCATTCCTTCTCTCACCGGCAAATAGTAAAAAAAGAAATCCATCTATTTCAAAACTGAAATACGATGGATTTCCATGATAGACTGTTCTGTGTTCCCTGCCGCTTAATCAAAGACCCCGCTACAAGCAACGGGGTCTTTGACCCTCGCGGCAGTCGCCAAATATCCATGCAAGCATGGCTACTTGGCTCGTTGCTCGCGGGAATAAAGCGGGATAACAATTAGTTTTCTACGGAAACGATCTCTCTCTTGTTGTATGAGCCACAAGCCTTGCAAACTCTGTGAGGCATCATCAGTGCGCCGCATTTGCTGCACTTAACCAGTGTCGGAGCGCTCATTTTCCAGTTTGCTCTTCTCTTATCTCTTCTGGATTTAGAAGATTTATTCTTAGGACAGATAGACATTACTTACACCTCCTTGTTCTCACGAAAGATATCCATAATTGCCGCCATTCTGGGGTCCGGAACAAAGGTGTCGCAATCGCATGTCCCTTCATTCAAATCTTTCCCGCAGACACTGCAAAGTCCTTTGCAGTCCTCTTTACAGAGAATTTTCATCGGCCAGCATGTAATGATTTCATTGCTTATCAGGCTGTCTACATTCAGCTGATATCCTTCCAGGAATCCGCTTTCCTCATCCTGTTCCTCCGCATTAGCCACATCGGGCGATACGGCAGCCACAGAAGCGTGAACCGCAAATTCTCTTGTTACTTCACGAAGGCACCTGTCACATTTCAACTCCACAGTCACCTCTGCATCTGCTTCAATCAACGCTCTCCCCTGACCATTGTTGGCAAGAGTAAGCCTGACGGGTGTTTTCTCAAGAATCCTGAAATCCTCACCCTGAAATCGTATGCTTGTCAGCTCCAGAGGAACCTCTTTTGTAACAGACTTTTCTTCTTCTGTAAAGACATCTGTCAAATTGATTAACATAGTAGACTCCCAACGAATCCGGTCAAGCCGAATCCCATTCGCACTTCAACAATTATACATAACCATGCACATTTTGTCAACCACCAAATTTTCCTTCTATTCATCCCGCACAATACCATGTCCCAGCAGATAATTCTTCCAAAGCTGGTAGTACTTCGCTTTCAAATGTATCTGGTCAAAGGTATATTCCGTCACCAGGTCGCCGTTGGCATCGCAGACCGCATCATTTACTTCCAGATAGAAGATATCCTGATTGTTGGCCATGGCTGCCAGCGCCTCGTTCCTTTCATTAATAGCGGCATTGTTGAACACCTTATCCGTACGGCTCTTTTCACCGCTTACGCGCATGATTCCCTGTACGAAAATAATAGCCTCCGGCTGCAGCTGTCGTATCCGGTTCACAGTGTCGGCATAAACGGTAAAGAAGCTTTGCGTTGTCCCTCTTCCCAGCTCATTGATTCCCAGCATTATATAGATCTTCTTAAACTGCTTCTGTGACAGTGCCTCTTCAATCGTCACCTTCGTGCCGTCGTCCAGCTGGGCCACCTTTTTGGGCGATTCAAATACATTATAAATCGTCAGCGAGGTCGCCGCATAGAAGGTAGCGCGATCCCGCATTCCTGCGTATTCACACAATCCCACCGTTCTGGAATCCCCAATGAACAGCGCGTCATTAAAATAATCCTCGCTCACCGTAGTGAATTCATATGTTTTATTGGTATCCTCTTCCGAAGCACCCTGCTGTTCCTGCCCCTCTGCCAGCTGTTCCTGGCTCTGTGCTCCGTTCTCCGGCGCATTTTCCGGGTTCTCAGCCTGGGAAGCCCCTACCCCTTCAGCCGGAACCTGATTTTCGGATACGCCTCCGCCGTCCGGTATCTGCATGGGAATTTCCTGCTTTATCTGCTCCGGAGCCGGTTGATTGATCAGCTTTCCGAACTTATCATACATCGGCTGCACGGGATTGCCTGATACCAGTCCGTCCCCCGCCAGGAAATTGCCGCTGACCGAGTTCTGCGATACACTGCCCTGCCCGTTTCCCTCAGCCTGATCTGACCCATTATCCGAATCCTGGGTAGCCTGTGTTTCCTCAGGTTCCGGCATTTCCGCCGTATCCGGAACATTTTCCAGGGCTTGCGTTTCCTGCAAAACGCTGTTCTCAGTATCTGTTCCCGCTTCCGCCATCGTCTGGCTGGCATCGCTACTGCCGAACAGCTCCCACGGATACACGCCGTCCTTCCATCCCTGAAAAACCAGAGACAGCCCCGGCGTCATCCACCCGTCCGGCTTACTGTAGGCTGCATAGATACTGTGCTCACCTGCGTACCCGGCTCCTGTTATTACCAGCCCGCTCACAAGCAAAAGCAGAAAGAGCGGACATTTTTTCCAATTCTTCATTATTATGCCACCTTAAAATCTGAAATACATAAAAGGATTGTTAGCCGCATTCGAAAGCTGGTAAACAGCCGCCCAGAAAATCACCAGCACAAGCGCATATCCATACCATTTCCGTTTATGCCTGTTAAACCATACGGATACCGCCGGTATGCAGAAGAAAATACCGCCCAGCAGCAGCCACCAGTACATGGAAAGATACTTGAACACATCCCCGGGATTCAGCGTTTCTCCCACACCGAAAAAGGGGAACAGCCTGCCGAAATAAATGCCCAGATCCTTCAGGCTGGTCACTGCAAAAATCACCCAGGTAAGAGGGATTATAATCCACACATAAACATGGGACAGCACGCTGTGCCGGCTCAGCCACTTTCCATATATAAGCTTTTCCAGAATCACAAAAACGCCTACCGTAATGCCCCAGACAAGGAAATTCACACTTCCGCCGTGCCACAGCCCTGTCAGCAGCCAGACAACACACAGGTTCAAAACCAGCCTGGGCAGCCCTTTCCTGTTGCCTCCCATGGGAATATAGACATAGTCCCTGAACCAGCTTCCCAGCGTCATATGCCACCTTCGCCAGAAATCACTGACCGAAACAGCCATGTAAGGCTGATTGAAGTTCTTAATATAAGGCAGCCCAATCATCATGCCGATTCCCACCGCCATCAGGGAATAGCCTTCGAAGTCAAAATACAGCTGCAGGGAGTAGGTAAACGCTCCCAGCCAGGCCAGGGGCGTGGAAATACTTTCAAAACCGATGGTCTGGATATCATTCCATAAAAGTCCCAGCTTGTCCGCAAGCAGCACCTTGGCCCCCAGACCGATTACAAGCAGCCGCAGGCCCTCTTCAAACTGCTGCGGCGTACAGCGGGGCGCCTCCAGGCTGTCCTGCGCATCCCCATACCGCATGATAGGGCCGCTTGTCAGCTGCGGGAACATGCATATGTAAGAGCCGAAAATCCAGAAGGAACCGGCAGCCTCCGCCTTTCCCCGGTAAACATCCATCTGATAGGAAATCATTTTAAAGGTATAAAAACTGATTCCCAGGGGAAGGAGGATATTGCTGTCCGCAGCATTTCCAATTTTGAAAAAAGCAAGCACTCCCACATCCGTTGCCAGCGCCAGCAGAAGCCATTTCCGCTGCTTCTTATGCCGCCACCTGCTGTGCGGGCAGGGCGATTCGGGATCCGTGCGCATATTCCGCCCGATAAGGAAATTAAGCGCCGTACACGCCAGCAGCAAAAGGACAAACTGTGGCTCCCCGCAGGCATACATCAGGATACTGCTGATAAAAAGTACAATTTTTCTGTATTTTACAGGGGTGAGATAAAAAATAACCAGAAAAACAGGCAGGAACCGAAAAAGGAATTCCAGACTGCTGAATACAAGGCTATTCTCACTCATTATCTTTCCTATTTCAAATCCTGCCACATTCTCCACTCCAAACGTCATTTCTAATTCAGTATTACCGCGGCCCCAGCCCCACTGTCCCGGCATTGGACCATGCATTTGCATTCCGCCCGCCATATTGATTACGACATAAAATGACCTGCCACGGCCTATTAAGCATAATACATTTTAATAGGAATGAAAAGAGAATTTTCGCGATTTTTTTAACTTAATGAAATCTTAATATTACTGTAATAATTTACAATCTGCTGCCGCAAAGCGCCTTACAGGCTCTTCTGCGCCTCCCTGGCGGCACATACGCCGGCCTTCATTTTACTCACGTATTCCGCAAGAGCTTCCCCGGCCTGCCCTCCCTTTTCGGCGATAATTTTCACAATAGCGCTGCCCACAATAGCCCCGTCGGACAATGCCGCCATCTGCCGGGCCTGATCCGGCGTGCTGATACCGAAGCCCACCGCGCAGGGGACATCCGTAACTTCCCGGATCTCTTTGACAATGGCGCCTAAATCCGTGGTGATTTCACTCCTTACACCGGTTACTCCCATGGAAGAGACGATGTAGAGAAAGCCTGCTGCCTGCGAAGCAATCTTCCGAATCCGTTCCTTAGAGGTAGGCGCAATCATGGAAATCAGATCCACGCCATGTGCTGTTGCCGCAGGCGCCAGCTCCCCCTTTTCTTCAAACGGAAGATCCGGAATGATGATGCCGTCCACGGAAAGCTCCCCGCATTTTTCAAAAAACCGATCATAACCATAGTGGAATACCGGGTTCAGATACGTAAGGAACACCAGCGGAATCCGAGATTTTTCCCTGACCCTGCGTACAATATCAAACACACCGTCCGTGGTCATCCCTGCGCCGAGGGCGCGGATATTGGCCTCCTGTATCACCACACCCTCCGCCGTCGGATCGGAAAAGGGAATGCCGATTTCCACCAGATCGGCCCCTGCCTTCTCCATTTCCAGAATATATTCCACCGTTTTATCCGCATTCGGATCCCCCGCGGTAAGAAAGGCAATAAAAGCCTTTCCGTTTTGAAATGCATTTTTTATGTTACTCATAAAGCTTCCTCCCTCTGTAGCGCGCTATAGCCGCCACATCCTTATCGCCTCTGCCTGACAGACAGATAATAATATTTTCTTCCGGCCCGTACTGCCTTGCGGTTTTCATCACATGGGCCACCGCATGGGCGCTTTCTATCGCACAGATAATCCCCTCCGTGCGCGCCAGATATTCAAAGGCCTCCACAGCCTCCTCATCGGTTATCGGCACATACTGCGCTCTTCCCGTATCGTGCAGATACGCGTGCTCCGGCCCGATCCCGGGATAATCCAGCCCTGCGGAAATGGAATAAACCGGCGCTATCTGTCCGTATTCATCCTGGCAGAAATAGGATTTCATCCCGTGGAACACTCCCAGCGTCCCCTTAGCCATGGTAGCCGCATGCAGCTGTGTGTCCACGCCTTTTCCCGCGGCCTCACAGCCGATGAGCTTCACGCCCTCATCCTCAATAAAACGATAAAACATTCCCATGGCATTGCTGCCGCCGCCCACGCACGCCACAACCGCTGCCGGAAGCCTTCCTTCCTTTTCCAGAATCTGCTCCCTCGCCTCTTTGCTGATTACGCTCTGGAAATCACGCACTATAGTAGGAAAAGGATGAGGCCCCATCACGGAACCCAGCACATAATGGGTATCAGACACCCGGTTGGTCCATTCCCGCATGGTTTCATTCACCGCATCCTTCAAGGTCTGCGTTCCGCTGGTTACCGGATGCACCTTTGCGCCAAGCAGCTCCATCCGGTATACGTTCAGCGCCTGTCTGTCCGTATCCTCCTTCCCCATAAAAACCTCGCACTCCATGCCCAGCAGCGCCGCGGCCGTAGCGGTTGCCACCCCATGCTGCCCTGCTCCGGTCTCCGCGATCACCCTGGTTTTTCCCATCTTTTTGGCCATGAGCACCTGGCCCAGCACATTATTTATTTTGTGGGATCCGGTGTGGTTCAAATCCTCCCGCTTCAGATAAATCTTCGCGCCGCCCAGATCCCTGGTCATCTTTTCCGCATAGTACAGAAGGGAAGGCCTGCCGGCATATTCCTTTTGCAGACGATCCAGCTCCTCCAGGAAATCCGGATCCTTTTTATAAAATTCATAGCATTCCTCCAGGCGGATCAGTTCATTCATCAGGGTTTCTGAAATATACTGTCCTCCAAAAATACCAAAACGTCCCTTACTCATCGCAATTCTCCCTTTCTTTCCCGGCCAGCCTGACCGCTCTCATAAAATCCAGTATTTTCTGCCGGTCCTTTACCCCGGCGTTTTCCACACCGCTGCTTAAATCCAGCGCATATGGTTCAAACAGCCGCACCGCCTCCGCCGCGTTGCAGGCATTCAGCCCTCCTGCCAGGAAAAAGGGCTTTCCCAGGCTTTTTGCTTTTTCCGCCACGGACCAGTCAAACACCTTCCCATCTCCGCAGCCGCCGTCAAGCAGCAGATAATCGGCGCTGCTTTCCTTCCATGCACCCAGCTGCCTGCCATCCGTAATTCTGACGGCCTTAATCACCTTTTTCCCGCTCTCCTGCCTGATAAGCCGGATTTGTTCCTCTGTTTCCTGTCCGTGAAGCTGAACCGCTTCAATGGTTCCATCAAACAGGAGCCTGAGTATCTCCTCCGGCTTTTCATCCACAAACACGCCCACCGGGCAGATTTCCCTGCGAAGTAGCCTCCGAAGGGCGGCCGCCTGGGACGGCTCCACCTGTCTGCGGCTTTTTGCGAAGACGAAACCCACATAATCGGGACATGCCTCATTAACATAGGAGATATCCTCTGTCCGGCTCAGTCCGCAGATTTTAATCTTCGTCCTTCTTTCCGCCTGCTTCTCTTCTTCCTGAAAAGCCGCCGGTATCAGGGGGCTCACAGCCGGCCGCGCAGTCTTTCCAGTTCTCTGCGCTTGTCAGGGCTGCGCATCAGCGTCTCCCCAATTAAAACTGCGTTTGTGCCGTTTTCTTCCAGTATCCGGATATCCTCCGCCGTCTTCATGCCGCTTTCGGAAACGAACAGAATTTCTTTTGGAACCAGCTCCCGCAGCCGCACCGAATTGCTGATATCCACCTGAAAGGTTTTTAAATCCCGGTTGTTCACTCCGATAATCCTCGCGCCGCACTCCAGCCCCTTTTTTACCTCATCCCTGTCATGCGCCTCCACCAGCGCCGACATCCCCAGGCTGTCCGCCAGCCTGAGATACCGCTTCAGTTCCTCCTCCCGCAGAAGCGAGCAAATCAGCAGGACTGCCGACGCCCCCAGCAGCCTGGCCTCATATATCATGTATTCATCTATGGTAAAATCCTTCCGCAGTACCGGAATATGGATCTTAACTGCAATCTCCTGCAGATACCTGTCGCTTCCCATGAAAAAATCAGGCTCCGTCAGGACGGAAACAGCGGCAGCCCCCGCCTTTTCATATTCCCCTGCAATCTGAAGATAGGGGAAATCAGGCGCGATAAGCCCTTTTGACGGAGACGCTTTTTTCACCTCACAGATGAAAGAAAGCTCCTGCCCGGCAATGGCTTTTTCAAAAGGAAAGCCCGTAACAGCCGGAAGTTTCTCCGCTTCCTCCTGCAGTCTGTATAAAGGGACCCTTTTCCTGCGCTCCGCTACCCGTTCTCTTGTTTTATCCGCTATGGTTTCCAATATCATACCCAATCCTCCTAGCTTCTGGAGCAGGCGGCAAACTCCTCCAGCTTCCGCTTCGCTTTTCCGCTGTCGATGATTTCCTCCGCCATTCTCACGCCCTCCTCCATGCTTTCCGCCCTGCCCGCAATATACAGGGCGGCGCCTGAATTCAGTACCACCGCATCTCTTCTGGGACCTTTTTCCCCGTCAAGGATCTTTAAGGTAATCTCCGCGTTTTCCTCCGGCGTCCCGCCTTCCAGCTCCTTCTTATCACATTTATGAAAGCCAAACTGCTCCGGTTCGATGTAGTAGGTTTTATAGCTGCCATCCTTTACCTCACAGACAAAGGTTTCCGCGCTCATGGATATTTCATCCAGCTTATCCATCCCATACACTACCATCGCGCTCTTTACGCCAAGATTTACAAGCACTCTTGCCAGCGGTTCCACCAGCTCCTTGTCATACACGCCCATAACCTCCATATTCGCTCCCGCCGGGTTGGCCAGAGGACCCAGGATATTGAATACGGTACGGATTCCCAGCTCCTTACGCACCGGCCCCACATAACGCATGGCTGTATGGTATTTCTGGGCAAACAGGAAACAGATTCCGATTTCCTTCAGCAGCTCCGCGCTTTTGGCCGGGGCTATGGTAATGTCCACGCCCAGCGCCTCCAGCACATCCGCAGCGCCGCATTTGCTGGAAGCGGCCCGGTTGCCGTGTTTTGCCACAGGTACGCCGCCGGCCGCGATCACCAGGGCGGACGTGGTGGAAATGTTGAAGGAATTGGAACGATCCCCTCCGGTCCCCACGATTTCCAGCACATCCATGTCATTCAGAAGCCGGACACAGTGATTTCTCATCTCCTCCGCCGAGCCTGTGATTTCCTCAATGGTTTCCCCTTTCATGGAAAGCGCCGTCAGATATGCGCTTTTCTGGATGTCGCTGGCCTCTCCGCACATGATCTCATTCATAACCGTTTTGGCGGTTTCATATCCGATATCTTCTCCGTTTGCCAGTGTGGCAATTGCTTCTCTAATCATTTCTGTATTCCTTTCTGTTATATTATATATTACTGGTTTCCTCCGCCCGGATGGCCTTAAAAGACCTGCAGCAGATTTTTAATTATTGTTATTCCGGCGGGCGTCAGCACCGATTCCGGATGAAACTGGACACCATATACAGGATATTCCCGGTGTTCCACGGCCATCACTTCCCCGTCTGCCGTTCTGGCAGTTATCCGAAGCTCCTCCGGTATGCTCTCCGGCTCCGCCCCCAGCGAATGATACCTGGCAACCTGTATGGAGCCGCCCATCCCCCGGAAAAGGCGGCTTTCCTCTTCCAGAAAGGCTTCCGAGGTCTTTCCGTGCATCAGCTGTTTTGCATATCCGATTTTCGCGCCAAAGGCCTCACAGATAGCCTGATGGCCCAGGCAAACCCCAAACAGCGGTATTCTGCCGGAAAGCTTTCTGACCACCTCTTCACACACACCGGCCCGGGAGGGCTTCCCAGGGCCGGGGGAGAGAACAATCAGTTCCGGCCCCATGGCCTCAATCTCCTCTACGGTTCTCTCATCATTGCGGATAACCCGGATATCCGGATTTACCGAGCCAATCAGCTGATACAGGTTATAGGAAAAGCTGTCATAATTATCAATCAGCAGTATCATCTGTCAATCCCTCCTTCCGCCATCTCAAGCGCAGTCATCACTGCCTTTGCCTTGTTAATGCATTCCTGATATTCCTTTTCCGGCTCGCTGTCCGCCACAATGCCGGCGCCGGAGCGGATGAATACCTTTCCGTTTTTTGCATAGGCCAGGCGGATGGCGATGCAGGTATCCATATTTCCGGTAAAGCCCAGATAACCAATGGCGCCGCCGTAGATCCCCCTCTTATTATCTTCCAGTTCATTAATGATTTCACAGGCCCGCAGCTTGGGCGCACCGGAAAGCGTTCCCGCAGGCAGGATGGCATCCACTGCATCCAGCGCGTCTTTATCCTCCCGAAGGCTTCCCGAAACCGTGGATCCGATGTGCATTACATGGGAATAACGCTGGATGCTCATGTATTTTTCTACCTTAACCGTTCCTATGCCTGCGATCCTGCCGATATCATTTCTTCCCAAATCCACCAGCATATTGTGCTCCGCACATTCCTTTTCATCTGCCAGAAGCTCTCTTTCCAGCCGTTCATCCTCTTCCCTGTCCGCCCCTCTCGGCCTCGTTCCGGCCAATGGGAAGGTATAAAGCCTCCCGTCCTCCAGTTTTACCAGAGTCTCCGGTGAGGCGCCCGCTATTTCCATGCTGTCTCCAGAAAAATAGAACATATACGGCGAAGGATTCATGGTACGCAGTATCCTGTAGGTATCAAACAGGCTCCCTTCCATATCCGCCTCCAGCCGGTTGGAGAGCACCACCTGAAAAATATCTCCCTCCCTGATATAATGCTTTGCCCTTTCCACCATGCCGCAGTATTCTTCCTTTTCAAAGAGCGGCCGGAAACCGGAATGAAGCCTCAGCGGAAGGATCTGTGCTTTCCGTCCTCTTCGGATCAGCTCCTCCATGTTCCTCAGTTCCTCCATGGCTTTATTGTAAGTGTGATCCAAATCATCCGTTTTCGCATTGGCTATGAGAATGATTTTCTGCCGGTAATTGTCAAAAGCGATTACTTTATCAAAAAGCATCAGATCCACATCCTGGAATCCTTCCGTATCCGCGGCATCCAGCACAAGGCCCGGTTCGCTGTACTTGATGTAATCGTAGGAAAAATATCCCACTAGGCCGCCTGTAAACGGAGGAAGCCCCTCCACCGCCGGACTTGCGTTCTCCGACAGCAGCTGACGGATGCACTCCCCGGGGCCGCCCTCCGCCCGGATGGTGTGGAGTGCGTTTTTTATCTGTACCGAACCGTTGCGGCAGGTAATTTCCAGCGCCGGTTCATATCCAAGGAAGGTATATCTGCCCCACCGCTTATTATCCTCTGCGCTTTCCAGCATATAACAGTGCCTGCTGATATTTTTCAGAATCCGCATCACCTCTGTGGGAGTTATTGCATCCGCATAAAGCTCTCTGGTCAGCGGCACCAGCCCGTATTCTCCCTCCTGCGCCATTCTTTTTACCTGTTCCAGGGTCATCTGTTCCATTTTTATACCTCCTGCTTCCTGCCCGGACGGTGCGCTCCGGCAAAGCCTTCGCAATACAAAAAACCCGTCCAAGACAGAATCCTCATAAAAGTTTTCTGTCAAGGACGGGTGAATAAACTGCTCCCGCGGTGCCACCTTGATTCACGCAAATAGATAAACTGCGCGCTCTCGCCGGATACTATCATATCCGCGGCAACTGACGTATGCCTCACGTCACGGCTACTGGGCCAGCCTCTGCGGCTGCCTTCACCATGCCCTCCGTGGTCCATTTAACAGGCTGCGTCCTGTCCGTTCTCAGCATTCCGGACTCTCTGTAAGTGCACGATCTATTTTTATCTCCACATCATCGGTTTTCAAAATATTATTAAGTTGTTTCATGTTTTATTTTATTGCATTATAACGCTAAAGTTTCATAAAAGCAAGCAAAAATTTTAGGATTTTACAATTTCAGCGGTTTCCCTGGCAATCGCCAGTTCTTCGTTGGTGGGGATTACCAGTACCTTAGTGCCGCTTCCGGGCCTGGAAATTATGATTTCCTCGCCTCGTTTATGGTTTGCTTCCTCGTCCAGGGTTATCCCCAGGTAGGACAGGCTTGCGCATACCATATCCCGGATAATAGGGCTGTTTTCTCCCAGCCCTGCGGTAAAGCAGATGGCGTCTGCGCCGTCCATTTCCGCGACATACGCGCCGATGTATTTGATAACTCTCTGGGAAAAAGCTTTTAAAGCACGGGCTGCGTCTTCATTTCCTTCCAGGTAAGCGTCCTCCAGGTCACGGAAATCGGAGGAGAAGCCGTTGGAAAGGCCGTACACGCCCGATTCCTTGTTCAGGATATTCATGATTTCATCGATGCTTTTGCCTTCTTTATGGGCAATGAATTCGATGATGGCGGGATCGATGTCGCCGCTTCTGGTGCCCATAACCAGGCCTTCCAGAGGGGTAAGGCCCATGGAGGTGTCGATGCACTTTCCGTATTTCACTGCGGATACGGAAGCGCCGTTGCCCAGATGGCATACGATGATTTTCAGGCTTTCAACGGGCTGCCCCAGCACAGCCGCCGCTCTTTTGGAAACATAAGCGTGGCTTGTGCCGTGGAAACCATATCTCCTGATTTTGTAATCCTGGTAATAACGGTAAGGAATGGCATACATATATGCTTCTTCCGGCATCGTCTGATGGAAGGCCGTATCGAATACGCCCACCATGGGAGTTCCCGGCATCAGCGCCTCACAGGCCTCAATGCCGATTAAGTTGGCCGGATTATGAAGCGGCGCAAGCTCACAGCAGTCCTGGATCGCTTTTTTTACTTTCTCCGTAATCAGGGTGGCTTTTGAAAAATGCTCCCCGCCGTGTACCAAGCGGTGTCCTACGGCGCCGATTTCATCAAGGCTTTTTACCACGCCCGTTTTTTCATCCGTCAGGGCCTTCAGCACAAGGCTGACCGCTTCCTTATGATCCCTCATGGGAGCTTCTGTAATCTGCTTTTCTCCTCCCGCAGGAGTATAAACCAGCCGGCTTCCTTCGATGGCAATTCTTTCACACAGTCCCTTTGCAATCAGCTTTTCACTTTCCGAATCTATCAGTTGGAACTTCAGGGATGAACTTCCGCAGTTAATTACTAAAATATTCATTGGACAACACCTTTTCCCTTTTCTTTTATCACAGGCCGTGGTTAATGAGGAACGCTACGGCTGCCATGCCTTTTTAAACAAGCTGTGCCTGTACCGCCGTCAGCGCAACAACACCTACGATATCCTCCCAGGAACAGCCTCTGGACAGATCGTTGACGGGTCTTGCAATTCCCTGAAGCATGGGGCCGTAGGCTTCCGCCCTGCCCAGCCGCTGAACCAGCTTATAGCCGATGTTGCCCGCATCCAGGTTGGGGAAAATAAGCACATTTGCCTTGCCGGCCACATCGCTGTCGGGAGCCTTGGATTTGGCCACCTTGGGAACCAGCGCGGCATCGGTCTGCAATTCTCCGTCCAGCGTCAGGTTCGGATATTCCTCATGGGCAATTTCCACTGCCTTAACTACTTTGTCAACCAGCGCATGGTGTGCGCTTCCCTTGGTGGAATGGGAAAGCATGGCAATAATGGGCTTTGCGCCGATGAGCTGCTTGAAGCTCTTTGCGCTTGTATCGGCGATGGCAGCCAGTTCTTCCGAGGTGGGATCCTGATTCAGACCGCAGTCTGCAAAAAGGAAGGTCCCGTGCTCGCCATATTCACAGTCCGGCACATCCAGGATAAAGAATGCGGAAACCAGCTTCACGCCGGGAGCCGTACGGAGTATCTGCAGGGAGGGCCTGAGCACGTCCGCAGTGGCATGACACGCACCGGCAACCATTCCGTCCGCATCATTGGCTTTTACCATAACCACGCCGAAGGTCAGAGGATCGCTCAAAAGGATCTCCCTTGCCTTTTCCGTGGTCATTCCCTTTGCTTTTCTTGTTTCGTAAAGGATCTCCACATACTCATCCAGCTTGTCTGTCTTGTTGGGATCAATCACCGTAACCCCGGTCAGATCCACTTCCAGCCAGCCGGCGCCGTCCATAATCTTCTCTTCATTGCCCACCATAATAATGTTGGCAATTCCCTCCTGCAGCACATGCGCGGCTGCAATCAGCGTTCTTTTGTCATTTGTTTCAGGCATTACAATTGTTTTTCTATCAGACCTAGCCTTCTCTTTAATCGTATCAATATAAGACATACCCAAAAAACTCCTTTCTATTCCACTTCTTCCAATTTTTGTCGTCCACTTTTCGTCTAGCTAAATTATACAGAATTCTTTTTTTGTATACAAGGCTATTTTCCTGATTTTATTGTACAAAATCTTGCACATTTCACCAATGGGCATAAATTGTTCGTGAATTGTTACTGTTCACACAGTACTGTGCATTTACTGCACAGTACGTAAGAAAGTGATCCAAGAGTGCATAAATCCCATTGCCGCAGGCAATTTTTAATGGATTTATGCAGTTACTGGTTACGGAGTGAACAGTAACCGTGAATTTGTACAAAAGCAAGAGCCGCAGCTCACGCTATTGTCCCGCCCGAAAAAACATGATATGCTTTTTGTGATTAGGAGTAACTGTTCAGCCCCTCACAGTTACGATTAGGAAATAAAAAACAACTGCGGAAAGTCCGAGTAGCATTAACAATCAGACCCTATGGAGGAAAAATAACCGATATGAAGGTCACAGGAATTATAGCCGAATATAACCCCTTCCACAAAGGACACGAATACCAAATAAAAAAAGCCCGCGAACTGACAGACGCCGATTACGTAATAGTAGTGATGAGCGGAGATTTCACACAACGGGGCGCCCCGGCTTTACTTGATAAATACACCAGAGCCAGAATGGCCCTGGCCTGCGGCGCGGATTTGGTACTGGAGCTTCCGGTACGATATGCCTGTGCAAGCGCAGAATTTTTTGCAGGCGGAGCCGTCTCCATCCTGGACGGCCTGGGCGTTGTGGATTATCTGTGCTTTGGAAGCGAATCCGGAGATACCGAAAAAATCGCCGCATCCGCCCATACCCTCCTCTCCGCCGAACAAGACGACGAATACCGCCGACGCATCAGACAAAATCAAAAAGAAGGCCTCTCCTACCCCGCCGCCAGGGCCAAAGCCCTTAATTTAAGCGACGAAACCGACGCCCAATACTGGACCCTCCCGAACAACATCCTCGGAATTGAATACTGCAAAGCCCTGACTCTCTCCCAAAGCAAAATGCGCCCCCTCACAATCCTCCGCCAGGGCTCCGCCTACCACGAAGAAAACCTCCCGGCCGCCCCCTGCAGCCAGGAAAGCTTCAGCTCTGCCACCGCCATCAGAAAAGCCCTTCTGGAAGGAACCGGCTTCCACACCGTCAAAGCCTCCCTCCCGGAACAAACCTGGCCAATCTGGGAAACACACCTGAACCAACAAGGTCTTCTCTCAGAACAGGATTTTTCCCTCCTCATCCACTACCGCCTTTTGATGGAGGCCCAAAACGGCTATCAAAAATACGCAGACATCACCCCGGACCTCTCCGACAAACTGAAGAAAAACCTGAATAACTACACCGACTGGAAAAGCTTCTGCCAGCTCCTCAACACCAAAAACCTCACTTATGCCCGCGCCAGCCGCTGCCTCACCCATATACTCCTGAACCTCACCCAGAAAAACCAGGACGCCGGAAAAAGCACCCGCTTCCCCTCCTACGCCCGCCCCCTGGCCTTCACCAAAAAAGCCGCTCCTCTCCTGAACGCCATAAAAAACAACGCCAAAATCCCCTACCTGCCCAAACTATCCGCCGCCTTACCCCTCCTCACCCCCTTCACCACCCAAATGCTCCAGGAAGACATCCAGGCCTCCCACATTTACCAAACCGTTCTCTGCCAAAATTACCACACCCCCTTCACCAACGAATACCAACGCCAACTCCCCATAACCTGACCCCTTCCTTTTTCCCTTATCCCTTTCCTTCCTTTCCGCCCCATAGCCTACCGGACCGGAAGGATAACCGCATCCGCCCCGATTCCCGCCCCTGCCCGTCCGGAGTCCTGTTTCCTTCTCCGGGCTGTGGCAGGGGTATTTTCTGATCCATAAGAAAAAACGGTGGTTTTTCGAACTGCCCCGTTTTTGAAACTGGATAAAAAAATACCCCTGCCACAGCCCGGAGAAGGAAACAGGACTCCGGACGGACAGGGGCGGGAACCGGGGCGGATGCGGTTATCCTCCCGGCCATATTCTAATTCTTAAAGCTGTGGATCGGCGCCGGGATTCTTCCGCCGCGGTTCACAAAGGCAGAGCAGTCAAACTGGTTCACAGGCATAATGGGAGCATGTCCCAGAAGGCCGCCGAACTCCGCATGATCTCCCACGGTCTTACCGATAACAGGAATCAGGCGGACTGCCGTTGTTTTCTGGTTAACCATGCCGATTGCCATTTCATCTGCGATAATCCCGGAAATGGTCGTTGCTTTGGTATCTCCGGGGATGGCGATCATATCCAGGCCTACGGAACAGACACAGGTCATGGCCTCCAGCTTTTCCAGCGTCAGGGCGCCGGCGGATACGGCGTCTATCATGCCCTGATCCTCGCTGACGGGGATAAATGCGCCGCTTAAGCCTCCCACATAGGAGGATGCCATAACGCCGCCCTTTTTCACCTGATCGTTAAGCAGGGCAAGCGCCGCCGTGGTCCCGGGAGCCCCTGCATATTCCAGGCCGATTTCACAGAGGATATCCGCCACGCTGTCGCCGATGGCAGGCGTGGGGGCAAGGGAAAGATCCACGATACCAAAAGGGATTCCCAGTCTTCTCGAAGCTTCCTTCGCTACCAGCTGGCCGACTCTGGTTACCTTAAACGCCGTCTTTTTAATGGTTTCACAGAGCACTTCAAAGCTCTCACCGCGCACCTTTTCCAGCGCGGTTTTAACAACACCGGGGCCGCTGACGCCTACGTTGATGATCTGATCCGCCTCCGTCACGCCGTGGAAGGCGCCTGCCATAAACGGGTTGTCATCCGGCGCATTGCAGAAAACAACCAGCTTCGTACAGCCGGAGGAATCTGTTTCTTTGGTATATTCCGCCGCTTCCAGGATGATTTCTCCCATCAGCTTCACAGCGTCCATGTTAATGCCCGTCTTGGTGGAACCTAAGTTGACGGAGCTGCAGACTCTTTCCGTCCTCGCTAACGCCATGGGAATGGAACGGATTAGCAGCTCGTCCGCGGAGGTCATGCCCTTGGAAACAAGCGCCGAATAGCCGCCGATAAAGTTAACGCCCACCTCATGGGCCGCCTTATCCAGCGTATCCGCTATGGTCGCAAAATCCGCCGGGGTCTTGCAGGCCGCGCCGCCGATGAGCGCTATGGGGGTTACGGAAATTCTTTTGTTTACAATGGGGATCCCGTATTCCCTGGAAATTTCCTCTCCCACCTGCACCAGGTTTTTGGCGGCATGGGTGATTTTACGGTAGATCTTCTCATTTACACGGGATAAATCGGAATCCACGCAGTCCAGGAGGCTGATGCCCAAGGTAATGGTGCGCACGTCCAGATTTTCCTTTTCAATCATCTTGTTGGTTTCATTTACTTCAAATATATTTATCATTCCACAAACCTCTTACTTTCAAATCCTGTGCATCTGACTGAAGATTTCTTCGCTCTGGCATTTGATAATAACGCCGATTTCTTCGCCCAGCCCGGTTAATTCGTCTGTAATATCCCCGAAAGGCTTTCCGGTATGGTTCATGTCCACAATCATCATCATGTTGAAATATCCCTGGACAATGGTCTGGCTGATATCCAGGATATTAATGTTGTTGTCGGCCAGGTAGGTACACACCTTTGCAATAATACCGACCGTATCATGTCCTACTACTGTAATAATTGTCTTCTTCATCAAAAGTTCCTCCGCTTCTTTCGTAATTTTGCAGCCGTTTCACGCCTTCACCTTTACGCGATTTCTATTAAACGGGATACCTCGCTACGTTTCGCCACCTGAATCGGGAAGTCCCCGGCTTTATAGCAGTTATCCGACTGGGTGATTTCCAGCTTCACCGTCTCATAGGCAAGCTCTGGCATGTTGTTTTCCTTGCTCAGATGCCCCAGCACGATATACTGAAGCTTATCATGCAGCAGCCTGCTTAACAGCCTGCCGGAATTTTCATTGGAAAGATGCCCTCTGTCGCCCAGGATCCGCTGCTTGAGCGGATAAGGATAAGGCCCTACCTGAAGCATGTTCACATCATGGTTCGCCTCCAGAAGAAGGGCGTCCATTCCCTTCAGGCACTCCACCGTATAATCGTTATAGGTGCCAAGATCGGTCACCACGCCGATTTTCTGCCTTCCGTAGGAAAAACGGTAGGCCACCGGATCCGCCGCGTCATGGGAAATCCGCATGGGATTCACCGTCATGTCCTTTATGGTAAAGCTTTCATCCGCTTTTACGGTCTGAAACAGCTCCCCGTCTATTTCACCCAGGCTCCTTGCGCCCTTAATGGCATCCACCGTCCTGGTTGTCGCATAAATGGGCACATTATATTTGCGGGAAAAAACGCCCAGCCCGCTGATATGGTCGCTGTGTTCATGGGTGACAAAAATCGCATCCAGTTCACCGGGGCAGATACCAAGGCTCTTCAGCCCTTCCTCCGTCCGCTTTCTGCTTATTCCAACATCCACCAGAACGTGCGTCGTATCCGTTCCCACATAAATGCAGTTTCCGCTGCTGCCGCTTGCAATGCTGCACAGTCTCATAAGTTTCTTACTCCTTCATCCTCCGCCCTGTCTGCAGGCGTACCAAAAGTCTTTGTAATTTCAAACACTCTCTAATATGCCATATTCCGGCGCCGCTTGCAAGGAAAAACTGCAAACGCCCTTCAAAACATCACTCCTGCAGTTTTGCCAGCACCTCATCAATCTGGCGGCAGGTTTCCTGCAGATCCCCGTTATTTTCAATCACTCTCCGGCAGTGGCGGCGGAATTCCTCCTCCGGCAGCTGGCTGTGGAATATATGGTCTATCTTCGCATCCGAATACCCTCTGCTTTCCTTCAGACGCTTTCTGCGCACTTCCTCATCCGCATAGACGTACCACAGCTCATCCACGATCCTGTCATAGCCCTCCTCTATCAAAAGAGCGGCTTCCAGGAAAAAGAAATCCACCTTTCCAAGGCTTCTTTCTTTCTCCACCTCCTGCAATATGTAAACCCTTACAGCCGGATGGATGATACCGTTTACCTGGGAAAGGAGGCAATCATCTGCAAAAATCTTTTCTGCCATCCGTCCCCTGTCAATGGTCCCATCCTCCGCCAGCACATCCTTTCCCAGCAGCTCCACCAGCCGTTCATAGCAGGGCTGTCCGGGTAGCTTGACTTCGTTTCCCACCTCATCCGCAAGCAGGATGCGGCAGCGGCAGCGGGAAGCCAGACAGGAAAGCACCTGTGACTTTCCCGCTCCCACGCCGCCTGTAATACCTATCAGCTTCATTGTAAAACTCCCCTTATTTTGCCTCGTACCAGTTCTTTCCCGTGTGAAGGTCGATTTCCAGAGAAACCGCCAGTTCAGTGGCATTCTTCATTTCCTTTTCCATAATGTCCGCCACCAGGCTCATTTCATCCTCCGCAGTCTCCACAAGAAGCTCATCGTGGATCTGCAGAATCAGGCGGGATTTCAGGTTTTCTTCCTTCAGGCGCTTCCAGACACGTATCATGGCAATCTTGATAATATCCGCGGCCGTTCCCTGGATCGGCGCATTCATGGCTACTCTCTCACCGAAGGAGCGCTGCATGAAATTGCTGGATTTCAGTTCGGGCACCGGTCTCCTGCGGCCGAACATCGTGACGGAATAACCGTTTTCTTTGGCATTTTCCACCTCTCTGTCCAGAAATTCCTTGACCTTAGGATAGGTTTTAAAATATTCTTCAATATACTGCGCCGCTTCCTTCCTGGAAATACTCAAATCCTGACTGAGCCCGAAGGAGCTGATTCCGTACACAATGCCGAAATTCACTGCCTTGGCGTTCCTTCTCTGAAGGTCAGTCACCTCCTCAAATGGAGTGTGGAATACCTTGGCCGCCGTAATGCGGTGGATGTCCGCATCGGAACGGTACGCCTCAATCAGCTGCTCATCCCCGGACATATGGGCGAGCACGCGCAGTTCGATCTGGGAATAGTCCGCATCGGTAAACACATACCCCGACCTGGGAACAAACACCTTGCGGATCAGACGCCCCAGCTCCATGCGCATGGGAATGTTCTGCAGGTTAGGCTCCGTGGAGCTGATTCTTCCCGTGGCGGTAATCGTTTGGTTCAGTGTGGTATGAATCCGGTTGTTTTCCCCGATATAGGCCGCAAGTCCGTCCGCATAGGTGGATTTGAGCTTGGTCAGCCCCCGGTATTCCAGAATTTCCGAAACAATAGGGTAATCCGGAGCCAGCTTATCCAGCACATCCGCGGCGGTGGAATATCCGGTCTTCGTTTTCTTTCCGCCGGGCAGCTGCATTTTTTCGAAAAGGATTTCTCCCAGCTGCTTGGGGGAATTGATGTTAAAGTCCTCTCCGGCCTGCTTATGGATAGAATGTTCAAGCTCCTCTATCCGTTCCACCAGCGCGTCTCCATAGGCCTTCAGCTCCTCCGGACGCACTTCCACGCCTTCCGCTTCCATATCATGAAGCACTCTTGTCAGAGGCATTTCTATTTCCTCAAAAAGCTTCTCCATCCCGGTTTCCCGCAGCTTTTCCCGTAGTCTTGGCTCCGCCATGAAAATCGTATATACAGCAAAGCCTGCATATTCCCGGAAGGCCTCCTCCCTCTCCTGGGACGCCTTCACCAGAGAAAGCTTTTCCAAAAGCTGCTGCCGGCTCTGAATCATCAGGCCCAGCTGTTCATTTGCAATATCCTCTATGCTGTAATCATTTTTCAGCGGGTTGAGCAGATATGCCGCAATCAGCACATCAAAAAACCGCTCCGTCTGATCGCTTTCCAGATACCCATACTGGTTCTTGATCTGGAAGGTGGATAGTTTGACGCCCTTTTTCACCAGGTTTTTCAGCTTGTCCGTCAGGTATTCCTTCGTCAGGAAGCCCTGGGGGATGAAAATCCAAATCTGATCCGCAGCGCTTGCCAGGGCCAGGGCCGCAAAATCCCCGTCCGCCCTGCCGTCCTCCAGCACAAGAAATGCAGCCTTTCCTGCCTTTTCCGCCGCACCGAAAGCTTCCTCCGCATCGGAAAGCTCCGAGGTCATGCGGAAGGTTTCCTTCTGATCATTCTGTGTCACCGCATCTTCTTCAAACCGGCTGAGCAGATTTTTGAATTCCAGCTGTTTAAAGAGTGTGTAGGCTTCCGGGGTAAAAAGATCCTGCAGCCTGACCATATCCCAGGTTACATCCAGTTCACAATCCGTGTGGATGGTTGCCAGCACCTTGCTCAGATCCGCAAGCTCCCGGTTGGCCGCCAGGGACTCCCGGATACTTTTCTTCGTAATTTCATCTAAATGCGCATAAATGTTGTCCAGGGAGCCGTACTGGACCATAAGATCCGTGGCTGTCTTGGGGCCTACCTTGGGCACTCCGGGAATATTGTCGGAGGAATCCCCCATAAGGGCCTTCAGTTCAATAAACTGTACCGGCGTCACCTGGTAGGCTTCCTGAACATCAGAGGCATAATAGTCTTCTATTTCCGTTTTTCCGCCTTTGGTTTTGGGAATACGGATCTTGATATGGTCGCTGGCTATCTGCAAAAGATCCCTGTCTCCGGAAACCAAAGCCACCTCCATTCCTTCCTTTTCCCCGCGCTTTGCCAGGGTTCCCAGAATGTCATCCGCCTCCAGACCGGCTTTTTCCACAGTACAGATGCCCATGGACTGAAGCACCTCTTTCATGACCGGCACCTGCTCCCGCAATTCCTCCGGCATGGGCTTTCTCGTCCCCTTATACTCCTTGAACAGCTCATGGCGGAAGGTAGGCGCATGCACGTCAAAAGCCACCGCCAGATATTCAGGCTTTTCCTCCTCCAGAATCTTAAACATGATATTCAGGAAGCCATATACCGCATTGGTATGGAGCCCCTGGGCATTGCTCAAATCAGGCACACCATAGAACGCTCTGTTCAATATGCTGTGCCCGTCAATCAGAACCATTTTTTTACTCATACAAATACCACCGTTGTCATAACCAGAATGACTGTCAGGATCGCTATGGCTTCAAAATAATATAGCCCTCTCTGCAGCATCTGGCGTATTTTTATATGGCTTTCAGCGGTCTGAAGCCTTGCCGAAAGCTCATCATTCAAATTAAAAGCCTCGCCGTCCTCCAGACGTTCCATTCCTACAGTTACCAGGAACTGGATGCTTAACTCCTCTTTGCAGGACGGACATTTATCCACGTGCTCCAGGAACTGCTTCGCCGTCCTGGTATCCATTTCTCCTTTGATAAAATCAGGAATCAGTTTTTCTGCTTGTTTACAATCCATATGAGCGGCCTCCTTTCCTGTGGGACGGGCAATCCGGGCTTCTTTAATACTATACACCAAAACCACCCTTTTTAAAAGAATTTCCTGAAAAAAGAGTGCGGTCTGCCGGTGTTTTCCTGCGGCTGTCCGTGGCTCCTGGTCCTGGGAGGGAAGGTGGGGGCTGCTTGAGAGGACGGGGTGTGGGGCGGGCAGGGTTTCTGTAAGGGCACGCTTTCGCTCGGTTAAAAATGCAGCGGTACTAACGACGCAAAGGACGCGTCGTAAGGACCGGCGTTTTTATACGACCCTTACAGAAACCCTGCC
>NZ_VUMI01000021.1 GCF_009696275.1 Eisenbergiella porci
TTCTTGATTGGTTGAAATCGCTGTAAGGAGTTCTTCCGAATTATGCAAAGTCTAAAGAGCCCGTACACTTTATATAATCAACAAAGTGTGGGCTCCACTTTGCATAATAACTTACTTTTCATAACCAACGTTATGCGAAGCTTCGCATAACGTTGGCAAAACCACTACCTGTGCCAATCTTGGAATCGGCTTGGCGCAGGCCGGAAAGAAAGTCCTGCTGATCGACGGAGACCCACAAGGAAGTCTGACGATCAGCCTGGGCAATCCCCAGCCGGACAAGCTGCCCTTTACGCTGTCGGACGCTATGGGGCGTATCCTAATGGACGAGCCACTTCGTCCCGGCGAGGGTATCCTGCACCACCCAGAGGGTGTAGATCTAATGCCTGCGGACATCCAGCTATCTGGTATGGAAGTATCCCTGGTAAATGCCATGAGTCGTGAGACCATCTTACGGCAATATCTGGACACGCTGAAGGGGCAATACTCCCATATCCTCATCGACTGCCAGCCCTCTCTGGGTATGCTTACGGTCAATGCGCTGGCCGCTGCGAACAGGATCATCATTCCCGTTCAGGCGGAGTACCTGCCCGCCAAAGGACTGGAACAGCTGCTCTCTACGGTAAACAAGGTAAAGCGGCAGATCAATCCCAAGCTCCAGATAGACGGTATCCTGCTGACGATGGTGGACAGCCGAACCAACTTTGCCAAAGAGATCTCCGCGCTCCTGCGGGAGACCTATGGCAGTAAGATCAAGGTATTTGGCACAGAGATCCCACATTCTGTCCGGGCAAAGGAAATCAGCGCCGAGGGGAAAAGTATTTTTGCCCATGATCCCAGTGGCAAGGTGGCTGAGGGCTACAAAAATCTGACGAAGGAGGTGTTGAAACTTGAAAAGCAGCGCGAAAAAAATAGAGCTGGCCTCGGTAGATGATCTGTTTTCCACCGAAGAAGGCCGCCAGGATGCAAAGCTGGAAAAGATTCAGGAAATTCCCTTGTCCGAACTGCATCCGTTTAAGAACCACCCATTCAAAGTCAAGGATGACGAAGCCATGATGGAGACTGCCGACAGTATCAAGCAGTATGGCGTTCTGGTTCCGGCGATTGCCCGACCGGACCCGGAGGGTGGTTATGAGCTGGTAGCTGGACACAGGCGGCACAGAGCCAGTGAACTGGCAGAAAAGGAGACTATGCCAGTCATTGTTCGGGATTTGGATGATGATGCCGCCACAATCATTATGGTTGACAGCAATCTGCAACGCGAAAGCCTGCTCCCAAGCGAAAGGGCCTTTGCTTATAAAATGAAGCTGGATGCCATTAAGCACCAAGGAGCCAGGACGGATTTAACTTCGGCCCAAGTTGGGCCGAAGTTGACTGCAGCAGAAAAAATCGCGGAGAACATTCCAGATAGCAAATCACAGATTAAGAGATTTATCCGTCTGACAGAGCTGATTCCTGAATTGATGGATATGGTGGATGAAAAGAAGATTGCTCTGAACCCAGCCTATGAGCTGTCCTTTCTCAAAAAAGAAGAACAGGTAGATCTGCTGGATGCGATGGACAGCGAACAGGCTACCCCTTCCCTTTCCCAAGCCCAGCGGCTCAAGAAATACAGCCAGGAGGGACATCTGACCCTTGATATGATGCGTGTCATCATGGGTGAGGAAAAGAAAAGCGATCTGGATCGAGTGACATTTACCTCCGACACTTTGCGGAAGTATTTTCCCAAAAGCTATACGCCCCAACGGATGCAGGAAACCATCATCAAGCTGTTGGAGGCATGGCAGAAAAAGCGTCAGAGAGACCAGGAACGATGAAAGGAGCCGCCTATGAGGGATATTTCAGCCCGTGAGCTGAAAGGACACAACATTCTCGCCGTAGAGAGGTTTTGGGATAGTACTCGCTGGATGATCGAGTTTCCCGTCCTGCGTTCCGACACCGCTTATGGCAGCCCCGGAGAGGAAATGCGGCTGTTTTTGACTGAGGACGGGTATCAGGCCGCCCTGCAAAGCCAGCAGCGCCGGGAGATCAAGATCAAGCGTTACGCTCGTGTGATCGAGGGACATATCCTCGATTTCAAACCGGGAAAACGCCGCCGCTCATAAACCCATACAACGAAAGGAATGACTATGTGTACGGTAAAGGAAATTCAAGAAGCAATCCGGGAAGATTGCAGATCCCAGCATGACATGGATTCAACAGATATTGACTGCGTGATGCAAACACTTCCTTTCGCCCAGGAGGAACCATTTACAGGGGCGCGTCCCCAAAAGCCGCTGTTTTGGTTCTATGCGAGAAAATTTGAAAAGCGTTGAACACCGCAATTCTTTGAAATGAGGATTGCGGTTTTTTTGTACCCAAAATTCGGAAGGAGTGAGGTCGATGGCCGTTTTTTGCATTGAACGGACCCGTGATTATACCGTGATGAGCAATCATCATTTACGAAATGCAAACCTGTCGTTAAAAGCCAAGGGGCTGTTATCCATGATGCTGTCTTTGCCGGAGGATTGGAATTACACCACCCGTGGCCTTGCAACGATCTGTAAGGAGGGCGTGGACGCCATCGGCGCTGCCCTGCGGGAACTGGAACGGGCCGGATATATCGTGCGCCATCAGAAACGCGATAAAAGCGGGCGGATCACAGATACCGAGTATGTCATCTATGAACAACCACAGCCAGATCTGTCTCAGCCGGATACGGCTTCACCAGATACGGAAAACCCGGATATGGTAAAACCGGATACGGAAAAGCCCGCAGAATTAAATATAGAGAAATCAAATACAGAAAAAACAATTACTTATGGATCAAGTACCGATTCCATTCCCTTCCGGGAAACAGCGGCGGCAAGACCGCCGGAACGGAAAGGAAGGGATGCGATGTCTGTCACAGAGATAGAAAATTATCGGGAGTTGATTTTGGAGAATATCGAGTATGACTGTCTGAAGCGGCGTTATCCTCTCTACCAGGATGACCTGAACGAGATCGTAGAGCTGTTGGTAGAAACGGTCTGTGCCAAACGAAAGACCACCCGGATCTCTGGGGCAGACTTCCCTCACGAGATCGTGCGTTCCCGCTTTTTGAAGCTGGACAGCTCCCACATCGAGTTTGTCATGGACTGTCTGCAAAAGAACACCACCCAGGTACGCAACATCAAGCAGTACCTGCTTGCGGTGCTGTTCAATGCGCCTACCACCATGAATAACCACTACACTTCACTGGTCAATCACGATATGCACGCAGGCAGCTGGTAAAGGCCGCCTTTTATGATGCCAAAGGAGGCACGACATGAACCAGAATGCCATGACAGTTTCATTATCCATAGATTCCATTCGTCAGCTTTATTCCGGCGATGCGGCAGATTTTGTGGAAGAAAAGATCCTGCCAAATGCGGAGAAAACGATGGCTGTTTTGACGGACCGGGAACAGACAGCAGCCCGTCTGCTCTTATCTGCCCTGATCGGTTATCTTGCAGCTGAGGCCCCTATGGATGAACAGAGCTTTCCCATGATGATGGAACTTCTGAACTGCATGGAAGGGGAAAAAGAAGATGGTTGTCAGGACGCAGTAGATATTTTGCTTGAAGATACCGTCCGCAATACCCACCGCCATGAAGAATATTACAGCAATTATCAACGCTACCAGCTGATGCAGGTGGATAAAACCCGTGTCATTTTGGCTTGCCGCATCATCATCAATGACCTGCTGGGGAAACTGTACCGCTATGACTACCGGTTCGGTTATAACCTGCTGCTGGATGAGGAAAACAGCATAGAGAAAAAACTGCACACGCCTGTGCTGGAAGAATGGGAGGATGAAGATGATGAGATATAAGCTGGTAATCGCTGAAAAACCGTCGGTTGCCCAGAGTTTGGCTGCGGTGATCGGCGCAACTGCCCGTAAGGACGGGTATCTGGAGGGCAACGGCTGGCGTGTCAGCTGGTGCGTGGGCCATCTGGCCGATCTTGCGGATGCAGACAGTTATGACCCCAAATACGCCAAGTGGCGATATGATGACCTGCCTATCCTGCCGGAACATTGGCAGATGGTAGTGGGAAAGGATAAGAAAAAACAGTTTGATATTCTCAAAAAGCTGATGAACGCCCCGGATGTGACGGAGGTGGTAAATGCCTGTGATGCCGGGCGCGAAGGCGAGCTGATCTTCCGCAGCGTCTATGAGCTGGCAGGCTGCCAAAAGCCCATGAAACGCCTCTGGATTTCTTCGATGGAGGACTCCGCCATAAGGGAGGGCTTTACAAACCTGCGCCCCGGTGCGGACTATGACGGACTTCGGGATGCTGCCCTCTGCCGTGCCAAGGCCGACTGGCTGGTGGGGATCAATGCCACAAGGCTTTTTTCCGTGCTGTACCACCGCACCCTCAACATCGGGCGCGTGATGTCCCCGACACTGGCGCTCATTGTCCAGAGGGAAGCTGAGATCGACACCTTTAAGCCGATCCCCTTTTATACCGTGGCGCTGGAGCTGCCCGGTCTTACCGTATCCGGGGAGCTTATGGCAGATCAGGCCGCTGCCCAGCAGCTGAAAGAAGCCTGCCAGGGCGCAGCTGTCACAATCAAAAAGGTGGAGTGCAAGGAAAGGGCCGAAAAGCCGCCTGCCCTCTATGACCTGACCACCCTGCAAAGGGATGCCAACCGTCTGCTGGGATATACGGCCCAACAGACTTTAGATTATCTTCAGGCATTGTATGAAAAGAAGCTCTGCACCTATCCCCGTACTGACAGCCGCTATCTGACCGGTGATATGGCAGACAGCCTGCCGGTGCTGGTAAATCTGGTTGCCAACGCCATGCCGTTTCGTAAAGGGATCGCCATTACCTGTGACCCCCATGCGGTCATCAACGATAAGAAAGTAACCGACCACCACGCAGTAATCCCTACCAGAAATCTCAAGGATGCAGACCTTTCTGCCCTTCCTGCGGGAGAAAAGGCGGTGCTGGAGCTGGTGGCCCTGCGTCTGCTGTGCGCCGTAGCCCAGCCCCATATCTATTCGGAAACGGTTGTGATTGCCGCTTGTGCGGGTGGGGAGTTTACCGCCAAAGGAAAAACCGTAAAACACCCCGGCTGGAAAGCACTGGAGGACGCTTACCGTGCCAAAATGAAGGATGCAGAGCCGAAAAAAGAGGACGCAGAGAAAGCCCTGCCGGAGCTGACCGAGGGACAGTCCCTTTCCGTTTCTGCGGCAATCGTCAAAGAAGGCAAAAGTAGTCCTCCTCAGCACTTTACGGAGGACACCCTATTGTCCGCGATGGAGACTGCCGGAAAAGAGGATATGCCGGAGGACGCTGAGCGAAAAGGTCTGGGTACACCGGCCACCCGTGCCGGTATTTTGGAAAAGCTGGTATCTGCCGGTTTTCTGGAACGAAAAAAGAGCAGAAAAACGGTGCAGCTCCTTCATTCCCACGATGCAGTCTCCCTGATCACAGTCCTGCCGGAACAGCTGCAATCGCCGCTTCTGACTGCCGAGTGGGAGTACCGACTGGGTGAGATCGAGCGTGGGCAGCTTGCCCCGGAGGAGTTTCTGGACGGGATCAGCGCCATGTTGAAAGATCTGGTGGGGACTTATCAGGTCATCAAGGGAGCCGAGTACCTGTTTGCCCCGCCCCATGAGGTGGTGGGTAAATGCCCCCGCTGCGGCGGTGAAGTTGCAGAATTGCAAAAAGGCTTCTTCTGTCAGAGCAAAGATTGCAAATTTGCAATCTGGAAAAACAACAAATGGTGGGCTGCCAAGAAAAAGCAGCCGACCAAGGCGGTGGTGTCTGCGCTGCTGAACGATGGCCGTGTCCGTGTGACGGGGCTATATTCGGAGAAAACCGGCAAGAGCTACGATGCCACTGTGGTTTTGGAGGACGATGGACAGTACGCCAACTTCAAGCTGGAATTTGACCAGCGGAAAGGAGGCAGCCGATGAAGCTCTCTTTAGTGGAACGGGAAACCATTCTCCTCTATAACCAGGCGGAGCCAATGGCTGAGGTCTACACCCACGATCCCCGCTTGATGGAGAAGCTGGAACTGCTGGCAAAAAAGCACCCCGACCAGATCACCCGAAAGGACGCCCATAACTTTATCGTCCCCAAGCGGTGTGTATCAGTCAGGGAGCCATACAGCGCAGAACGCCGCAAAGCCGCAAGTGAATGGGCCAAAGCTGCCGGATACCAGCCCCCTGTGAGAAAGTCCAGCAGTTAAAGGCGCATGGCAGAGAATGTATTTGAAGCGGTCAAGCAGTCGGTCAGCACCAGAGAAGCAGCAGAGTTTTACGGGATAAAGGTCAGTCGAAATGGCATGGCCTGCTGTCCCTTCCACGATGATAAGAACCCCAGCATGAAGGTAGACCAGCGGTTCCACTGCTTTGGCTGCGGTGCAGATGGGGATGTGATCGACTTTACTGCAAAGCTCTTTGACCTCTCCCCAAAAGAAGCGGCGGAGAAACTGACACAGGACTTTGGCCTGATCTATGACAGTCAGGCCCCTCCCCGCAGGAGGTATGTCCGGCAGAAAACCGAGGCACAGCAGTTTCGGGAGGACCGGCAGCGGTGTTATCGCATACTGTCCGATTATTATTATCTGCTGAAAAAATGGGAGATCAACAATTCTCCCCGGACGCCGGAGGAAGAACCGCACCCCCGCTTTGTGGAAGCAATCCAGAAGAAAACCTATGTAGAGTACCTGCTAGATCTTTTTCTTTATGAAAGTGAAGAAGAACAAAAGGCATGGATTGCAGAATACACAGCAGAAATCACACACTTGGAAAGGAGATTGAAAATCATGGCTGAGAACAAACCCACCAACCGAGAGCGGCTAAGGGAAATCACGGACGGCATCGAGCAGGGCATCAAGGAACTGTTCGAGAGTGAAAAGTATATGCGCTATCTGTCCGTTATGTCCCGCTTCCACCGCTATTCGGTAAACAACACCATGCTCATCTATATGCAGAAGCCGGACGCCACACTGGTAGCCGGATACAATAAGTGGAAAGACCAGTTTGAGCGTCATGTAAAAAAGGGCGAGCATGGCATTACCATCATTGCCCCCACACCGTACAAGAAGAAAATCGAGGAGCAGAAGCTGGACCCGGATACCAAGGCTCCGATTCTGGATCAGGACGGAAAGATCGTTACAGAGGAAAAAGAAATCGAGATCCCTATGTTCCGCCCGGTCAAGGTCTTTGATGTGAGCCAGACCGACGGGAAAACTTTGCCGGAGCTTGCCTCCTCCCTTTCCGGCAATGTGCCAAATTATGAGGCATTCATGGAAGCCCTGCGCCGCAGTGCGCCGGTGCCGATCACTTTTGAAGCAATGGCCGCTGATACGGACGGCTATTTTTCTGCCGAACATCAGAAAATCGCCATTCGCCATGGTATGAGCGAGGTGCAGACGGTTTCGGCCACAGTCCACGAGATTGCCCACAGCAAGCTCCACAATCAGAATAAGGTTCAGATTGCCAATGACGAGAAGTATCAGGAGATCGAGCTGTTTGATAAACCCGGTCTGTTCTCCAATGGGCGGATTGCCCGTGATACTTTGCCGGAGGGTGTTTACTGCTATGACCTGCGCGGTTCTGACTATGACCCTGGCGATCCGATTTATGTGGAGGACCGAGTTGGTGTAAACCATGCAGGCTCTGTGATACTGGCAGAACCCTTAGACCTTTCAAAAGAAGGGTATCTTCGGTTGACCGAGGAAGAAGGGCTGAATTTTGTCGGTGGCTTTTCTACCATCGCTCAGTTTTTGCAGGAACAAAAGAAAGACCGCCACACGGAGGAAGTGGAGGCTGAAAGCATCTCCTATGCGGTCTGCAAATATTTTGGGATTGAGACCGGAGAAAACAGCTTCGGCTATATTGCCAGCTGGAGTCAGGGCAAGGAACTGAAAGAGCTGAGAGCCAGTTTGGAGACCATCAACAAGACCTCCGGCACTTTGATCTCTGATATTGATCGTCACTATAAGGAAATCTGCAAAGAGCGTGGGATTGACCCCAATGCAAAAGCAGAGCCGGAAACCGCCCCGATAGAACAGGCAGCAGATGCCGCTAAGGTATCCGATAGACAGCCGACCGGTACTCTGACCTACTATGCAGCAGAGTGTATGGAGTTTCCAAACCTCGGAGAATACCACGATAACCTGTCTTTGGAGGAAGCGGTCCGCATTTATCAGGAGATTCCGGCAGAGCGAATGAACGGGATCAAAGGCATTGGCTTTGAGCTGAAAGACGGAAGCGACTATGAAGGACCGTTCCCGATTTTGACCGGGCAGACCATTGACCTGGACACCATTCAGGCAATCGACTATTACCGTGATAATCCTCTGGTGCAAAAAGCGGTAAAGGATCTGGCTGCGGCAATGCCGGAAATGGAGGTGCTGGGGGCGGACGCCAACCAGCAGGAGGCTTTGTTTCTAATCGACGACGCCACCTATCTTCATATCCAGCCCTGTGACAGCGGCTGGGACTACACCCTATACGATGCTGCGTCCATGAAAGAGCTGGATGGAGGTCAGCTGGATATGCCGGAGCTTTCCCGCAAAAATGCAGTTCTCCAGATTTGTGATGACAACGATCAGGACAGCACTTCGCTCAGACACGCGCCCCTGTCCATGATCGAGACCTTGCAGGAAGCGGCCTACCAGCAGATGCAGGCAGAGGTCAGTCAGATGACCGCTTCTGCCCAGCTGCCGGAGGCACAGGAGCAGGCTCTGGATGAATACCCCATGCCGGATGAGCAGGTTTCTACACCGGATATGCAGGAATACGGCTACTCCTATGATGGGATGCTCCCTGTTACCAGAGAACGGGCGCTGGAACTGGATGCCGCCGGTTTGACTGTCTATGTGCTGCATGAGGACAATACAGAGAGCATGGTGTTTGACCCACAGGAGATCATGGAGCATGGCGGTCTTTTCGGTGTGGACCGTGAGGAATGGGAGAAAAGCCCTCAGTTCCATGAAAAGGTCATGGAGCGTCAGGCACATCAGCAGGAACGAGAACAGGCATTTCTCTCCCAGAACAGAGACTGCTTTGCCATCTATCAGGTGAAGCATACCGATGAAATGCGGGACATTCGTTATGAGGGGCTGGACTGGCTCCGATCCATCGGGCAGGCGGTAAAGCGTGAAAACTATGATTTGGTCTACACTGCCCCGCTGGAGCCATGCAAGTCTCCACAGGTTGCCGTTGAACAGCTTTATAATCAGTTTAACAACGATCATCCGGCAGACTACCACCATCCTTCCATGAGCGTCAGCGACATCGTTGCGATTAAACAGGACGGTAAGGTATCCTGTCATTACTGCGACAGCGTTGGTTTTACCCAGATCCCCGGATTCTTGCCGGAAAATCCGCTGAAAAATGCAGAGATGGCCGTGGAGGACGATTACGGAATGATCGACGGCATCATCAATAATGGTTCAAAGGAACCGACCATGGCGCAGCTGGAACAGCAGGCCCGCAGCGGTCAGCCCATTTCCCTGATGGACTTGGCAGCCGCTGCCCATCGGGAGGAACGGGAAAAGAAAAGATCTGTTGTGGACCAGCTGAAAAGCCAGCCCAAAGCAGAACACAAAAAGACAGCACCCAAAAAGAGTGCAGAAAGAGAGATTTGATTATGGAAAACTTCACTTTTGAGGAAATGAACCTGATGTGCATTTACAATACCGGCAGCCGCACCGGACTGATTGACAGCCTGCGTGAGATGCGCGGAGAGCTTTCGCCGGAGGAAACAGAACTGAGGGAGCTGACCGACAGCGCCCTTACGAAGCTCTGTACGATGACCGATGAGGAGTTTGCAGAACTGGAGCTGTACCCGGATTTTGACCAGTAAGCCTAAAGCTGTTCTTTGTAGGGGACAGAAAGATATTTATTCTACTATTTTTCAAGTAGAGTTTTACCAAAAAGGATGTAGCTCCTTGACAAGATGATGTATAATGTACTTTATGTAAATTAGAAAGCACCAAGGAGTTTTAGAAATATGAAAAAGCTAATAGAAGTATCATTAAAATCTATCATTTTCTTTGTTGGATGGGCAATTTGCGCATCAGTTATACCGATTCCCGATATTGATAATGCAGCGTTGTGGAGGTTCTTGGCAGAACTAATACCGTTTTTAGCGATTGTTGTTATGACCGTCATTTTTTGGTTTGTAGATTATAAAAAAACTAAGTTACATCTCACACAACGCCCCGTCTATAATGGTATATTAGGAGGAATAGTGGGATTAAGCTGGTTAGGTATATCTGTTGGTATTTTGCTTTTTACCGGGTCTGCACGGATAGAAGATACGAATCATATTTCTATGCTCTGGCTCTGGATACTATCAGCCTTTATCAACACAATTATGCAGGAAATGTTGGTTCGTGGTTACCTATATCAGATGATAAAGAGAAACTACAATGTGGTTGCGGCAACTGTTGTGTCTACCATGCTGTTTACTTTTGCGCATGGAGGTGCTTTTGAAGCAGGAATTTTCCCTGTTTTGAATGTTTTGACAATGAGTTTGTTTATGACGGCAGTTTTGGAATATACCAATTCCTTGATTGCACCTATAATTATTCATTTTCTCTGGAACAGTGTAGGAGCGATTATTTTGGGAGGTGTATCACTTGCAGAGGACTATCCGCATCTGCTTAACATGACATTCAGTGGCAATCAACTGCTATCTGGTGGAATTTATAAAATTGAAGGCAGCGTTGTAGTATTTGTTTTGAATGTGCTTATGATAATTGGATTTATTATAGCGAAGAAAAAGAAGAATATTGTATAAGAAGCTATAAAGCAACAAGCAGGAAATCATTTCGGTTTCCTGCTTTTCTTTTACCCAAAAACCGAAAGGAGGACAGAACACTATGCCAACCAAAGCTGAACTATATGCACAGATGGCAGACAAGGTGGCAACGCAGCTCACGGGGAGCTGGCAGGAATGGGCAGGGTTTCTTACCACTGCCTCCCGCCTTTACAAGTACCCGTTCCATGAGCAGCTGATGATCTACGCCCAGCGCCCGGACGCTACCGCCTGTGCAGAGTACGACCTGTGGAATGAAAAGATGGGCCGGTATGTAAGGCGCGGTTCCAAGGGGATCGCGCTGGTGGATGATTCCGGGGACAGACCCCGCCTGCGCTATGTCTTTGATATTTCTGACACCGGAACCCGTGAACATTCCCGCACGCCCTGGCTGTGGCAGCTGGAGGAGCGCCATCTGGATTCCGTGCAGGCCATGTTGGAGCGTACCTATGATGTTTCCGGCGATGACCTTGCCGGACAGCTTACCGAGGTAGCCGGGAAACTGGCTGAGGAATACTGGACGGAGCATCAGCAGGACTTTTTCTATATCGTTGACGGTTCCTTTTTGGAGGAATATGATGAGTATAACATCGGAGTGCAGTTTAAGGCAGCCGCCACCGTCAGCATCACTTACGCTTTGATGTCCCGCTGCGGACTGGAACCGGAACGCTACTTTGACCACGAAGATTTCATGGCGATCTTTGATTTCAACACCCCGTCCACCATCGGGGCGCTGGGAACAGCGGTCAGCCAGATCAACCAACAGGTGCTGCGGCAGATCGGCGTTACCGTCCGAAATGCAGAGCGCGAAGCCAACCAAGAAAGGAGCAAGCAAGATGAACAATCCCATGACCTACATCCAGAACGGAGACTATCTGATTCCCGACCTGAAGCTGAGCCAGCAGCCGGAGAAACCACTGGGCAAGTACGGCAGGATGAGGAAAACCTACCTGAAGGAACACCGTCCCATCCTCTACAACCAGATGTTGCTGAGCGAGAAGTTGTACCCGCACCTTCTGGAGATCGACGAGACCGCCCAGAACAGACTGGAGCAGATGATGCCCCAGATGGCGAAGGAAGCGGGAGCCACAGAGGAACTGAAAGCCAGCGATCCCATGAAGTGGGTGGGGCTGATGAACACCTGCAAAGCCCAGGCAGAGGAGATCCTGATGGCGGAACTTATCAACAGCTGACCCTAAACCTGTTCCTCTCCGAAGCGGAACAGATCCAATCCATAGAAGAAGCAGAGAATGTAGCGCATACATCCTCTGCTTTTTCTTTTGCCCAAAATGACATCGACCATGTGCTGCGTTTGGGCGGCAATACACACCGTCAGAGGGAGCGTGTGGTTGCGGTCTTTGAAAAGCAGAAAACCACCGCTGAGATTGCCGAGATACTGAAAACGCTGTACCACGGCGGCAATGGCCTTGGCAGCGTGAGCGCATGGTATGCCGAGGACGGTATCCATCTTTCCCACGGGAAGTCTGTCCGTTATGACAGGTCTGCCCAGGTAATTTCCTGGGAGAGCGCCGCAGAGCGTATCGGGGAGCTTTTGGAGAGCGGCCAGTTTGCCTCCAATGTGGAGCTTGCAGAAGCGGCAGGCTATGAACGCTATCTCCTTGCGGAAAAACTTTGGTATTTGTACCACGATTTCAGTGAGGATGCCAGAGAAACCGGGTATCTTTCCTGCCTGTCGAGTATCCAGCGCAATGGGTTTCCGACAGAAACAGAATGGCTTGCCGAGCAGCTGAGTGACCCGGCTTTCCGCCAGACCCTCAAGGAAGAATACGCCGCCTTTTGGACTGCCTATCAGCAGGATCGTGACCTGTTGCGTTTTCACTACCATAGACCAAGGGAGATCTGGGAGAGCCTGAAGGACCTTGACCTGCCACGCAGGACTTTTACTTCTGACCTTTCCCAAGTGCCAACCGTCCAGCACTTCATTACCGAGGATGAGATCGACGCCGCCATGACCAGAGGAAGCGGTATCTCCGGTGGTAAAGGCCGTATCTATGCGTTCTTCATGGAAAACCATACGGATAAGGAAAAAGTGAGATTCCTCAAAGACGAGTATGGCATGGGCGGACGCTCTCATGCCCTGTCCGGCGCTATGGGAAGTAATGAAGATCACGATGGAAAAGGACTGCACTATACCAAGCAGGACTGCCCGGATGTTCACCTGAACTGGGAAAAGGTTGCCAGGCGCATTACCTCTCTTGTCCAGAAAGGCCGCTATCTTACTGAACAGGAACAGGCGCAGTATGACAAGGTCCAGGCTGAAAAGGAACTGGCAGAAGAAGATTCCATCCAAGCACAACAGCCGGATTCTGCTGTATGGGAATATAACGATGTCAAGGAGCGCCACCCGGATGATATGGTCCTGTATCAGATGGGCGATTTCTTTGAGCTGTACGGTGAGGATGCCAGAGAAGCCGCTGTGGAACTGGACATCAATCTCACTACCCGTGCGATTCCGGGCGGTGGCCGTGTGGAAATGTGCGGGTTCCCGGCAAACCGGCTGGAACAGATGGTGGAACGGCTGCGTGATCAGCATGATGTGACCATTTCCGCTGTCCCGGAGGGCGGCAAGGAGCGTCAGGAATATTCCATGCCCTCTATCGACCATGAAGCAGAACAGCACATCAACGCTCAGGAAGCGGAGTTTGGTGCAGACGGGAACAGAGTATTCCGGGATACAAAGGCAACCGCACCCCCTACAATTCGGGAACAGTACGAGAAATATAAGCCTGTGGTAACTGCCGCCATTTCCGAGGATGTAGCATACCGCAATGCCTGCGGCCATTCTGACCGTGAAAATGCTGTCATCGAAGGCAATGCCGCTGTGCGTCGTGCGGTCCTTGGTTCTAAGGATATGGAGCTGATCCGCCTCTATTCGGATGTGCCGGAGTTCCGCCAGCGACTGCACCGGGAAGTGATCGACGAAACCTATTCCAAGCTCCACGAGTTGCTGCATCCTCTCTCGGACAATGACATCGACAAGGCTATTCAGAACTGGACCAGTAAAATCGAAAGTAAACACGCCGTTGTCCGTTACATGGAAAAGCATGGGCGGGAAAAAGATACCGCCGCATGGCTGGCTCATGAGTTTGACGGTGGCGATGGCAAAACCCCGTTTTCGGTTCGCCCGGAAAGCCCCGAAGGAACGCAGCTGCCCTGGCCGAAGGTACAGCGCCGGCTTGCCCAGCTCATTCAGGAGGACCGGTTTTATACCCAGGAAGAACAGGACCGATTTGACAACATCGACCCTATCGCCATCCGAGAAGCCCTGGAGGAAAGAGGGATCGTCAACGGCCAGGTGGCAGACCCGGAAAAACTGAACAATGACCCGTTTATCCAGCGGGTAATGTCGGATGCAGAGCAGAGCGCAGCTGCCGGGACAGAGCAGACTTCCGAAGTTTCCATTTCCGATGAGGAATATGACGCTGTTCGCAGTCCCATTCCGCAAAGAACCTCCTATGACCCTGCCGCCCCGGTCTATGCCGTGGGCGATACCGTGTATATCGAGGATGACGCCTATCAGATCACGGAGCTGCGGGATGACACCGTACAGCTTCTGCCCACCGGTATGGTGTATCCTATCTACCGTGCAGAACGCAAAGAACAGTTTGAACAGCTGCTTCGGGCAGACCGCCGCAATGCCTACTATACCGAGTTTCTTCCAATTGACCCGGACAAGGCAGATCAGGACATGCGGGATGTATTGGCCCATGGATTGATGGATGAAGCGGATAAACAGCAGCTTTCCACGCTGCTGCAATCCGGCAGGAGCAACCGTGAGATTGCCTACTGGCTGAGTAGAAACTATCTCCGTGAGATCGAGACGCTGAATCTGGAGACCGGCGATATTGCCGATTACCGTACCACGGCACAGGGCATGGAGCTGGAAGTCCTGGACGCAGAGGAAAAGCGTCTGGCTATGCTGTATTTCCGCTGGGATGAGGTTGCGCCTTTGCTGCGTGGGATGTATGCTCGTCAGCTGGACGGTTTTGGACAGGAACGCCCCGAACCGGCTGCCGAAGCCCCGGCCTTCCATTCCGAGACCGTAGCCGTTTATCCGGGCGATAAGAACAATCTGCCCTATGATGTGGTTGTTCAGACCCTGCGAACCAATGAGCCGGAGCCGCCAGCCCCTGTGACAGAGCCGGAGAAAACCTTTGAGGAAGTGCTGGACGAACACCCGGTTTCCATTCAGATCGATGGCCAGTGGCAGATCTTCCCCAATGCCAAAGCTGCCGAGGAAGCCTCTTATGAGGAATACAAGGCAAACCTGCTCCGCAATGCACAGAACTTCCGTATTACCGATGCGCATTTGGGTGAAGGCGGTTCGAAAGCCAAGTTCCAGGCCAATATTGAAGCAATCAAGCTGCTGAAATACCTGGAGGAAACCACCGGACAGGCAACGCCGGAACAGCAGGAAGCCCTTTCCCGCTATGTGGGCTGGGGCGGCCTTGCCGATGCCTTTGACCCGGAGAAACAGGCATGGGCTTCAGAATATGCCCAGCTAAAGGAGCTGCTGACCCCGGAGGAATATGCAGCCGCCAGAAGCTCCACCCTGAACGCCCACTACACCAGCCCTACGGTTATCCAGGCTATCTATGAAGCGGTGGGGCGCATGGGCTTTGAGACCGGAAATATCCTGGAGCCATCTATGGGTGTGGGCAACTTCTTCGGTATGTTGCCGGAGGAAATGAGAAACAGCCGTCTGTACGGTGTGGAGCTGGACCCGGTTTCCGAACGTATCGCAAAGCAGCTCTATCCCAAGGCGGACATCACAGTAGGCGGCTTTGAGACCACCGACCGCCGTGATTTCTTTGACCTTGCCATCGGCAATGTGCCTTTCGGCCAGTATCAGGCCAACGACAAAGCCTACAACAAGCTGAATTTCAGTATTCACAACTACTTTTTCGCCAAGGCACTGGATCAGGTGCGTCCCGGCGGCGTGGTGGCCTTTGTGACCTCCCGCTATACTATGGACGCTAAGGACTCCACCGTGCGCCGTTATCTTGCCCAGCGCGCCGAACTGCTGGGAGCTATTCGTCTGCCCAATGACGCGTTCAAAAAGAATGCCGGTACCGAGGTGGTATCGGACATCATCTTCCTCCACAAGAGGGACCGCCCGCTGGACATCGTGCCGGAATGGACGCAGACCGGACAGACCGAGGATGGGTTTGCCATCAACCAATATTTTATCGACCACCCGGAAATGGTGCTGGGCAGACAGGAGCCGGTAAGCACCGCTCATGGTATGGACTACACCGTGAACCCCATCGAGGGGCTGGAGCTTTCCGACCAGCTGCATGATGCGGTGAAGTATATTCATGGCACTTACCAGGAGGCAGAGCTGCCGGAGCTGGGCGAAGGCGAAGCCATTGACACCTCCATTCCTGCCGACCCCGATGTGAAGAACTATTCCTATGCCATTGTGGACGGGCAGGTGTACTACCGGGAAAACAGCCGCATGGTGCGCCCTGACCTCAACGCCACCGCCGAAGCCCGTGTGAAAGGGCTGGTGGGACTGCGGGATTGTGTGCAGGAGCTGATCGACCTTCAGATGGACGCAGCGGTCCCGGACAGCACCATTACCCAGAAGCAGGCGGAGCTGAACCAGCTCTATGACAGCTTTTCTGCCAGATACGGTCTCATCAATGACCGTGCAAACCGCTTGGCCTATGCAGACGATTCTTCCTATTACCTGCTCTGTGCGCTGGAAGTCATCGACGAGGACGGAAAGCTGGAACGCAAGGCGGATATGTTTACCAAACGGACCATCAAGCCCCATCAGGCGGTGGCTGCCGTGGATACGGCAAGCGAAGCACTGGCGGTGTCCATCTCGGAAAAAGCCTGCGTGGATATGGGCTATATGAGCCTGCTTACCGGAAAAGCAAAAGAAGAACTGGCCGGAGAGCTGCAAGGCGTGATCTTCCGTGTACCGGGGCAGCTGGAGCAGGACGGATCGCCCCATTATGTGACTGCCGATGAATACCTTTCCGGCAATGTACGCCGCAAACTGCGTCAGGCGCAGCGGGCGGCACAGCAGGACCCTTCCTTTGCAGTCAATGTGGAAGCTCTTACCGCCGCCCAGCCCAAAGACCTGGATGCGTCGGAAATCGAGGTGCGTCTGGGTGCTACCTGGATCGACAAGGAATATATCCAGCAGTTTATGTACGAGACCTTCAACACCCCGTTTTATCTCCAGCGCAGCATCGAGGTCAACTATTCCTCCTTTACTGCTGAATGGCAGATCAAGGGGAAATCTTCTGTATCCTACAACGATGTGGCAGCTTACACCACCTACGGGACCAGCCGTGCCAATGCCTACAAGATTTTGGAGGACAGCTTGAACCTGCGGGATGTCCGTATCTATGACACCATAGAGGACGCAGACGGAAAAGAGCGCCGCGTGCTGAACGCCAAGGAGACTACCCTGGCCGCTCAAAAACAGCAGGCGATCCGGGAAGCCTTTAAGGATTGGATCTGGAGAGACCCGGACCGCCGCCAGACTTTGGTGCGCCAGTACAACGAAGAAATGAACTCCACCCGTCCCCGCGAGTATGATGGCAGCCATATCACTTTTGGCGGCATGAACCCGGCCATTACCCTGCGGGAACACCAGAAAAGCGCCATCGCCCATGTGCTGTATGGCGGTAACACTCTGCTGGCACACGAGGTGGGTGCGGGCAAGACCTTTGAGATGGTGGCGGCTGCTATGGAAGCCAAACGCCTGGGGCTGTGCCAAAAATCCCTTTTTGTAGTGCCAAATCATCTGACCGAGCAGTGGGCGTCGGAGTTTCTGCGCCTCTATCCTTCTGCCAAAATCTTAGTCACCACCAAAAAGGACTTTGAGACCCATAACCGCAAGAAGTTCTGCGCCCGTATCGCTACCGGGGACTATGACGCCATCATCATGGGACACAGCCAGTTTGAGCGTATCCCCATCAGCAGGGAGCGTCAGGAGCGGCTTCTCTATGAGCAGATCGATGAGATCACCGAGGGAATCGCGGAAGTGCAGGCCAGCGGCGGCGAGCGTTTCACGGTCAAGCAGCTGGAGCGTACCCGTAAGTCTCTGGAAGCAAGACTGGAAAAGCTGCAAGCCGAGGGGCGAAAAGACGATGTGGTAACTTTTGAGCAGCTGGGTGTAGACCGATTGTTCGTAGACGAGGCCCACAACTACAAGAACCTGTTTTTATACACAAAAATGCGGAATGTGGCAGGGTTATCCACATCGGACGCGCAGAAATCCTCCGATATGTTTGCCAAGTGCCGTTATATGGATGAGATCACCGGAAACCGTGGCGTGATTTTTGCCACCGGCACACCGGTCAGCAACTCCATGACCGTGCGCCCGTAAGGGGCTGTAAATAATCTTACCTTGAGCAAGTAATAGGGAAAGGTATCAAAGCGGAATTATCCGCACCCTATCGTCACCCGACTTATCCGAAAGGGAAACCAGACGGGGAGCGTAGCATGTCGGAGGGCACGGGGCACGGTAACTTCCACCGTGCCAGCGTGGCAGTGGCGAAAAATTATGAATAAGGATGAAAGCTAGACTGCCTGAATGACAGCCGGAGGTTGGGCAAAATGTTACTCCATGCGTAGGGAAGTTGTACCCGCATGTGCTTTGGTGGATATGGGTCGGCCATACGTATCCACTGGATACCCTAAGCAAACCAGCCACAGGATAATGGAAAACGGCGAACGTCACATCCGAAATCATAGCAGGCTTATGTTATTGCAGTTCTAAACGGGGATTGCCTAAGGCAGAACGCCGGATTACGGCTATGGACGCTGGTTCTGAATATCTGCTATGGCAACAGAGTCTCCGTAGTAGTCCGAGGGCGGGAAAGTCGTCCACATGGCGAAGGGAGACAGTTTTTCTTCAATACAAATAATAAGGAAAGGTGCGTGAGGCATTATGAGAAGTCCCGAAAATGTATTGAAAAGTTTAAGTGAAAAAGCAACAGACAAAACGTACAGGTTTGAAAGGCTATACCGAAATCTGTACAACCCAGAGTTCTATCTGCTCGCTTACCAGAAGATTGCGACCTCACAGGGGAGCATGACCGCTGGGGCAGATGGGCTTACCCTTGATGGCATGAGCATGGAGCGTATCGGGAAGCTAATGCGAAACTGCGTGACCACTCATACCAGCCGAACCCGGCAAGGCGTGTATATATTGCAAAGAAAAACAGCAGTAAAAAGCGTCCGCTGGGCATTCCGTCCACGGATGACAAGCTATTGCAGGAAGTTGTCCGCATGATATTGGAAGCAATTTATGAGCCTACGTTCTCTGAAAATTCCCACGGTTTCCGAACGAACAGAAGCTGCCACACGGCACTGAAAGAAATATTAACTCTGTTTACGGGAGCAAAGTGGATAATTGAAGGGGATATAAAGGCTTGCTTTGACAGCTTCGACCACCACATCACGATACAGTTATTAAGAAAGCGTATTAAAGATGAAGCATTTATCTCCTTGATGTGGAAGTTTTTACGGGCAGGATATATGGAGCAATGGACATACCACGAAACATACTCTGGAAGTCCGCAAGGCTCCGGCGTCAGTCCGATACTTGCAAATATCTATCTGAATGAGCTTGATGAGTTCATGGGGAAGATGAAAGCAGATTTTGACAGAGGGGAAACAAGAAACCGCAAAGTCCATAAAGACCATGATAAAGTGCGGTGGGCGTTCCGAAAAGCCAAGAAAAATCTGGAACTGGTGCACACGGAAGAAAACCTAAAGGCATTTAAAGAAGCCCAAAAGGTATTGCTTTCCACGCCACATCTGGACGAAATGGAAGACGGCTACAAAAGGCTTCAATATAACCGTTACGCCGATGATTTTCTAATTGCGGTGACAGGTTCAAAAGAAGATGCGCAGGTTATGAAAGAAAAAGTCAGGGTCTTCCTGAAAGACAGCCTTAACCTTACAATGTCGGAGGAAAAGACGCACATAACGCATTCTTCCGAGAAAGTGAGGTATCTGGGTTATGACATCAGGGTATCAAAAAGCCAGGACGCAAAACGTGTTGCAAAGAAAGGCCTGCAACGGGTGTGGTATGGGAAAGTGCAGCTTTATATGCCAAAAGAGAAATGGATTGCGAAGCTGCATGAATACGAAGCGTTTAAAATCAGAAAAGACGGAAAGAGTAAGGAAATCTGGAAACCGCTTCACAGGGGCTATCTTATGCCTTTGGACGAAGTGGCAATCATCAGCAAATACAATTCTGAAATCAGGGGATTGTACAATTATTACAGATTAGCAATCAACGTGAGCAATCTGGGAAAATTCCACTCAATCATGCGTGGCAGTTGCCTGAAAACCCTTGCGGCAAAGTATAATTCATCTGTGATGAAAATGTACAAGAAGTACCGCAGTGAAAAGGGGGACTTCGGCGCAAACTACAAAACAAAGAGCGGGATAAAACGGTGCGAGTTTTACCATGAGGGATTTAAGCGCAATAAAAACATTGCCCCCGAATTTGTGGATGTCATGCCACAGTTTAGAAGACGGATAAAGCCAAACAGCCTTGCAGGACGCTTAAAAAGCGGCAAATGCGAAGCGTGTGGGGCAAGCCCCGTCAAAGTTTATATGCACCATGTTAAGCGGCTGAAAGATTTAAAAGCCGATAACGAATTTGATTCGCTGATGATGAAGAAAAGGCGGAAGTCACTGGCTCTCTGCCCAAAATGCTATGAAGAAGCAAGACAAAAATCACTTAGACTATGAAAAATGGCGAGTCGTGTACATCGAGAGGTGTAAGCACGGTTCTGGAGGGGGTTACGCCAAGACCGCTGACGAAAGGAAGTATGGCGTGGCGTTTCCTACCTTATGAACTTTACACCATGCAGCGTTATCTTCAATATGAACGCCTGCAAGAGCTGAACATGACCCACTTCGACTGCTGGGCTTCCCGATTTGGGGAGACCGTCACAGCATTGGAGCTTGCACCGGAGGGAACCGGCTACCGGGCAAGAACGAGATTCAGCAAGTTTTTTAATCTGCCGGAGCTGATGAACCTATTCAAAGAGGTGGCGGACATCAAGACCGCCGACCAGTTGAATCTTCCTACCCCGGAAGTGGAATACCACAATATCGTGGCGCAGCCTACCGAACATCAGCAGGAAATGGTCAAAGCCCTTTCCGAGCGCGCGTCCAAGGTCCACAGCGGCAGCGTTGACCCGTCCCAGGACAATATGCTCAAGATTACCTCGGATGGCCGCAAGCTGGGGCTGGACCAGAGGATCGTCAACCAGCTGCTGCCGGACGAACCCGGCACAAAGGTCAATCAGTGTGTGGACAACATCATGCAGATCTGGCGGGATGGCGAAGCTGACAAGCTGACCCAGCTGGTGTTCTGCGATATTTCTACCCCGCAGGCAAAAGCCCCTGCAAGCAAGGCGGCGAAAACGCTGGATAATCCACTGCTTCATGCACTGGAAGGCGCTGTGCCCCTGCCGGAGCAGGAACCGGCCTTTACGGTATATGACGATATTCGTCAGAAACTCATTGCCCAGGGGATGCCTGCCGACCAGATCACTTTTATCCATGAAGCAAACACCGAAGTAAGGAAGAAGGAGCTGTTCTCTAAAGTCCGTACCGGTCAGGTGCGTGTGCTTATGGGCAGCACCGCCAAGATGGGGGCAGGCACCAATGTGCAGGACCGCCTTGTGGCGCTGCATGATCTGGACTGCCCGTGGAGGCCGGGAGACCTTGCCCAGCGTAAGGGTCGTATCGAGCGCCAGGGCAACCAGAACCCTCTTGTCCATGTGTACCGCTATGTGACCGAAGGGACTTTCGACGCATATCTCTGGCAGACGGTGGAGAATAAGCAGAAATTCATCAGTCAGATCATGACTTCTAAATCGCCGGTGCGCTCCTGCGATGATGTGGATGAAACAGCCCTCAGTTTTGCTGAGATCAAGGCTCTGTGCGCCGGAGACCCCCGTATCAAAGAGCGTATGGATTTGGATGTTGAAGTATCCCGCCTGAAGCTGATGAAAGCCGACCACCAGAGTAAGCAGTACCGCTTGGAGGATCAGCTGCTGAAGTATTTCCCGGAGGAGATTGAAAAGCACAAGGGCTTTATCAAGGGCTTTGAATCCGACCTGGAGGTTTTGGCAGCTCACCCGCACCCGGAGGACGGCTTTGCCGGTATGGAGATCCGGGGCGACCTGCTGACCGATAAAGAGAACGCCGGTGCAGCCCTTTTGGACGCCTGCAAGGAGGTCAAAACCTCCGATCCGGTGCAGAACGGCAGCTACCGGGGCTATGCCATGTCCGTGGAATTTTCCGCCTGGAAACAGGAATATACGCTCCTGCTGAAAGGCCAGATGACCCACCGGGCAACCCTTGGTACAGACCCTCGCGGAAACCTTACCCGTATCGACAATGCCCTGTCCCAGATGCCCCAGCGTCTGGAGGCGGCAAAGGCCCAGCTGGATAACCTCTATCAGCAGCAGGCCGCCGCAAAGGAGGAAGTTGGAAAGCCATTCCTTTATGAAGAAGAACTGAAAAGCAAAAACGCCCGTCTGGTGGAGCTGGATACCCTGCTCAACATCGACGGAAAGGGGCAGGCACACGCTGAAGCTGTTGTTGCCAAAAGCACACGGCCTTCGGTATTGGATCATTTGAAACGCCCGGTGCCGCCCCGCAGTACCGACAAGAAACCAAAACAGCATGAGGAGGTACGATAACATGAATACCAACAATTTGAATACGGCTCTTTATGAAAAGATGGCTGCCGAGCAGGACAAGTACAGGGACTGGCTGAAAAGCCAGCCCCCAGAAGAAATCCTGAATCACACCTATGAGTACACCGTCCGTGAGGACATCGTGATGGCGATGGAGGAACTGGAGCTGACTGACGAACAAGCACAGGCACTTTTGGAATCTCCCTCTCCGCTGGCGGATGTGTACCGCTATTTTGAAAAACTGGAGACCGGCTATATGGATGTAATAAGGGACAGCATTGAGAACCGTGCCGATGATGTATGCAGAGCCAAAGAGGAACTGCGAACAACGCCGGTCTATCCCCATTCTGCCGCCTATGCAAAAGAACATGGGGAGCTGGAGAAATACCGGGCTTCCAATCATGCCAATCTACAATGCAAGGAGGCTATTGAAGCAGCTGTGCGAGAACACTTCGACGGAATGTATCTCAGTCACGATGCGGCAAAGGGTGTGATCGAGACCTATGGCATGGAGCGTGTGTCTCTGGTTCTGGCTAACACCGTCCAGCTTCAGGACTGGGATGGGCGCTACTCCCGACACAACAAAGAATGGGCTAAGACCATTCCCAACGAGAACCCCGAAACTGTCCGTTGTGGTTATGTCCTGAACAGCCACCCTGCTGTGCTGGATGGATTTATTGATCTGGTGCGAGAAGAACAGCAGCGCAGCCGTACTCAGGGAGAAAAGATACAACCATCCCGTCCCTCTGTACGGGATAAGCTCAAGCAGGAACTGCCTGCCCATAAGCCTGCCGCCCCAAAGAAATGGGAGCCGGAGCGATAACTATGGCAAAGCGTAAGCGGGATGTTCCGGTTTTGTTTTGGGTGTCCGCAGAGGAACTGGAGCTGATCCATCAAAAGATGCAGCAATATGGGACAGAAAACCTGAGTGCCTATCTTTGGAAGATGGCTGTGGATGGCTATGTGGTGCAGCTGGATTTACCGGAGCTGAAAGAACTGGTTTCTCTTATGCGATATTCCAGCAACAACTTGAATCAGCTGACCCGTAAAGTGCATGAGACCGGGCGGGTTTATGATACTGATTTGGAGGATATATCCCAGCGGCAGGAGCAGTTATGGGAGGGCGTGAAGGAAATCCTTACCCAGCTTTCTAAACTTTCATAACAGGGATAGATACTCCATTTGCGGAGGGAGGAACGGCGTTTCTTCGCCGCACCTTCCTCCGCTTTTTCTTTTTGCCGGTATCCTTGTCTTTTGCCTGCCCATACCGGATAATATGAGTAGAATAAAAGTGTAGCAAAGGAGTGAAAACAGATGCTGACCTTTGAAAAAGTGTTGGAGATTTTTGCGGACTATCTGGCCGCAGATAAGACCATCGAAGTTTATATCAGCCGTCATGGATGTGTAAGGGTTGAGTTTGACCAGGACTTTCACTATTGCACCGGCGAGGTATGCCATACTCCCAAGGAACTGTTTGACCTCTTATCCGATGATTACCGAACTTATCTGGAGATTGAACTGACCAAAGGCAGACGGGAGCTGACAGAAGATGATGTAAAAGAAGCAGATGCCCTGTGCAAACAATATCTGGATCGCTGGAAGGAGGAATTGGGATGAAGATTTTGAAATGCCTGCTGATGATCGTAACTGCGCCGGTTATTTTGGTGCTGACGCTTTTTGTCTGGCTCTGCACGGGGCTGATCTACATATCCGGTTTAGTGCTTGGCCTGCTCAGCACTGTAATTGCTCTGCTTGGCGTGGCTGTGCTGCTTACCTATTCCCCGCAGAACGGTGTGATCCTTTTGGTCATGGCATTTTTGATTAGCCCTATGGGGCTGCCGCTGGCTGCGATTTGGTTATTGGGCAAGGTGCAGAGTTTGAAATTTGCGATCCAGGATTGGGTGTATGGGTAAATGATGCGAATATAATCTGGAATGAAAAAGAAGCAGGACAATGGGAGATGAGACCCAATGCCCTGCTTCTTGTTTATTCAGAATGAACAGTAATATATTTTTGATTACGACTTTTAGGTTTATCGGGAATCGTCATTTCTAATTGCCCGGATTCTAAAAGTGGATTGATATGCTTCAAGGTGAAATTTCTTAGATCTTTGAAGCCGCAAAATGCTGCAAGCTCTTTCTTTGATTTTGGTTTTGTGCAGAAAGCCAAAATCTGCTCAGATACCGTTGATAGTTCAGCATCTTGGGGGGTAACTTGGTGGGTAACTTGGTGGATGCCACCCTCTAAGTTGTGGTTTACATTTTTCAAAATAACTCTGAAATCTGTTGCTGTCGAGAAAAATTCAGGTTTATATGTTTCTGAATATCCAGGCAGTTTTTCGGTCTCACTGACGATTTTGCGCAGACCGCTTCCACGGCGTTCCATGTATTTCATTCGGTGAAACAGGTCAGCAATCACAGGATTTCGGCGCATAGAACGAATACTGTAAATATCGTATTCCTGGATTGATCCGCCGCCAAACATACCGCCTGGAGATGTGATCTCTACCCGATCATCAAACATATCAATGTGGACTTCGCTGCCAAGCACAATGTAATCACGATGGATAAGTGCATTGACAAGAGCCTCTGTCACAGCTCGTTCAGCATAATCCGGTTTGTCTACCCGATACTGAGCCTCTTTAACAAATCGCACTTTAGAATTATTGCGAATAAATTCGCTGCCACTTTTCAACAGATAAATCAGATTTCCCTCGTATTCTTTATCATCCAGAGCATCATCGAAGATGGAGCCTTTTTCCAAGCCATTCCACCTGGTACAGAACATACGGGAATTGTAAACCGTGTGCTGGTCAGTCATGAGTTTTCCGGCATTGGTCAAAAATCCATTTTTATCAGCCAAACCAAAGGAAAAGTAATCAGATGGCTCAAAACGGAGACCAGTCCGTTCCAGATAAGTTGCTTCCAGAAGCGTAAAGCTGTAATCTTTTTTAGCGGCATCCGTTGTTAGAGTATCAAAGGATTGATTTGTCCCTTTCAGAATCAGCTCATTTACGATATAGTTTGGGGCAATTACACTTTCGTTACCAACACGGATATAAGCTTCCATTACGCCATCGGCTTTATAATAATATGGGGTACTGCGACCAGAAGAAATTTCCAGTGCCAATAAATTTTTACCATCTTCCTGTAAAGGCTTCAAGGTAAACTGAGGTAATGGTGTGATTCGTTCTTTTATTAAGCGGCTGATGGCTTCAGCATCTTTTTGAACATCGGAAAGTCCAACTGGATTCCGGTCGTCAGAGATACCAAAGAATAAGGTGCCGCCAATTCCGTTAGAAAAAGCACTCACGCTTTTCAGCCAGCTTTTGGGCTTCTTTATTTCAAGTGCAACCTTTAAATCACATTCGGTTGCTTCAGCAATTAGCTGTTCTATCATAAAATCCCTCCTTTGAGGTATTGGTAGTTTCTTTATATTATACCCATAAGGAGAACTTATTTCAACGATAGGCACAAAGAGTTCAGAGAAAATATTTTGAGAGGAGGACTTTTTATGGCAACCACAAGAATCATGCCGCTTCATGCCGGAAAAGGCCGCACAGAAAGTCGGGCGATCAGTGACATCATCGACTATGTGGCCAACCCAAAGAAAACAGATAACGGCAGGCTCATTACCGGCTATGCGTGTGACAGCCGGACTGCGGATGCCGAGTTCCTTCTGGCAAAGCGGCAGTACCTTGCCGCGACCGGACGAGTGCGAGGTGCGGATGATGTGATTGCCTATCATGTGCGCCAGTCCTTCCGCCCCGGCGAGATCGCCCCGGAAGAAGCCAACCGGCTGGGCGTAGAATTTGCAAAGCGTTTTACCAAGGGCAATCATGCCTTTGTGGTCTGCACTCATATAGATAAGTCGCATATTCATAATCACATTATCTGGTCATCGGTCAGCTTAGAATATGACCGGAAATTCCGAAACTTTTGGGGCAGCACCAAGGCAGTTCGCAGGTTAAGTGACACCATCTACATTGAAAACGGACTGTCTATTGTGGATAATCCGAAACCTCACGGAAAGAGCTATAACAAATGGCTGGGAGATCAGGCAAAGCCCTCTCACCGAGAGCTGCTTCGTGTGGCGATTGACAACGCATTATCACAAAGCCCTGCTGATTTTGAGGAACTGCTGAAGCTGCTGCAAGACTCTGGCTGTGAGGTATCAAAACGAGGGAAATCGTATCGCCTGAAGCTCTCCGGTTGGGAAAAAGCAGCCCGCATGGACAGCCTGGGCGAAGGATATAGTTTGGAGGATTTGCAGGCAGTTCTCTCCGGGAAGAAAGCGCATACCCCACGAAAGAAAGTGGTCGCACAGGCAGAGCAGCCGAAGGTCAATCTGCTGGTGGACATTCAGGCAAAATTACAGGCAGGAAAAGGTGCCGGCTATGCTCGATGGGCTAAGGTTTTCAATCTCAAACAAATGGCGCAGACCATGAATTACCTGTCTGAGAATAACCTGCTGGAGTATGCGGTTTTGGAAGAAAAGGCTGCGGTTGCTACGGCACATCACAATGAGCTTTCGGCGCAGATCAAAGCGGCTGAAAAGCGCATGGCAGAGATCGCTGTCCTGCGTACCCACATCGTAAATTATGCCAAGACCCGTGAGGTCTATGTGGCATACCGGAAGGCTGGCTACTCTAAGAAATTCCGGGAGGAGCATGAGGAAGAAATCCTGCTCCACCAGGCTGCCAAGAATGCCTTTGACGAGATGGGCGTCAAGAAGCTGCCAAAGGTCAAAGAGTTGCGATTTTTAGATTTAGGACATTTCTGTAACATTTGGTGTTTATCCTATCAGTATAGTTGAAAAATAAGGAAGGAAGTGAATGTCTTGAAGAAGATTCTAATTGTAGAGGACGATCAGCTGTTGAATCGGACCTTGGCATATAATCTGACCTCTGATGGATATGAGGTCATTTCGGTTTTTAATTTTGACAGCGCGGTAAGAAAGCTGCGGGAAAATGAATTTGATGTGGCACTGTTGGATATTAACCTCCCCGATGGCAGCGGACTGGATCTGTGCGAAGAAATCCGGAATCGCGGTCAGCATACCTATATCATCTTTATCACAGCCAATGATAAGGAGAGCGATATGCTCAAGGGATATGAAGTCGGTGGCGCGGATTATGTGACCAAACCATTTTCTGTGACGGTGCTTTGTAAAAAAGTGGCGGCGGTTTTTGCAAATCTGGAACTGCGGACACCCCGGCATGATCTGTTTGATGATGGCTTTCTGAAAATCGACTTCTCAGAACAAAGTGCGTCCCTTGCCGGAGAATCCCTGGACTTTACACCGAAGGAATACCGCACCCTGTTCCTGTTCGTAAAGAACCCCCGGATTATTCTGACCAAGCGGCAGATTTTAGAGAAACTGTGGGACATTGATGGAGACTTTGTGGATGAGCATACTCTGACGACGATCATCAGCCGTATCCGCAAAAAAATCGAAACAGACGAGAGGAAATATATTAAGACAGCTTATGGAATGGGTTATCAGTGGATCGGTGGTGAGCCTTGATGAAGCTGCAAAATTTATCTGTCAGGGCATTTTTGAGAAAAATTGTGGCGGGGACTCTGCTCACTGCCGCTTTGCTGCTGTTGATTTTTTTCCTGTTGACGAAAGATGTGCGTGTTGTCATCTGCGGCATTATTTTGACAGCTGCATTTTTCATTTGGGGCACGGTTTTTCTGCACTATTTTCAAAAGAAACTTTCTCTGTTCACTGATGGTTTGTGCCAGACATTGGATCACATGATGGACAGTACAGACCGGCCCCAGGTAGACTATGAAGCGGAAACACTGCTGTCCCGGATCAGCCACCGTTTGCAACGGCTCTACAATGTGATGCAGAAAACCAGACATACGGCGGAGGTGGAAAAGGAAGAACTGCAATCCCTGGTATCGGATATTTCCCACCAGACCAAAACTCCCATCGCAAATTTGAAGCTAATCAACGATACCATGCTGACAAGACCATTGACAGAAGAAAAGCGCAGGGAGTTTTTGCAGGCCACGGGCACGCAGCTGGACAAACTGGATTTTCTCATTCAGGGAATGGTGAAAACTTCCCGTCTGGAAACGGGTGTCATTACGCTGGAGAAACAGGATGCTGCGATCGGGGATACACTGGTGAGCGCCATCAATGGTGTTCTGGCTCCGATGGAACAAAAAGAGATCAGCCTGTCGGTGGACTGCCCATCTGATCTGACAATATCCCATGACAGCCGCTGGACTTCCGAAGCATTGTTTAACATTCTGGATAATGCGGTAAAGTACACCTCTGTCGGTGGCAGCATCCAGGTGAGGGTACGGGATTGGGAGATGTATTTGAGGATAGATGTGACAGATACAGGCAGAGGCATCCCGGAGCATTCTCAGGGCACGATCTTCAAACGCTTCTATCGGGATGAAGCGGTGCATGATATAGATGGGGTCGGAATCGGCTTATACCTTGCCCGTGAGATTATTACCATGCAGGGCGGCTATATTACCGTCGAGTCTAAAGTTGGGGAAGGATCAACTTTTTCCGTGTTCCTGCCCATAAAATAATTCTGAGGCAGTCTGTTTTGGCAGGCTGCCTTTTTTGAAAAATTTTTAGAGGACAATGGATTTTAGGACAATTCTGCAACATTTGGGATTTATGCTGACAGCAACATCATGAAATTGTAGGAGGCCTTATGGAAATCACAAAGACATTACTCATCAATACAGCTTGCTTGCTGATCCCGCCGGTCGTTGTTGTTCTGCTGCTCCGGCACTTCTTTCCAAGAAAAATCAGATGGTCGGCTGGTGTGGTGGCTCTGGTAGATCTGGTGATCTTCTGGACAGATATTTTTTATTATGAGAGCGTTTGGCTGACGTTGTTTTTTGCTGTAATTCAGTTAGCAATGGTTTTGTTTATGTCTATCCGGCTTTATAAAAAAGATACACGAAAATGAATTGTCCTACCATGTATGAAATTTTTTGGCCGCTGTAACATTTCGCGGACATTTGGGTTTTACCATGACCTTATCAACAAAGCAAGCGCATACATGAATGAAGCAACGCAATAGAAAAAGCTGCTTGTTCAACAAGAAAATGAATTGTCCTAAAATTGAAGCAATTCACCCTTAAACTGTTGTGCCTTTGGGATATTTCTGCAACATTTGGGGGTTAGGATAACAGCGAAAGGAGTGAATGGCTATGACATTACCATTTGAAAATGATACTCGAACCATTACAAAAAAGCTGGAAAAAAACAGCTTAAAAGCAGATAAAAGCAGAAACATCCTCATTATCATTACGATTGCCTTAGCTACCTGCTTGATAATGACAACGACCTTGTATTTTTTTGCTTCGCAGCGAAAATCATTAAATGATGCGGCTGGGCGTTATCAAGCAATTATCAATGAAGTCGATAATGATACCATTACGAAATTAGTAAATGACGATAGGGTTCAAGTGGGTGTAAGTCATTTATTGGGTTTAGTATCTTATGGGGACTACAAATTAACCGTTCGTTCAATGGATGAAACACTAATGAAATTAGCAAAATATCCTGATTTAGAGGGAGAATTGCCCAAATCTATAAATGAAATTGCTATCACAAAAGCGTTTCTTGATAGAGCTGGATTGTCTAAATCCATAGGCGATACTATATCGTTAAATCTGGGAGATGGAGAAAAAGATTATACCTTATGTGGTATTTTGCCTGTCGAAAATTCAAATTACTCCGTATTCGTGTCGCAATCCTATATTAAAAACAAGATCAGCGAACCGGCATACTCCGCTTATATCCGTTTGAATGAATCTGATGGTTGGTCTAAGGCTGCTATACAAGCTGAATTATCAACATTGTGCAGAGAATTGGAAATACAACCGGAGCAGATGCAGTTTTCAACATATTACTTTTCTCTCATTGAACAGAGAAGCAGTCAATATATCACTGTAATAGCATTTATCAGTCTTATTATCGCTTTGGCTTGTACCCTTGTTATTTACAGTCTGTTCTATGTGTCCATAGCCAGAAAAACAAAAGAATATGGAAAACTGCGGACAATAGGGGCAACTGGAAAACAGATGAAAAGAATCGTTTTTAGAGAGGGATTTCATCTTTCCAGAATTGGTATTCCGATTGGAATATTAGCCGGTGCAATAGCGGGATATGTCCTTGTCCCGCAAGGCTGGAACACTTTAATGGTATTTGTAATTGCCGCTGTCACAGCTCTGTTTGTGTATCTATGCGTTATGATTGCTGTAATTAAGCCAGCCAAAATTGCTGCTCATGTTACACCTATTGAAGCAGTCCGTTATATGGCGGGCAATAATGATGTGATGTCCAACAGTACAAAAGTGTTACATCGTTCTCTATCTGCGAAAAACTTAGCTTTCCTTAATTTTGCAAGGAACAGAAAGAAAACCGCGTTAACGATCCTGTCGTTAGGGGTATGTGGAATTTTGCTGATGGCAAGCTCTGCATATTTTAATTCCATTGATCCTTTAGCGATGGCGCGTAGGAGTTTTCCTTACGGAGAAATTCGCCTTGAATTAGGCGATTACGGCCCGCAGGCACATAACAGTGAACAATATTCAGAACTCCAAAAATTGAATCTGCTTACAGAAGATTTTAGAGAATCCATTTTGGACATAGATGGTGTGGAAGAAATAAAAGAATACCAAGGCACCGTTTTGAATGTTCGTATGCCAACGGGAGATATTGAACCGATTGTTTCAGACGCATATACGCCAAGCTCTCAAAAATTGCTTGAAGAATATTTGATTGATGGTACAGCAGATTTGCAGGAACTACTTAATAATAATGGCATTATTATTGAAAATGGCCCACAGTGGAAAGAAACTTTTGGGTGGGATGCAGTGATTGGGGACAAACTTCTGATTGAAGTTGGCGGACAAACATTGGAAGTAAAAGTAATGGGAATTGTGGACGCTAATATCCCGTATGGCGGATATGATAGGGTATCTTCTCTGCACAATCTTTAGTGCAATGAGTATCTTTGGAAAAGTAAGCTATCATTTTCCGACCGCTGAAATGTTCAGTTATTTTATACTGCTGCTTGCCGTCCAAATGCTTTTCTCGTATTTGGCAATCCGGCAGATAAAAAAACAATCTCTGGTAGATCAAATACGGGAATTGTCCTAAAATTGAAGCAATTTCTCCTAAACAGTTGAGCCTTTGGGATATTTCTGCAACATTTGGGGGTTAGGATAACAGCGAAAGGAGTGAAGGACCATGACATTACCATTTGAAAATGATACTCGAACCATTACAAAAAAGCTGGCAAAAAACAGCTTAAAGTCCGGGAAAATGAGAAATATTTTGATTATCCTGACGATTTCACTTTCCGTTGCGTTGATGTCCGGATTGGCGCTGTATATTGCTTCCATGCAGACTGCAAATAGTTGGCAGTTGGAGAATTTGCAGCAGGTATTTTTTTATGATATTACAGAGCAGCAATGTGACACCCTCCGGCAAGACAGTCGGATTTCAGAAATGAGGGTGACAAAATACGGCAAGCGTTCTGAAATAGAAAATTATGTGATCTGGCCGATGTATATAGAACAATCCGAGGGCAAAATCCAAAGTGCTGAAATTTCAGAGGGACAATATCCTATGGCTGAAAATGAGGTTGCCGTTGATGTTTCTTACTTAGATGGGATTGGTGAAAATCTAAAAATTGGCGACACAGTTTCCTTTTCTTTTTATGACGGGACGCAAGAATCTTTTGTGCTTTCCGGCCTTACAGATACCGGCTCCACTTCTGATGTGTACCCGGTCTATTTCTCTGAACGGTATGCAGAACGGGGAAGCCAGTTGAAAGATACTTTATTTGTAGCTGCCGCACAGATTCAGGATGCCAAAAGTATGACAGCAGATGAATTTCTCGATACCATTCATGCAATCGGAGCTGATTGTAATATTGACCGTCCAAGTATCGGAGAAAACAGTGCGTTTGTCCAGTCCTTGACCTTTAATCCGAAAAATATGCTGATTGCCCTTTGTATCGGGCTTGTAGTGCTGTTCGCCGGCGTGATCGTGATATACAGTATTTTCTATATCTCTATCATTAACCGTATTCAGTATTTTGGGCAGTTGAGAACAATCGGAACTACGGGCAAACAGATAAAACGGATCGTAAAACGAGAGGGGACTTTACTGTTTTGCATAGGCGCACCATTGGGGTTAGCCATCGGCTCAATTTTTGCAGGGATTCTCAATGCCGAGGGATGGTCATGGAAGAACTTTCTCATTTGGGGCGGCTTGATTATTTTGGTGGAGTACATTGCTGTTTTGTATTCCATCAGTAAGCCTGCGAAAATTGCAGGTAAGGTATCGCCTATTGAGGCATATAGGACAAAAGGCTCATTACAGAACTGCAAGACACCTAAGCACTTGTCCAGAAAAATTACACCTTGTTCAATGGCAAAAATGAACACCTCCCGCAATAGAAAAAAGTTTCTGATGACTTCTTTCTCTCTGGCGATCAGCGGCATAATCTTTATGGTTGGCTCTACCTTTTTAACCTCCTTTAATCAGGAAGCATACGCCCGAAACGGAATCATGGAGTATGGAGAAATTCGGATTTATTTATCCGAAAATGCAGCACAAGTAAATGAAATGGGGTATGCAGGAGTACAAGTCAACAATCCGCTTAATGAGACTTTTATGCAGGAGATTTCTCAAGTAGGCGGAGTAAACGGGATAATACCATTTGAAAAACTATATTGCACATTTGAATATAATGGCCGTCGTGACAAGGATTTTATGGTTCCATTTACAGAAGAAGAATTTACACATCTATCACAGTACATGGAAACAAGGGACAGGAATTATTCAGACATTGTAAAAAACAAAGAAATTTTTGTCTTAAAAAATGACGCAGTAGAAGAAATTTATGGTTGGAAATTTCAGCCCGGCGATACTATAAAATTTGAATGGTTTGACGGCACAGAATATCGTGAAGATGTATTTTCTGTTGGCGGTGAGATTTCTAACGAAAAAGCATACAGCGATCCAGAGTGTTTTACTGCGCTCGGCGTATCTGGTTGGTTTTTAATGCCGGATGAACTTATTCGCACCATGTTGCCAGAGGGATATAATATCAATTCAGAGGTACTTCTTTCGACAGAGTGGGACTCCAAAGAAGCAGAAATCACGCAGCAAATAAATTCCATAGTTTCCAGCTCGGATGGTCTGCAAATGCGTACTCTGAGGGATTCTATCAATAGCAAGGCAGGAATGTATAACACGCTTTTGACCTCGATTATTGGCATTAGCATTTTTATTATGATGTTCAGTCTGATTAGTCTAATCAATACGCTGGTGACAAATATTATGACCCGAAAGCAGGAATTGTCTGTTTTACAGTCTATTGGTATGACAAAGCGGCAGCTTAATCACATGGTACAATGGGAAGCGGGATTGATTGCCGTGTGGAACATCATTATTACCTTGTTAGCCGGTGGATTTTTAGGGCTTATGCTGATTCGTGGGTTGAACAGCATAGGAATGAGCTATCTGCATTGGGTTTATCCGATTTGGTTTGCACTTTTCTATGCAGTTATCGTCCTTATCATGCCAGCGGTTATAACAAAGGCGGCAATTTATCTCCTTCAGAAAAAGTCTATTGTGGAGAGATTGCGGGAAATCGAATAGATAGTTTGAAACTACTCGTTCAATAAGAAAATGAATTGTCCTAAAATTGAAGCAATTCACCATGGATTTTTATAGCGTTTAGGACAATTCTGCAACATTTGCCCTTTACCCTATACTCAACAAATTAAGAAAGGCAGGTAACTGTTATGAAAATTTTGCAGACAACGGATCTTAAAAAATACTACGGCACAGAGCCGAACATTACCCGCGCCCTGGATGGCGTGAACTTCTCTGTGGAGGAGGGCGAATTTGTGGCGGTGGTCGGTACTTCCGGCTCCGGTAAGTCCACCCTGCTTCACATGATGGGCGGTTTGGATACCCCCACTTCCGGCAGCGTGATGGTGCGGGATAAGGAGCTGGCGAAGATGAACGATGAGCAGCTTACCATCTTCCGCCGCCGCAATATCGGATTTATTTTCCAGAACTATAATCTGGTGCCGATCCTAAATGTTCATGAAAACATCGCCCTGCCGGTGGAACTGGATGGGGATACGGTGGATCAGAAATTCATGGCGGATGTGGTGTCCATGCTGGGTCTGGAGGATAAGCTGAAGAATATGCCAAACAACCTCTCCGGCGGCCAGCAGCAGCGTGTGGCGATTGCCCGCGCTCTGGTGTCAAAGCCCGCGATCGTCCTGGCTGATGAACCCACCGGAAACTTAGACAGCCGGACCAGCGCCGATGTGCTGGGGCTTTTGCAGAGAACAAGCCGTGAATTTAACCAGACGCTGGTGATGATTACACATAATGATGCCATTGCCCAGCTTGCAGACCGTATCGTGCGGATCGAGGATGGCAGAATCGTTGGATAAAGGAGGTGGTAGACATGACATTGCCTTTTGAAAATGACACAGGGCCGGTTATTAAAAAATTAGCGGCAAGGAGTATTCAGACGGACAAGCGGCGCAACCTGTTTGTGATCGTAACGATTACTTTGGCAGCCGCTTTGATGGCAGCGGTTTTCTGCGCAGGAGCTGGAAGCGACAGAAAACTGGAGGCGGACCTGCGGGGACAGTATCAGGCGGTTGTGGTGAATTGTGACCGTGATACGATTGAAAAACTGAAAGACTGCCCGGAAGTGGAACGCTGGGGCCTTTCCCAGAATTATGGTTCCGCCCGCTATGGTGACAGCGTTCTGACTGTGGAGTATGCGGATGCCAACTGGATGGAATTAGGAAAGAAGCCTTCCTTTACCGGGACGCTTCCGCAGGCTGCCAATGAAATTCTGGTAGAACGGGCCTTTCTCGATTATTTTGAAATCCCGGCAGAAGTCGGGCAGACCATAGAAGTGAATCTTGGAAACGGAAAGCAGACCTATACCGTCAGCGGTATCATGGATGTGGAGAATGACTCCCGTATGTTCCAGCTTTATGTATCCGAGGCATTTGTGGAGGAGATGGCACAGGGAGAGCCTCTGTTTGAATTCCGGCTTCGTTATACCGGCGCTGATGATATGGAGTCAGAACAGCTCAAGGCGGATATTGCCAAATTCCTTTCCGCAAACGATGTCTCAGAGGATCAGATTTTTTACAGCTCCAACTATTTCGATATGCAGGGATTTCAGACAGGCGTGATGAAATATTACATTCCCGTGGCGATCCTTTTGCTGATCGCCTGTGCCGTGGTCATTTACAGTATCTTTTTCATTTCCGTAAAGGGCAAAATGCGGGAATATGGACGCCTGAAGGTGATCGGCACAACGCCGAAACAGATCCGGCGGATCGTGCGGCGGGAGGGATTGCTGTTATCTCTTTGCGGTATCCCGCTGGGGCTTTTGGTTGGAGGGGCTGTCGGGTTTGCCATTTTCCCGGCACATTGGAGCTGGATGGGAAATCTGCCCTATCTGGCTGCGACCGCAGCAGCCTGCGCCCTGACAGTATTTCTGTCCATTCATGCGCCTGTCCGCATGGCGGCGAGGGTATCCCCCATCGAAGCGGTCCGCTCCAGTGGTTATGAAACTGCAACAGACCGTAAAGATCAGAAAAACCACCGCATTACGCCGTTCTCCATGGCACAGATGAACTTTCGGCGCAGCAGGAAAAAGACGGTCATCACGCTGGTATCTCTGGGGCTGACGGGTGTGTTTCTGGTAACAGCCGCTACGGTTCTCAACTCCATCAGTCCCGAAAAGATGGCGGTAGAAGCCATGGGGGATCACTGCAACTATGAGGTCAGCTGGATGGATTCGGGAGGCGCGGAAGGAGTGCCTGCCATCGCACGAGAAAATCCATTGACAGAAGAACTTCGTCAAAAGCTTCTTGCCATAGATGGCGTGGAATCTATCACAAGCCATGAAGTGACATCCGCAACGGTGAAATTCCCTCAGGAAAGTGTTGCATTAAAGTTCCCGGTGTTTGACAGAGAGCAGATGGAACAGTGGCTGCCGGAGGAAAATCTGGAACAGGGCAGTGCAGATTATGAGGAGCTTGCCGCAAACAACGGTGTGGTCGTGACTGATTCGGAAGACCACCTTTTAAGTATGTTTTATGGCTATACGCCTGCTGTTGGGGATGTGCTGACCTTTGAATCCATGGACGGTAAAGCCATAGAAGCAACGGTCATGGGGATTGCGAAACCGTCAGTGACATCAGGCACCGGCGCATGGGGGATGTTTACCCTAACGGAAGAACTGGCCGATCAGCTCTACCCGGACATTGAGAACAGGGAGGCCGTTTGGAATGTCCATACATCGGAGGACTCGGATGCGCTCAGGGCGTCGATTTTCAGCCTGCTGGAAGATCCGGTTCTGACGGTCTTTTCCAGAGCAGACCATGCGGCCTCTCTGGAATCGCAGCTGAAAATAATGACTCGCGGCGTTTATCTGCTGCTGGCGTTCCTGTTTGTGTTCTCCATGGTAAATCTGGTCAACACTCTGATGACCAATCTGCTGGCAAGGCAGCAGGAGCTTGGGATTTTGCAGTCTGTGGGCATGACCGGAAAGCAGGTTTCCCGTATGCTGATCGCAGAATGCCTGTGGTACGCAGGGGTTACGGTATTTTTGTCGGTTGGCATTGGAGGAATCCTGGGCTGGATTTTTGACTGTGTGATCAGCAGTTTTAATATTTTCGGGGAACTGTCCTATCAATTCCCTTTGATGGAAACGGTTGTTTTTATTCTGGCACTTTTGGTTGTGACCGGAATCTTCTCTGTGGTTGCGGTCCGTTACTCGAAACGGCTTTCCCTTGTGGAGCGGATCAAGACCATGGACTAACCAGAGGCGGCGGCTTCCGATATGAAGCCGCCGCTTTGCTGACAGCAGGAATATAAGACTTAAAGGAGATGATCAAAATGACAGTACCATTTGAGAATGATACGGGAAATATTGTCAGGAAGCTGGCAAAGAAAAGTTTGCAAAGCGAGAAGCGCCGAAATCTCATGGTAGTGATCGCCGTTGCGCTGGCATCCTGTCTGATCTGTTTTTCGATTGTGATGGCTTTGTCTGCCCGGCAGATAGAGAAAAATCATGTGGAGGATACCTATGAGGCGGTCTATACCAGGATTACCGAGGAAGATGTGTCCACCCTGAAGGGGCTGGATGACTTCTCAAGGGTAGGAGAGTATTATATGCTGGCTATGGAACCTGCCCAGCAGGGATACAATGCCTCCTACATTTATTGTGATGAGGAAACGATGTATATTGCCCGTGACCAGATGAAGCTTTTGGAGGGCCGCCTGCCCCAAAAGGAGGATGAGGTGGTGGTGAGCCGTTATTTCCTTTCCAATTACGGTGCAGACGCCGGGATTGGTGAAAAGGTTATGTTAAGCAGCGAGAGCTTTCACGGAGAATATACGGTGACTGGTATTCTGGAAGGTTATAAGGAAAAAGAGGTAAATGGCTGTTCCATCCTTCTTTCCAAAGAAGCCCTGAAGGGATGGAGCGGCTATGACCCCGCTGATTATCGTGCCTATGTGCATTTTAAGAATGAGCATCAGATGGATGAAACCCAGCTGACTGCCCGCAGCCGGGAGATTGCCAAGGAATATCAGCTGGAAATGCCGATCATGAACCTCAGCTATATGAAATTCTATAAGCAGCCGGTGAATGTCAGTATGCTTGCGCTGGTTGCCGGAATCGCAGTCTTGGTCATCATCGGAGGGTATGTTGTGATACAAAGTATCTTCCGAATCTCGATCAATGACAAGATCCAAAGCTATGGACAGCTGCGGACTATCGGCACAACGCCAAAGCAGATCCGGCGTATTGTCAAAAAGGAAGGCCGTTTCTTAGGATGGGCTGGCATCGGAATCGGTATTTTGCTGGGATGTGCAGCCGGGTTTGCGCTGTTTTCCCGTGGGTTTCATCTGCCGTTTTATGCTGCTGCGATTGTTTTGACTGCGCTGCTTGGCAGGTTTATGGTATCCATTGCGATCCGCAGACCGGTAAAGATTGCCGCCGGTATCTCTCCGATTGAAGCAGTCCGCTTTACCGGCAGTCAGAGCGGAAAGACCCACACCCATAAGAAGAATATGCGGTTAAATCCCCTCTCCATGGGAATTGCAAATTTCAGGCGTGACCGCAAAAAGACCATCAGCATCGTGGCTTCCCTGAGTCTGGGTGGGGTGATCCTTTTGGTGACAGCCTCTATTCTTCTGGTTCGTTCGCCGGAGCGGATCGCAAGGCAGTTTTTCCCGGATGGGGATTATAAAATCTATATGCACTCTGAAAAAACAGAATATGAGGTAATGTCGGAGGGAAATCCTTTGAATGAAGCGCTTCGGCAGGAGGTGCTGGCCGTAGATGGCGTAACAGATGTGATCGAGAATCGTCAGGCGGTTCATGTGCGGTTTGAAAATGAGGAGAGTTCTTCAGGCGGAATGTGCGATCTGTTGAGTGACCAAAACAGGGATAATATGGAAACGGCGCTTGTGTCGGGGACCTTGCCTCAAGATTCCCATAGTATCGCACTTGATATGAACTATGCAGAAGATATGATCGGCGTGGAGGTAGGATCGGTTATCAAACTTTCCATCGGGGATCAGATAATTCCTGTCACCGTTTCCGGTCTGCTTGCGAACGGTAAACTGCAAAATGGTCACGGTGCTCTGGCATTGGACAGCACCTGCATGGTTGCGACCAAAGAGCTGTTTCAGGAAGCAATGCCCATGATCGATTGCTTTGATTATTCCTGGAGCATTGTCAGCGATCCCCAAAAGGCAGAGCAGATTGAAAACAGTCTGAGCGCGATCATTTCTTCCAATCCCGACATTGAACTGGATACCATTGGGATACATAAGGAGTATGAGGAAATGGAAAACCGGGTTGTTTTTGGAGGGTTTCAGGCGCTGTCGTGGCTGGTATTCCTCTTTGGCGTGGTCAACCTCATCAATACCACCCTCTCCAACCAGATGTCCAGAAAGAGGGAAAACAGTGTCTTTCGTGCCATTGGTCTGACCAGAAAACAGCTTTGTCAAATGACTGTCTATGAGGGAATTTGCTATGCGTTTTCTGCTGCATTGGCAACTCTGGCAGCCGGTCTCCCGATTGCAGTGATCGCTGCCCGAAAATTCAGTGAAATGACTTTCCATGGAGTCATCATGCCATATTCCTTCCCCTTCCTGCAAATGGGGCTGTTCGTTCTGGTGCTGTTTGGTCTGGAGGTAATCCTATCCTTCTGGACAATGCGCAGACAGAAAAATCAATCGCTGGTGGAAGAAATGCGGGCGATGGAATAACCATATAGGATCGGCGGGGTGGCGTGTGCTGCCCCGCTTTTTAAGTTTGCTGTTATATTTTGGATCGTTATTGACTTCTATTACGGTTAGTGATACATTTATTACAGTAACCGTAATAAGGAGGCGGGTGTTATGCGAGACAATGCGAAAGGTGGTGCGCTCACAGAGGTGACATTCTTTATTTTGCTCTCCCTTTATACCCCGAAACATGGATATGCTGTCATGCAATTTATTGAAGATAGTACAAAAGGGCGGCTCACGCTGGGAGCAGGTACTTTATATGGTGCTTTGAACTCGTTGCAGGAAAAAGGCTGGATTGAACCTTTTGGAGATAGTGCGGGACGGAAAAAAGAATATCTCATTACAACACAAGGAAAAGAAATTGCAGAAAAGGAACTGATAAGGCTCAATGAACTTGTAGGCGTGGCTAATGGAATTATTGGAGGTACAGTATGAGCAAAAAGTATTATCGTTTCTTTGGCGGTTTGTTGACGGCCCAGGAACATTGGCTGAATAAAATGTCTGAAAAGGGCTATCGTCTGATTCGGGCGGAAAAAATGTTGTATGAATTTGAGGCGTGTAAACCGGATCAGGTAAAATACTGTGTGGAGTTTATCGGGCAAAAATCGAAGGCCGACGCATCCGATTATCATGAGTTTTTAGAGGGAATGGGTTACAAAGTATTTTATAAAAACATCAACCTGAACTACTCTGTTGGTAAAGTGCGTTGGCGGCCATGGGCTGAAAAAGGCGGACGCATAGCAACAAATGTCACGACCTTTAACCGGGAACTGTTGATCGTAGAAAAAGATAATGACGGTAAGCCGTTTGAACAGGTGTATAAGTCAGTGTGCTTCCCTGGTTTGTAAGCAGATTATTATTGAAAAAAGAACCCTGCCACTTATTCAATAATGTATCGTAGATTATGAGTGAAAGTGATTTGTAAAATTACCCTGTAATTCAAAAATGGAGGATTAGAATATAAATGGGAAACAAACAAATTGTAAAGTATTTCTATGAAGCAGTTGTATCAAAAAACTTATTGCAAGAACTCCAACAGTATATATCACAAGACTGTCTCCTTAATATTGGTAATGAAAAAACGCCATTGGGATTAGAAGGTATGAGAGAACATCTTGTTGCTATAAAAAAGACATACCCGGATTATACGATAAAAATATTACGACAATTTGCTGAGGGTGATTATGTAATCTCCGAATTTATTATGGAAGGTACGCATGAGGGAGAATGGATAGGAATAAAACCGACACATAAAAAGCTGGTATTTACAGGTGTTGATATTGACAAAGTAATAAACGGAAAAATAGTGGAACATGGAGGCTCTGTTAATACATTTGAAACTTTGCTTGAGCATGATTTAATTAGACCCGTATAAGGAGATAAAAATATGATGTATCGGACAGAATTAGTAGAAGAAATTACCGTGGAAAATGTGACGGTGAAAATCAATGAAAAAATAGAAGAAATGGAAAAGGAAAGCTATCGTCTCGTCACAATGTCTTTTTTAGGAATGGAAAGAGCAGTATTGGTTTTCAAAATTATCACGGGTTGGATAAGCAAATAATTAGAATTTGAGGTGATAAATATGAAGGTATTGGTTAGTGCCTGTATTATGGGAGTGAACTGTAAATATAATGGGAAAAACAACAAAAATATAGCGGCTGTCAATTTCTTAAAAGATAAAGAAGTTATTTCTATTTGCCCGGAAATATTAGCAGGGATGAAAACACCAAGACCATGCGCAGAAATTGTGGATGGGAGGGTAGTTGATGAAAACGGAACAGATGTTAGTTTAGAATATGATAAAGCAGTATCTGTTGCATTATCGGAAATTCAGAATGAAGAGATTGATTTAGTTATATTACAATCCAGAAGTCCCACCTGTGGTGTTAATCAGATATATGATGGCAGTTTCACTGGAAAGTTGATTTCTGGAATGGGCTTGTTTGCAAAAGCATTAAAACAAAAAGGATATCATGTTATTGATGTTGAAGAAATATAGGTTTAGTATTTCTCATTCGTTGATAGGCGAAGTTCTTAATGCATTAAGGTTGCATTTATATATTTGCCTGATGTAAAGGTCAATGGAGAGCATGAGAAACTACATTATATGATGTTCTTTTTCTTCACGGAGGCTGATATGAAAGAAAAAATATTGATAATAGAAGATGAACCGTTAATACGGAATGAATTGAAAACGCTGCTGCAAAGCAACGGCTATGAAACGGCGGCTCCGGAAGATTTTTCTGATGTGATCGACCGAATCAAAGCCGAACAGCCGCACCTGATTTTGCTGGACATCAAGCTGCCCGGAGAGAGTGGTTTTGCTTTATGCTCTAAAATCCGTACCTTCTCCGAACTGCCAATCATCTTTGTGACAAGCTGCAACACGGATATGGATGAACTGAATAGCATCATGCTGGGTGGAGATGCTTTTATCACGAAGCCATATAACACGGCGATTCTGCTTGCAAAAATCGCTTCCCTACTGAAAAAAGCATACCCCGCACAGCAAAGGGAACAGATTGTTTATGGAGATGCAGTGCTACATCTGGAATCCAGCAGTCTGGACTATCATGGACAGAGCGTAGAACTTACCAAGAATGAATTGAAAATTCTATATTACCTTTTCAAGAACGGAGGAAAAATCTGTTCTCGCGCAGATATGATTGAGTATTTGTGGGACAATCAGTTATATGTGGATGACAATGCTTTGAGCGTCAATATCAACCGCATCCGGGAGAAGCTGTCGGGCATCGGTCTGACAGATTTTATTAAGACAAAGCACAGACAAGGGTACACGATATGAACAGCAGACGATATTGGAAAAACAGGCTGCCATTTCTGCTGACGAACTTTGTTTGTATGGCTGCACTCACTGTATTTCTTCTGGTGTGCGGCAATTCGGTTTCCGCAGTAGTATTGCTCCTGATCGTATGGGCATTGATTTTGCTGTCTGGACTTGTCCTTACTTACTGGAAACGGAAACGGCAGATGAAAAAACTTCTGGATATGGCGGAGCAGCTTTCCGAAAGATACCTCATTTCCGAAGTGATGGAACTGCCGGAACAGGCCGAGGATCAGGTTTACTATCAGCTTTTGAAAATGGCCGGAAAATCCATGTTGGAGCAGATTGGAGAGGTCGAGCGGGAACGCCTGGAGTACAAGGAATACATTGAACAATGGATTCACGAAATCAAAACGCCCATTACTGCCATGAAACTCCTATGTGAAAACCATCGGACGGACTGGACAAAGGAACTTCTGTTGGAGCTGGAAAAGACCAACCGCTTTACCGAACAGGCTCTTTATTACGCTCGCAGCGAACATACAGAGAAAGATTATTCTGTCCGGGAAATGGCGCTGTCCCAAGTGGTACATCAGGCGATTGCAGATAACAAATATCTGCTGCTCCAAAGTGGTATGCGCCTGGAAGTGGAGGAAATGCAGGACACGGTTTATTCAGATGAAAAGTGGGTGCGTTTTATCCTAAATCAACTGATTGCCAATGCGGTCAAGTATTGTACTGAACAGCCGGTTCTCCGCATTTCTACTCATAAACGGCAGGATCAGGTTGTCCTTGTCGTGGAGGATAATGGAATCGGGATTGCTGCGTCCGATCTGCCCCGCATTTTTGAAAAGGGCTTTACCGGTCAGAATGGTCGTATGGTCCAGCAGTCCACGGGGATTGGTCTGTATCTGTGCAAACGGCTTTGTGAAAAGCTGGGCATTGGCATTGCAGCAGAGTCGTCGGAATATGGCACAGCCGTTTCCCTTTCTTTTCACATCAACTGTCTGATTCATGAAGTGCAGGACTGAAAAGCGTTCTGCACTTCTTACATTTTTGTTAGAACTTTGTAAGAAAACTTGATACAAACGAAACCGCTCTTATCTTACAATAGAGACAAGAGGTGATAACAATGAAAGAAATTTTGAAACTGGATCATATCCAAAAATATTACGGAAATGGCGGGAATGTTACAAAAGCCATTCAGGACATCAGCTTTTCCGTTCAAGAGGGAGAATTTGTAGGGCTCATGGGAGCATCCGGTTCCGGCAAGACTACCTTGCTCAACTGCATTTCTACCATTGATACCGTCAGTGCGGGGCATATCTATCTGGATGGGACCGATGTGACAGAAATCAACGAAAAACAGATTGCCCGGTTTCGCCGGGAAAATCTTGGATTTGTGTTCCAGGATTTTAACCTGCTGGACACGCTGACCATTTCGGAAAACATAGCTCTGGCGCTGACCATCAACAAGGTTCCCGCAGGCGAGATTGATGGGCGGGTGCGGGAAATGGCCGGAAAGCTGAATATCACGGATATTCTGGACAAATACCCCTATCAGGTGTCCGGCGGCCAGAAGCAGCGGTGCGCCTGTGCCAGAGCTATTATCAACCAGCCTAAGCTGATCTTGGCGGACGAACCTACCGGCGCGTTAGACAGTCACTCCTCCCAGATGCTGCTTTCTACGATTCAGAGTATCAACGAAGAGCTGGGGGCCACGATCCTGATGGTGACCCACGACGCTTTCTCGGCAAGCTATGCCAATCGTATTCTCTTTTTGAGGGACGGGACAATCTTTACAGAGATTCTCAAAGGCAGTGATTCCCGCAGGACTTTCTTTGAAAAAATCCTGGATGTCCTCACCATGATGGGAGGGGGCATGAATGATGTACGCTAAACTTGTTTTTAAAAATGCGAAGCGGTCTGTAAAGGACTATTTGATCTACATCGTGACCATGACACTCTGTGTCACCTTGTTTTATGCGTTTTTGTCTATCACCAGCAGCTACTATCATCCGAATATCGGCGCTGAATATAACATTTCCCTGCTGGCTGGAGGGATGAAACTGGCGATTTGCGGAATCAGTCTGCTTCTGTTGTTCCTGATTCACTATGTCAATCGTTTCATGCTGAGAAAAAAACAGAAGGAGTTTGCGGTTGAGGCAACATTGGGAATGGAACAAAGAACCATAGGGATGCTCTTTTTTAGCGAGACCTTTTTTTTGCTTATATTCTCTGTAGCGGTGGGTATCCTTCTGGGAATGATTGTTTCCCAGGTCATTACGGCTATGCTGCTTGTATCTTTTGGGAAACCGTACACCTTTTCCTGGTCATTTTTCCCGGATACCGTTCTGCTGACAATCGGATTTTTTACCTTTTGTCAGATTCTAATTGGGATTGGAAATGTCAGAATTCTCAATAAAAGCAGGATTATCGAGCTTATGACGGCAAACCGTCAGAATGAAAAGCCTCTTCATAAAAGCAGATGGATGCCGATGATCTGTCTGTTCTATGGCGTCCTGCTATTATGGATGCTGGAAGTGGGCATTGTAAAATATCATTTTTATTTTGATTCCAGACACCCGCTTCCGGTAAAACTCATGTATTGGGGGAATATCCTTTTTCCTGCACTGACACTGCTGTGGGGAATAACAGGTGCTTTTCGACACAAAAAAATAGGATTTTCCAGATACCTTTGCGGGCTTTTGGCTGGTGCAGTATTGACCGCTATACCGACTTTTTCCATCGCAAAGCTGGAAAACACCTATTTTCTGGGATTTGATGCCCCAACCCTGAACCAATATTTGATGTTTGGAGTTGCGGATATTTTGTTTATCATTGCCGCAGTTATTTATTTATCGAATGCAGCGCTCCTATACTGGAAAGAATCTAAAGTGTCTCACAAATATCACAATACAAATTTATTTCTGTTTGGACAGCTTTCGTCTAAGCTTGCTACCAATACAAAAACGATGACTGTAATTTGTGTGACATTGACCTTCTCTATCTGTCTGTTTGTCATTGCACCGATTTTAACAGGATGGAGTCTTGGCTATCTGGACAGTCGTGCTGTCTATGATATTCAAATTTCAAGCCGCTACAACGATGTTTATGACCTGGAAAATCTTCCGGATACAAATTATTGGGAAATTACCGACTTCATAGAGGAAAACAAGATTTCGATAAAGAATGATTTGACTTTTTCAGAGTATCTTCCGAAACGGGACTCCTTTCACCAGCGGGTAAAGTACGATTTTCCTCCCTTGGCAATTTCGCTGTCAGATTATAACGCCGTTCGGGAAATGTTGGGATATGAGCCAATCATCCTAAAATCAGATGAATTTGCCACGCACTGGCATCGTGCAACGGAGGACAAGGATATTGAAAAATTCATCGCTGCTCACACTGTGCTGGAAACTGATGCTGGCACACTAAAACTTAGTGAAAACGCAGTATTTCAAGAGCCTGTGGGGGAATCCATCTACAATCTTTATACGGATGTGGTGTATATTGTGCCTGACCAGGCAGCGCAAGCCTTGCTTCCGGTTCAGACCAACCGGTTTGTGATGACCCAATCTCCACTTCCATTTAAAGCGGCAGAAGCGCTGGAGCAGCTCCTTGTGCGTTCTTACCCAGAGGACCCCGGTAAAGACAATCTGCCAAGTTATAGTACAACAATCCATACCACGGAGGTAAACCGCACAATCGCCCTGAACTTTATCCTGAAAGCGTCCTTGATCTACAGTGCAATCGTTCTGGTGGTGATGTGTCTTACCGTGCTGGCTCTCCAACAGCTCTTGGATGCAGAAAAATATCATTATAGGTTTTCGGTTCTGCGAAAAATGGGAGTGGAAGAGAAAGAACTTCATACTTTGGCTCTAAAGCAGCTTGGTGTTTGGTTTGGGCTGCCGATCACATCGGCAATCGTTGTAGCAATGGTTGTGCTTGGCTATTTTCTGCAAAGTGCTTCTGTTGAAATTTCTACTTATATCGGCATTGGAGCCTTGATGCGGCAAATAGGTATCATTGTCGGGATTTTCGCCTTGCTTCTGAGCTGCTATTTTCTCAGTACATGGCTGCTGTTCCAGCGTTCGATTCGCAGCAGTTCCGATAGCGTAAGGTGATGGGAGGAAGATGTGTGTACGGGAAGTTAGCCATTCAAAATATCCGCAGAAGCCTGCGGGATTATATCATTTACTTTGTGACGCTTACCTTGACTGCGGCATTGATGTACTCATTTTTGGCATTAGGCTTTTCATCAGATGTTCTTGCTATGGCAGAAAATATGTCGATGCTGACTACTGGAATTCTGCTTATGTCAGCTCTGGTTGCTTTTATGTCCTCGTTTGTGGTCGGTTATGCGATCCGCTTTATGCTGGGACGACGGAAAAAGGAATTTGCAACCTACGAACTGATTGGCATGGAAGCAAAGACAGTACGTAATTTGTTCCTTGCTGAAAACAGTATCATCGGTACAGGGGCCTTTCTGCTTGGTTCTTTGGTTGGCACAGGGCTTTCCGGTTTGCTAAATCAGGTGGTAAAAAATATCTTTGAGGTGCCGCATACCTATCAGGTTTCTTTTTCTCTCCAGGCATGGACAGTAACATTTTTGTTTTTTGCCTTGATGTATGGCTTGGGGATGCTCCGAGCGGCAAAGATTATCCGGCATCAGAAAGTGATCGATCTGCTGTATGATAACCGCAAGAATGAAGAATACCGTTTCAAATCATGCAGTCGTAGTCTTCTGGTAGTATTGCTTTCAATCGCTGCAATGGTTACAGGCGTGATTTTGCTTGGGCGGATGCTTCAGACACAAACCAATGAAGCATTTTTGTACCTTGGCGGAGCTTGCTTGCTCATTCTGGTGGGTGTTTACGAGCTGCATCGCCAGATTCCGCTTTTGCTGCACCGATTTGCAAAACAAAATTTGCGCCATAAGTACAAAGAAGAAAATCTGTTCTTCCTGGGGCAGATTGGGCGGCGCATCCATTCTGCTGGCCGGACAATGGCTGTGGTGGCGATCCTTTTGACCATATCTTTGGCAACCATGTTTGTGGGGCTTACCATGGGGGCAGGCTACAAAGCCAATATGAAAGCCTATTATCCCTATGATGCAGGCGTGGCGATTGATGCACCTTTGAAAAAATCCAGCATGGATTCCATCGTTTCCTTTACGGAGGAGCATTGTGAAGTCGAGGATTCTGTGATCTATTATCTGTATGTGGTTCCTGAAAAATCAATCGAAGCCTTGTCCTTGTCCGATTATAACCACCTGCGTGAAATCCTGGGGCTTTCTCCTATTGTCATGGGCAACAACGAATTTTTGGTTCATTGTGATACATGGAACTATATGGACGGAATCCGGCAGGGCTTGGAGCAACAGCCGGAGATCACATTAAATGGTCGGACCTTGACCGTTGCGGAAACACCGATCCTGACAGAGCCGATGGAGCAGTATCAAATGGCCGGAACGAAGGGATATGTGCTTGTTCTGCCGGATGAAGCAGCTTCACAATTAGTCGGAGAAAAAATCCGTCTGGCGATGAAACTGGAAGATGGCGGATACCCGGAATTAAAAAGCGACTTGAAACAATTCCTGAACAGTGGGAAATGGCAGCCGGAATTGCAGTCCGGTCAGCAGCTCCCGGAAAAAGTAACGATGGGTGTTACAGTAAAGGCGTGGGGTATTGCCAATTCGCTGACTGGATTTACAGCGATTTCATTCTGCGGATTGTATTTAAGCATTATTTTTATCATCCTATCCTGCTCGGTTCTTGCATTTGAGCAGCTTTCTGCCATAGACAAAAACCAGAAGAATTATGCGGTCATTGACCGTTTGGGTGTACCGGGTCATAGGCAGGCTTCCCTAATCCGTAGGGAACTGTCCACAGTCTTTTTGATCCCACTGCTATTCCCTCTTTTACTAACGGTTTTGCTGATAGCAGGGGCGCAGTTCTTTTTTGGAGAGGCAATTTTGCAGCAGGGGCTTGTACCCCTTTATGGCCTGGTGACGATCCTGCTATTCTGTGCAATCTACCTGACCTATTTTGGTGCAACGATGTTCTTGTTCAAACGGGTTATTCTTCGACCTGAAATGAGATAAAAATTGAATTGCTACAAAAATGAAGCAATTCAGCCTGTTTTCTTGCTGAAAAAGAAAGCGGTTAGGAGATTTCTGTAACATTTGGTCTTTATCATAGAATCAAAAGTAAGATAGAAAATGTGATTAAATCTGCCGAACGACGGCAAAAGAAAAAAAGCCGTCGTACAGCAGACACATTTCTATGCACCTATGAAGTGGCAGCTTTGAGAAATCAGAGCCGCCGTTTCTTTTTGTTTTTCCGACGATGCTCATGCGATTAAGAGGGCGGTACACAGGAGGATACCGCTATGGCAATTATCGTCATTCATAGCACCCATGAGCTTCATCAATTAAAAAAAGTCTTGTCCCTCCTCCGGGGAGGTATGGCTATCTATCAGCATTATCGTTCCATCTAAATCAGAAGAATAGTAGGTATTTTTGTCGCGCCAGTTTCCCATTGCGGAGAGCTGGCGCTTTTTATTGTCGATTTTTCGGGAAAGCTCCCGAAGTATGTCGCTGCCGATCCCCGCCTCATTTCGATTCACTCGTCAATCGCCCATGAATCGAAATGGAGGTACATAATGAAGAAAGTCAATCTTAGGGAGTTGTATCCTGATATATACAAAACGGATGTTTTTATAGAAGTAAGCAGTGAAGTACAAGAGGTATTCCTGACAGATAAGCGAGCAGAAGCTGCACGCCAGCGCCAGATGTATAACTACAAAGCGTACTATTCTTTGGACTGTGATAATGGTATAGAAAAAGAGGTAGTGTATCAGCCGCCGACACCAGAAATACTCTTAGAGGAAAAGCAGCTTCGAGAGCAGCTTTATGCTGCGGTGATGGCCTTACCGGAGAAGCAGGCAAAGAGGATTTATGCTCGGTTTTATCTGGGTATGACAGTTAAAGAAATTGCCAAGACAGAAGGCGTTGATCTCAGTAGAGTGTATGACAGCATCCAACGCGGTTTGAAATGGCTGGCTAAAAATTTGAAAAAGTTTGATTAGCATAGCGAAAATATTGCTCTTTTTTTCATTACTATTAAAAGGACAAGTTTCCCCCTTCAACAGCACTTTGACAATTTCATATACAGCATAACAGGTACATAACCCGTGTACGAGCGAGTGTGGAACGTCGCGAAGATGGAGCAGTCAGGGAGGTGATGAACAAAGCTGCTTAGGAGCGATCTACGATTCCACAAAACGGATGGTGGCAGATCCGGCGCGAGGATTGCACGGGGGCTTAAAGATACTTCCTCACGGCCTCCTAAAGACTTGGGGGAAACCCTGCGGCGCACGAGTAAAACGACGCTGCGGAGTTATGACAACCGCGCCAGCGGAGACCTGCTATGTTCCCATCGTCAGGGTTGCGTGGCAAATATGGCGAGAATTGAGTCATATTAAAATAGGAAGCGATTACTCTCTTTGGTGGCCGTTTTCTATTCAAAATCAGATACCATGCGCTGGCAGTTTCGGCTGCCAGCGTATTCATGTGATTTTGAAAGCACGATGATAACCTTGACAGATTGGAGGGAATATAGTCTATGGAAAAACTCATTACACGAAAAGAAGCTGCTGAAATCTTAGGAATCAGCATAGCAACGCTGGATGCCGCCCGTAACAACGGCTTGATCTCTTATGTGCAGTATGTTCAGAATGGCTGTGTGTATTTTACTGCGGCAGGTCTCCAGGAGTATATCGCAAAATGCACGCACAGAGCAAAGCCAGTTGAGAGAAGCACAACTTACCGTAAGCCTCGAAGCGGAAGATCGTGAGCCGGTCCGTATCCTTGATGGAATCAGAGAGGTCTGATAAAACAAAGGTACAGCGCTGGAAATTATTCTTAGGAGGTGGAGGAATTGGCAAATAGAAAAATAATACTTCCTCAATATGGCACAGTCATGAAAAGAGGTGTCCTATATTATAGGACCAGAATCAAAGATGCGAATGGAAAGCTCGTAGCTCTCTACGCAAAAACACCTGAAGAATTATATAACAAAGAAACGCTTGCGTTGGAACAGATTGAGAATGCCACTTTTCATCGAAAAACGCCCACGGTTGCAGAGTATTGTGAAAAGTGGCTGCTGATGCAGTCGGTTCATATACGAGCTACTACCTTGACGGATTACACCTCAAAGGTCAGGCGGCATATTATAGCGGAATTAGGAGATAAACGGATAGGAGAGGTTAGTCTGGATGATATTCAACTTGCCCTTGTTCCGGTTTCCAAGAAATCGGCTTCGGTTTATAAATCTGTGGTGATCCTTTATAAGTCTATCTTTCGCGCAGCGATGGAAAGCAGGATCATTGACCATAACCCGACGATTTATCTGACTACAAAAGGTGGAGGAGTTCCCCAAGAGGAACGCCAGGCTTTGACAGATGAACAGGCAGAGCGCCTTTTGGATGCTATCCGGGATTTACCGCCGTATGTGTTTGTCATGATTGGTTTGTATGCGGGACTACGGCGGGAAGAAATTCTTGCGCTGCAATGGGATTCTGTATATCTGGATACAGATACTCCATATCTGACGGTAAGGCGGGCATGGCACACAGAACATAACAGACCAGTCATCTCAGATGAATTGAAAACCAAGGCTGCGGAGAGAAATATCCCTCTCCCTGTTTGTTTGGCCGAGTGCCTGAAGGCAGCAAAAGAAACTTCGACTTCGGAGTATGTAGTTTCAAACAGGGATGGCGAACCGCTGTCCTATACGCAGTTTAAGCGGCTGTGGCAGTATATTGTTACGAGAACGGTCAAGGAACGAAGCTATTACCGGTATGAAGATGGAAAAAGAGTAAAGCATACTGTCACACCCGTCTTGGGAGAAAAGGCCGCTCATAACGGAAAAGTGGTTTACAGCCTGGACTTCGAGGTAACACCCCATCAGCTGCGGCATACTTACATTACCAACCTCATTCATGCATCGGTAGATCCCAAAACGGTTCAATACCTGGCAGGCCATGAAAGCAGCAAGATTACTATGGACATCTATGCAAAGGTTAAGTATAACAGGCCGGATGAGTTGGTCAGATCAATGAGCTGCGCGTTTGCAAGTTGGGACGCTGCACAGTAATAACAAAATAGGAAGTGACGCAGGAGCGAGGCAAGGATGTCTCGCTCTTTGTTTTATACCGGCCGTATCTTTGATTAAATGGAGGCTTTCTGATAAAAAGAGAGTGTAGATACGGGAACTACACATTATCAAGAAAGGACGATCAAAGATGGCAAAAAAGAAAACAATGATCCCGAAGTATGGGACGATTACATTAAAAGGAATCCAGTATTACAGAACCAGGATTAAGGATGCAGATGGCAAGGAGGTAAGTTTGTATGCCACAACTTGCGAGGAACTGTATGAGAAACAATTAGAGGCGCGACAACAGGTGGAGGAAATCATCTTCCGCCGGCAGCACCCAACGGTAGCCGAGTATTGCGAGAAGTGGCTGCTGATGCAGTCGGCAAAGGTGTATGCGTCTACACTCAGAGGTTATACGAGGGATATGCAAAACTATGTCATCAAGCCCCTGGGAGAGATGTATATGGAAGAAGTGACCGCTGATGATATTCGGCTGGCACTTGTTCCATTGTCAAAGAAATCGGAAGGCTTATACAACAAGGTTAATATGCTGCTCAAGTGCATTTTTTACGCGGCAGAGAGAAACCAAATTCTTGAACACAATCCCTGTGTGGGAATATCGGGCAAGGGCGGAAAGCCCGCAAAAAAGAGAGAGGCATTGACAGATCAGCAGGTAGCCGTGCTTCTGGATACGGTCAAAGGGCTTCCCCCCTACCTATTTATTATGCTTGGATTGTATTCCGGTCTGCGCCGGGAAGAAATCCTTGCACTGCAATGGGATTGTGTATTTTTGGATGAGAACACCCCGTATCTATCAGTAAGGCGGGCATGGCGTACAGAGCATAACAGGCCCGTAGTCTCTACGGTGTTAAAGACTCCGGCAGCAAAAAGGGATATTCCGATACCGAAGTGTTTGGTGGATTGTCTGAGAGAAGCGAAAGAAAATTCCATATCAGACTATGTGATCGCTGACAGCAAAGGAGAACCACTGGCTGCTTCGCAGTTTCAAAGAGTATGGCAGTATGTAGTTGTCCGCTCCACTAAGCCCCGAAACTATTATAAGTATGTAAATGGGGAGAGTATCAAATATACGGTTACTCCAACGCTGGGCATGACCCAAAAGAATCAACCCAAAATCAAATATACGCTGGACTTCGATGTGACGCCCCATCAGCTGCGGCACACTTACATCACCAATCTTCTTTATGCGGGTGTCGATCCAAAGACAGTGCAATACCTTGCCGGACACGAAAACAGCAAAACAACTATGGACATCTATGCAAAAGTGAAGTATAATAAACCCGAAGAGCTGTTTGGGGTAGTAAACGGTGCGTTTCATCAGGCTATTGCTGAATGAAAAAGGGCTGTTTTTTATGGTCCGCATACCGGATAACTGAGAAGCAGAAAGCCGGAAAAGCCCGGAATATCAAGGAAAAACAGCTCAAAAACTCGCGCAGTACGGTCTCAAGGCAGCTCGTCGCGCACCTCAGTTCAGCAAGAGATAATCTGCTGTTCAAACCGTATCAAAATGGTTCAAAAACCCCGGAAAATCAAGGTTTTCCGGGGTTTTACTGTATCTAAACGGGCTGATATAGTTTGACCAAATTTGGCAAATCGAGAGCCGTTTTCACCCAATTTTTAGTGGTTAAATATAGGACAACCGGCAAAAATTGGGGTAAAAAAGGGGTTAGCGGTTAAATTATAGGACAACCGAGAGCCGATTTTTGGGGTGCTTTTCGTTCCTCCCTCCCCTCGTTTTTGGCTGTGGCAGTTTGGCATAGTTTGACCAAATTTGAATAATTGAATATTAATTTGATACAGCACTCATTATAAAATGCCTGGGTGCTTTTTTCATTTCAGGAATTCCGGCGATAGAAAGAGCCGTCACTTCACTTTTTATTTTGGAGTGGCGGCTTTTTCTATTTCCAGAAGCAACAGCAATAATCAGAAATGAGGTGAAGTCAATGAACACGCAAATCATCGCCATCGCCAACCAGAAGGGCGGCGTTGGTTATGAAAAGTAAGTTATAATGAAAAGTTGAGTCCATACTTTATTAGACTTCTTGTGGTATGGACTCGTTTTACTTTGCATAATTCGGTGAAACTCTTACAGTGATTTCAACCAGTCGAGAAGATCTTTATCTTGTTTCCATGTTGGTAAATCTTCAGATGTTGGACTGTCATAGGCTTCCATTAATGCTTTGCGTTTCATCTTTTCGTCTGCTCTTGCATAGATTTCTGTTGTTGAAATATCAGAGTGACCAAGTAGATCTCTTATATAAACAAGATTTACTCCTGATTGAAGCAGATGCATCGCCTTGCTGTGGCGCAGCCAATGGGGAGTGATTTCATCAGAAATGTCCTTTGCCCCTGTAGCCTGAGCCTGACCAGCGTATTTTTTTAAAATGTATGTTACGCCAGCTCTTGTCAAAGGTTTATTACCTCGATTCGTAAATAAAGGATTTCGACTGTATACAGGAGAAGATAATCCAGCACTTTCAATGTACTGTTTAAGAAGTTCTCCTGTCGGCTTCATCACAGGAACAATGCGACTTTTCCCACCCTTACCTGTCAGTGTGATTGTAACGGTATCGTTTAGTGTAACATCACATACTTTTAAATCCACCAGTTCCTGAACTCTGGCACCGGTATCGTATAAAAGAGATAATAATACAGCATCTCTTTTACCCTGAGTTGGTGCTCTATCAGGCTGTTCAAGTAACCCTTTAATACTATCTAATGGAAGATACATTAGAGGTGGCTTATCTGTCTTTTTCATAGGAATAGACAAAACTTTCTGGCATTGTTGGATATACTGTGGTTCTTCCACCATTAAAAAACTGAAAAAAGAATGTATAGCCGCAAGACGCTGATTTCTAGTAGCAGCCTTACAATTACGTTCCTCTTCAAGCCATTGAAGAAAACATATAACCAGTTCTTTATCTACTTGGGCAATGGTCAACTTTTCAGGTGATAGGTTTTTCTGGTCTCTACAGTATTTTAGAAATAGCGAAAAAGAATCCCTGTATGCCAGTTGGGTATTACGTTTACTTCCAACCTGACCAGGAAGGTATATGGATAGGAATTGAGTCAGATATCGTGCAAAATCAGTTTCCCTCATGGCATACCTCCGGAATGACATATGCAATGAGAAATACCAGCAACTTCCAAATATCCGGCGCTGCTGGATGTTACACTACCAGATGGAACCGGTTTCGATATTTGCAAAGAGGTGCGTACTAACTCAACTGTCCCGATTATATTTCTGACAGCGTCCAATCAGGAAATCAGCATTGTCCGGGGCCTTGATATGGGGGCTGATGATTATATTACAAAGCCGTTCAAGCTGAATGAACTACTGTCCAGAATTAAGGCTATTCTACGTCGTTCGTTGAAATTTTCCAAAGCAGATACTACTTTAGAAGCAAACGGTATTCGCATAGATACCGCCGAAAGGCTTGCCTGGAAAAATGGCGAGCCTATTGATCTGCCTCTGGTAGAGTACAAATTGCTGTGTCTGTTCATGCAAAATCCTAATCATCTCATGCCGCGGGAAATGATTTTAGACCGGATGTGGGATGGCAACGGGAATTTTGTAGATGATAATACTTTATCCGTTTATATCCGGCGGCTACGAAACAAAATTGAAGATACACCAAATGCGCCCAAATATCTGCTGACCGAACGAGGAATTGGATATAAGTGGGTTGTTGAGTGAGGGCGGATTTATGGGTAAATTAGGGAAAGAAACAAAGACACTGTTAATCGCTGTTACTGCTATCTGCCTCGTTTCCTTTCTCTTGGAAGGAGGGATTGCCACACTTCTGGCAAAAAATTTTCAGCAGGAATTATTACTCCATGATTATGGTATCGCAGGCCATTTGTTAAACAATGAAAACGAATTGTCAATTTCCGCTTTCACTTCACAGCCAAACGAGAATGACATGGAATGCGGCAGGGAGGCTTTGGCTTCTGTTGGATATGATGAAACGGTTTCCATACGTTTTCTGTCTGCTGTTCAGACGTACCGAAATCAGATGATGCTTTCTGTATTTCTGCTGTTGGTTTTCCTGTTTGGAGTAATCTGTTTATCGCTGTTTCTCTATCTCCATCGCCAGCATAGGGTTTTCAGTAACGCTGAAAATACCATCCGACAATTTCTGGATGGCGATACCACGTCCCGTATCGAATGTTCCCAGACTGATGACTGGTACAGCCTTTTTCATGCCATCAATGAAATGGCAACCATCCTTTCTGCTCATGCCAAGAACCAGCGACAGACCAAAGAATTTTTGCAGGACATTATTTCGGATGTATCACATCAGATTAAAACGCCGCTGTCTGCCTTAAAAATGTACCATGAGATTATAGCGAGCCATAAAGATGATACCGCAACTGTGAGCAGCTTCACCGAAAAATCTCAAAGAGAGATTAAGCGGATGGAAGATGTGATTTACACCTTACTGAAACTGGCGCGGCTGGACGCAGGAATTATCCAGATGGAAAAGGCCCCGAAAAATCTTTCTGCTCTTATGCAGGATGTTCTGGAACGCTTTGAAACTTGAGCAGAACGGGAGCATAAAACAATTATGCTTTCCGGCAAAGAAGATATTGTTTTATCATGCGATGCCCTATGGGTATCGGAAGCTATCAGCAATATTGTAAAAAATGCTTTGGAGCATACAGAGAACGGCGGTCATATTGGGGTAAAGTGGAGCCAATCTCCTTTAATGACACAGATTGAAATTTCCGATGATGGAAAAGGAATACACCCGGAAGATCTATATAACATTTTCAAACGGTTTTACCGCAGTCGTTTTTCTTCGGATGTTCACGGAATCGGCTTGGGGCTGCCGCTGGCGAAATCTATTGTAGAAGCTCACGGCGGAACCATTTCCGTAACCAGCAGTTTAGGCGCAGGAACCACTTTTACATTGAATTTTCTAAACATTACAGATGAGTAAGATAGATTTCACTTAAAAGTAAGTCATGGGGAGTATGATGTGTCTGTAAGGAGGTTTTGAATATGAATATTCTTGAAGTACAAGACCTGTGCAAGACCTATGGCACAGGCGAAACAGAAGTTCACGCTTTGAATCATGTATCATTTTCTGTCCGTAAGGGTGAGTTTATCGCTATCATTGGAGAGTCGGGTTCCGGCAAAAGTACCTTGCTGAATGTGATCGGCGCTTTGGACAGCGCCACTTCCGGCAAGGTATGGATTGATGGACAGGATATTTTTTCGATGCCGGAGAAGAAATTAACTGTGTTCCGGCGGCAGCACATCGGATTTATTTTCCAGTCGTTTAATTTAATCCCGGAACTGAATGTGGAACAGAACATCACATTTCCGCTGCTGCTTGACTATAAAAAGCCAAATCAAAAGTTCGTCAACGAATTGTTGCAGGTGCTTGGGTTGAGCGAGCGCCGAAAGCACCTTCCCTGCCAGCTTTCCGGCGGCCAGCAGCAGCGTGTGGCGATTGGACGGGCATTGGTCACACGCCCCGCCCTGATTATGGCAGATGAACCGACCGGAAATCTGGACAACAAAAACAGTCAGGAAGTTTTGGCTTTACTGCAAACCATGTCGGACAGGTATCAACAGACTATTTTGATGATTACCCACAACAAAAATCACGCCAGCGCAGCAGATCGCGTGTTCCGTATGACCGATGGCGTGCTGAAAGATTTGGGGGTGTCGTCACGTTGAAAAGCTATCTTGGATTGGTACCGCAGTATGAAAAGGTACACCGCAAGAACAATCGGATTTCGGTTCTCTGCATTGTCCTTTCGGTATTGCTGGTAACTGCTATTTTCAGCATGGCCGATATGGCGCTGCGTGCACAGAAAAATTATTTTATCAAGACGAATGGTGAATACCATATCAGTCTGACCGATATTGGTGAACAGACGGCGGAACTCGTAAAAGCACGGATAGATGTTGCCCTCTGCGGATGGACTTATCAGGGAACTACCGGCGCTATCGGCTCCAAAGCGGTCAGCTTCGCAGGTGCGAATGAGGACACCTTTTCAACTTTGACAGAAATGGATATGGAAAGCGGTTCATACCCTACCCTGCCCGATGAAGCATTACTAAATAAATCGGCTTTGGAACAATTGGGCCTTGTGGTTGGCGACACCGTAACTGTTACAGTGCCGGACGGTTCCAGCCGGGAATACCGCATTACCGGCGTCCTTGCCGATATGGGAAGTTTGCTTAAAGCGGATGTATATGGCATGGTATTGACCGAGGACGGCTTTCTCAAAATTGCGGATGAAAATGCCAAAGACGGAACTACTTTCCGCGTTCAGTTCAAAAATGGCGTAAACATTCAGAAGGCCATGAATGAAATAAAAGCGCAATATGGCCTTTCAGACAGTCAGGTAAGCGAAAATACAGCGCTCCTTGGATTAATGGGACAAAGTGAGAACAGCACAATGCAGTCCCTATACATCGTTGCAGGCTTTCTTGTCCTTTTGGTGCTGATTGCCGGTGCAGTAATGATTGCCGCCAGCTTTAACACAAATGTTTTGGAACGGGTTCAGTTCTATGGCCTTTTGCGGTGTCTGGGAGCATCCAAAGCACAGGTAAAGCACTTCGTTGTTCTTCAAGGGTTGCGCCAAAGTATGAAGGGCGTACCGATTGGGCTGGTTGCCGGGCAGATCATTACATGGTGTGCCTGCCTTTTGCTGAAATCCATCAGCGGGGAACGCTTTTCAGAGATACCGCTTTTTCAGTTCAGTGTAAGCGGTCTGATTGCTGGTGCGGTGATCGGTTTTCTGATTGTACTGCTGGCATCCTTGTCCCCGGCGAAAAAGGCTTCTAAAGTATCGCCGGTAACTGCAATCAGCGGTAGTACACAGCTTACGCAGAACAAGAGGGCTGCAAATACAAAGCTGTTCCACATTGAAACCAGCATGGGAATTTTCCATGCACTATCCGGCAAAAAGAATGTATTCCTTATGACCTGCTCGTTTGCTATCAGTATTATGATGTTCCTGTCGTTTCAGGTAATGGTAGTCTTTCTCAATCAGGGGATGCCTGCGCTCTCTCCATCGGCAGCGGATGTAACTATTACAATGGGAAATACACCGCTGGACAAGTCGCTGGTGGAACAGATCAGCGAAACGGAAGGTGTTGACAAAGTTTTTGGCCGTATGGAAAAGGCTGGCCTTTCTGTTTCCTCTGATGTGGGAGAAGGAACCGTCACACTCATTTCCTACAATGATAACCAATTCGGGTGGGCGAAAGAAGAATTAAATGAGGGCAGTATCACGCCTGCTATGGAAAATACAGATCGTGTTCTGGTTACTTATCAGGATGGCGTAAACTGGAATGTTGGGGATACCGTAGTCCTTCATACATCTTCCGGTGATAAGCAGGTAACGATTGCCGGAATACTGGCAACGGCTACGGCCAGTGCGGTCAACGGTGCAGGCAGTAGTGGATATATGATTTGCTCGGAACAGACATTTGCCGCTTTGGTTGGCGATTTGGGCTATACGACGATTGATGTTCAATTTTCTTCTGCTGGTGGGGATGATACTGTTTCCACAATACGGAGCATGATCCCATCCGACAGCACTGTTTCAGACAAGAGAGTTACCAATTCCGAGTCCCAAAGTTCCTACTATACAGGCGCGGTGTTTATTTATGGCTTCCTCATCATTATTGTACTTATCACAGTGTTTAATATTTTTAACAGCATGAACGCCAGTGTAGCGTCCAGAACAAGGCAGTACGGCATTATGCGTTCTATCGGAATGGGGACAAATCAGCTTTATAAGATGATTGCGGCGGAAGCCTTTACCTATGCAATACTTGGCTGTGTTGTTGGAAGCGTCTTGGGGTTGCCGCTGAACAAGCTGATGTTCCAGTTTTTAATTGCAGATAAATGGGGAACTGCATGGCAAATCCCTGTGGGTTCACTTCTTTTGATCGTGTTCCTCTGCCTTGCGTCTGCGACGATTGCGATTAGACGCCCCATCCGGCAAATCAGCAGAATGGCAATCGTAGACACAATTAACCTCCAACAATAATTTCATTAAATAGCAAGCGTTAGAGGCTGGCCTTCCGTTTCTTTGGAGGGCCAGTTTTTTGGCGTCTGGCTTACTCAACCCGACGCTGAAAAAAGGCGGCTTTAGGAGGGAGCCGCCCATGAAACACACTGACCGCCGACAAATTCAGACGACATTTGCGCTATTTTCAAAAAAAGCGCAGCTACCGTACAGTCCCCGTCTGACAGCCGGTGCGAAACTCGTCACAATTTAACTAAATACCGTACTTTTTGCGCTCGAATAGCTTCATGCTGTCCGGGCGCTTTTCTATGTCTCCGGTGCCGTTCCCCGCCGCCCCGTTCAGATTTTCCCGAAAAAATCTGAACGGAGGAAAGGCAGATGGAAGTCACCATCAACTATAACGGACAAGCTGTGACTGTCGAGGTCACGCTGGAAGTCTATGAATATCTTGACCGGGCCGACCACAAGGCCGAAAACCTGTCCCATGAACAGCGGCGGCATTGGGATGGACGGGAGTTTGACGAATACATAGTAGCTGCCAAGGGCATAGGGCTTTACGGCGAAACGCCGGAGGAATACCTGTGCTGCATGGAAACACTGGATGAACTCATGGCCGTTCTGGACACCTGTACCGAGGCCCAGCGCCGCCGGTTCCTGCTTTATGCGCTGGACGGTTTGAGTTTTTCGGAGATTGCCGCGCTTTGCGGCTGCTCCAAGAGCGCGGTTCAGTTTTCTATTGAGGGCGTGAGAAAAATTTTTAGAAATTTTCAAAAACAGACTATACGAATGACCCCTTTTCAGGCTACCAAGTGAAAGGGATTTATCCCTTATCCCACGGAGAAGCGGACAGCGGACAAGCTGCCCGCCTCTCCATATAGCCGGAAATCTCCCGCCGGGAGCGGGTCAGCACCAGCAAGGTCAGCGTCGCCATCCGCCGGGGGCTGCGGAATATGCGCCGCTACTATGGAACGCTCCTCGTCCAGACAATATCGCGCTTCATTGTTTCAGCTCCCGGAGTGCTTCTTCTACATCGGAGTAATGCTTCACGCTGGGATCACGCGCGATCCGTTCCGCCTCCAACATGGCGGCGATGGTTTCTTTGTTCGGCTGTTCCAGCCTGACTTCAAAGGGAAAGCCACCGGCGCGGAGCGACTGGCGCAGGAAAACATTGATGGCGGTGGTGAGGTTCATCCCCAATTCGCCGTAAAGCGTTTCGCACTGCTTTTTGATGTCGCTGTCCATGCGGACGCTGAAATTCGTAGTGCCTGCCATTGTATCAACCCCTTTCAAGTTTATTGCACTTATAGTATATGCTATTTGCATTGCAAAATCAACTCAATAGCCGTAAAATTCACAAAAATTTAAGTAGGAATTGCTTATGACCGCTACCCATTATCTTGTTACTGTCAATCTTACCATCCGCCTGCCCCTTGACCTGATACAGCCGGAACCGGCGGGCCGCCTGGAGCCGCCGACTGCCCCGGAGCCGGAGACCCATTTCTGCCGGAACTGTCATAGCTGCGGCGGGTGCGGGAAGTGCCAGCATGAAGAAGAACAGTCCTGACCCTATCCCCGTCATGGACTACCACCAGTACCGGCGGGCGCGGCGTCTGGTGCATGAGTGCTGTAACTATGACTGCGGAAACTGTATTGCGCTGGACGATGGGGAGGAATGTGTCTGCATCCAGTCTATTTCCTGATCCCTGCTGTGCCGGTGGTTTAAGGCGGCGGTGCTGCCGCTGGACAAGGAACTGGAAACGGCCCTGTTCCACCGGCTGGACGCGAAGAAGTGCGTTGTATGCGGTGCGCTGTTCACCCCCGGCTCCAACCGGGCCAAATACTGCCCGGAGTGCGCCGGACGCGTTCTCTATTCCAATATCCTGCTGAAACTGTATCTGAAATCCCTGAAAAACGGCGGGCGGCTCCAGCTTGACGAGGACATTCCCTACACCGCCCAGATGATTGCCACCATTACTCGCCAGCAGATCGGCACCGTAGAACGAGCCTTGTAGATTTTTCTCAAACTGGGCCTTGTGGAACTGCTGGACAGCGGGGCTTACTACATGAACAACATTGAGCTGCTGATCGGCCAGTCCTCTACCGAGGCCGAGAGAAAGCGGGCCGCAAGGCTCCAAAACAAGGCGCTTTCCGCGCCCCGGACAAACAGCGGACATTTGTCCGACATTCGTCCACCAGAGATAGAGATAGAGTTAGAGAAAGAGATAGAGGTAAAGGTAGAGAGAGAGTTAAAGAAGGGACAACCCGCCCGCGCCTATGGCCGTTACCGGAATGTATTTCTTTCTGCCGGAGAACTGGCCGACTTGCAGGCTGACTTTCCCACCGTATGGAGCCAATACATCGAAAAGCTGTCCGAGTACATGGCGTCCACCGGCAAGCGGTATCAGAACCATGCCGCCACTATCCGGCGATGGGCCAGCAAGGACGCGAAAAAGACGGCTCCGCCCACCCGTAACCGGGATTACAGCGTAAAGGAGGATGAAACCGTATGATAGAGATTACCGCAGAAATCCGCGCTATCATCGACAAAGCCGCCGCCGGTGTGGAACTTGCCGAGGATGAATACATAGACCCGACAGACGGCCTTATCCACTGTAAAAAATGCAAGGGCCAGCGCCAGACCATTGTGCCGAGGTTTGGAAAGCCCGGTTACTTCATGCCCCGCTGTATCTGCCAGTGCCAGAGGGAAGCCGAGGAACAGAGAAAGGCCGCCGAGGAACGCCAGCGCCGTATGGAGCGTATCAAGCGTCGGAAATCGCAGGGCCTACAAGACCGTTATCTGTATGACTACACCTTTGCCAACGACAACGGCCAAAATCCGTTGATGGACAAAGCCCGCGCCTATGTGGAGAACTGGAAAGAGGCATATAAAAACAATACTGGGCTTTTGCTGTTCGGAGATGTGGGAACTGGGAAGTCCTTTTTCGCCGGATGTATCGCCAATGCCCTGCTTGACCGGGATGTGCCGGTGCTGATGACGACCTCCAGCTGCGTGGTGTGCGGCCTTTCCTTTCGGATAAGTACGACATCACCAAGCACCCCAATTTCAGGTATACTGCCGACGCAGATGACAAGAACGCTTTTGACATTGAAGCATTTCTGTCCGCAAGGCTGAAACTCAAGCCCAATGAGGTCTGCGATGTATATGAAGTAGACACAAAGGGCGCTTAACTTAGTTCCGCTTTTGAAGGGAGTGATCTTATCTATTCGCCGCATCTGCCCTACGGGCCATTGGCGTACAAAGCGGACAATCGCAAGAAAAATAATGAAAAAGGAGGACAGCCGGAATCATGCCCCCAGAAACCGGGCGGCATATTGTTCCGGCTTTTGTATGCCTATGTAACATGACAAACCTATTTATTAATCAGATTCCGGCTAACAAATTCCCCCAAACCGCAACGACAAAACCCCATCATCTCCCGGAAGCCGCATATTTACAGGCATTAGAGAGTTTTGTCGCTGTCTGTTATACTGTTGCCTGATCCCGTCATGAGGCGGGGAAAAGGAGGTAACAGTAAATGTTGGATTTAATGAATCCGGAGGAAAGACCGGAACAGGTCCAGAGGTATGGAGTGTATACCATCAGGACAGCGACGGAGGACGGGGTGGTCTATGCCCGGTCATTCATAGTGCTGCGGAACGGTTATAGTGTCATCATCCGTTTCACACGGCTCCAGGACTACGCGGGCTTTAAGGTGTATAAGCCGATCTCGTCAAATGCTGAGAAGAAGCTGTATTACATCTGTGGGATGCTCAACTATGTCCTGGTGGATCATGGAAGGAGGTTCGGGATCCGCCATGTGTTCGGCATTACGGCGGAGATGCTGCAGGAATACTTCGACCATTATACAGCAGAAAAGAAAGCGGACGGGGAGTACCGGGGAAGGGACAGCATCACCAAATGTATCGGCGCGGTGACTGCTTTTATGGCAAACCTTTCATGGAAGTTTGGTGGTTTCATGAAGGTCACCAGAAAGAGCCTGTACTGTGACGAAGTTGCGTATGACAGACATGGGCGGCGTTTCTTTAAAGCGGTCCCTTTATTCCAGGTGTCCGGGATGCCGGTTAGGAAAAAGATCTTCCGGGATATCCCTTATAAAGTCTTTGAAATCCTGGTTCCGATGGCCTTCCGCTATGCCAGGGACATCGCTTTCGGACTCTGCCTGCAGGCATTTGCAGGGCTGCGCTCCGGGGAAGTATGCAGTGTGCGGCAGGAATGCAGCCCCCTTGGGAGGGGAATCACATTCACCGAGCTTGGAGGGCGCGTGGTCAGCGCCGTGGTCGATGTCACGCAGGAAATCCGGATAAGGGATGATGATGTCGAAGTCGGGATGATCAAGAAAGAGCGCAGGCAGGGTGTCTACCCCGCATTCCTGGAAGCTTTCTGCAAGGCATATGAGCTGCACAGGGAGTTCCTTTCCCCGGAACTGAGGCTTTATGGGCAGCTCCTGTATGAGAACCAGCTTGGGACACATGCGCTGCGCCACTGGTTCACGGTACAGCTCGTGCTCAGGGGCGAGGATATCGGGAGTATCCAGTACTGGAGGGGCGACAGCAGCCCGGAAAGCTCGTTCCTGTATCTCCAGAACAAAGGCGACCTTACAAGGGAACTAAAAGCATCCAACGACCGGCTGGTGATCATGCTTGTGTCAGGATGGGGGGATTTTGATGATGGATCTGTTTGATGATGTCTTAAAAGACGCGGTACAGTTGCAGTCGGCACACCGGGACATCTGCCGGTCCAGGACATTGTGTCGATCAGGAAGTTTTTTGGCGCGGTATTCACAGAAGCGCTTGGGGAACGGCGGTTCAAGCTCCCTGGTTGGGAAAAAACAGCCCGCATGGACAGCCTGGGCGAAGGATATGGATTGGAGGATTTGCAGGCAGTTCTCTCTGGGAAGAAAGCGCATACCCCACGAAAAAAACGGTCGCACAGCCAGAGCCGCCGAAGGTCAATCTTCTGGTGGACATTCAGGCAAAATTGCAGGCAGGAAAAGGTGCTGGCTATGCTCGGTGGGCCAAGGTTTTCAATCTGAAGCAAATGGCGCAGACCATGAATTACCTGTCAGAGTATAACCTGCTGGAGTACGCGGTTTTGGAAGAAAAGGCTACGGCTGCCACGGCACATCACAATGAGCTTTCAGCGCAGATCAAGGCGGCTGAACAGCGCATGGCAGAGATCGCCGTTCTGCGTACCCACATCGTAAATTATGCCAAGACCCGTGAGGTTTATGTAGCATACCGCAAGACAGGCTACTCTAAGAAATTCCGGGCAGAACATGAGGAAGAAATTCTGCTCCATCAGGCTGCCAAGAATGCCTTTGATGAGATGGGCGTCAAGAAGCTGCCAAAGGTCAAAGAGTTGCAGACGGAGTACGCGAAATTGCTGGAAGAAAAGAAAAAGACCTATGCCGAGTACCGGCGTTCCCGTGAGGAAATGCGGGAGCTTTTAACGGCAAAGGCTAATGTGGATCGAGTTCTGAAAATGGAGGTAGAACAGGATGTTGAAAAAGAAAAAGACCACGGCCAACGGTAAGCTGGTCCTGGTCAAAAGCGTTCGCAGAACGCGCAGCCACAGAATAAAATTCTGTGTTCAAAGGGGCTTGGGGGCGCTGCCCTCAACAAGCAAGCGGAGAGGAAAATCACGGAGGGATTTTGCGCTCTGCGGGTCGGTGTGTATTAACACCGGCATTGCTTGCACTATCGGCAGTACCTTTGCCAATGCCTTCAAAATTAAATAGAACGGATTCATTTGTCCTTTTTCAATATTGGCAATTTGCTTTACGGATACATGGATCAGATCAAATCTGATTATCCCTTGTGCTATCGGAATTTTAGGAAGTTTGAAAGCCTTATTTTACTACAGGTTTACTACTCGTGAGTGAGCCTTCATACGTCGAAAATCCGAGAAATGCGAACTTATGGATACAGCATGACAAAATAGGCGTTCTGCCCACTGAATTGATAACTGAATAATGAACGTGTTTCGGACGGTTTAACGCCATAGGACAATTAAAAATCCTAACTCCTGAAGCTAGACAGTTCCTATATTTATTAAGTGCGTCATGAATTGCATGAAGGGCAACACCAACTATGTGCACAATATCAAGAAATATGTTTTATAGTTCTCTTTATTAGCCTAAATAATGCATAATTTCAACCTTGTTATTATGCAGCCTCTCGTCTATACCTTGGAAAACAGAAAAGTGAAAACGTACAGAACAAACAACCGATGAAAATGCAAGAAAAAAGCAAGAATATAGACATGGCGTTTTTACAGGATAATGTTAAAATGATTTTATTTGTATATAGGCTCTCGGAATCATAAGCCTGCCGACCAAGATTCACCAGTCGGATGAACCTTGACAAGTAGATATTATCCAGAATGGAACAGATGCAATAAATGTTGAGAAAAAAGGGTGCGGTTAGTAGACCTTGCCGCTGACATGGTTTATAATGGTATTGCTTATGAAGTTAAGCGGATTGCTCAAAGAGATCCTTTAGGCGGGAAGTCTTTGGCAGAGTCCAGGCATCAAGGTGCTGACACATCATGATGCAGAACAGGCGGCAGTACCACATCTTGGATGAACGGTATCTGCCGTCTTCCAGTTTATAGTCCAGTTTCTCGCGCTTATTGCAGCGTTCCGCACTTTATGAATTCGGTGCCGTCCCTGCGCATGGTATGCCCTTCCCTGCATACCGGGACACCGTCATCGTTGATGGTGAAATCGTCCTTATAGACAGGTGGCCTGCCGCCTTTGCCGTTAAGGTCGATGAATGGAGTAATTTCGTTTTTGCGACAGTATTCGTAATAAGCCATGGCATCATGGGCGGAATCCAGCAGAAGTTTGTCCACATTCGCCTCAGGCAGGAACTGCTTCATGGAATACCAGTTATAAAGGAAGCCGAAGGAATCATGCCTAGAGGCGGGGCCGAGAAAGGGGAAGATGGGCAGGTCATTTTCCGAATCCGCGGCAGTGAGCATATACAGGTCATAGCCGAAGTAGAAACACCCCCTGTGGGAATCCCATCCGATGTTACAGTCAGGCTGGCTGTAAGAACGGGGGCATTTACAGTCCCGTATTCCTTTTTCAAGGCAGTCGCAGGTACGTTTTTTCCGTTCCTGAGCGGCGGTATAAACAGGCGTGCCGTCTGTACCGGCTGCGCCGGAACGATATGTCTTTTTGATCAAGGGCGCGGAGCGCCGCATTTTTTGAGCGGTCTGTCAACCCGTTTTATGAAAAAAGTTGGGGGAATTTATAAAAAAGGAATCTCAGAAGCCGCATAAAATAAGGCTTAGAGATTCCGAGAGTCTATTGTATTGCTAAAGGAGGGACTGTCCCGTGTCAAAAACAACATTGTTTGACAGTCGTATCAAAAAATACGCTTACCGTGAGGCATCACAAATATATCAAGAAATTGGAGCGTCACCGGATGGCCTGTCTCATGAACAGGTCGAGGCGATGAGGGAAAAATATGGTGCAAACAGCTTTGCGGAGCGAAAAAATGATACGACAATACGCCGGGTGCGGCGGGCTTTTATCAATCCGTTCAATATAATTCTCTTTATCCTGGGTATTATTTCGTTGGTGACAGACGTTTTTCTCGTCTCCAACTTCGCCAGAAATGCCACTACTGCCATCATTATCTTTTCCATGATCCTAATTAGTGGTGCAATCCGTCTGATTCAGGAACTCCGAGCAAAGAAAGCGGCGCAGCAGCTTAATCGGCTGATTCATGAAAGTATCACTGTAAGGCGAGAAGGAGAACTCATCGAGATCTCTGCGGAAAAGCTGGTGGTGGGCGATATTGTCCTGCTCTCTGCGGGGGATCGTGTTCCGGCGGATATCCGGCTGACAGAGGTCACCGACCTGTTCATCTCACAGGCAGCCATAACGGGCGAAAGCGCCATTTTGGAAAAGAACTGCCGCGCCCTCAGTTACAGCAGCTTGGAAACGCTGACCCAGCTTGAAAACCTTGCTTTCATGGCAACAACAGTCATCAGCGGTAAAGGCGAGGGTATTGTGCTGGCGGTCGGAAAGGACACGCTCTACGGCAGCTTTGCAAAACCTGATTCTGATGATAAAAAATCCTTTCAAAAGGGTGCCAATTCCATCGCCTGGGTCATGCTCCGCTTTATTGCGGTGCTGATTCCCATTGTATTCGCGCTTCTCGGTATCACAGGTGGGAAATGGCTGGAATCCTTTGCTTTTGCGCTGTCGGTGGCTGTAGGACTGATGCCGGAGATGCTGCCTATGGTTATTACCGCTTGCCTTGCAAGGGGCAGTCTTACCATGAGCCGCAAGCAGACCATCATCAAAGACATCAATGCCATGCAGGGTTTTGGCAGCATGGATGTGCTTTGCATGGACAAAACTGGAACGCTGACCAATGAAAGCATCCTGCTGGAATATTACATGGACGTGCTCGGCAACGAAAGCAGCGAGGTGTTGGATTTGGCTTTCTTAAACAGCTTCTACCATTCCGGCGTACGCAATCCAATTGATAACGCGATTCTTGCCTGTCAGACTATGCCGGGACGCGAGACGCATTACACCGATTTGCTCACTCAGTATCAAAAAATAGATGAGATTCCCTTTGACTATGCCCGCAAGTTTGTCAGCACTCTTGTGACAGACAAAAACGGAGAAAGTCAACTCATTATGAAAGGGGATATCTCCCACATCGTTGACCGTTGCAGCCATGTGGAGTATCGGGGTGAAATTCTGCCGATAGAGAAAGGCGGGATGCAGAGCGTATCCTCTGTGGTAGATGAGATGCTCCAGGACGGTATGAAGGTCATCGCCGTTGCACGAAAAAATGTAGGACAGCAAAACCAGATTATCCCTGCCGACGAAACAGATATGATCTTGATGGGGTATCTGGCATTCTTTGACGCACCCAAGAAAACCGCAAAGGTGTCCGTGGCGGCGCTCAAAAGGCTGAAGGTGACTCCCAAAATTCTGACGGGGGATCAGGCGGAGGTGGCGGTCTCTGTATGCCGCCGGGTGGGGATTTCTTCCGAAACCGTGCTGACCGGCGCCAATCTGGATGAAATGACAGACAGCGAACTTAGCGCTGCGGTTGAAGAAATTCATGTTTTTGCGGAGCTTACGCCGGGTCAAAAGGTCCGTCTGGTTTCCGCCCTGGGTCAAAACGGGCATACGGTGGGCTTCTTGGGCGATGGAATCAATGATATCCCGGCGCTTTGCGAGGCCAATGTGGGCATCTCGGTGGATACGGCGGTGGATGCAGCAAAAGACGCGGCGGACGTGGTACTGCTTCAAAAGGATCTTGGCGTGCTGGAACAGGGCATTTTAGAAGGGCGAAAAACCTTTACCAATATGCTCAAATACATTAAAATTACCGCCAGCTCCAACTTCGGCAACATCCTCTCCATTGTCTGCGCCAGCGCCTTCTTGCCCTTTTTGCCTATGACTTCCGTACAGATATTGCTGCTGAACCTGCTGTACGATGTTTTGTGCATCATTCTGCCCTGGGACAATGTGGATGAAGAAGAGACCGTGTCTCCGAGGGACTGGTCGGGCAGAATGCTGGGGCGGTTTATGCTGTCCTTTGGACCGATCAGTTCCCTGTTCGACATAGTGACCTTCCTGTTTCTGTACTACTTCCTGTGTCCTATGCTGTGCGGAGGAGCGACCTATCTGAACCTTACCGATCCCGCCCTGCGGCTTCAGTATGTGTCTCTTTTCCAGACTGGATGGTTTTTGGAATCCATGTGGACGCAGGTGCTGATTCTGCATTTTCTGCGGACCCGCAGGATACCCTTTGTGCAGAGCAGGCCGTCTGCGCCGGTTATTTGTATTACCCTTGCGGGAATCGTCGCCTTTACCGCGATTACCTTTACCAAGGGTGCGTCGTTGTTCGGCCTGACGAAATTGCCGCTTTGGTATTTCGTGTTTCTGCTGATTGTCGCGCTGTTGTATATGCTGCTGACTACGGTAGTCAAAACCTTCTATCAGAAGAAGTATTATGAGTTGATTTGAAAGGAGGAATTCATCGTGAAAAAGAATATCGGTTTTATCCCTATGGATTCCGTCCTTGAAGAGTGGCTGCTGGAAAAGCTGATGAAAGAGCCGCCGAAAAGTGACTGCGCGGAAGACCTGCTTTCCGGCATCCGGGATATGCTCAGCGGAGAGGTGACCTCCCTGCTGCTGAGCGCATCCGGCGAGGCGGAAGCTCCCTCGCTCGACCCGCCGGACGGGATGCGGATTGGAGAACTGGAAATCAGCCCCAAAAGCAGGAGGGTCGTCATGGGGGGCGCTGAAGTCAGCCTGACGCCAAAGGAGTTTGACATACTGTATTTCCTTGCTCAGAACCGCGGGGAGGTATTTACCAAGGAACAGATCTACCGGGCGGTGTGGTCTGAGAATTACCTTTTGGACGACAGCAACATTATGGCATTTATCCGAAAACTACGGAAGAAAATTGAGCCTGACCCGGACGCGCCCAAGTACATTCTGACCATCTGGGGCATCGGATACAAGTTTAATGACCAACTATAACACAGGCGGGCCAAACTCAGCCTGCCTAAATTCTTGCAAAATCGCAAGGAAATCGCAAGGTTTTAGCCATGTGATTCTCCTTGCGATTTTTGTATTCTGTAAGTGGTCGAAGGGAGGCGATTCGCGTGATTTACGCCGATTTTGTTTTTAGAATTTCCCTCTCCCTGGCGCTTGGCTTTCTGATTGGATTGGAGCGGCAGCTCACCGGACATCCGGCAGGCATCCGTATCAACGTTCTGATCTGCATGGGAACCAGCTTCTTCACGTTGTTTCCCATGCTCTATGGCTCAGATCAGGTGTTTCGTGTCGGAAGCAGTATTATATCCGGCGTGGGCTTTTTATGCAGCGGCGTGATCTTCAAGGACAGCGGTTCGGTGCGGGGAATGAATACGGCAGCTACGCTTTGGTGCACAACTGCCATTGGTATTCTTGCGAGCACGGGAATGTATGCAATGGCAATTACCGCCGCCGGGGTTCTGATTGGCTCCAATTTGATCCTGCGTCCCCTTGCGAGAAAGCTGAATCCAATCACTGTCGGGGATGAGTCTGAAAAGCAATATCGTATTTCGGTCCTTTGTCAGGCGGATGCAGAGCAGGAAATCCGTCTGTTGCTGATTAATAGCAATTCCTGCAAAACACTGTATCTGAATAATCTGGAAAGCGGCGGTGTTGTTGGCGATAAGGTTGAAATCGTTGCTGAATACTGTTCTTCAGGAAAACCAAAAAGCAATGTTTTAGAGGGAATCGTTGGACAGGCATTGGCAATCCCAGAAGTGATAAGCGCCGGTTGGGAGGTGCTGTGAGTGAAGAAGAAAATCGAAGATCATAGACTCACAGTTTTCTCTGCGCCTTACGCCGTGTTCACAATAATATGCAGCTGTTTAAGCTGGATATTTTCCGAATACAGGATTTTGATGTTCCAGATTTGGTACCAAGTGTCTGCTGTCATTTGGCTTGTTCTGGCAGTTACAGCAGTGATGTTGCTCATCAGACTTCTGAAATTAAAGAAACTAAGAAATGAAATCAATCACCGAAAGGAGTGAGCAGCCATGGATTACACCTGCATCTTTTTTGGAGTTCTTTTCACCATAGCGGGCTTTGTGTTTGCCTGCGGGAAAGGACATATTCACTTATCTGCGTGGAAAAATATGCCGCAGGAAGAAAAAGAGAAAATTAAAATTGTCCCGCTTTGCCGCAATATCGGAGAAGTCATTGCGCTTAATGCCATCATTTTTCTGATGAAGGGATTGTGGTCTGGATTTGCAGACCACTGGTTTGTAGGCGCTATGATCGCATGGCTGATGATTGCCGGCTTTGACGTCTGGTATATCGAAAAAAGCAATCGATATCGCAAAAAATAATCCGCAATGCGGTTTCAGATAGATATTCCATAAAACAGTGAGGTGAATGGCATGGACTCTGACAGTAGTCCGCGAAGGCATAGCGCAGCACGTGGGGACGGGGAGTTCCGTGTCCCTCATGTGACCCTGCTTGCCTCTACAAAATCAAGGAGGTAAGACCAATGAACAAGAAAGAAAATCGTATGGCCGTTCGTCAGGCAGCTGAAAAGGCAGTCATTCGCGACGAGCAGAATCGCCGCATTCAGTTTGCGGCTACCAATCCCATTAAGGAAGTTTTGAAAAACCTGCATACCACACTTCGTGGCCTTGATGCAGAAGCCGTATTCGTAAGCCGTACCAAATACGGCAGCAACAAAGTAACACATGAAAAAAAGAAGTCTCTGGCAAAGCGGCTGGCTGGGGCATTCATCAATCCCTTTACCGCCATCCTGTTCTGTCTGGCGCTGGTGTCCACCATGACGGATATGGTGTTTCCCTATTTTTCTCTTTTAGGCAGTGCGCCGGAGGATTTTGACCCTCTGACTGTGGCAATTATTCTGACTATGGTTATGATTTCCGGCACACTTCGCTTTGTACAGGAATCCAGAAGCGGAAACGCGGCAGAAAAACTGCTGGCCATGATCACGACCACCTGTACGGTCACCCGCAGGGAGCAGGAAAAAGCTGAAATTCCCATGGATGATCTGGTGGTCGGCGATATTGTGCATCTGTCAGCGGGTGATATGATTCCGGCTGATGTTCGAATTCTGGATGCAAAAGATTTATTTGTCAGTCAGGCAAGTTTGACTGGAGAAAGCGAGCCCATTGAAAAAACGCCTAATGTCAGCGCGGCCAAAGACAGCGTAACCGATTATACAAACATCGCCTTTATGGGCAGCAATGTTGTCTCCGGCAGTGCAACAGCGGTCGTTGTTTGTGTCGGAGATAATACGCTGTTTGGTTCTATGGCATCCGCAGTGGCCGGAGAAGCGGTAGAGACCAACTTCACCAAGGGGGTCAATGCCGTCTCCTGGGTGCTGATCCGCTTCATGCTGGTCATGGTCCCGCTGGTGTTCTTCATCAATGGCATTACAAAAGGCGACTGGTTGGAAGCATTCCTGTTCGGCATCTCCATTGCCGTCGGCTTGACCCCGGAGATGCTTCCCATGATCGTGACGACCTGCCTTGCCAAAGGCGCGGTCTCCATGAGCAAAAAGCAGACCATCGTCAAGAACCTGAATTCCATCCAGAACTTCGGTGCCATAGACATTCTTTGCACCGACAAGACCGGAACGCTGACACAGGATAAAGTTGTGCTGGAATATCACCTCAATGTAAACGGTGAAGACGATACGCGGGTATTGCGCCACGCTTACCTCAACAGCTATTTCCAGACCGGCTACAAGAATCTGATGGATCTGGCGATCATCCATAAGACAGAGGAAGAAGAAGCGGCGGATTCTCGTCTGCTTGATCTGTCTGAAAATTATGTGAAGGTGGACGAGATTCCCTTTGACTTCACCCGCCGCCGCCTGACCACGGTAGTTCAAGATAAGCAGGGCAAGACCCAGATGGTGACAAAGGGTGCTGTGGAAGAAATGCTCTCCGTCTGCACCTTCGCAGAGTGTGATGACGGCGTGGAGCCGCTGACCGATGAGGTTCGCAGCCGGATTCTCAAAACAGTGGATGATCTCAACGACAAGGGCTTCCGTGTGCTGGCGATTGCGCAGAAAAGCAATCCGTCCCCGGTGGGCGCTTTCGGCGTGAAGGACGAGTGTGATATGGTGCTGATTGGGTATCTTGCGTTCCTCGATCCTCCGAAGGAATCCACCGCAGATGCCATCAAGGCACTGAAAGACCATGGCGTGACTACTAAAATCCTGACCGGCGACAATGACAAGGTGACCCGCACCATCTGCAAGCAGGTGGGGCTGAAGGTTCGCAATATGCTCCTTGGCTCTGATCTGGATAATATGAGCGACGCGGAGCTGGCACAAGCAGCAGAATCCACCGATGTATTCGCCAAGCTGACTCCCAACCAGAAAGCACGTGTGGTTTCGATTCTCCGGGAAAACGGCCATACCGTTGGTTTCATGGGCGATGGAATCAATGATGCCGCCGCTATGAAAGCCGCTGACATCGGCATTTCGGTGGATACCGCCGTAGACGTGGCAAAAGAATCGGCTGATATTATTCTGCTGGAAAAAGACTTGATGGTGTTGGAGCAGGGCATTATTGAAGGCCGCAAGACCTATGCCAACATGATCAAGTATATCAAGATGACCGCATCCTCCAACTTCGGCAATATGTTCTCGGTACTGGCGGCCTCCGCGCTGCTGCCCTTCCTGCCGATGATGAGCGTGCATCTGATTTTTCTGAACCTGATCTACGACCTGTCCTGTACCGCGATTCCCTGGGATAACGTGGACGAGGAATTTATCGCAAAGCCCCGGAAATGGGATGCTTCCAGTGTAGGCAGTTTTATGATTTGGATTGGACCTACCAGCTCCATCTTCGACTTTACAACCTACATTTTCATGTATTTCGTGTTCTGCCCCATGTTCGTGTCCGGTGGTGTTCTGTTCAACGATCTGGCCGCTCATTACAGCGGAGCGGGGCTTGCGGCCATGCAGGCGCAGTATATCGGGATGTTCCAGGCTGGATGGTTCGTGGAATCCATGTGGAGCCAGACACTGGTCATTCACATGATCCGTACTCCGAAGCTGCCCTTTATCCAGAGCCGCGCATCTGCCCCAGTGACGCTGCTTACCATGACCGGTATTGCGATCCTGACTGTGATTCCTTTTACAGTTTTCGGAACGGCACTTGGTTTTGTTGCTCTGCCCGCAATGTATTTTGCGTATCTGATCCCCTGCATCCTGCTGTATATGGTGCTGGCAACCAGTTTGAAAAAAGCCTATGTCCGTCACTATGGCGAGCTGCTCTAAGGAGGTGTGATGATGAACTGGAAAGAAATTTGGATTACTTTTTTCGGAACAACCGAATGGCTGGGTCTTAATATCGGCTTTTGGGTATCCATGGCTGCGGTTGTACTAATCGTAATTGTAATGAACGTTGTGTTTTGGGGAATGAAGCCCAAAAAGGCAAAAACAGACAAACCGAAAAAGGCTTGATTACATCACGTCGGCACTATACCAAAATTCATATTGGAACGCAAACTGCCGCACGACGGCAAAAGAAAAAAGCCGTCGTACAGCAGAGAGATTTTTACGCGCCTGTGAAGCGGTGGCTTTGATTGAGCCGCCGTTTCTTTTTGTTTTTGCGACGATGCTCGTGTGATCAGGAGCTGGCGTTTTTTGTTGCCGTTTTTTCGGGAAATCTCCCGATTTGTACAGCTGCCGATCCCCGCCTCCATTCGATTCACCCGTCAACTGGACCCGTGAACCGAAATGGAGGTACATAATGCGCACTACTCTCTGGACTGCCTTCCTGACAAGCAGTCTCCGCTCATAAACAAACAATTTATCGCAGTACGCCACGCCCTGCACAGCCGGGTTTGACAGGTCTTTCTCACTGCCTTTCGGTACGGCATCCAAAAAATACCTCCGTATGTGTGGGGGGTATTGTTCTGGGCTGCATTTTCGGACTGTGGTTTCATTGGTTTTTGTATTCCAGCCTTATTACACGCACTTTTGGAATTCCGTGGAGTATCCAATGATGAGGTGCAGGCGGTATTTCTGGCTGATGAGAGCGGAAGCGGCCTATGAGCGAAGATTGTATCGCTACAAGGCACAGTATTCCCTGGACTGAGAGAATTGTATTGAGAATGTGGTCTTGCGGAAACCGAAGACACCGGAAATTCTTCTGGAGGAAAAGCAGCTTCGAGAGCAGATTATATGTGATTTCGGACAACTAAGGACAGCCTTTAGCCGCATCGCAATTTCAAAGGATGTGACAGTAAGTAGTTTTCCGGTCCACCAAGCCCCGTAACTACTATAAGTATTGAACAGTAGCCATTACAAAACAGTATATTTCAAAAACCTATCAGGGATTCCCCGGGAGGTTTTTTTGTGATATGATTAAAACAAAAATAGTTTAGCTAAAATATATAGCAGCAGTTGATAATGTTGGGCGGAGGGAAAATGCGTTCTTGATGCATTGGCTGGTTATCTGAATGAGGTGTCTACTTCATTGTCTTTGTCAGACTATAAAGATTTTATTGAAAAGATGGAAAATGCTTATGGGGCTGAACTTCAGAAGGATAATGAAGAGATATTTTTTCAATGTTTCAGCAGGGCGATTTTATTATAGCATATTATAAAGCGGATAGAGTTTTCCGGGCACAAATACCAAGTCATGTAGAAAAAGTGGAGCTGCAGGACAAGTATATAATTACAGACACACCGAGGGAAGATTTTGTCAAATATCTTCTGGATTTAAAAATGACAGAGGCTCTTGCGGCTACCGGAGCGAAAAAGGATAAGGCGAAAAAAATAGAAAGAAGGTTCGGCAAATTTGAAAGCCTGCTGCAGCGGATATTTGAAGAACCGTTACTGAGACTGGAGTTTTGCCGGGCATTGTCCTTATAGATGAAATAGAGACTCATCTTCATCTGGATTTGCAGAAGAAAATATTGGATTTACTGACTACTGTATTTCCCAAGATACAGTTTATAGTTACTACTCATTCGCCATTTATTCTTAACAGCCTGGAGAACGTAGTGGTATATGATTTGGAAAACCATATTCTTGTGGAAGATGGTTTGGCCAATGTGCCGTATGATGGAATTGTGGAAGGGTACTTTAAGACGGATACCATGTCATCTCTTTTGCATGAGGGAATCTCTTAATTTTAGTGAAACTATATTATACCTATACATAGGAGGCTGTTATGATTAAGCCAGCGCAGATAGAGCAGGAAGCAAAGAAAAAAGAAAATGAAAACATAAAGTTCCGTTCTTTTTTGAAGAATCATGCGGACGAGGAAAAACTGGATCAAGATTTTGCCCGGCTCCACAAGGAATTATTTTCCGGATATGACTGTAGCAAGTGCCGGAATTGCTGTAAGCTGTACAGCGGATCGATACCGGAAGAAGACTTGGAACAGGATGCGGCCTTACTTAAACTGACAAAGGAGCAGTTCGTTGATTTTTTTCTGGAGAAGGAAAAAACAGATGGTGTATATGCGACAAAACATATGCCCTGCGATTTCCTGGAAGAGGATGGTTCCTGTAAGCTGGGTGACTGCAGGCCGGATAATTGTAAGAAGTATCCGTATACAGATCAGCCGGATCGTCTTTGGAGTTTATACAGTGTGCTTGAGGCTGTTGAGGTTTGTCCGGTGGCTTTTGAGATATTTGAAAGACTGAAAAGAGAATATGGTTTCAGGTCCAGATAGCAGCCTTTTTCCTAGAAGATGATTATTGAATTTTTATAATCTTTTTCATATTAAAGAAGAAAAACAACACCCCCGCGGCATCCGCCAGGAACCAGCCGATAGGAATGGACCACCAGATAGCGGCAGTGCCGAAGGCAGGAATTGGCGCGAGCATGTAGGAAAGAAGGACACGGGTTCCCAGGGAAATAACGGTGAGGACAACGGAAATTCCCGGCCGGCCAAGCCCTCTGTAAAGGCCGTAGAACAGGAAGAGAAATCCAATGGCAAAATAGCAGGCGCCTTCGATGCGCAGGTAGCCTGCGCCGATTGCTATGATTTCCAGTTCTTCGGGGCGTATAAAGATAAGCATGAGCCGTTCTGCAAACAGAAGGACAACGGCAGAGATAAACATGCAGAACAGGAAGGAGCACAGGAAGGCGGAGCGGATACCTTTTTGGATCCTGTCAGTTTTGCCGGCGCCCAGGTTTTGGGCGATAAAGGTGGAAAAACCGTTGCCGAAGTCCTGGACAGGCATGTAGGCAAAGGAATCGATTTTAACTGCGGCGGCAAAGGCGGCCATGACCGTGACGCCGAAGCTGTTGACCAGTCCCTGGACTATAAGGATGCCAAAATTCATTACAGACTGCTGGACGCTGGTCAGGAGGGAATACTGAAGAAGCTCTTTTAAGAGCAGGCGATCAAAATGCAGGGTTTTCGGCCGGATACGGTGCAGGGAGAGCCTGCGTATGGTATAAACGGCCAATAGAAGGGCGGAAAATGCCTGCGATATGATGGTTGCCCATGCGGCCCCTGCAATTCCCATGCCAAAAGAAATCACAAAAAGTAAATCAAGCGCGATATTCATGAGTGCGGAAAGCGCAAGGAAAAGAAGCGGCACAAGGGAATTCCCCAAAGCACGAAGCAGCGATGAGAAATAATTGTACAGGAAAGTAAAAAAAAGTCCGTATAAAATGACCTGCAGGTAGCTTCTGGTTTCCGGGCGTATGCTTACAGGAATGTGCAGGAGCGTCATGATAGGATCCAGCAGGAGCAGGGCAGGAAGATTGATTAAAATAGTAATCAGCCCGATCATAATGAAGGAAAGAAGAAAACATGCATGAAGGCGCTGCGTATTGCCGGCGCCATACAGTATGGAGAAGCTGATCCCGCTTCCCATGCACAGCCCGAGGATAACGGAGGTCAGAAATACCATCAGGGTAAAAGAGGAGCCTACGGCAGCAAGCGCATCCGCGCCAAGAAAACGGCCGACAATCAGAGTGTCCACAACATTATAAAGCTGCTGGAGCAGGTTGCCCAGGATAATAGGAGCTGAAAAAAGCAGAATGGATTTGGTGATGGGGCCGTGAATAAGTTTTTTCTCCAAGGGAATTCTCCTTTTGCAATTACATATTGAAAGTTTAAACTTACATTTTGTAAGTAAAAGATAACACTTTACATGCGGCATGTCAATTATTATAATGATATAAAAGGCAGCATTATTATAATGATATAGAAGAAAATATTTTTATAATGGTATAAAAGAAAACATTATGCAACGGGACAAAAGGTAATGGGCAGCAGGAAGGGGGAAAGGGCGGCATGTTTTTGAGCGGATTGGATGAAACGGACAGGCAGATTGTGGAGGCGCTGATACGGAATGCCAGGATTTCCTATTCGGATTTGGGAGAACTGGTGGGTCTGTCCCGTGTGGCTGTAAAGTCCAGAATCGATGCTCTGGAGAAAAGAGGAATTATAGAAGAGTATACAACGATAATTAATCCGCAGAAGCTGAGCGGCGCGGTATCCTGTTATTTTGAAATAGAGACAGAGCCTTCCAGTCTGAAGACAGTCACTGATATTCTGGAAAAAAATGAGATGGTGACCCAGATTTATCTTGTGTCAGGGAGGAGCAGGCTGCATGTTCATGCGGTGGCGGCTTCCCAGGAAGAGCTGGAAAGCTTCCTGGAACAGACGATGCACCGTCTTCCCGGCGTGCGGGATATGAGCTGTAATATTATTCTTTCCAGGGTGAAGGATATTAAAGGACTTCGGTTATGACGGAAAGGCAGGGGAAAATGAAGATAGGGGCATTCCAGTTTGCCGGAAGCGGTGACATGGAATATAATTTTGCAAAGATATCTGAGGGAATCCGGCAGGCGGCGGGGGCTGATGTGCGGTTCGGCGCGGCGGCAGCGATGGAATCTATGATATCGATGGCTTAACAATTGGCATCCGTATTTGTTTTGAAGTAAGGTTTCCGGAGTATTTCCGGGAATTATACAGGCAGGGGGCTGATTTGGGAGTAGTCTGTTTCTGTGATATTTCAGAGACGGATAATCCGGACAGGTATGAGCTCATAAAAGCACACCTGAGAACAAGGGCTGTGGAAAATGTGATGCCTGTATTGGCTGTGAATGACGCAGGTCCATTTCAGACTGCACCGACGGCGTTTTTTGACAGGGACGGTAAGGTACTTGCGGAGTGCAGAAGGAATGAGACGGAGCTGTTAGTTTGGGAAGTTGAGAAGCTGCCGGATACTTTTGGGCAGGCGGGGAGAAAATATGTGAATGGCCGCCTGTCGTTAAGTGGACAGCAGCATGTATCGCCCTGCATTGCGCAGACAGAAGGGACAGGTGGCTGACAGAAGGATACCTTTTTATAATACGATATTGCGTTGTGAGTATGTTATCTGCCGGGAGGCGGTTCTGCTTTTTGTAAATATTGCGTGAGACAGTAAGATTCTTAATTTTAAAGACCGGTGTCTTTTCTATATTAAAGAAAGCCGGCAGTTAATACTAATTTACAGAAATTGACAGGAGGTCAAATTATGCTGGAAACAGGAATAAAAGCACCGGAATTTACATTAAAAAATCAAGATGGAGAAGAGGTTTCGCTTAAGGATTTCCGTGGGAAAAAGGTGATTCTTTATTTCTATCCCAAGGACAATACGCCGGGCTGTACCACACAGGCCTGCTCTTTCGGGGACAGATATCCTCAGATTCAGGAGAAAGGGGCTGTGGTGCTGGGAGTCAGCAAGGACAGCGTGGCGTCTCATAAGAAATTTGCGGAGAAATATCATCTTCCTTTTACGCTTCTGGCGGATCCGGAGCTGGAGGTCATCCAGGCATACGATGTATGGCAGGAAAAAAATATGTACGGGAAAAAGGTTATGGGTGTAGTGCGCTCCACCTACCTGATTGATGAAGAGGGAATTATTCGTCAGGCTTTTACCAAGGTGAAGGCCGGTGAGAATGCAGAGCAGATGCTGGGGACGCTGTAGTAAAGTCAGAAGCGATGCCTGCCGTGTTGATAAGGCTTCGGCAGATGGAGCGGCAGGAATTTTTTACCAGCGGATAAAACAAAATCGGGAGGCTTACAAATAGTCGGAGTAAATGGTATCTGCCGGAGATTGGCGGGTGCTTACACGGGCAGGGAGTCCAGGAATTTTTCAAATTTTTTCTCAGAGAATATTTCATGGGTAACCAGCCGGCCGTTGTTAAAAAAGCTGTAGGTAGTATAGGGAGCGGGCGCATTTTGTGCCTGCTCCGTTGTCGTTATGGGGTGGAGCGTGAGTTCATGTCCGCGTGCGCGGGCGGCTTTGGCTATAAGAGGGACATATTGGGAGGTATAGGGGCACTGGGCGGTATAGTAAAGCACCATGCCGGTTTCTTCGATGGTTCCTTTTCTGGCGCAGCCCTTAAACCGGGGCAGGGGGGCATTGTCCGTAAAAGGAAGATAGAGGAGTTCAAAAAAGGGATTGGCCGTGTCTGCAGTAAGGAAGCCCTTGTATTTCAGATAATCCGGATCAGATAAATAGGGCTTCTTTTTGGAAGAGGAAAGGACGGTGAGGCCATGCTTCCCCTGTGACCTGGCATCCTCAATACATTGGGAAAGCAGCTGATTGGCATAACCCTGTCCCTTAAACTGGCCGGATACCCAGAAACAGTCGATATGCATGTAGCCATCCGCCAAGATGGGATACAGGCTTTTTCCGCGGGTATATATTCGATGAAAACCTTTCCCCTCGCATCCAGGCGGCGGAATACAAGGCCGTCCTGAAAACGGTCCTTCATCCAGGACTTTTTGGCATTGGCTCCTGTACTGTCCTTTTTATCAGAAACGGCGCAGCAGATGTGCTCGCTGTCAATGTTGTCCGCGGTGATTGTGATAATTTCCATTGTTTGATTCCTTCCTCCGGCAGGCCGGTGCAAAAATAATTTTTCAGAGTAAGTCAGGCGCTCTGGACTGCTGTTTTTAAGGTCATTATATATCATGAAATATGACGGCGGTATGTCATATTAAAAATTTACAGAAAATGTTTTTTCCGGCAGAGGCGGATGCAGAGGATGACGATGGCAAGGCTGAGCAGGAATACGGTGAGATAGCCGTATTTCCAATTCAGCTCAGGCATGTATTTGAAATTCATGCCATACCAGCCTGCAATGAGCGTCAGGGGGAGAAAGATGGTGGTGACGACGGTGAGGATTTTCATGATTTTATTTTGCCTGATGTCGATCTGGGACTGGTAAACCTCCCGGATTTGCGTGGAATACTCCCGGAGCATGAGCGCTTCCTCATGCAGCCTTCCCACACGTTCGCTGAAAAGGCGGAAGGCATTCAGTTCGCTGCGGTTAAAGAAGCCGTGATCATTCTGCTGCAGTACGTTGCTGATGTCGGATAGCTGCAGATAATAGTGGGAATAGATGAGGATTTTTCTGCGGCAGCTCATGATTTTGTGATTGAAATTATCAAGAGTGCCGGACAGGACTTCATCCTCCAGATGGACAATCTGGTTCTCAATATCGGTCAGGCAGAGCAGATCCTCTGAAATCAAGGCATCCAGGAAATCTGCGAAGAAAAAGCCGATGCCGGGATTGGGCCGGGTGATGGAATCGCGGATTTTTTCTACGATACGAAGGACATAGTCTCCGTCATCAATGAATATGATGCGATCTTTAAAAACCGCATAGCGGAAGGAAGCCTCATAGGTGTTTTTCCCTTTGGGAGGAATGACGAAGGTGCCATATAAAAAGTCCATATGCACCTCCGCTTTGCAGAAATGAATTTCCTGGGGGTATTTCAGATTCATAAAGCCGTGCTCTTGCAGATAAGCGTTTGAAGCGGCTTCCGCGGGCGTAAGAATTTCTATGGCAGGCGTATTGTTTTGTGCGGACGCAGGGGCTTCCGGGGAAGCGGGAAGCTCTGTGAGCCGGGAATGGATGCCGAATATTTTTGACATGGGATGTCTCCTTTCGGTTCAGCAGGTCTGCGCATTTTCTGCACAGACTATAAGAATATACAGTGACGGCAGGTATCCGGTCCATTGTGCAGCGTTTTTTAATGGCCGGATGCCGTAGCAGCTCAAAACTGTCTGAACTGTTGTTATGATTTCTTTACGGGGAAATCTCCCTGAGTTGATTATATGCCAGGATTGGGAAAAACAACAGAAAAAGAAAGTGACTTTGGAAGGGGATGAGATTAGAATAGAAGCATATGACGAAATGGAAGCATAGTGATATGGCATACATTTACGCTGCAATGCGTGGACAGGAGTAATATGGAATTGTGGGATGCCTATGACGGGCAGGGGAATAAAACTAGCGGAGAGCTGATAAGAGGGCAGGAAATCCCGGAAGGGTGCTATCATTTGGTCAGTGAAGTGGTGGTCAGACATGAGGACGGCAGTTTTCTTCTTATGCAGAGGTCTGAGGATAAGGCAATGTTTCCCGGATTATTCGCGGCGGGCGCCGGAGGGAGCGCGCTGAAGGGAGAAGGGCCGTATGAAGCGGCAGTGCGGGAATTGAAGGAGGAAACGGGAATTGAGGCCGGAGAGCTGGAACAGATATATTTTTGCAGGAGCAAAGATACGCTCTATTATGGATATTTATGTATTACCGGATGGGACAAGAAGGCGGTGGTACTGCAGGAGGGGGAAACTATTTCTTTTTTGTGGATAACTGCCCGGGAATTTTTGGAGTTTGTGGAATCAGAGAAGTATATTTGGACGCAGAGGGAGAGGATGGAAGGGTATCTGGATGGGGTGAGGAATGAAGAGGACAACGATTGTGATTTCCTGTACAGGGAATTTTGACGGGGACAACTGTTTTACGGCCCGCTCCTTTCAGGAGGCGCTTGGAATGGCTGGGGGCAGGGATATCTATGTATCCGGAGGGGAGAATGAAAACATTGATATTGAATGGATCGCCGAGGAAAAACGGAGATACGGTCAGTCTGATCCATATATTTTTAGAGGGGCTTGAGGGGGAGTATAAAATAGTCAATGCATATGAGGATGGGATAGGGCCATGTATAGACTGCAGGTTTTGCTGGGAAAACGATGGATGCAGCATACAGGATGGGATGCAGGAGGTTTATGAGTACATACAGGTGTGCGATAATATTTTGATTGTCTCCCCTATATACTTTTCTGAGATCCCCTGCCCTGCTCTGCAGTTCGCTGCTTTGGGTTGATTCGTTATGGCTGCTCTTTTACCGTACATAAATATATGAATACGGAACTCGGACTCCGCTCTATCGTCCGTCCCCACAAGCCCGGATATGAGCATGGGAAACCGCATCACATTTTCAGCAATCAGCTGAATCAGGATTTCCACGCACCTAAGGTGAATCAGAAGTGGTGCACAGATTTTACCTACCTGTTTCTTCAGAACGGTGAGGTTCGTTACAATTGCAGCATCATTGATTTACATGATCGGAGCATTGTTGCCAGCATCACGGATCGCGGTATTACAAGCGATCTTGCAATCAGGACGTTGGAAAAAGCACTGGATTCCCAGCCTGCCATTCATGGGGAATTACTCCTACATAGTGACCAGGGTTCGCAGTTTACATCGAAAGCGTTCATTAAGTTTTGTGAGTGAACGGAATATGAAGTGAAGCTGGAATATCCGGAGGGGCTGTATGACAGCATGAACAGCCTGATGGATGCCACTCTGACTAACAATCAGGGCATTCAGGTCCCTTCCATAAGTAAAGGGTGCTCCGCACCGCCCCTGGCGGCAGGCCCTTGACTTATGGATATGATCCAGGTTTGGCGCAGTCAGGCAATCCAATGAAGGGAACTGCCCCTTACGGAGCTATCTATGCAGCATTCCGTGCTTCAAATGGTGTACGATATCCGTTGTATGAATGCGGACGTACATGGTTATAAGTGACATAGGCAAGAATGAAATTCGTTGGGATATTTTAAAGGAAGCTGTATTGGCGACTTCTAAAAAACGTGGTTCTTGGGAGGAGTTGAAAGAATATCGGGAAATTATAGAAGAGATGCGTGAAAGTGACTTTCTTAGAAGAGTATGGAAAAAGTACAAGGAAGAAAATACATATAGTGAGGGTATAAAATTTAAGGACACGTTAGACACTATTTTGGAAATTGGGATAATGTTAGAAAAGCAGTTGCTTTCATTCTAAGATATTTTGTGAAAAGCATATGTTTTTTAGTTCGAACATTAAAGAGTAATGACAAAATAAATAATAGAATATGAAGTGGATGTTTAGTTTATGGCAGTCAAGAAAGTAAAACCCAAAAAGATGATAAAAGTAGTGTATTTTGATGAAGGATCAGCTACAGATTTTATATATGTATTAGCTGGTGGTAAAAGCAGTGATAAAAAAGAGCACATAGTGACAAAAACAACTGAAATTGCAGCTGGAGCGGAAGCGGAAGCAAGTAAATCTGCAAGTATTTTTTCTATGTTGACAGCAAAAGTGGGAATTGATGGGAATGCAGATTTTTCAAGAGAGGGAAGCACTATTATTACAAAAGCAATCGAAAATGGGGCAGCCATGTTTATCAAAAGATAAGCAAAGACTTAGTAAAAGAACTGCCGGAGATCAAGTCATTTTCACCAGGAAATCTACAATATATGAATCAGTTTTACAGGTTGTATTCGGATGTAGAGATTACGCCCCAACTTGATGCGCAAATTAATAATTAATATCAATATGTCTACACACTAGGCCCAACTCTGCCTTTTATCCATCATTATTATCCGCTCAATAGTGACGGTTTGGAAAGCCGAAAAAAATATATATAAATACAGACAGGCGGTTCGTTTTTTCTGAAAAGAGGAAATGGGCGCCTGTTTTTTCAGGCCCAAAATAAAAAATGGTGGCCAGACGACGCTCTGCATCCGTCCGAATGGAGTTCGAAAGGCGGCTGTAAACGGGCAGGGGTATTGAGGGTTTGTTCCGTCAGGGAATTTTCCACCATGATAAGACAGGAAAAAGACAAGATAATAGCTTTTACTTTGCATAAAAGTAAAGTAGAATAAAAAGAAAAAAGAGGCCGGAATAGCGCGGCTTCAGATGGGAGGGCAATAATGAAGACAATAAATTTGGGAAAAAGCGGCCTGAAGGTTCCGGCGGTGGCAGTTGGCTGTATGCGCATGGGGGATTTGGAGCAGAAGGAAGCGGACAACTATATTGCAGAGGCCGTGGACATGGGGGCCGTATTTTTTGACCATGCCGATATCTACGGGGCGGGAAAATGCGAGGAGATGTTCGGGAAATACCTGCATGGGAACCCGGCGCTGCGGGACAGGATTATTCTCCAGTCCAAATGCAGCATTGTGCCCGGCGTGATGTATGACTGCTCCAAAGAACATATCCTGGAATCGGTGGATGGGATCCTGAAGCGTCTGCAGACGGAATATCTGGACGTTCTGCTCCTGCACAGGCCGGACGCCCTTGTGGAGCCGGAGGAGGTGGCGGAGGCTTTTGATCTGCTGGAGTCTTCGGGAAAGGTGCGGCATTTCGGGGTATCCAACCATAAGCCTTCCCAGATCCGGCTTCTGAAAAAGTATGTGAAACAGGATATTGCCGCAGATCAGCTGCAGTTCAGCATTCCCAATTCCCAAATGGTGGCAAACGGCATGGAAGTAAACATGCTGACGGAGGGCGCGGCGGACCGGGACGGAAGCGTGCTGGATTTCTGCCGTCTGGAGGATATCACCATTCAGACCTGGTCGCCGTTCCAGTATGGATTTTTTGAAGGCGTATTTTTAGGAAATCCCAAATACGCTGAACTGAACCGGATTCTGGAGGAGCTGGGAGAAAAATATGGCACAGGAAGCACAGGTATTGCCTCTGCCTGGATTCTGAGACATCCTGCCAATATGCAGCTGATTGCTGGAACCATGAAGACCTTGCGCCTGAAGGAAATCTGTGAAGCATCTGAAATTGTGCTTACCAGAGAGGAATGGTATCGTATTTATCTGGCGGGCGGACATATCCTGCCTTAAAGCGTGTTTGAAAATTATGGATCCGGACGTTACGAATCGATGATGGGCGTATGGACGGATGCCTGAGGACAATTCTCTGCGTGTATCAGGAGAACGAAATGGAACAGGAAAAATATTATCTGGCATATGAAGAAAGATACAAGACTGTTTATGAAGCCGGGATTGACCATTGGGGGCATGAAACAGGGGATTCTGTGCTGAATGTATATCTGGCGGAATGGGTAAAGCATTACGGCCTGCATGGGAAAATGGTAATAGAATTTGCCTGCGGGGAAGGCGCCTGCGGCGTCATTCTCTCCCGCCTCGGCGTTAAATACACCGGTGTGGACATTGCACCCGCTGCAGTGGAACGGGCCAGGGATGCGCTGCGCCCGTATACGGACGCCAGGGTTTTTCCCCTGGATATGGTCAGACATATGCCAAATGACCGTTATGATGCGGCACTGGATGTCATGGGGCTTCATATGCTTGTAACCGACCGGGATCGGGAGAAATACCTTCGCCATGCCTGCGGCTGCCTGAAAAAGGGCGCTCCCATGCTTTTCTTTCGGGAAAGCTTCCGTACAGATGCCTGGGAAGGCCGTGTGGAAACCTTTGAGGAATGGCTGCGCCTTACCGGCGAGGACTACCAGACGCCCAAAATGAGAAGCGCCCGGGGGAAAAATGAGGGAATGGAGGTTTCCATTCCCATCGTACCCTGCAGGCCCAGAAGCCGGGAGGGCTATATCCGGGAGCTGGAGAGCTGCGGTTTCCATGTGGATTTGGTTCGTGAGATGGAACGAAACCGGATGTGCCCGTCTTCGGTGAGTGTCTTTACACGGAAGAAATGAAATGACCGGGAGGTATATAGCCATAATAGGAGATATCAAAAGCTCTAAAAAGCTTTCTGACAGAAAAGCAGTCCAGAATAAGCTGAAGAGAGTTCTGATGAAAGTTAATGAAAAATATGACAGAGATATAGCATCGAAGTTTACAATAACCCTGGGAGATGAATTTCAAGGACTGTTATGCAATGGGAAAAATATAATTAAAATTATTTTTGAGATAGAAAATTGTATGTGGCCCATTGATATCAGATTTGGAATTGGTATAGGAGAAATTACCACAGGTATTGAACGGGAGATTTCTATTGGCGCCGATGGCCCCGGATATTATAGAGCCAGAGAAGCAATAGAAAATTTAAGAAAGAATGAGAAAAAGAAACAGACGGATACAGCAAATATCCATTTGGTATCAGACATAGAAAATCAGGAAGCCGTACTTATAATAAATACAGTTTTTACATTGCTGTGTACGATTAAAGAATCATGGAGCGACAGACAGCGGGAAGTAATACTTGATATGCTGGAACATGGTGATACGCAGACAGCAGTTGCAGAAAGGCTGAAGGTACGGCAGCCAACCATACAAAAAATACTGGCAAGCGGAAAGTATTATGCATATAAGGAAGCTGTTGATGTTTTGGAGAAGATATTGGGAGAAATAAATTGGAATGATATTTAAAGAATGCTTTGTATTATTGCTACTTGCACATATAATAAGTGATTTCTATTTACAGCCTGTCGGTATGGAGGATAGAAAATCTGTAAAAAAACAAGAGTTAATCAGACATTGTGTTATTTACTGGATAGTGATGATTATGCTTTTATTATTTGCAATGTCATATAATTTGTTGCTGTTTGGAACAATAGCGGTATTTGTCCATGTGATAATAGAAATAATTAAATACGTTTATATTTCAAACATAAAAAAGAATAATGAATTATCTGTTCAGATTAAAAGGAATATTTTCTATTTTGAACAAGTACATTGGCTGTAATAGCGGTTTCTTTTATTATCAATATGATATAAAGTTCAGTTCCTTTATATGCCCTTTCCTGCAAAAGTATGTCAAAAATAAGCAGAAAGAATATACTAAAATAAAAAGAGAAATCACTATGCTTCAGATTTTAGTATTATGTCTGGCTCTCTGTATGGATGAGTTTGTAGCCAGTATTGCTTATGGAGCTGACGGGATAAGCATTAACTGGAAGGAAACGGGTGTCATGAACGGTATATGCAGCGCCTGCCTGGGCGCTGCATTATGTTTTGGGACGGCACTGACGGCGGTGGTGCCGGAAAACCTGACCAAGGCTATATGCTTCACCAGCCTTTTCATCCTGGGTGCAATCAGGCTGGCGGATTCTTTGATTAAAAATTACATCAACCATCATTATGAAGTGCGCAAGGATATCCATTTTTCTTTTTCCCAGCTGCAGTTCATTATCAGTATTTATGGGAACCCCACAGCGGCGGACAGCGATCATTCCCAGACGCTTTCCATGAAAGAAACGGTATTTCTGGCATTTGCCATGTCAATTGACAGCCTGGTAGCCGGAACCTTTGCCGCCTTCCTGAAGATTCATATTCTCCCAACCATGCTGGCGGCATTTTTAATCGGCGTGGCCGCCATGGGGCTGGGGCAGCTGCTCGGCCGTAAAATCGCTTCCCGCCTCAGCTGGAATCTGTCCTGGCTGAGCGGCGTCTTATTTATTGTTCTGGCATTTTCCAAGCTGAAGGGATAAACTGAAAGACAGAAGAAAACAGGAAGATACACTGAAAAAAGATACGGCATATCAGGGGGCAGAAGAGGGACTTCTGTTTTCCTGATTTTGCAGCCTGCAGTACGGGGAGTTAAGGAGTAGAAGGTATGGCAATCAGCTTTGCGGAAGCATTGGAAAAACGTAAGCCTTTGGAGGAATATCCTAAAAGTGACTTACATGTACATGCCGGACGGGGAGGAAGCCAGGAGTATATAATGGAACGCACTGGTAAAAGAATAAAAAGCCGGTGTACACCTTTTATCTCTCTGGAGGACATGCAGCTATGGTTTGAAGAGGAAATTAAATCATCTTGCCGTGGTATGGAAGGATATTTACTTCGTCTGGAAGATGCATTTGCCCGGGCTGCGGAGGAGCATATTAAAGTATTATGCATGGAATTTGGCTATGGTGAACTGATGCAGCTTGGAAAAATTCAGAATTTTATCCGGCTGACAGAAACTTTCCGGAAAAAATACTGCCCGGATACTATATTCTGTCCGGAACTTGCCATAGGATGGGAATGCCCCGCAGAGGAAGCGCTTCGCCAGCTTGAAGAGTTGCTTCCTTATCATTGGATATGCTCTCTGGATTTATGTAACAGGGAACTTGCACAACCGGTTAAAAATTTTGTTCACTGTACCGAACGGCGAAAGCAAACGGCCTTTGCCTGAGAGCGCATGCGGGGGAATTCGGGACGGCAGAGGATGTGAGAGAAGCAGTGGAGGTACTGGAGATGGACGAGGTACAGCATGGTATTGCGGCTGCAGCTTCCCCACAGACCATGTACTTTCTGAAGGATAATCACATATGCTTAAACCTGTGCCCAACGAGCAATATAATGTTGGGAAGATCCGGAGATTATAAAACATATCCCATAAGGCTGTTCTATGACTATGGAGTGCCGGTAACAATCAATACGGATGATATGCTGATTTTTAACAGCAGTGTTTCCAGAGAATACAGGATGCTTTATGATTCCGGCTGCATGAAGCCGGAGGAACTGGACACTATCAGGCAATTCGGCCTGAGAAAGGGTCTGAGGATGAATTTTCTGATTTGATTGTGCCAATTTACGCAGAAGTATTCAATTTTATAAAGTTCTCTTCAAACTATTGATTGTTGCCATATCACAGGCGAATCTGAGATATGCAGGAGGAAAACATGAAAATACTTATAACAGGAGCGGGCGGCTTTGCCGCCGCAAGAATTATTGCCGCCTGGAAAGACAGGCATGAAATCACAGGGACAGGGCGTGCACAGCTTAATTTTACCAACAAAGAAGAATGCCTGCGAGTTATCGGTCAAGTCCGGCCGCAAATTGTCATACACTGCGGCGCTGTTTCTGACGTAGGCGCATGCGACAAAGATCCCGGACACTCGTATCTGGTAAACGTAACCGGCGCGGAAAACATAGCCTTGGCCTCCCGGGAAACTGGAGCGAGGATGATTTTTTTCAGCTCGGATCAGGTATACTTCGGAAATGACGTACAGGAACCGCACCGCGAAGATGAACTCCTCACCCCCTGCCGTATTTACGGCAAACAAAAGCAGGAGGCCGAACAAAGATGCCTTACTGCCCAGCCCGATACCGTGGCGCTTCGTATGAGCTGGATGTTTGATAATAAAAAGCTTAGCCCCCGGGAACACGACACCCTTATTACCAGCGTAAGACAGGCTGTCAGTGAAAAACGCCGCATCACCTACCCCATCCACGACTATCGCAGCATTACCTACGTGGGGGAAATGATACGCCATCTGGAAACCGCACTCACCCTCCCTCCCGGAATCTACAATTTCGGAAGCCCCAACGACCTGAGCACTTACCACATCGTCCGCGAGTTTCTCAGCTTCCAGGGCACCGACGAAACGCTCCTGGTCCCAAATAAAGAAGCCTTTGCCGCCAGCCCCAGAAACCTGCGCATGGACCAGGAAAAACTCCTGCGCCACGGCATCTGCTTTTCCGATACCCTGCAAACCCTTAAAAACTGCCTCCAGCAGGATAACATGAAACCCTGATACCCCTCCTCATCAATGCTTAAATAACTTCACACCCCATAAAATAATTTTAAGCTTTTGTCATAGCCTGCCGGTTTGTCCGGATGTTTGGAAGCGCAGCGGCCAGAGGGGGACCGGGGAGGCAGATGTTTCTGGCAGGGTCGTATAAAAACGCCAGTCCTTGCGTTGTGTGTTTTACAACGCTAGTACTGCTGCGTTTTTAACCGAGTGAGAACGTGCCCTGCCAGGAACATCTGCCTCCCCGGTCCCCCTCTGGCCGCTGCGCTTCCAAACATCCGGACAAACTCATCCACCTATAACAAAATTCCCCTCAAAATTAACAATTTTTGTTGAAGCCGGAAGGAGAGTGTATTATACTGTGAATAGTGCTGTCTGCCGGGAATTACAGGACTTTAACGGCAGCAGTAATGCGAAAAAGGTGTGCCGTTGTGCAGATTTTCAGAGAAAAACAGCTGGATTTATGCAAAAAGTTCACGCTTGTTTCACATTTATCAGGTATAATACCTGACAGAGATAAAAGGAGGGAAGCTTACCATGTCTAATAATAAGAAGACGGAAGAAAAAAGCGAAAAGGTCATGACAAAATATGACCGAAAAATGGAAAAGAGAAGGATTGAGGAGGAAAAAGAACTCAAATCGCTGAAGCGTTTTAAAATAGGAAGCATTATTATAATCGCGGCAATCGCTGCGGCGGTTGTAATATCCATAGGAATGTCCGCATATACGAAATATGCAGCGGTCTACAACACCTATGTGAAAATTGGCGATCATGAAATCACTAAGGTAGAATATGATTACTACTATAACAATGCGGTAAACAGCTATCTTTCCATGTATGGCTCCTATCTGCCCTATATGGGACTGGATACCTCAAAGGATTTTGCCCAGCAGCAGTATACCGACAATATGACCTGGAAGGATTATTTTGATCAGATGGCGGTAAGCCAGCTGACACAGGTGAAGGCCATTGTTGACGATGCCGCAGCACAGGGCTTTACCTATGATGATACGCAGGATATGGCAGCCTTTGAAACTGAATTTGCTGCACAGGCGGAAACGGAATCCGTGAGCGCGTCCGAGCTTTACAGCAATATGTACGGCGACTATGCGACCAAGGACAGGATCCTGCCCTACGTGAAGGAAAATATGCTTGCAAATGCCTACTATGAGCACCTGACGGAAATCAACAAGCCTGGTGATGAAGAAATTCAGGAATACTACGAGGCCAACAAGAACAGCTATGATAAAGTGGATTACAGAAGCTTTGTATTCACAACGCAGCTGGCCGAGGATGCCACGGAAGAAGATATTACAAAAGCCATGGACGAGCTGCAGAAGAGCGCACAGGCCATGGAAGAAAAGGTAAAGGCCGGAGAAGATTTTGAGACCCTCTGTGTGGAAAATGCATCAGAGGAACAGAAGGAGAATTACGGCGGCGCGGATAAGGAAGGCAGCCTGACGGAAGGCGGTTCCTATGCCGGATCACCGGCGGCCATTTCAGCATGGCTGTTTGATGAAAGCCGCAAGGAAGGCGATCTGACCATCCTTCCCGATGAAACAAACCACAGATATTATGTGGCGCAGTTCATTAAGAGAACAAACGATGCGGATGCCACAAGCCAGTCTATTTCCAGCACGCTTTCCAACCAGAAGGCAGGGGAATATGTAAAAGCCCTGACCGAAAAATACGAAGTGACGGATGTGGCAGGCAAACTGGCTTATCTGACCATCGAAGAGAGCACCACGGAAGCTGTGGAAACAGGTACGGAAGCAGCAACTGAAACTGCTGTGGGGAACGCTTCTGCTGAAGAAACGGAAAGCAGCAGCGCAGCTGAATAATTTTTCCGGCCGTACAGCCGAATCAGCACTTTCATAATACGTTGCAGTATAACAGAACAGGGAACCGTTCCGGGCCGAATTCAGCCTGGGAACGGTTCCTTTTTTTCGGTAAAAAGGCGGCCTGTTTGGGATTTAATAAAAAAATAAGAAAAGGATATTCCCTCCGGCTTGTTCCGATAACAGGTAATTATACGCAGGATATTTTTATCCTCATCTTTTGCCCCATATAGCATAAATCAAGGCATTGTTCAATAAAAGATGTGGATAAAAATCCACCTTATCCCTGATAATGGAATCATCAAATTTATGGAGGT
>NZ_VUMI01000022.1 GCF_009696275.1 Eisenbergiella porci
TACCCAAAACCCTCTATTTTCGTACCAGATACAGAGAAATGTCCATCCTCTTGGCTCATTTATCTGAGATATGAAATTAAAAATTTCTTGAAAAATAAGGAAAAAACACTTGACTAAATAGGGAGGAGAATGGGGGTTGATTTATGTATCTGTAATTGGTATAATTACAGATATAAACTGTTAATTAATATGTTACAGATAAAAATTATCAATATGGGAAATGAATATAGATTTTTTGTGTGATAGTGAAGGAAGTGGCTGGTTGGGGGAATACTTTTGTTGGAGAGTTTGACAGGGAGAGTTATGACGGGGTTTTAGTGGAAAAGATAAGAGAATGCTTTTACATAATATTTTAGGAGGTTTGGTGGAATGAAGGGGTATATTGGGACTTATGAGGGTGTGGGGAGTGTTGGGATTTATGGGTTTGAGATGGATGTCAGGTCGGGGGAGATGTCAGGCGGGGAGTTGGTGTGCGAGGCGCCGGATGCAAAGTTCCTGGCGTTGGAGGATGGAGTGCTGGCGGCTCCGGTGAAGAGGGGGGAGCAGGCGGGAATTTTGCTGGCGGATGTGAGGAGAAGGAGTGGAAGCGGAAGCTCGGAAGGGGAGAAGGAGGAGGTTTTGACGGAGAGGGTTGCTTCCTGTTATGTGGGAATGGATGGGGGGCGGCTGTTCTCGGCGAATTTTCATGAGGGGACGGTGTCTGTTTACAGGATTGAGGGATTGAAGGCAGTCCTGGAAAAAAGGATTTTAATCGGGGAAGGAGCCGGATGTCATCAGGTTTTGTTTTCAGGGCGGAGGATGCTGGTTCCGTGTATGGAATTGGATGAGATTCGGGTGTTTGAGCGGGATGGGGCTTTTGCGGAGGCGGGCAGGATTCGGCTTCCGGAAGGGTGCGGGCCGCGGCATGGTGTGTGTGACAGGGAAGAAAAACGGCTTTTTATTGTGGGGCAGAAGAATAACAGGCTTTATTGTTTTCATATGATGGAGGATGGGAAATTCAGGGAAGCGTGGAATCTGGGGCTTCTTGACGGAACGGAGGAAAGCGGGAATGAGGCGGCGGCCATACGGCTGTCGGCGGATGAAAGGTTCCTTTATGTAAGTGTCAGGGGGGCGGATATTGTTGTGGTAGTTTCTCTTGAGGAAGGGACTGGGAAGGTGGTACAGAGGAAGGAGTGCGGAGGCAGGCATCCAAGGGATTTGGTGCTGGCGGCGGACGGCAGATTTCTGATAACGGCAAACAGGGATTCAAGGGATTTGGTAAGCTTTCCTGTGGATCAGGGGAGCGGAAGGATCGGAAAGGAGTGCGGACGGGTACGGACGGGAAGAGCTGTTTGTATTGCGTTGGAGGAATAGGCTGGCAGAGTACCGAAATGGCTGTACCGGAAAAAGGGCAGTAATGATTTGCGGAGTATGGATTTTTTAATAGTTTGTAAATTCATATTGCTGCGGACTTAAATATAGAAAAATAGTATGCACATAAAAAGAAAGGAAAGGAAAGAAGAGATGGGAACATTTGATATTGGTATGATAGGACTTGCAGTAATGGGAAGGAGCCTGGCGCTTAATATGGCGGATAAGGGGTTCCGGGTAGCCGGCTATAACAGGAGCCGGGAGGTGACGGAAGCGATGGTGAAGGAATATCCTCATGATAATTTTACGCCTTTTTATGATTTAAGGGAGTTTGTGGAGGCGCTGGCCCGGCCGAGAAAGGTGATGCTGATGATCAAGGCCGGAAGGGCCGTGGATGCGGTAATCGGCCAGCTGACAGAGCTTCTGGAGGAAGGGGATATTATCCTGGACGGGGGAAATTCCTTTTTTGAGGATACCAGAAGGCGTTATGAGGCGCTGAAGGAAAAGGGAATCCGTTATTTCGGCGTGGGAATTTCCGGCGGTGAGGAAGGGGCCAGGCGCGGTCCATCCATTATGCCCGGCGGTGAGAAGGAAGCGTATGAACAGATCCGGCCTGTGCTGGAAAAAATAGCGGCTTATGCCGAGGGCGAACCGTGCTGTACCTATATCGGACCGGACGGCGCAGGGCATTATGTAAAAATGGTACACAATGGAATTGAGTATGCGGATATGCAGCTGATTGCTGAGGCATATATTCTCCTGAAGTCGGTGGCTGGCTATACCAATGCTGAACTGGGCGATATTTTTGAGGAATGGAACCAGGGAGAGCTGAAGAGCTACCTGATTGGGATTACGGCTGATATTTTTAGGGAAAAGGATGATTTTGAAGCGGGAGAGCTGCTGGATTACATTGTGGACAGTGCGGCCCAAAAGGGTACGGGACGCTGGGCGAGCATAGAATCCATGAAGCAGGGCGTGGATATTTCCATGATTACGGCCGCCTGCAACGCCAGGATCCTGTCCAATCATACAGAGATGAGAAAAAAAGCGGCGGGTCTGCTTTCCGGGCCGGAGCCTGTGAAGGCGGAAAACAGGGAGCTTTTCAAAAATCAGGTAAGGGATGCGTTGTATGCGGCCAAAATCGCGGCTTATGCCCAGGGTTTTGATCTGATGCGAGATGCTTCGAAGGAATATGGCTGGAACCTTGATTTAGGGAAAATCGCATCCATTTTCAGGGCGGGATGTATTATCCAGGCCGTATTTTTGAATGATATAACTGAGGCTTACCGGAAAAATCCGGAGCTGGATAATCTGATGCTGGATGAATTTTTCAGGAGCCGTCTGGAGGAGTGCCAGGGCGGGCTTCGTCATGCGGCGGCGGAGGGCATCCGCAGCGGTCTGCCGCTTCCGGCAATGACTGAAGCGCTCTCTTATTTCGATACATTCAGAGGCGGATATACCGGAGCCAACCTGATTCAGGCGCAGAGGGACTGCTTTGGGGCCCATAAGTTTGAGCGTACGGACCGGGAAGGCACGTTTCATCATGATTGGGGGAAAAGAAATTGAAAAAAACAATTACTATTTTCGGCGGGACCGGGGATCTGACCTTCAGAAAGCTGCTTCCGGCCATGTATAATATGCATGTGACAGGGGGCGAGGGAGCTGGGTATGATATTGTAATCATCGGCAGGAGAGACTATACCTCCGGGGAATACCGGCAGATCGCAAGGGATTGGATAAAGCAGTTTTCCAGGCTGCCCTTTACGGAAGAGAAATATAAAGATTTTTCAGAAAAAATAGAGTATTACCGGATGGATTTTTCAGATCCGGCAGCCTATGAGGGTTTGGAGAATTATTATAAGGAAAGGGGGCTGAGTGAGCATATTTTTTATTTTGCGGTGGCGCCGCGGTTTTTCAGTACGATTGCGGAAGGGCTGGACGGGATCCATGAGGCCGGAAAGGGCAAGGTGATTCTGGAAAAACCTTTCGGGGAAGATCTTGAGTCGGCAAAGGAGCTGAGCAGGCGGCTGGAGGAGATTTTTGCGCCGGATCGGATTTACCGTATCGATCATTATCTGGGAAAAGAAATGGTCCGCAATATGCAGATCATCCGCTTCACCAATCCGGTTTTTGCAAACAACTGGAACAGGGACGCGGTCAGCTGCATCCAGATTTCCGCCATGGAGGATGTGGGCGTAGAAAACAGGGCCGGTTATTATGATACCAGCGGCGCGATGAAGGATATGGTGCAGAACCATCTGCTGCAGATACTTTCCATCGTGGCTATGGAACGTCCGGCTTCTTTTAAGGGAGAGGATCTGCATGAGGAACAGCTGAAGGTGCTGAAGGCGCTTCGACCGGCATCCGGGGAAACCATACGGGATATGCTCGTACTGGGGCAGTATGAAGGCTATCGGGAGGAAAAGGGGGTAAAGCCTGACTCCGCCACGGAAACCTATGCTGCACTGCGGCTGTTCGTTGACAATGAACGCTGGCAGGATGTACCCTTTTATATCCGCACAGGGAAAAAGCTGGGACGCAGGGAGATGGAGGTAGCCGTGATTTTCCGGCAGACGGAAGAATATGGCGAAAACAACGTGCTTCTCATTAAAATCCAGCCCATGGAGGGCGTTTACTTTCAGTTCAATATCAAACGCCCCGGGGAATCCGAGGAAGTCATCCAGACAAAAATGGACTTCTGCCAAAGCTGCGTCGTGGAAAACCGCATCAACACTCCCGAAGCCTATGAACGCCTTCTGGGCGCCTGTATGCGCGGCGAACGCTCCTGGTTCTCCCAGTGGGATCAAATCGAGGCAGGCTGGCGTTATGTGAGCGGAATGAAGCGGATTTACCAGGAAGAAAACCTTCCCATTGTCACATACGCACAGGGAACCTCCGGCCCGGAGGCCGCAGACCAAATGCTGAATACGATGGGGCATTCCTGGTTTGGCCAGGATGATTAACAGGAAAAACTGGATTTAATCATCGCGAAAGCAAAAGTATTCGCCAGTGAAATTCTGGTAACGGATTATAACGGTAAGGTTGCGTAGTAAAATAACCGATCAGACAATTATCTGGTCGGTTATTTCCATGTCAGTTGAATATCGTAGTCTTACTCACAGATTCAAATCCATTCTGGTAAAATATTATCTTTTAAAATTCTTATTTTCGCTACCTAAGTTGAAAGGGCAGATATCCCTGCATTTATGACAGTATATTTCCCAATTCCTGGTATCCTCATTACCTCCAAAGGCATTATCCCAACATACCTGCTGGTTAAGTTCTGCTTTTTCAAGCGCGTTATGGGGGCAGGCTTCCACACACAGGTTACAGTCGTTACAGATTTTTTCAAGGACAGGATCCTCTGCCAGTTCCGCCTCCGTAAGAACTGCACCCAGCCAGACCATGCTTCCGAATTCAGGCGTTATAAGCAGGGAATGCCTTCCTATGGTTCCCAGCCCCGCAGCCTGCGCGGCATGCTTCTGGGAAACAATGGAACGCCAACGCCCTGTTTTATCATCCCACTGGCTTTCATTCGTAGGAACAGGAACTGCTAAAAACCCCATTTTTTCCAGTTGAATACATAAATCCAGGGCAATGGCGTCCATTTTAGCAGTAATGGAGTTCCTCACCCTTGTGTAAGGGACCGCAGTCCTGCACGCCAGGGTGCCCGCCGGAAACCTGCATGCAAAAGAAATCACTGAATTGCATGAAGGCAGCACATCCCGGGGATGATACCCTTCCGGCGCATCCTTAAACCTTTCCATTCCCGCGATTTTACACAAATCCGCTCCCAGGGAAATTACAATTTTTTTAATATCATCACTGCACATTCGTCCCCTCCATAAGTGGTTCCCGTAAGCAATACCCGCCTACCCCAACTGTTACGTTTCCATATTCCCACTTTAATTTCATATGTCCGGGCTGTCAAGCCAAAGCGGAAGCAGGCCGATAAATACCGGGAAACAGGCGGGTAAACAGCAAGATTAACTAAGCGGCTTATAGACCCAAACTTTCCCCGAAAAATTCTTTTCATTTTTCCTAAAAGCTGATAGAATAAAATTATAATCAGCCGGTTTGGGCTGTATAAAACAGGAAGGGCGGACGTTTATGTTATGAAAAAATTTGATGTGACAGCACTTGGAGAGCTTTTGATTGACTTTACCGACAATGGAAAGAGCGCTCAGGGAAATACACTGTTTGAGGCGAATCCGGGCGGGGCACCCTGCAACGTACTGGCGATGCTGAATAAATGCGGACACCCCACCGCTTTTGTAGGAAAAGTGGGAAAAGATATATTTGGCCTGAAGCTGAAGGCAACGCTGGAGGAAGTGGGAATCGATACTTCAAACCTGATTGTGGACGAGAATGCACGGACAACCCTGGCTTTCGTACAGACCTTTGAGGATGGGGACAGGGATTTTTCCTTTTTCCGCAATCCCGGTGCAGATATGATGCTTACGGCTGATGAGGTGAATGAGGAGCTTATCAGGGAATCCCGTATTTTCCATTTTGGTACGCTTTCCATGACTCACGACGGTGTGAGGGAGGCGACCAAAAGAGCCATTGCGGTGGCAAAGGAAAGCGGAGCTGTGATTTCCTTTGATCCGAATTTAAGACCTCCTCTGTGGAAGTCTCTGGAGGATGCCAGAGTTCAGGTGGCGTATGGGCTGGGACAGTGTGACGTGCTGAAGATTTCCGATAATGAAATCCAGTGGTTTACCGGAGAAGAGGATTTCGATGCGGGAATTGCCAGGCTCCGTGAGCAGTACCAGATTCCGCTGATTCTTCTTTCCATGGGAAGGGACGGCAGCAGGGCTTATTATAAGGAGCTGAAGGTGGATGCAGCGCCGTTCCTGCAGGAAAGCACGATTGAAACAACAGGAGCAGGGGATACCTTCGGCGGAAGCTGTCTTCACTACATACTGAAATACGGCCTTGATAAGCTGGATGAAGAAAAGCTGAAGGAAATGCTTACCTTCGCCAACGCGGCGGCGTCCATTGTTACCACCAGGAAGGGTGCGCTTCGCGTAATGCCTGAAGTGGAGGAAGTGGAAAGCTTTATCCAGTCTAGAAAGTAGCAGATACATTTTTTATGAAAGCAGCGCAGGTGTTGGATTGCCGTTTAAGGCACGCCGGGAAAACACCTGCGAACTTTCTGTGCCCGCAGGGCGATACGGACCGGACAGGGGGAAAAGGAACTCCTGGACGGTGGTTTGATTACCCGAAGATACGATGAGGAGGATATCATGGAAGCTTATAGTGTGTTTAAGGATTTGGCGATTATCATAGTAGCGGCAAAGGTTTTTGCGATCCTGGCAAGAAAATGCAAGGCGCCCCAGGTAGTGGGTGAAATTGTGGCAGGACTTCTTTTGGGGCCAAGTCTCCTTGGACTGGTGCAGCAGTCGGAATTTATTCTGCAGATGGCAGAAATCGGCGTTATACTCCTCATGTTTTCAGCAGGACTTGGCACCAACCTGCGTGAGCTGATGAAAACAGGACCGATAGCGCTGTTGATAGCCACCTTCGGCGTAGGCATTCCATTGATCGGCGGCGCGCTGCTGTATATGTGCTTTTACGGATTTATGCCCTGGGGATCGGAGGACTTTTATAAAGCGGTGTTCATGGGCGTAATTCTCACCGCAACTTCGGTCAGCATTACCGTGGAATCACTGAAGGAAATGGGCAAGCTGAAGGGGAAGGTGGGAACCACAATCCTGAGCGCGGCGATAATCGACGATGTTATCGGCATCATTGTCCTGACCTTTGTTATCGGCTTTAAAAATCCCGAATCCAATCCCGGAACGGTAGTCATGGACACGGTTCTGTTTTTCCTGTTTGCCATTGGTGTTGGCTTCGTATGCTATATTGTATTTAAATGGATGGATAAAAGATATCCCCATACGAGAAGAATTCCCATCATGGGCCTGGCTCTCTGCTTTGCCATGGCATATATTGCGGAAAAATATTTTGGGATTGCGGACATCACAGGGGCCTATGTGGCAGGACTGATCCTCTGCTCCATTCAGGATTCCGACTATATTGCCCGTAAGATGGATATCAATTCCTATATGATATTCGGGCCGATTTTCTTCGTCAGCATCGGTTTGAAAACAGATATCGGCGACATGAATATGTCCATTCTTCTTTTTGCCGTATGTTTTGTTCTGGTGGGGCTGCTTACCAAGATCGTGGGCTGCGGCCTGATGGCAAAGGCCTGCCGTTTCAATGCGGCGGATTCCCTGAAAATCGGCGTGGGTATGATGACCAGAGGAGAGGTTGCCCTGATTGTTGCGCAGAAGGGGCTGAACGTGGGGCTGCTTAATCCCGTATACTTTACGGCGGTCATCCTTTTGATTGTATTTTCCTCTATCCTTACGCCCATTATCTTGAAGGTTCTTTACTCAAAGGATAAAATGCCCCAGGATCCGGAATCAGCACTGGTTTCTTAGGAGGACTGAATGCTTTTTAACTCATACGTTTTTATTTTTCTGTTTCTGCCCCTCGCACTGGCGGGCTGGCTGATTCTTAACAAATGCAGACAATATAAGCTGGCACAGGGATATCTGATTGGGATGTCCCTGTGGTTTTATGCTTATTTTAACGTCAGCTTCCTGTGGGTGATAGCCGGAAGCTGTCTCTTTAATTATGGGCTCAGCCTGATACTTTCAAAAAAAGACACCCCGAAAATGAGGAAAACGTTGATGCTCCTTGGCTGTCTCGGCAATCTGGGGGCGCTGGGATATTTTAAATACTGCAATTTTTTTCTGGAAAATATCAATGCGTTGTTCCGTGCCGGTTTCCAGATGAAGAACATCCTTCTTCCGCTGGGAATCAGCTTTTTTACGTTCCAGCAGCTTTCCTTCCTCATTGACAGGTGCCGGGGGGAAGCGCCCCATTACGGGCCGCTGGATTATCTGAGCTTTGTCACATTTTTCCCGTCCCTTATCTCCGGACCGATTGTGCTGCACGCGGCGACGGTTTCCCAGTTTCGTGATATTTCACGCAGGCATTTTGATGAGGAAAGCTTTGCAAAGGGCGTTATGCAGTTTACCATGGGCCTTGGAAAAAAAGTGCTTCTGGCCGACACGCTCATGCTGGCCGTGAATTACGGCTATGAAAATATCGGTTCCCTGGACACTGTTTCAGCCCTTCTGACAGCCTGCTTCTATACGCTGGAGCTTTATTTCGACTTCAGCGGCTATTCGGACATGGCCATCGGTGTGGGAAAAATGTTCCGTATTACAATCCCGGAAAATTTCAATTCTCCCTATAAGGCGGTGTCGGTCAAGGATTTCTGGAAAAGATGGCATATTACCCTCAGCTCCTTTTTACAGACCTATATCTATTTTCCTCTGGGAGGAAGCCGCAGGGGAAAGGCCAGGACTATCATAAATACCCTTATTACCTTTCTGCTCAGCGGCCTGTGGCACGGTGCCAACTGGACCTTCGTGTTCTGGGGGCTGCTTCACGGGATCGGCGTTGCCTTTAACAGCCTGAAGCTCTTTTCCATCAAAAAGAAATGGCTCTGCCGCCTTTTTACTTTTTCCTACGTGTGCATGGCCTTTGTATTTTTCCGAGCGGACAGCCTGGCGGACGGCTTTCACCTGCTGGGCCGTATCCTGTCCTTCCAGTACAACGGAAGCCTGGTGAACCTGGCCGCCGCCATGGAGCCGTCGGAAATCTATATCGTTACCAAAGCGCTTTCCATGATGGCCCCCGGCCTGATAAGCCTGGTCCAGATCGGTATGATGCTGCTTATCACTATAATATCTGCAGTGGTCCTCACCCGCAGCACGGCGCGGCAGATTACAGAACAAAAAAAAATAACCGGCAGGTTTACGGTTGCCCTGGCATTTTTATTTGCCTGGTCGGTCATTTCCTTATCCGGGGTAAGCTCCTTTGTTTATTTCAATTTTTAAACCCGCCGCTGTTGCGGCAGGCCTGAAAGGCACGGAGAAAATATGTATCGGAAGTTTTTGAAAAATTTTACAATTACAGCAGCCATACTTTTCATTGCGGCAGCAGCCCTGGTGCTCTTTTTTGATCCTTTTTTCCACTACCACGGGCCGGCTGCCCCGCTGAAAGCCGTCCTTACCAAAAAGGAATACCAGGGCATCGGAACCATCCGCAATTTCAATTACGACAGCCTGCTTGTGGGTTCCTCCACCGCGGAGAACTTCAATAACAAATGGTTTGACGAAGCCTTTGACGCCACTACCATCAAGGCTATCAAAAGCTCCGGCATCACCGCCCAGCTGGATTACTACCTGACCCAGGCGTTTGAAGAGCGTGAAATCAAAAATATTTTCTACAGCCTCGATCTGTTTGCCCTGGGAGGCGACCCCGAGGCCGAATTCCCGGATGATTCCATGCCTCTTTATCTCTACGACAAAAATCCCTTCAACGACATAAATTACCTTCTTAACAAAGACGTAATTTTTGAAGACATCCCATACATGCTGGCGGAAACCTTCCTGGATGACTACGACGAAGGAGCCTCCTATAACTGGGCACAATACAAAACCTTCGGAACGCAGGAGGCTCTGTCCCACTACGACCGCCCGGCCGAAATCATCCCTATGAAAACGGAGGATCAGTACAAGGCTGTCATAGATGCCAATGTGGATCTGCTGATAAAGCAGGTAAATGCCTATCCGGAGACCACCTTCTATTTCTTTTATCCGCCCTATTCCCTTTTGTGGTGGGACAATATGACCCGGAGCGGGGAGCTGAATCAGGTTCTCTATGCTGCCCAGGCTTCCGCCCAGGCACTGCTTTCCTGCGACAATGTTAAGCTGTATTACTTCCAGAATGATCCGGATATTATTTATAACCTGGATCTCTATATGGATCCCATCCATTTTACGGCCGATATCAACCACTACATGGTAACCCAGATGCAGCAGGATAATTACCGCCTTACTCCGCAAAATTATCTCTCAGAACTTCAGAAAATGAGGGAGTTGGTTCAGGAGATGGAGGAGAGTGAGATTGGGAAGTATTATTAGAGGGGGGAAAGAGGAATTCTGAGATGAGGGGGCATGCTTTCCGGTCCGGGGGGCTGTCTTACCCGGCTATAGTCTGCCGGCTGTGCCGAGCTGGGGGGCGGGCTTTCTTCTTTGGGGATGCTGTGGGGTATTTTCTGTTCCAGTCTCAAAAACGGGGTATTTCTAACTGTCCCGGAAGGTCAGAATTCCGCCAACGCGGCTGAACTCCTCGCAAAGCGACGGCGGGGGGCTGGATTGTCTTTTGTGTGTTAAGTCGCATTTGCTCGTCAGACAAGCCGCTAAGGGCGGCGGAGTTCTGACCTTCTGGGGCAGTAAGAAATATCACCGTTTTTTCCAATGGAACAGAAAATACCCCACAGCATCCCCAAAGAAGAAAGCCCGCCCCCCGGCCCGGAACAGCCGGCAGACTATGGCCGGGTAAGACAGCCCCCCGGACCGGAAAGCATGCCCCCTCATCTCAGAATTCCCGGCCTCTCATAATGTTCCTTAATCCCTCTAAAATCTATTTCCTGAACGTGTTGAAGGAATAGTTGGCTGATTGGGAATTTTATCCGGGGCGTGGGAGGCGGATGGATTTTGGGCGCGGCGGGGGGCTGGTATTTTTTGATTTGTCCGAAAAAAGGGGGAGATTTCTTACGTTAAAAACAGCCCTTCTATAACCATCTTTCAACTGCTTTGTCAGCAACTTTTGTCGCTTGTGAACAATGCGAGGCGTTCAGGCAGTTGAGGTTATGGAAGGGCTGTTTGTAGTGTTAGGACTATCCCATTTTTGAAATTGAATCAGAAAATATCCGTTATGACCGGCGTTTCCAGGATCTGTTTGTCTCGTTTGGATCTATGTGCTGCAGATAAAAACTGCATTCCGGGAGGCCGTTTATCCCATCTCAGACTTTCCGGAAATCATCTACCGGCATGATGAAGATGGTGGCTCCTCCTACCTCTACATTTACGGGTACGGAGGATACGGCATTAGGGTATATATTACAGTTTGACGGTGCCGGCGGAGTGTACATGATCTGCTGGCGTTTGCCGGAATGCTGTTTGATAATATTGCATACCTCATCCACCTTTTCGTCCTCAATGCCAAGGAGTAGGGTGGTGTTTCCTTTTTTCAAGAATCCGCCGGTGGTGGCAAGCTTGGTTACGAAATACTTTTTTTCATTCAGTTCATTAATGAGTAAGGGTGCATCTTCATTATGCACGATAGCTAAGAGCATTTTCATAGGCTACTCCTTCCGCCGCACATCTGCGGCACAAGTTCTCTTTTTCTTAGTATAAATATTTTCCGGGGAAATAGCAATTTATTTTACGCATTTTTAACAAAAATTGTGCAAATTAAATAATAATGAGGTATGATTAGATTTATAAAAAGGCTGTATGGGACGGATTTGTGTCTGCAGGGATGTAGGGTGCAGTTGGTTGTGGTATAATACAGGCGCTGCGGGATGCAATACGGCGGCGGAAAGGAAAGAGATTAGCCGTGACCGATAAGGAACGTTTTGAGTGGGCCAGGGATAAGATTGTAGGGACAGAGAGAGAAAAGCAGGGAATCGGTACGCTTTCGGAAAAGACGGTTCATGCGGTGCTGAAGAATTTTTACGCGCCGGATGAGGACATGCATGAAATTCCCATAGAGGGCTGTGTGGCGGATATTTATACCGGAACGGAAATTGTGGAGATACAGACGAGGAATTTTGACCGGATGAGGGATAAGCTGGGGAAATTTCTTCCGCTTTACCCGGTGACGATCGTTTATCCGATTCCCTATGAAAAGTGGCTGATTTGGATCGATGAAGAAACAGGGGAATTCAGCAGCCGGAGAAAATCACCGGTGAAGGGGAATCCGTATGTGGCCTTCAAGGAGCTGTACCGGATAAAAAATTTTCTTCTGGATGAGAATCTGCATTTAAAGTTTGTGTTTATAAATATGGAGGAATACCGGCTTCTGAATGGATGGAGCCGGGACAGGAAAAAGGGCTCCTCCCGTTTTGACAGGATTCCGCTGGAGCTGGTGGAGGTAATGGATATTGACTGTCCCAGGGATTATCTGCAGCTGGTTCCCTACGGGATACCGGAGCCTTTTACGGTAAAGGAGTTTGCGAAGGAAGTACATATCCGGGCGAGCCTGGCGCAGGTGGTTTTGCAGATCCTGGCTTACGCCGGGGTGGTGGAACGGGTTGGGAAAAAAGGAAATGCCTATCTTTATAAAGTATTGGAAGGAGACGAGTGAAATGTATCCACAGGAGAATGAAAAAAAAGTAAAGTTATACACAGGCAGTTATAACGCGCCTGTTGTGACAGGGGACGGCAGCGTCTATCTGGGAAAAGGACAGGGGATCTGTCTCTGGGAGTTTGACGAGAGTACGGGAAAAGTAAGGCTTGAGGAGAGCTGGCCTGAGGCTTTAAATGCTTCCTTGCTTACCATATCGCCGGATGGGAAAATGCTTTATGCGGTAAATGAGCTGGATGACTATGAGGGAACCATGGGAGGCGCGCTCAGCGCTTACCGCATTGACATGCAGGGGTGTCTTGCGGCGGACAGCATTCTTCCTGTAATGGGTGCGGCTCCTTGCCATGTGAGCTGCGACGGTTCCGGCAGACATGTGTTTACCGCCAATTATAACGGCGGAAGCATGAGCTGTTTTCGGCTGTCGCCAGACGGCGGACTAGCAGAGATGGACGGACAGCTGGTACATAGCTTTGGGGAAAAGGAAAATGCGGATGGCAGGGAGAGGCTGCGTCATCAGGTAAGGCAGGAGAAGCCGCATGTACACAGCGCCGCCGTAAAGGACGGATTTGTGTGGGTTGCAGATTTGGGAACGGATGAAATATCCTGTTATGAACTTGATAAGGAAGGAAAGCCGGGTAAATGTGCGGCTTCTGTTTTCCTGGAGGCGGGAAGCGGACCGAGGAGCTTTGCTTTTTCACAGGCGGGGAATATGGTGTATGTGACCTGTGAGCTGAAAAACAGGATAGCAGTGTACCGATGGGAGAAAGAGGAGCGGCGCCTTTCATTCGTACAGATGGTTTCCAGCCTGCCGGAAGAGGATGCAGGGGTGGAAAGCTCTATCGGCGGAATTGTACTTTCCGATGACGGAAGGTATATTTATGTGGGAAACAGAGGGGCGGATACGATAGGTGTTTTCGCTGTGGATAACGATGGGCTTTTAAGTCCGGTGCAGTGGATATCTTCAGAAGGGAAAAATCCCAGGGGCTTTACCTTGGCTCCATCCGGCGGATGGCTGCTTGCTGCAAACCAGAACAGTGATAATCTGGTGGTGTTTGAAAGGGAGCCGGATACCGGGCTTCTCAGGAAAAAGAAGGTGTATGAGGCGGGAGCCGTGGTCTGTTTGCTTTTTGCAGAATAAGGCGTCAGGCTCTCAAAAAACATGCTTTACAAAATTGCTCTGCAAAATCACCCCCTTGCAAGCAAAAATAAAAAATGTTACTATAATAAAAACGATTTTATCTTCGTGTAAAAAGAAGGGGTATCAGGCATGAAGAAGGCAACGATTAAAGATGTGGCCAGAGAAGCAGGGGTCGCACTGTCCACGGTATCCAATGCCATGAACGGTTCCAGCCTGGTGACGGAAGAAACCAGGGAAAAGGTAATGGAGGCCGCAAAAAAACTGAATTATGTGCCCAACATGAACGGCCGTTTTCTCAAGTCAGGGCGCAGCAGGCAGCTGTGTTTTATAACCTCCAGTATCAGCGGGGAGTATTTTTATCGTCTTACGGATTCCATGAATGCGGAATGTGAGAAAAATGGGTACTGCCTGAACATTGTAGTAACCAGGGATAAGAATACGATGATGAATAATGTTCTGGGAGGGCGGTTTGACGGCTTTTTTCTGTTTGAAGGAGAGCGAATTGCGGCAGAAGAGCTGGAGCGTCTGGAAAAAGAACATATCGTTGCGATTATGCTGGACAGAAAATATGTAAAAAAAACAATTGGAAGCGTGGTATTTGACTCTTATCAGGCCGGCTATGAAATAACCAAGCATCTTATAAACCTGGGGCATAAAAGGATCGGCTTTCTGGACTCGGCATCAGATATTTATGATTGCTCGGAAAGAAAAAGGGGATATCAGAAAGCCCTGGAGGAGCATGGAATCGCTTTATTGGAGAAGGATATTCTTCAGGGTTTTTTTGATGAAAATATTTCTTATTCCGCGGTTATTGCCCAGGCGCATCTGTATCATCGGGATTTGCCGACCGCATATGTGGCCGGCAATGATAAGAGCGCGATTGGATGTGTAAAGGCTCTGCAGTTTCTGGGCTTCCGTGTACCGGAAGATATCAGCGTGGCCGGATTTGATGATATTGAATTGTCGCGGTATTTTACGCCATCCCTTACAACGGTCAGGAATCCCATTGAAGAGCAGGGGCGTGCAGCTGTGGATCTGATGGTGGAAATATTGGATAAAAAGGCGGAGGGGCGCAGCCGTGAACTAAAAGGGATCCTTGTTCCAAGGAATTCTACAGGCATTTGTATGGGGAGCGGCAGCGCCGTTTATCATTATGTATGAGTACATATTATTATGGGGGCCGATCTGTTGGCTTATATTCTGCTGTTTATTTTTAACAAAAATTAAAAACGTTTTTTTGTTACATACTACAAAATTGATTAAAAATAACAGTTATAATATATAAAATACTTGTATTTGTGCCTTTATAATGCTAGTATTAAATAAATTAGTAAAAACGTTTTTATTATTTGGGAGGATATCCAGTGAAAAAGGAAAAATCTTTGCAAAAAAGAATCAGGCAATGGATAAAAGAGTACATAAAGCAGTTCCCATTACAGCTTATGGTTTTGCCGGGTATTCTTTTCATGATTATTTTCAGCTACATACCGATATATGGTCTGAGTATTGCCTTTAAAAATTATACGGTTGTCAGTACGATGCGTTCGGCGGCCTGGGTTGGCTTTGAAAATTTTGAGATTATATTGAAGGATCGTTATTTCTGGGGTTCCGTAACCAATACGCTGGCGATCAGTTTCCTGAAGCTGCTGTTTGGTTTTGTTACGCCAATCCTGCTGGCGGTTATGATATACGAAATTAAGGACGGGCCGTTCAAAAGAATAGTGCAGACCATCTCCTATCTGCCCCATTTTTTATCATGGATTGTACTTGGGGGCATGCTGATCAGCTGGATGTCCACCAATGGGATGTTCAACCAGATTCTGATGGGGCTGGGAATTATTAAAGAGGGAAAGAACATACTTCTGGATGCGGACAAGTATTGGTGGATAGCCTCTCTTTCTGATGTGTGGAAGGAAGCGGGATGGGGAACGATTTTGTATCTGGCCACTATGGCAGGCATTGATCCGACCTATTATGAGGCCGCGAGAATTGACGGGGCAAGCAGGTTCAGACAGATTATCAGTATTACAATTCCCTTGATAAAAACAATTATCTGCCTGAATTTTATACTTACAATCAGCGGGCTGCTGAATTCCAATCTGGATCAGACGCTGGTTCTGATGAATACACAGAATCAGGAGACAGCGGAGGTCATCAATTCCTATGTTTACCGTATGGGACTGGCACAGGGAGATTTCTCCTACGCGACAGCGGCAGGACTGGGAGTGTCCATCGTTTCAGTGGTTCTTCTTGTGCTTGCAAACCTGCTTACTAAGAAACTGAATGACCGGTCGGTATTATAGAAGGGAGAAAACAGGGATGCGGATGAATAAAGCAGGAGTGGGGAGCAGAATCAGCGGGGATAGAATTTTTAACGGATTTAATATGGTGTTTTTAACGATTCTGACCATAATTATTGTTTTTCCTATTTGGAATGTTATCGTAAATTCCTTCAGTTCGGCCCAGGCTGTTGCAGGGGGAAAAAGTATTTTCTGGCCGGCGGAATTTTCACTGGAAAATTACAAGGCGGTGTTCCGGGATACTTCCATCTGGATGGCATTTCTGGTTTCGGTGGCCAAAACCGTATTGGGTGTTATCTGCCACGTGCTTTTCTGCGCCATGGTTGCCTATGGCATGAGCAAGGAATATCTGAAGGGAAGAAAGCTGTATACGGTTATGGGCGTCATAACCATGTTTTTTTCAGGGGGCATTATTCCCACCTACCTGCTGATTAAATCGCTGGGGATGCTCAATTCCTTTTGGGTGTACATTATTCCGGCGCTGTTCTCCTATTATGACATGATCATACTGATGAACTTTTTCCGACAGGTGCCGGAATCCCTGGAGGAAGCGGCGAGAATTGACGGCGCCGGCGTATGGAGGATATTTATCTACGTCATACTGCCCACATCAAAGTCCGCGCTGGCTACAATTGCTCTGTTCCATGGGGTATCCCAATGGAATGATTTCATGACTGCAAAGCTGTACATCACGGAAAAGGCGCTTTATCCGCTGCAGATGAAGCTTTATGAGATTATTGTCCAGCAGCAGATGGCTACAATGACAAACCCCACCAGTGTGACGGTGACAACAACGGCAAAAGGGATACAGCTTGCAACAATTATTGTGACGACCCTGCCGATTATAATCATATACCCGTTGCTTCAAAAGCATTTTGTAACTGGCATGATGCTGGGAGCGGTTAAAGAATAAGTAACTGTAAAGGGTACTGAACAGTTCCAATAAAAGGATAAAAGGAGAGGAAAAGAAATGAGAAGTAAAAAACTGGCAGCTTTAACATTGACATTTGCCATGGTCCTGACGACCCTGGCCGGATGTTCACAAAAGAAGGCGCAGAGCGGCGTGTTGCCGGAGCTGGACGGCAGATATGAGGTAAATGCAGAAGTGCCTGCCTATCAGCTGGATAAGACGGAGGATAATAAGCTTACCTGGTATGTGAACGCAGACTGGTGGAACACGGACTGGGGAAATGATACCGTAACAAAGAAGGTCAAAGAGGACTTGAACCTTGATATTGAATTTCTTACAGGGGACGACACGAAACTGAACACTTATTTTGCGGGGGAGGAGCTGCCGGACATCATTACCATATTCAGTTCTTCTTCCAGCATAGCAACAAGCGCAAACCAGTGGGCTTATTCACTTAATGAACTGGCTGACAAATATGATCCTTATTTTTATAAGGTGGCAAAAGAAGATACCCTGAACTGGTTTAAGCTTTCAGATGGAAAAACCTACGGCTATCCGGGCTATTCAAACAGTCAGGAGGACTATGACGACGGCAGCCTGAACGCTTCCACGGCTTTTGTTATCCGTAAGGATATTTATGAGGCGTTGGGAAAGCCCTCCATGGGTACGCCGGAGGAATTCCTTGACGTTCTTTCCCGGATTAAGGAGCAGTTCCCGGACGTTATTCCGTTTGGTTCCAATGCCATGACCACGGATGAAGGTTCCCTGGGAAGAGATTTGCAGAACTTCCTTGGTGTGCCGATTGAAAATGAGGACGGCAGTTTCTATGACAGACAGATGGATGATGATTATCTTACCTGGATTAAAACGCTGAATCAGGCCTATAGAAACGGCTGTATCAGTGATGATAATTTTTCGGATGATGGAACAGCGCATGAGGAAAAAGTTAAAATAGGAAAGTATGGCTGTATCTTCATCGGCGGAACCCCTCAGAGAAGCGGACCTTTGCAGACCTGGTACGGAACAAATCCGGAAGCTGCATATATTGCGATTGACGGCCCCCGGAGCATCAAGGGAAACGCCCCTACACTGGCTCAGGCAGGTCTTTCCGGATGGCCGGTTACCTATATCAGCAAAAACTGTTCCGATCCCATTAAGGCAATTGAACTTTTCACATATCTGCTGACAGATGAAGCGGGCATTCTGACCACCTATGGCGTTGAAGGGGAAACCTACGAATTTAACAGCGATGGAAAAATTGTGCTTCTTCCCGAGGTTGAAGAAATGCGCAACACGGAAAATGATAAATTTAAAAAGGTATATCGTCTCGGTGAATTCTGCCTGTTTGGCCATGACAGATATAAGGCATATGGAGCTGATGTTACGCCTGCCATGGAACAGCTTAACGAGTGGGGCGAAGGAAAACTGAAAACGCAGTTTGTTATAGAAAATATTAATCCGGAGGAAGGGACTGCGGAGGCAAGAAGCTTAAGCGCGATTAACACAAAATGGGCCACGACGCTTGTCAGCCTGATCCGTTCCCAGGATGATGCACAGTTTGATGCTGTACTGGAGGAATACAAAGCGTTCAGGGAGCAGAACAACTGGAATGAAATCGTTAAAATTTACAATGAAAAAATGGATATTAACAGAGAAAAGCTGGGATATAAGTAAGAATCCCTTTACTGTTAAAAGAATTTAAATCAGCTAAAAAGAATAACTACAGGTAAAGGAACTGGAATTTATGAAATATTATGTAACAAACGAAAAGGTTCGCTTTGAAGAAAGGGAGACGTCACTGGAGCATCATCCGAAGGCGGAAATGAATCTTGTCAAGGTATATACGGATATTGAGGAACAGGAAATCAAAGGCTTCGGAGGCGCTCTCACAGAAGCCTCCGCATGGGTATACGCACAGATGAGCCCGCAGAAGCAGGAGGAGCTTTTGGATCTGTATTTCGGGGAGAAGGGAAACCGGTATACAATGGGGCGCCTGCATATCCAAAGCTGTGATTTTTCGCTGGGAAACCGTGCATATGTCCAGGAAGGGGATGGGGAACTGAAAACCTTCTCCATTGAAGAAGATTTTCAATACCAAATTCCCTTTATCAAAGCTGCACTAAGCAGGCAGTCGGATATCCAATTCCTTGCTTCTCCCTGGAGCCCCCCGGCTTTTATGAAAACCAACGGGGAAATGAATCATGGAGGCCTCCTTCGGGAGGAATACTATGATGCATGGGCAAAGCTTATTGTACGCTATCTTCTGGCATACCGTGAAGAAGGGATTGAGATCGGACGTGTCACTGTACAGAATGAGCCGGCAGCGGTACAGACATGGGATTCCTGCATTTTTTCAGGGACACAGGAGGCAGTTTTTGCAGTCAGAAATCTGCGCCGGGAGCTGGACAGCGCCGGACTGGCTAATGTAAAAATTTTTATCTGGGATCATAACAAAGATATGATTATAGAACGGGTAAAAGAAACCTTTGCTGTGGAAGGTGCAACAGAAGCCATAGACGGCATTGCATTCCATTGGTATTCCGGGGATCATTTTGAAGCGCTGGCTCATGTAAGTAAGCTTTATCCGGATAAGGAAATCATTTTTACGGAAGGCTGCGTGGAATATTCCAGGTTTTCCACGGTTAATCAGGTAGCGCATGCAGAAATGTACGCCCATGATATCATAGGAGATCTGAAGGCCGGGATGAATGGTTTCCTGGACTGGAATCTGATTCTGGATGAAAAAGGCGGGCCGAACCATGTACAGAATTTCTGTGATGCCCCCGTTATGTGCGACATAAGCACGGGTGAAATAGATGTGAAGCTTTCCTACTACTACATCGGACACTTCAGCCGTTTTATCCGGCCGGGTGCAAAGCGCCTGCTTGTCTCATCCTGCCATAAAGGGCTTGAGTGCACGGGCTTTGTCAATCCGGACGGAAGTAAAGGCACCGTAATTTTAAATGCGACGGACAGTGACAGGACGTTTGAACTTTGGGCAGACGGTAAGGGCTGTAAGATTGTGCTGGAAGCACATTCTATAATGACGGCGTGTCTGTAATCAAAAATATCTTATAATAAAACGATGAGCAGGTTCAGTATAACCGCTCATCGTTTTCTCATAATAATATATTTAAACTGCTTTGATCTATTTTTTACTTAAGCCTAAAATAAATTAAATACATGTTATCCTTTCCCATTCGCTTTTTAGTAATCGGTATTCCAGTCTGGTTTTCATTTTCCCATCGTGCCATTCGTAATCAATGTGTTCTGCTTCTTTAATAAGACCACATTTTTGCATGACCTTTTCAGAACCAATATTTTCAGCTAAACATCCGGCTGCAACCCTATAAACATTGTTTTCAAGAAACGCAAATTTTAAAACCCGTTCAAACGATTCAGTAGCATATCCATTACCCCAGAATTTGGGATAAATGAAATACCCCGCGCCAACCAGTTTGCCAACGGGTGTATTGTCTGTCACTGTATATCCAATACTTCCGACTTGTTGATGTGATGATTTCATTTCTATATGTAAGAAATAAAATTTTCGATTAATGCTCCTTGAATCCTCCAAAATTTTTTGGAAATCCTTAACAGCGGCTGCTTTGGTAAAAAGTTGAATACCTTGTAAATAATACATTGTTTTAGGATCGCTTCTTAATTCAAAATAGGCATCTGCATCTGATTCTGTATAATCCCGCAGTATAAGCCGATTGGTTTCAAGATATACCATTATTTTCCTACTCCTGAATCACTTTCTTACGGTCAGCGCAAAGCGCTGGCCTGATGAACAGTTACAAAAATTAATACATCCTATAATTGCAGGCTATACTCCTGCAGCTTCCCAGATATAATTTTAAACGGATAATACATCAGCGCAGTCAAACCCAGGGAAAAGATCAACACGACTGCTGTATAAATGAAGTCACTCTTTATATAAAACCTATCACTCCGGAATATTTCAAGGAACAGTCCATGAATCAGATACAGCTCAAAGGAATGGGTCCCCAGAAAGCGGAGAAATATATTATTAAACCTGATTTTCAGTGTCAGCAGGAAAACAAAAGCAACGAAGCTGATGACGGCCAGCGTCTGCCAGATGAAGCAGATCCAGCTTTCCAGCATTTCCTTTACAAAAATATGTTCGTTCAGCAGCAGTGGTTCGATCTTATCAAGGACCTGGACGGACTTGGGGAAAAAGTAAAGGAAGGTAAGGGCCGCCGCCAGCAGCAGGGGATAATACCATTTGCGGGCGAAGTCCAGGATCTGTTTTTCAAACTGGGCTATCAGGACGCCGATAAAAAACAGGCTGCTGGAATTAAACCACCATTCGCCCTGGAACCAGTAGACGCCGGGCCCTTTCACCATGCAGTAGGTAGGGAAGGCAATCTGGAAGACCCCAAGCAGCAGAAAACTGACGGCGGTTTTCCGAATATAGCGGAAGGTGAGAAAGAACACAAAATAAAACAGGGCGATTACGATAATATACCAGGACTGGGGATTAATCAGCCGGATGCCGCTTAAATATTCCAGTGACAGCTTTATTCCATAACGATTTCCGGTCAGGTAGTAAACGAAGAGATATATGGCATTGCAGAGAAAAAAGGGAAGAAATATCTTGATATATCTCCTGAGAAAAAAATGATGGAAATATCCATGATTGGTGAGAACGCTTTTCCTCAGTCCGTAGCCGGAATAGAAGAAAAAGGCGGCAACGCAAAGAATCCCCACTTCCTGGAATACCCGGAACGGTCCGGGGTTGTCCAGATACTGGGATAGATGGTGAAATACGATCACCAATGTGAAAAAACCGCGCAGCGGCAGTTCAAAATTTTTAGTGAAATGCTCTTCCTGGAAATTTTCCGGCCCGGAAGAGCTTGCCTGGAACAGTAACAGGAAAAGCAGCAATAAAATATATAAATACATAAAAATCCCCTCTTGCAATTATATGCGGCGGCAGGCTCCGAAAGAACAGGTTTAAAAATTATTTTAATTATAAACGGTAAAAACTAAGCTGTCACAAAAATTTCTTTAAAAATTTATTAAAAAAAGTCTTTTGTCCGGTTGATTTTTTGCGCCGACTTTGTTACACTGATACTAATTGGGAAAATAGTTCCATTATGTGAAGAGGTTGACTATGAGAAACAAAATGACCACAACTGCAGATTCCATGATGTGCACAGTCATGTCCATGAACTTCCGGTACTTGTAGCTGTTATAGCAGATGCAAGTACGCAGAGGCTTGTATCTGTGTGGTCTGAATAGATAGGATGAAACCGCATGGATTCCAGATTTGAATATTCTGATAATCCGTGCGGATTTTTTATGTCCGTGAAGAGGCCCGCAACTTTCTGCCTGCAGGCCGAAGTAAAAGAAAGAAGGTATTATGAAGATGCTTTTACTCACAAACCGTAAGGGAAAACTGATGCCGGGGTGCACCAGAACGGCCGTCATGTGCAGGCCGTTGTCCTTTTGCATTACCGGGGACGCGGCGGCAAGATAAAGAGGAGTATTTTTATAAATATCAGGTTTGACACAAAAAAAGAAGGAAAGGTTCGTCCGGCACAGCTGCCGGGACGTACAGACAGGAGCAGAAAATGGAATTTACACTGGAAACATGGAAAAAAGAACATATACCGTCGGTTGCAAAATACGCTGATAATGAAAAAATCGCAGGAAGGCTGAGGGATTCCTTCCCCTACCCTTATACGGAGGACGATGCGGAATGGTTCGTTCAGGATTGCATGGAAAAGGAAGGGATTACCCAGCTTGCCAGGGCGATCATTGTAAACGGGGAAGCGGTGGGAAGCATTACCGTTATGCTTAACGACGATGTATACTGCAAGTCGGCGGAGCTGGGCTACTGGCTGGGAGAGCCCTTCTGGAGAAAAGGCATCATGACAAAGGCGGTGCAGCTGATGTGTGAAGAGGCGTTTCGCCGTTATAAGCTTGTGAGGATTTATGCGGAGCCATTTTCCACCAATCTGGCTTCCAGGGGTGTTCTGGAAAAGGCCGGTTTTGAGCTGGAGGGTATCAAACGGAAAAGTATTTTCAAAAACGGATGTATCCAGGATTCCTATTTATACGCGGTAATCCATGTATAGATCAACGACCTTCCCGGCAATGGCGCAGGAATCGCTAAATTAAGAAAATCTTCCTTGTTTTTTACAGGGCTGTTGTTATACTGAAAATATAATGGATAATGATAATAATGGAAAACAGGAAGAGGGAGGTTGGTCTATGGATGGGAAAAAAGAAATGGATGAACGCGGCGGGAACCGCAAAGGCGGGGCCGGTGAATGGAAATCGGTGATTATTGCACTGATTGCAGGAATTACGGCCATCGTGTGTGTGGTTATTTTTTCAGGGAGCATTGTGGACTATAAAAAGACCTCCGGAGCCGGCGGGCTGACGGCTACCGGTTCGGCGAGCATTGATTTCGAATCTGATCTGGTGGTCTGGAGAGGGAGCTTTTCCGCTTACGGCGCCACGCCCAAGGATGCCTACGCCATTATTAAGAAGGACGCGGAGGTAGTCAGGCAGTATCTGCTGGAAAACGGGGTTTCGGAAGAGGAGCTGGTTTTCAGTTCCGTGGATATTTCCCAGCGTTACCGTACGGAATATGACGAAAACGGGAACTATATAAGAGATTATCCGGATGGTTATGATCTCTATCAGAGCCTGTCCGTTACTTCAGAGGATATTGATAAGGTGGAGAATATCTCCAGGGATATTACCAAGCTGATTGAATCGGGTGTGGAGTTTGTCTCCAATTCTCCGGAATATTATTGTACCAAGCTGGACGAGGTGAAGCTGGAGCTTATTGAGAAGGCAACTGATAATGCAAAGCAGAGGATCGATATCATGGCGGCAGGCACTGGCAGCAGGACGGGCGCCCTGCTCAGCGCGAACCTGGGAGTTTTCCAGATTACAGCCAAGAATTCCGGATCCGGGGAATACAGCTATGACGGAGCCTTTGATACCAGTTCCAGATATAAGAATGCCATGATTACGGTGAGGCTGAATTATGCTGCCGAATAGGGGATGAAGCATATGTTTTCACGGAAAAAGAAGTCTGCCGCAGGGTATCCGTCCTTTGACCGGATAAACCAGATCCCGGTGCTGCGGTGCAGCATCTGTACGGGAGAACGGGTTGCGTGCTTCCGGGACAGACAGACGGGGCATGTGGAGGAAGTGATGTATATCCGGGAGGACAGCGACCTCCGGGAATTCCTGGAGCATTACGGGCTGTCTGAGCAGGATTTGAAAAAAGAATGGTAGACAGAAAGCAGAGCGAAAGCGTAAAATAGGAAGGACAGAGAGTCCTTCCCCGGCCGGAGTAGTACAGCGGGCGGCGGGTAAGACGGTTGTGAACAGGCGTCGCATCCATAATCCGCCGCCGCGTGTATCTGACTTTGGCTTAGAAGGCAGTCCGGCTGGAAGATGCAGCCGGGCTGCTTTTATATAGAACTTTAGGAATGGAAGAGTACCTGAAAAAAGTATTTTTGGAAAGGCGGGAAGCGTTTTGAAGCTGATTTACGGAACCGGGAATCCGGGAAAGTTTTCCATGATGAAGGAAGCTTTGAAGGAACTGGATGTGGAACTGCTCAGTCTCAGGGATCTGCCGGCCATACAGGAAGAGCCGGAGGAAACGGGCAGGACTCCGCTGGAAAATGCAAGGCAGAAGGCGGAATTTTATTACAGCATTTTTAAAATGCCTGTGTTCTCCTGTGACAGCGGCATGTATATAGAAGGCCTGCCGGAGGAGGAGCAGCCGGGGGTTCATGTGCGTAATGTGGGCGGCCGGCGTCTCAGTGATGCGGAAATGACGGCCTATTATGCGGGGATCGCCCACAGGCTGGGAGGCAGGTGTATGGCGGAATACAGAAATGCTATCTGTCTGATTCTGGATGAAAACAGGCGGTATGAGCATTACGGGCCGGATATCAGCGGAGTCAGATTTTATCTGGTGGACAAGCCGGTGCAGCAGAAGGAAGAGGGATTTCCGCTGGATCCGATTTCGGTGGATGTGGATAACGGAAAGTATTTTACACAGCTTGAGGGGCAGCAGAGTATTTTTGAGAAGAGTGAAGGGATCGTGCGGTTTTTCAGGAATGCGCTGGAAATATAGGCTGGAAACATAAAGCTGGCAAATAGGAAGCCAGCAAATATAAAACAGCGAATTTTAAGCAATAACCAGCTGCGGGCAGAAAGGGAAGTAAGACATGTTTACCAAGAGATTATATGATGAGAATTCTTATATCAGGGAGTTTGACGCCAGGGTTTTAAGCTGTGAAGAGGGTAAGAATGGCTATGAGGTGGTTCTGGATGAAACCGCTTTTTTCCCGGAGGGCGGCGGACAGCCTGCGGATCAGGGTTTCCTGAATGATGTCCGGGTGACGGATGTGAGGGATAAGAAGGATTATGTGCTTCATATCTGCTCACAGTCCCTGAAACCAGGCAGCCTGGTTCACGGCAGGATAGACTGGGAGCGCCGCTTCCTTCACATGCAGCAGCATTCCGGGGAGCATATTTTCTCCGGGATTGTGCACAGGCTTCATGGCTATGACAATATCGGCTTTCACATGGGGAAGGATTTTGTCACTGTGGATTTCAGCGGACTGCTTACGGAGGAGGAGATTGCGGAGGCGGAGAAGCAGGCCAATACCGTGGTTCTGACCAATGAAAGGATTCTGGCGGAATACCCCTGCGCCCGGGAACTGGAGACGCTGGAATACCGGAGTAAAAAGGAAATTGACGGGGCGGTGCGTATCGTGACGGTGCCGGGAGCAGACGTATGCGCTTGCTGCGGGACCCATGTAAAACGGACCGGGGAAATCGGGCCGATTAAGGTTACCTCCTCGGAGCATTACAAAACAGGAATCCGGCTTACGCTTGAGATCGGTTGGAGGGCGCTGGAGGATTATGAGGAAAAGCACAGAAATGTAAAAGCCATATCGGCCCTGCTTTCCGTAAAACCGGAGGAAACCGCGGCGGCGGTTCAAAAGCAGCAGGAGCTGATGCAGGAGCTGAGGCTTCAGAATAATGGGCTGAAGCAAAGGCTGTTTGAAATGATGGTAAAGGAAATACCTGAAGGCCAGGAAAAAACAGTAATTTTCGAGGACGGGCTGAATGCAGTGGAAATAAGGAAGCTTGCGGATATGCTTTCAGAACGGACGGGCCTTGCGGCTGTCTTTTCCGGCAGTGATGGGGAAGGCTATAAATATGTGGTCTGCAGCCGGCAAAAGGATGCGGCGGCATTGGGAAAAGATCTGAACCGGGAGCTGAACGGCAGGGGCGGAGGGAAGAATCCGATGATTCAGGGCTCTGTGCAGGCTGAGAAAGCGGAAATAAGGGAGTTTTTTGAAAAAGTTTATTGACATCATTTTATCAAAATGCTATGATGAATTTCACGATAAGGGAGTAGTTAGCACTGAATGGTGTAGTGAAGTCAACATACTGATAAGAAGCTTATCTGGCTTTACTTTAAATAATGAGACTTATTTGCCGGGCGGCAGATAGGTCTTTTTTTTACGTCCGGCGGACATACGGGCACAGTCCATTGGGGGCTGCCTATTTTACAGGAGGAACGACAGATGAATTTGTGGGAATTGTTTATAATTGCGGTGGGATTGTCCATGGACGCCTTTGCAGTGTCGATCTGCAAAGGGCTTTCCATGAAAAAGATGAGCTGGAAAAACGGCATTATCGCCGGATTGTATTTCGGGGGCTTTCAGGCGGGCATGCCGCTGATTGGCTATGTGCTGGGGACACAGTTCAAGGTTCTGATTACGAGCATTGATCACTGGGTCGCGTTCATCCTGCTTTGTCTCATCGGGCTGAATATGGTGAAGGAAGCGGTGGATTCCTTCCGCTCCGCCGGCTGCGGCTGTGAAAAGTGCGCCCAGGAGGAGCAGAATGATTCCTTTGATGTGAAAACTATGGTTCCCCTGGCAGTTGCCACCAGCATTGATGCGCTTGCTGTAGGCATAACCTTTGCATTTCTGAGCGTGGATATCGTACCGGCGGTTTCCTTTATCGGATCCATTACCTTTTTCCTCAGTGTGCTGGGCATTAAAATAGGAAATGTATTCGGCGCGAAATTCAAGGCCAAGGCAGAGCTGGCAGGCGGAATCATCTTAATTCTCATGGGAACGAAGATTCTGCTGGAGCATCTGGGTATCCTTGCCTTCTAATATCACAGGACTTTGACATTACAGGAAGTTCATCACTACCATAATGGCTCCTAGGCCGGTCAGTACTGCGCCGGTGGCCCGGTTCAGCGTTTTGGCGGAGGCCTTGTTGGCAAACAGGGCGGCCAGGCGGGCGCCCAGGAGTGTGAACAGAATACACAGAATCAGGGCAGGGATGTCGGGCATGCCGCCGATGGTAAAATGGGACAGCGCGCCGGTAAAGGCTGTAAAGGTCATGATAAAAACGCTGGTTCCCACAGCGGTTTTCAGCTCATAGCCAAGTACGCTGGTGAGGATGAGAAGCATCATCATGCCGCCGCCTGCGCCGATAAAGCCGCAGATAAAGCCGATGAGCATTCCGCACAGGATTGACTGGATGACTTTGGTTTTCAGATCCTTGTCGGCCTGGTTTTCTTTGGTGGTCATAACGGGCTTTACCAGGAATTTAATACCAAGAAGCAGGGTCATAATGACGGAAAAGCTGCCCATGGAACGGTTGGGGACCCTGGATGCAATGAAGCTTCCCACGAGGGTGAAGACCAGTACGGATATCAGCATGATGATACCGTTTTTAATATCCAGGTTTTTGTGTTTTCCATAGGTGTAGGCGGAAATTGCCGATGCCAGGACATCGGATGCCAGGGCGATGCCTACCGCTTCATAGGCAGGAAAGCCCAGGAAGGTGATGAGCATGGGGGAAATGACCGCAGCCGCGGACATGCCGGCAAATCCGGTTCCGATACCGGCTCCCAGGCCGGCGATGATACATACGATAATTTTTGCAATCATGTTATTATGTCTCCTTCAGGTTATGTGATATGACGGAAAGAACGTGGTCAACGACCTTCAGCTCCTCCGGGTCGATCCCCTTGTATATAAAACGGAGGAAGTTCTCCTGGCTCTGTCTGGCCGCCTTTACGGCATCAAGAGCTGCCGGGCGGATCCGCAGATGGAGGATTCTGCGATCCTCTTTATCCACGATGCTTTCCAGATAGCCTCTGGCGCTCAGGGATTCCACAGCCTTGGATACATTTGATTTGGGGAAGGAACGCAGCTCCACAATATCAGACGCTGTGTCGTAGCCCGGATTATTGTACAGGAAAAGAAGGACGTTTGTTTCCATCCCGCTCAGGCCGTAGACATTGCTGGTCTTGCTGAGAAATTTGTTATATGCCCTCTTCAGGCTTCTTCCGGTGAGAAGATAATCAATAATGGTATTCATATGGATTCTCTCTTTATAAATAAAAAGGGAAAGCTTCCCGGTTAACAGAGTGAACGAAAACAGTTAGTTCCTTTTAGAACTAACTGTTTTTATATTAGCATGATTCTAGCAAAAGTCAAGCGGTGCTTTACAAAGAACTTACAAACTCATAACCTTACTTTGCTTTTTTCTTTTTTGTGAAACAGTTATCATTGCTATTGCAGACAAGAGAAAGAAACAGATGTAAAGGAGAAAAATATTATGAAAAAGAAAATTACAGCAATTGTAGCGGCAGCGGTACTTGCCATGGCGGCGCTGGCTGGCTGCGGCACTACGGAAACAACAACAGCGGATAACGGAGCTGCTTCTTCCCAGGCGGCATCGGAGATGGCCGGCACGGGCACGGATACGGCGGCCGGAAGTGAAACGGCCTCCGGCGAAGCGGCATCAGAAACAGCATCGGAAGCGGCATCTGCAAGCGCCGACCTGAGCGGCAGTATTTCCATGGCAGGCTCCACCTCCATGGAGAAGCTTTCCAATGCGCTGGCTGAAAGCTTTATGGCAAAGTATCCCGGTGTTACCGTAACTGCTGAGTTTACGGGATCCGGCGCAGGTGTGGAGGCCGTTGCCGCAGGAAGCGTTGATATTGGAAATGCCTCCAGAAATCTGACGGAGGAAGAAAAGGCAGGCGGCGTGGCTGAAAATATTGTAGCCATCGACGGAATCGCCGTGGTTACCGATCCTGCAAACACAGCTTCAGGCCTTACCAGGGAACAGCTTTCCGGAATTTATACCGGTGAAATCAAGAACTGGAAGGATGCAGGCGGTGCGGATCAGGCAATTGTAGTGGTAGGCAGGGAAGCCGGATCAGGCACCAGAGGCGCTTTTGAAGAGCTGCTGGAAATCGAAGACCAGTGTGCTTATGCAAACGAGCTGGACAGCACAGGCGCGGTGATGGCAAAGGTTGCGGCGACACCCGGGGCAATCGGTTATGTATCCCTGGATGTAATTGATGATACCGTTAAAACGCTTTCCATTGATGAAGTGGAGCCTACGGTGGAAAACATCAAGGGAGGCAGCTATCTGCTGAGCAGGCCTTTTGTAATGGCTACAAAGGGTGAGATTTCCGAACAGAACGAGACGGTACAGGCGCTGTTTGATTACCTGGCCTCTGACGAAGGAAAGGCCCTGATTGAGAGTGTCGGCCTGATTGTCGCAGAGTAAGCTTTTGAAACTGAATAGTGCAAGTTTGGGGCCCTGTGAAAAACAGGGCCTCTGCGGGGATAAAGGAACATATATTATGAAAATGGCTTTTTCAATTGTAAGGGGCAGGCATTCCAAAAATGCAGTGGAAAAGGCTGCCCAAATCATATTTACTGTTTGCGCTTTTTTTGCCGTTCTGGCTGTTTTCTCCATTACTTTATATATGTTGATCAATGGGACACCGGCCCTGTTTAAGGTGGGGCTTAAGGATATCCTGTTCGGGACGGTCTGGAAGCCCACGGCGAAGGAACCAAGTTTTGGTATCCTTTATATTATTCTGACTTCAATCGTTGGGACGGCGTTTTCTATAGCAATCGGAGTGCCTATAGGTGTGCTGACCGCCGTTTTTCTGGCGGAGGCAGCGCCGAAAAAGCTGGCTGCCGTGGTAAAACCGGCGGTTGAACTGCTGGCTGGCGTTCCCTCTGTGATTTACGGCCTGCTGGGAATCATGATTTTAAACCCGTTGATGTACCGGGTGGAAACTGCGGTTTTCAAAGGTTCAGAGACACATCAGTTCACAGGCGGCGCCAATCTGATCTCCGCTGTCATTGTGCTTGCCATTATGATACTGCCTACGGTAATCAATATCAGCGAGTCCGCCCTGCGGGCGGTGCCTTCCCAATATAAATCCGCCTCCCTGGCCCTGGGCGCTTCCAAAATACAGACTATTTTCAGGGTGATGCTTCCTGCGGCCAAATCGGGAATTATAACGGCGGTTGTCCTGGGTGTGGGACGCGCAATAGGCGAGGCCATGGCGATCACGCTTGTTTCCGGCAGCTCCGTCAATTTTCCGCTGCCCTTTCATTCCGTTCGTTTTCTTACCACCGCAATTGTCAGTGAGATGGGCTATGCTTCAGGACTTCACAGGGAAGTGCTGTTTACTATCGGGCTTGTTTTATTTGCCTTTATCATGCTTATCAATACGTGTCTGACAAAGCTTCTGAAGTCAAAGGATACGCACGAAAAGGTAAAAGAGGCGAGAAGCAGAAGCGAGGGCAAAAGCTGTGGGACGGCAGGGGAAAAGAAAGACAGGGCCGGCGCGGCAGTTCAGGGAGAGGCATAATCGGCGGCGGACTCTGTGGATGTGAGGAGATAAATTATGGATCAAAGTATTCTGGTAAAAAGGGTCAGAGTTTCTGACATAGTGATTACTGCGGCAATTTATGCGGCGGCTTCCCTGTCCATTCTCCTGCTGGCGGGAATTGTCTGTTATACCTTTGTAAAAGGGATTTCCAGCATCAGCTGGCAGTTTTTGACGACAGTTCCCAGCAGCCTGAAGGGAACCTTCGGAATTGCGGGAAATCTGTTAAATACGTTGTATATTGTTGTTATTACGCTGGTTATTGCCACACCCATCGGCGTGGGATCGGCCATTTATCTGAATGAATATGCCAAACCGGGAAAAGTGGTGCGTACCATTGAGTTTACCACGGAAATCCTTTCCGGCATCCCTTCAATAATTTTTGGCTTGTTCGGCATGGTTTTTTTCGGAAATACTCTGGGCCTTGGCTATTCCATTATAACGGGCGCCCTTACATTGACGCTTATGGTGCTGCCTCTCATTACCCGCAACACGCAGGAAGCGCTGAAAACAGTGCCGGAAAGCTATCGGAGCGGGGCGTTGGGAATGGGGGCCGCCAGATGGTATATGATACGCACCATTCTTCTGCCCTCCGCCATGCCGGGTATTATAACCGGTATTATCCTGGCTGTGGGCAGAATTGTGGGTGAGTCGGCGGCGCTTTTGTTCACTGCGGGAAGCGGTTTCCTTCTTCCAAAGAGCGGCATGGGCTTTCTTACCAAAATCCTGGAATCAGGGGGCACCCTTACCATACAGCTGTATCTGTGCATGTCTAAGGCACAGTATGGAGAGGCCTTCGGAATCGCTGTGGTGCTTCTGGTTCTGGTGCTTCTTATCAATATGCTCACAAAGTACCTGTCCGGGAAGTTCAATGTGGAAACAAGAGAATAAAAGACTGATTGATGCAGTATTGCAGGCAGGACTGTGATATGCCGGAGGTATGAGAATGAATAATGCAAAAATAAGTACGAAAAAGCTGAATTTATATTACGGCGCCAACCATGCGCTGAAGGATGTGGATATGGATATTACCGCCAATGCCATTACCGCTTTTATCGGTCCCTCGGGATGCGGGAAATCCACTTTTTTAAAGACGCTGAACCGCATGAATGATCTGGTGGACGGCGTAAAAATTGACGGAGAGGTCACGCTGGACGGCGAGAATATTTATGATGAAAAGGTGGATACAACCCTGCTTCGTAAAAAAGTGGGCATGGTATTCCAGCAGCCCAACCCGTTTCCGATGAGTATTTACGACAATATTGCCTATGGTCCCAGGATTCATGGGATTAAGAGTAAGGCGCGGCTGGATGAAATTGTGGAAGAAAGCCTGAAAGGGGCTGCTATTTTTGATGAGGTGAAGGATCGGCTGAAAAAGTCCGCGCTGGGATTATCAGGAGGGCAGCAGCAAAGGCTCTGTATCGCCAGGGCGCTTGCCGTACAGCCGGAGGTGCTGCTTATGGACGAGCCAACATCGGCGCTGGATCCTATTTCCACGTTAAAAATCGAGGATTTAATGGAGGATCTCAAGAAAAAGTATACGGTGGTGGTGGTTACCCACAATATGCAGCAGGCTGCCAGGGTTTCTGATGAAACCGCTTTTTTCCTGGTGGGGGAAGTGGTGGAAAAGGATATTACGTCCAATATTTTTGCAAGGCCAAAGGATAAACGGACTGAGGATTATATTACGGGGCGTTTCGGATAACAGAGCAGAGGAGTGAGGTTTAAAGCTATGACGACGAGAAGTATGTATCTGGAGGAATTAAACAGCCTGCGGAAAAGCCTAGCGGAAATGGGGGCGGCAGTGGAGGAGTCCTTTAATCTGCTGCTGACTGCGGTGGAAAAAAAGGATACAGATCTGGAGCAGCAGATTATCAGGGGAGATCGGGTGATCAATGATATGGAAAGAAGCATTGAATCACAGTGTCTTTCCCTGATTACCAGGCAGCAGCCGATTGCAGGGGATCTGCGGATGATATCCGCGGCCCTGAAGGTAGTAACGGATATTGAGCGGATTGGGGATCAGACTGCGGATATTGCGGAGCTGATGCTTCGTCTGCGGGATTGTGATCTGGATGCTTATTCCAGGCATATTACGGGTATGCTGCAGGTGGCTAAGGAAATCGTGCATGATGCGGTACGTGCTTTTGTAAACCGTGACAGCAGGGCCGCGGATGAGGTGATCCGGCATGATGATGTGGTGGATGAGCTTTTTGCCAAGGTGAAGGATGATCTGGTTCATATGCTTCAGGAGGGTGTGGATAATATCGATGCCTGTGTGGATGTGCTGATGATTGCCAAGTATCTGGAACGGATTGGGGATCATGCGGTGAATATCGCTGAATGGGAGATTTTCCAGGAGAGCGGAGCCATCCAACACATCCGCCTTATGTAGTGGAGGCGGCGGCCTCCTGGGGTAGGTTTTTAAGGACAAGGAATAAAGGCAAAGGGCAAGAGATAAGGGCGGTGGAGTTGGGGAGGGGTTAGGGGTGGAGTTGGGTTTCTCTTTTTTGGACGACGAATTTGGTGTAGAGGATGAGGGCGGTGAGGAAGAGGACGCCCAGGGTGTTGGTGATTTGTTGGGCGTAGAGGGGGCGGCCGGCCAGGATTAGGGGGGTGTGTTGGAGGTGGGAGAGGAGACGGCCGGCGAGGAAGGAGACGAGGAAGCCGTAAACGCCTCCGATGGATGAGAGGATGGAGAGCTGGAGGGTTCTTTTTTCCTCGTTTATGAGTTCAAGCTGTATGCCGAAGAGGCCGATGCCCGCAAAGCTCCAGCCTATTGCCGAGAAGATGGTGGCGGCAATGGTCATGGGGTAGGCGTTGGAGGGGACGGAGAGGGCCATGAAGGCAAAGTTGAGGAGTATGCCGACGAGGGAGTATTTGTATATGCAGGCCATGCCGTAGCGGTCTCCCATGCGGCCTACCATGGGGGTGATGGCAATTCTTATGAGGTTGCCGAAGAAGCCCACTACCATGATGAAGGTGAATGGGAGGCTGAGGTCTTTTATCTGGTAGCTGGTGTTGAAGGGGGAGGAGACGTAAAAGGCGGTAAGCCACAGGATATTGGTCCAGAAGGCCTTGCGGAAGTCGGGATTGCGGAAGGCTTCGAGGATTTCTGTTTTCAGGACGCCTTTTTGTCTGGCAGGGGCGTCTTGTTTGTTTTTTCTGGCAAGGTGGCCGTGCATTTCCTGGCCGAAGGCGTTGAGGCGGGCATGGCGGGGCTCTTTCATGCAGCTGAAGGCCCAGAAATTAAGGATTACCAGGATGAGGATGAGGCTGCCGTTGATGAGAAAGCCGATGTGTTGGAGCGGTCCGGCTGTTTTGTCCATGATAACGCCTGCAAGGAGCATGGTGGTAACGGTGACGAATACGGCGATGGCGTCTTTGCGGGAGAAGTAGCGGCCGCGTAATTCCATGGGGACGAGGGTGGCGATCCAGTCCTGGGTGGCGGGGGTGCCGATCTGTGTGCAGGCCTGGGCAAAAAAGTAGCCTGTAATGATGAGGAATTGTGCGGCGTGGTTTTCCAGGGACATGAGGGGGATGAAGAAAATCAGGGCGAGGAAGAGTTTTTGGAGGACGCAGAGGGAGACAAAGAGCTTCCTTTTTTTGAGTCGGTTGATTTTCTGCATGGTGAAGAGCTGAAAAAGGGCAGCAAAGCTCGCCATGGAGGTGATGACCCCAATGGCGGCATCCGGGATGTTGACGGAGAGCATTAAGGAGACGAGGAAGGTTCCGCCTGCCAGCTGGGCTATGGTTTGTGTGGCGGAATCCCCCGCTATGTAGTAGCCGCGGCTTTTTTCGTAGTCTTCTTCGTTTTCGGGCAGAGCCATAAAGTAGATGCGGCGCAGGTGTCCCAGCAGCCAGTTGAAATCAAGTATAAGTTTGCTCATAAAATACCCCATTCTCCGCGTTTGGCGCGGCTTTCCCAAGTAGGTCCCTCAGCCTGATATTACAATAAGGGCGGCCGGAAAAAAATGTATTATCTTAGTCAGATTTATGTATTTTATTGGTGTGGGCAGGGAATAAAAAAGGCGTTTGACATAAGCTTTGGCAGGAATATTGATTGGTCTGGGGGCTATGGGAGCGTATTTCGCACCCAGGCTTTATGAGGAGTTCGGAGAGAAGTTCAGGGTGATTGCCGGAGGGGATAGGAAGAAGCGGCTGGAGGAAAATGGAATTGTAATAAATGGTACGCGCCGGTATTTTCCTGTGGTTGAGCCTGCGGATTTGGTGATTATTGCCGTGAAGGGGTATGGGCTGGATCAGGCAATTGAGGATATCCGGAACCAGGTGGGAGAGAATACGGTGATTCTCTCGGTGCTGAATGGTGTGGACAGTGAGCAGCGGGTAATAGAGGCGTATGGGGAGGGCAAAGTGCTTTATTCTTATATGCGGGTTTCCGTTGTGATGAAGGATGGATGTACCAGCTATGATCCAAAGCTGGGAGTGGATTTGGGGAAAGAGGATATGGACAGGCAGGAATCAACGCTGATGGCGCTTCCATTTCAGATCAAGCCGTCCACATTGCAGGATCTGGAGGCAGGTAAACGGATGGAAATTGATATGTTTGCAGGGACTATAATTGAATATGGACGCCGGCTGGGAATTGCTACGCCGGGGGCCTGTGATATACGGAGGGATTAAAAAGGGAATCTGTGAGAAGAGCAGCCGCGGATCAGGCGGCATTGCGGCTGTCTGAATCCAAAGCCCTTTTTTCCATGATTCATGCGTTGGGGCGGGAGAGCGTGCCAAGGCGGTTCTTTATCCAGAACAGCTCGGAAACAGCCTTTTCCCGGAAGCGCGCAGATATTCCAGGAGCTGCGGATGGAGTATCAGGTCCGAGTCCACAAGGAAAAGTCTATCGTAATCGTGCTGCAGGGCGTAACGGATAATTCGGTTGCGGTATCCGGCCACGCGTACCAGCCTGGTTTCATCTCTTATATCTGTTATCTCACTCGTTTCGGTTTTCCCTTTTACTGCGGGTAAAACCATAACTGAGGAGCCATCTCTTTTGAAAGCAGACAGAAGCTGTCTGGAAGTTTCTTTTTCGTTATCATCAACAAAAACATAATCAATAAGAAAATCTTTGTGAAGCAGACTTTTCAGGGAAATCAGAAATGCCCGGAGAATACTGCTTTTTTCACGTATGGGGCAACCTATCAGAACTCGTTGTATTGCCATAAAACCACCTCTTTCCGGATAGCGGGAGGCCTTCCGTGTATCCATTGCGCCTGAAGCCAGATATCAGGCTGTAAATAACCGGGTATTTATCCTGAATACTGGAATATCTGATATTCAAGGCAGTCGTCAGATGCACGCACAGGTACGTCTTCCTGACTTGTTGCTTATAAAAAGAAAAAGCCACTTTAATTAAGTGACTTTTACCTGAATTCATTTATCGGTGCGGCAGCTATTCACCCGGAACTGCCTCTATATTAGTTTACCATTAATTTGCCGGAAAGTCAAATAAATAAATATAATATTTTGAATGTACTTTCCTTGACTTAATAAATATTTATTGTAAAACAATAAAAACATATTGACTTTCAATGCGCATGGTGTTATTTTATGGAAAAGGGATGAGATACATGGGAGAAACAGGAAACTTTATGGGCTGCTGTACCGCTGCAAAGGAGAATGGACAATGAAAAGTAAAAAGAAGAAACTGATTTCAGTGATTGCAGTAGTTATTGCGGTTGTCCTGGCAGCAGGGCTTCCAATGATACAGCGGGCGGCGGGGAGGAATTCTTATCTGAAGGTTATCAGGAATAACTGGGGGCTTTCTCTACCAGCAGGGTGTGTGGAGGTTTATGAGATTGACAGCGGGCCCAGCTTTCATGGGGATGGAGAGCGGTATCATGTATTTGAATACCGGGAGGGGAAGGAGGTTCCCGTATGGGGGAACGCAGAAGGACTGCAGGATGCCGACAGGAAGCGGATTGTGGAGATTCTTGACGGGCTGGACGGGAAGAAGGAATGGTATCGGGATTTTGAATCGGTTACCGATATGGGGAAGGATAAGAAGCAGGATGAATCCTGCGTATATTTTCTGTTTGATGGTGAAGCCGCAAGGCTGTATGTGGTTGAAAGGTTTATTTAATGATTGCAGGAGGACAGGAAGGGATGAAGGGAAATACACTCACACGTTTTACAAAGGGGCTTTTGGATTTTATGTTTTTTGCAGGGATTGCGGTAACGGTGACGCTGCCGGTTTCCGTGAAGATTTACGGGTATTTCAATTCCTATTTTGAACAGTTTTATATTCATCTGGTGATATTATTTGCGATTTCCGGCGTGCTGGCGGAGCTGATATTGTATGAACTGCGGAATATGTTCCGTACGGTGCTTGCCAACGACTGTTTTGTGGAGGCAAATGTGAAAAGCCTGAACAGGATGGGGACCTACAGCTTCCTGATCGCCCTTGTCACCGCAGGAAGGCTGCTGTTGTATCTGACACCGGCGGTGATGATCGTTATCCTCGTATTTGTGATTGCGGGGCTGTTCAGCAAAGTGCTGAGCCAGGTTTTTGACCGGGCGGTGGCCTATAAGCTGGAAAATGACCTGACAATTTAGGAGGTGGAAGATGGCGATAATTATTAATCTGGATGTTATGATGGCCAAACGGAAAAAGGGCCTGACGGAGCTGGCGGGAGAGGTGGATATCACTCTTGCCAACCTGTCAATTTTGAAAAATAACAAGGCAAAAGCGGTACGTCTGTCCACTCTCAATTCCATCTGCAAGGCGCTGGACTGTCAGCCCGGTGATATTCTGCAGTATGTGGAGGATGAGGAAGAGGATGGGGCAATTGAGCCGAAAGATCTTTGAAAGGAGCCGGAGCAGAATGGATTATGGAAGAATGGACATGGTAAACGGAAACTATATGGAAGAAAACAACCGGAGGATGGCGGAAGATGAGCAGCGCCGGAGAGCGGAGGAGGAACGCCGGAGGGCGGAGGAGCTCAGGATGGAAGAACAACGGCTGGAGGAAGAGCGGCGCACGGCTGTTATGCGCCGGAATTTTCCTTTTTTCGGATGGGCCGGCGCGGTGTATGCCCTGTTTTATACATTCTGTCTGTATAAAAATGCATCGGGGATCACCTACCCTTTTTTCGTCGCAGGAACCCTTATCTATTTTGGCTTATGTACCAGAAGATCAGGGGTTCCATTGAAAAAAGACAGTACCTTCACCGTTGTGAGCATGCTCCTGCTGGGCGTATCCGTTTTCCTCACAGACAATCTGAGCATACAGCTCTTTACAAAAACAGGACTTTTTCTTCTCACCATCAGCCTGATGCTTCATCAGTATTTAGATGACAGCAAATGGAATTTTTCCAAATTTCTGCTTGCCATAGGCCAGTGTCTGCTGGAAACGGTGGCCTGTCTGGGGCGGCCCTTCAGCGACGGTGCCGCATGGCGGGTAAAGGCTGTCCAGGAGGGGAAAAAGGATGGAAAGGGCCGGTATGTGGCTTTGGGAATACTGGTGGCAGTGCCTCTGACGCTGTTAATCCTGGCTCTTCTTGTAAGCGCGGACGCAGTGTTCAGGGATCTGTTTGTCCGGGTTTTCCGTCACATTAATATCCTGAGTATTCTGTGCATCCTGTGTATGCTGGCCTTCGGCTTCCTTGGTTCCTATTGTTTTATTGCCATGCTGAACAGCAGGGTTATTAAGGAGGAGTGTAAGAAAAACCGGAATCAGGAGCCGGTGCTGGCGATTACCTTTACCTCGGTGCTGGCGGCTTTGTATCTGGTGTTCAGCATGATTCAGATTGTATATCTCTTTATGGGGCAGATGAAGCTGCCTGAAGGATATACGTATTCATCCTACGCAAGGCAGGGTTTTTTCCAGCTGCTGGCGGTATGTCTGATCAATCTGGTCATTGTGCTGGTATGTCTGGGCTTTTTCAGGGAGAGCAGGGTGCTGAAGGCCATTCTCACCGTAATTTCCCTTTGTACCTATATTATGGTGGCTTCCAGTGCATATCGTATGATTCTGTATATCAGGATTTGCCAGCTTACCTTTCTGAGGATTATTGTATTATGGGCGCTGGCGGTGACGGCTTTTGTGCTGGCGGGGATTATCGTTACTATTTTCCGCCCGGATTTCCGGCTGTTTCGGTACTGTATGATGGTGGTGACGGTTTTCTATCTGGTGCTTGCTTTTGCAAAGCCGGATTACTGGATTGCAAGATATAACATCCAATATGTGAATTTGGAAGGGAACGCGGCGGAGCAGGCGGAGAACAGTTACAGGGATTTCAATTATCTGAGCCATCTTTCCGCAGACGCTGCGCCGGTGCTGACGAAGCCGGAGAATTATGCTTACCTGACGGAAAATTCCACGGCCATGCAGAGTTATTTCAGTAGGATGCAGGACAAAGCGGATAGAATGGGAATCAGGAGCTTTAATTTGTCAAGATATCTGGCAGGCAGGGCGGTCCGGAGCGTAAGTGATGCGGCGGCTCAGACATCTTAACTGTTATGAAAGGGAGATTGCTAATAAGCGTGATAGTGGTGAACCGTTAAGAATATTTAAAATATTCTTAATAAATAATTACTTTGTACCCTTACAGTTACATTTTTAAGTACATAAGCATTATAATGGTAACCGTACTCTTTGGAAGGGTACGGTTACTTTTAGATTTGAGGATCAGCCGTGTGTCCGGTACCACTTGCACTGGCAGTCCGGACTGCCGTGTGTCCGGCGCTTCTGTGACGGACAGGAATTTACTCCGGAGCCTTTCAGGAAAGAAAAGGCCGGGTATAAAAAGAAAGGAAGAGAGTATGGAAGCTAAGGAATTAATTAATTTTCTGGGGAAAGCGGAAAAACTGAAGTCAGTGCCAAGGCACTGCGTAACGTCGGACGGAGTTGTTGAAAATGTGGCTGCCCACAGCTGGCGGCTGGCGCTTATGGCCTTCCTGCTGAAGGATGAGCTGGGGGAGATCAACATTGACCGGGTTATCCGGATGTGCCTTGTGCATGATCTGGGCGAGGCCGTAACAGGGGATATTCCTACCTTTGAAAAAACGGAGGAGCATGAGGAAATAGAAAAGCTGGCGATGGACGGACTGCTCCGGGAGCTGCCGGAGCCTTTGTATCAGGAGCTGCATGCAATGTTTGAAGAAATGGAAGCGCTGCAGACAAAGGAGGCCAGGGTCTATAAGGCGTTAGACAAGCTGGAAGCAGTAATCCAGCATAATCAAAGTGATATCAGTACGTGGCTGCCGCTGGAATATGAGCTGCAGAAAACATATGCGGCCGAAAGCGTCAAAGGCTTTCCCATACTGGAAAAGCTCCAGGAGGAATCCGTGAAGGAGACAGAACAAAAAATTATTGCCTTCAAAAAATAATTTATTTTTCAAACTTTTATCCAAACCTGTACATCTATAGTATGAAAGGAAACGTTGGACAACGGACCATTCGGAAAAGCGGCCGATAACAGCCTGGCTTTTCCATACTGAAAGGGTAATCCGCTCAGGATGAATACCCGCATACAGGAGGAAAATCCCCTGTTCGCCAGGGAAACTCGCATTTTGCTCCGTAAAACAAGTAGGAGGAGGATTAAAATGAGGCAGGATATTTATGACATGACAGTGGCTTATATCCTGGAAAACCAGGAAAAGTTTTATCGGCTGGCCTATAGTTATGTGCAGGACAGGGACAGCGCTTTGGATGTGGTTCAGAATTCCATATGCCAGGCGCTGGAGAAATGCTGGGGACTCAGAAACCCGGCTGCAATGAAGACGTGGTTTTACCGTATTGTAGTAAATGAAGCGCTGCAGTATCTGCGCAGGCATAAAAAAGAAATCAGTACGGAACCATCGGAGATAAGAGAAGAGCCATACCAGGAAGAGGGCTTTTTGAAGGCTGACGCAGGATCAGGAGAAGTCTACGAACAAATACAGAAGCTTCCGCCGGAAATGAAAACGGTAGTCGTACTTCGTTTCTACGAGGAGCTGAGCCTTCAGGAAATTTCCGAGGTAACGAAAACGAATCTGAGTACCGTAAAATCACGATTGTATGCGGCTCTTAAAAAACTGGAAAAAAGTTTGGAGGAGATAAATTATGAGAAAGCCTGAAGATGGAAAAAAAGTTTATGATAATATAGAAATCCCGGCAGAATTGAACGATGTGGTGAACAATGCCATCCATTCCATGGATAAGGAGAAATCGTTAAAAAAGCATCGTTCGCGCAATACCGTAAGGATCTTCAGGTATTGCGGTACAGCCGCGGCAGCGCTGCTCGTCTGCATGACAATCGGTCTCAACACAAGTGAAGTGTTTGCAAGGGAAATGAGTGAGCTTCCCGTTATCGGTTCCCTGGCAAAGGTTCTGACCATCCGTTCCTACCATGAGAAGGATGAAGGACATGATATTACGGTAAAGGTTCCGGAAATCCAGCTGGAAGGCCAGCCTGAAAGCCAGGTGGAAGAGGGGCTGGCAGGAAGCACGGAAGAGCAGAAGGAAACCTTTATAGGGGATATCAATGCCGAAATCCAGTCCATAGTGGATAATTATGTGGCGGAAGCAAAGCAGAAGTTCGCGGAATATAAGGATGCATTTTTTGCTACCGGAGGAACTGAGGAGGAATGGGGCAACCGTGATATTGCCGTCAATGTGGATTACGAGGTGAAGTATCAGGAGGGAAATATCCTTTCCATGGTGCTGACCACGGATGAGGCATGGGTAGCGGCCTATGGGGTGCGTTATTATTACAACCTGGATCTGGCTTCGAACCGTGAGCTTACCCTTCGGGATCTTCTCGGTGATAATTACGTGGAAATCGCCAATGAAAGCATCCTGCGCCAGATGGAGGAACGGTCGGCGGCGGATGAAAACGTGGTTTACTGGGGAATCGGCAAGCAGCTGGAGGATGATGTGTCGGCAATTGACGGATTTAAAACGGTAGATGAGAATACAAATTTTTATATCAATGCCGATGGCAACCCGGTAGTCTGCTTTGAAAAATATGAGGTATCGCCCGGATTCATGGGAGTCCAGGAATTTGTTATAGAAAAACCGGCGGCATAAAAAGAGCCGGTAAATAGGCGGCATAAAATTAATCTGGAAACGCCGTTGCAGTAAAAGGAAGGAAGCGCAGGCTACGCTTCCTTCTTTTTTTCTTTCTTTTTCTTTTCCGGTTCCAGATCCTTCAGGACGGAGCTGAGGACATTCCTGACAACGGAGGCCAGAATCCAGATGAGCCAGCTGGTTGACCAGGAGCCGATAAAGAAGCTCCATACAAAATAAAAGCAGGTGACAAGGGGCCAGTAGACGGAAAGGATCAGGGATATCGTCTTTGCTGTGCTATTTGAGGAATGGGTGAAGTGTTCTTCCTTTTTTTCCGCCTTCCGTTTCTTTTCCTGCAGCAGAATTTTATAAATTTCTTCTTCGCCGTTGGAGGTTACAAAGAGATATACGGCGATGGCAATAAAGAGAAGCATGAAGAAAACCCCGATGGTCCCTCCGTTTTCCTCGCCCAGGAAGGTGGATTCACCAATCTGGGAAATGATAATCAGGATAAAGGGAGAAAGCACGCACAGCACAATGCCTATTGTTGTAATCACGGCATATTGGGGCTGGAAATCAGCCTGCATACTCATGATAAACGACTGGAGGGAAGGGCTTACTATCAGGTTGGAATGCTTCAGGAACTTGTACTGCTCCAGTCTGCTGCTTCCGTAAATAATCAGACTCAGCCCGACGGCCAGGCCCAGAAACAGGGGAAACAGAGTCAGCAGCCCGTGAAGGCGGGAAAAATCACGAATAAATCCGGCGGCGGTGGGACTGTCAGGTGAAAATATGCCGCCGAGAAGTATCATAAAAGCAGGGCCGATAATGCAGAGGGCAATGCCGATGCCCATCATGCGGTGGCATTTTCTCGTATCGGAGATTACCTGTTCCACCTGATCCCTGGACAGGTAAATATCCCCGCTGTCATAGTCCGCAAAGCCTTCCGCCTGACGGCTGCCGGAGGCGTCTCCAGAATTCCCTGTTTCCCGGAAACCGCCGTTTCCGTTGCCGACGCCGTTCTCTGCGGCTGTGGAAAGCAGGCCCAGCTCATCAATAAGCTCATCAATATTCCCAAATTCGGAAATAACGATTCCTATGGCTTCATTTTCCGATTTGCCTTCCATCTTTAATTCTTCGTATTTATCTTCCATTGTCCGGAGCATATCGTTCTCCAGTTTGATTATTTCAGGAGTACGGGGTAATCTGCTAAACATATTTTCCAGATAAATTCTAATCGTTTCCATATGGTTCCTTTCTTTACAGACGTATGAACTGTTCAACAACTTCCTTGGTTACTTTCCACTCTTCGCACTTTTCCACATAATAACGCCGGCCGGTTTCCGTAATGCGGTAGTATGTACGGCGCTTTCCGTTTGTCTCATCCCCGGAAAAGGATTCAATATAACCGTTTTTCTCAAGCCTTGTGAAGGCGGAGTACAGCGTCGTCTCTTTAATAATGTATTTTCCATCGGACTGCTCTCTGATATGCTTTGAAATCTCGTAGCCGTAAGAGGGGCCGTCCAGCAGAAAGAAAAGAATGAAGGTATCATTGTAGCCGCGGATGACATCACTGCTTATCAACTCATCAGCTCCTTTTAACTTCCGCAGGCGGCGGAAACAATCTGCCAGGCCAAGGGAACTTTTTCTTCTACTTCATCTGTCGTACTATGTCTGTCGTAGTAATTACAGTATAGCAGGTAATCTGTGGATGTCAATGCTATTTTGTAATAAAAAAACCGGAAGACTGCAAAAGCGGCAGCTTCCGGGGGAATGTTTCAGTATGCGGTTATGCTTCGGCGGCTTATATCGGGGTTAATTGCCCCGCCGTTTGCGCCGTCCTGGTTTTGATGCCTTTCCGGCAGTGGGGATTGAAGATTTTGAGCGCTGCCCTGCGTTGGAATGCATGGATTTCATGCTGCGCTGCCTGCGGCCGGCCGGCTGTTTTTTGTGTTTTGCAAGCAGTATGACAAGAAGGAGGGAAAGCACATTGGACAGCGCAAGCCGGAATATCTGAAGCTCATCTGTCCCTGTAGCTGTGACCACATGCAGGAAGCTTCCGATAACATTATTAAAAAAATGTTGGAAGATACCTGTCCAGAGAGTACCGGTGAGCGTGACGCACAGGCCCCATGCAAAGCCCGAGATACCGGCGGTGAGGAGATAGCCGGCACCGAAAAGCAGCGCAGAGGGAATTGTCAGGCTGCCCTGCCTGTACCATACAACAACCGTAATCAGATGCCAGATGCTAAAAAGCAGCGCCTGGAGCAGGTTGGCGTATTTTACGGAAAGGGCGCGGCGGCCCAGCTTGTAGAAAAGCCCTCTGAAAAGGCCTTCCTCCGCCAGTACATTTATGATATTTCCGGCAATGCAGATAAGGATCGCTGAGACGGTAAGTTTGGTGGCTGTCCGGTTGGTCAGGGAAAAACTGGTGAGGTAAAAACCAGGCTTGGGAGATTTGCCAAGGATAAGAAGTAGGATGAATTCCACCAGATATGAGGCCGTGAAGGTAATAATACCGATGGAAAAACCCAGAATCATACCTTTGGTAATACCGCTGCGGCGCAGGCCGATGCTTCTCCAGGTGAGTTTCCGGTCTTCCAGACACAGATAAATCATGAGGAGGGCAAAGAGCTTGCAGAATATATTTTCCGCCAGGAAGGTTTCGTCCGTTTTCAGGACGAGAAATTCGAAATCCATGGCGGCAGAGCACAAAATAAAAACAAACAGAATGTAAAGCAGCGTATTTTTTTGCTTTTTTGTAAGCATTAAGGCTCCTGTTCCGACACTTCCGGCAGGTTTTTATCCGATGATAAACACCTGCGAGCATATCTTCTGTAATAAGCGTCACTTTACTGCACATTTTCACTCCTTCCATGAGGAAAAGGAGGAACGCAGCAGTTTCCTTTGGAGAAAAGTGGCTCAAGGGCCGCTTTTCTCTTATTGTAAAGGGCAGTGGGGGAAAAATCAAGAGAAGATGCTGGCAGGCGTCAGTTGTTACGGATGTTCAGGCAGATTGGCGTGCAGAATTTCAAGTACCTTATCCATACATGCGGCGGCCTCCCTTATTTTTGCGGCAATTTTGCCGCGCCTGGTTTTGTCCTGGAGGTTGGGGAGAGTGACATTAAAGCCTCCACCCAGGGCTTCCAAATCATTTCCGTTGTCGTTATTCCAGTTCCGCCGTGCGCCTGTACTGTCTGCCGATATCCTCGAGGAAGGCAAAATCAGGATTCAGTTCCCGCGCTCTGTCCAGAAAGGTAAAAACACAGCTGCCATTAGTCGCCATGTTGCAGATATTGCTGATATGGGAATCCCAGCCGTCCTCAAAGCTTTCAAGGCTCATAGCGTCGAATTTTCCGCTTTCTATGCTCTCAGCCCAGGCGCGGAAGGCTTCCGGGCCAAAACAGAACCCGTCCGTTTTTACGGTGAGCAGCCGGGGCATATCGATAATAATGTTCCTGTAGATCTGCGCCAAATCCACTGTGCGCTTCTTTTCACCGATAAACAGCCAGCCCTGGCCGGCATAGGTCGCTGTCTGTTGTTCATCGATTGCCTGTTGTGCGGGAATCCGTTCAGGCTCCGTTTTATCACCCAAAAAATAAAGCAGGGTTCTGCCGTATTCCTCATAACCTGCATAAATACCCCAGGGAGCGTCCCCGCCAAAACGGGTGATGGCAATGACGGGTACGCCTTTGTCAATATAGGCCATAAGCGTCTGCAGATACATTTCCCTGTTGGAACAAAGCTGTTCCAGGCTTACAAAGGTGGAGGCATAGCCGCACTTTTCAAAAATTCCCTGAAAATAGCTGCCGCCCATGCTGTTGAACATACAGGAGGATACGGCCTCTCCCATATATTTTTCATAAGAAGAACAGAGGGAAAAAAATGGAGAAGGAAAAGATTCTGGAAATATTGAATGAGCATTATCCCGTGTGTTTTGACAGTCTGGAGTTTGTACGGGACAGCGGCAGTATGGCTTATGCTGTATTTTCCGGCAGGGATAAGTATTTCCTGCGGATTACGAAACCAGCGTTTTTTGATACGGTGCATAAATCACTGGAGATTCATGTATTTCTGATGAAACAGGGATTTTCCGTGCCGCCGGTTATTTTTACCCGAGATGGCTCACCTCGTGTCCATACGAGTGAAGAAGACGGAGAGCATCTTTATATTCTGTATGAGTTCATAGAAGGCAAAGAAGTGGATACAGAACAGGATGCGGAGGCAATTGGTGCTTTGCTGGGGAAATTTCACAGCGCGAAAGGCGTATCCCAGGGTTGAAGAGGTTTTCCCATGTATGATCCGGTATTAATCTGTAATATGACCGATTATTTTGAGTTTCAGGAGAACGGCTATGAGAAATCCCGTGAGGTGTTTGCCCGTTTTCTGCCTGCGTATTTAAAATATAGTGAACTTATGCCGGAGGAGGCGGCATTTTATGATCTGATCGCACTTTACCATTTTGCCCTGCAGGACACGATTGTTGAAGTATTCGGCATGGACTGTGTGGATGATGAATTTTTCGACTGCCAGTTGGAGAGCTGTATAAATGGCGGGAGCAATGTGAGAAATGTGGATGGAACTGATATAAAAGGGAACCTGCGGCGGAAAGGCCGGGGTTCCCTTTTGACAGCCCGTAAACTTAAGCGGAGAGGTTTACTCCATGTAGCCGCCCTTCATGGGTGAAACCGCATGTTCGGAGTAAATTTTCAGCACTCCTTTTTTATATTTCGGCTCCCTGGGCTTCAGGTTAGCTCTTCGTTCTTCCAGAATTTTATCTATTTCCTCTGGAGGAAGCTCCCGGCCCTTGACGCCGATGATCTCCAGCACACGGGCCGGAATGTCAATACGTATCAGGTCATCCTCTTCCACAAGGGCAATCGGTCCGCCGTCAGCGGCTTCCGGAGAAACATGGCCGATGGCAGGGCCTTTGGAGGCGCCTGAAAATCTGCCGTCTGTAATCAGTGCAATGGATTTGCCAAGCCCCGGATCGGAAGAAATAGCTTCCGTAGTATAGAACATTTCCGGCATCCCTGCTCCCTTAGGCCCTTCGTAACGGATAAAGACCGCATCTCCGGGACGGATTTTCCGGGATAAAACAGCGGCGATGGCATCCTCCTCACAGTCAAAGGGGCGGGCTTTAAGAACTGCCTGAAACATTTCGGCAGGTACGGCGGAGTGTTTTACAACAGAGCCCTCCGGGGCGAGGTTGCCGCGGAGAATGGCAACGGTTCCGTCCGAACCGATGGGATTATCAAAGGGGCGTATGACGTCCGTACGCTTCAGCCCCCATTTTTCCAGGGATACGCTGCATTTTTCATAGAAACCGTTCTGCTTCAGCTCCTCCAGGTTTTCTCCCAGGGTTTTTCCCGTGACCGTCATGACATCCAGATGAAGCATGGATTTTATTTCCTCCATGACGGCAGGCACGCCGCCTGCATAATAGAAAAACTGTGCGGGCCATTTGCCTGCGGGGCGGATATCCAGGAGATAGTGGGCGCCGCGGTGCATCCGGTCAAAGGTGTCCGCATCGATTTCCATGCCGAGCTCATGGGCCATTGCCGGGATGTGCAGCAGGGAATTGGTGGAGCCGGAAATAGCCGCGTGAACCATGATCGCGTTTTCAAAGGCTTCCATTGTTACTATATCACTTACCTTCAGCCCTGCTTTAACCAGTTCCATTACCTGTCTGCCTGCTTTATAGGCCATCTCCTTCAGCTCCGGGCAGGTGGCGGGCATCAGTGCTGAACCGGGAAGCATCAATCCCAACGCTTCCGCCATAATCTGCATGGTGGAAGCGGTTCCCATAAAGGAGCATGCGCCGCAGGAGGGGCATGCATTCTGTTTATAATAGGTAAGCTTTTCTTCAGTAATTTCGCCGCGCTGGCACATTGCGGAATAAGCGCCGATTTGTTCCAGAGTAAGCAGGTCGGGTCCGGCTTCCATGACGCCCCCCGTAATGACGATGGAGGGCATATTAAGCCTTGCCAGCCCCATCAGACAGGCCGGAACGGATTTATCACAGCTGGCGATGAATACACCGCCGTCAAAACCAGTGGAATTGCCATGTATTTCAATCATATTGGCAATCATATCCCGGTGGGCGAGGGAATAGTTAATTCCGTCATGCCCCTGGGCGATTCCGTCACAGATATCCGTCGTAAAATAACGCGCGCCCCTGCCGCCCGAATCCCGGATCCCTTTCATGGCTTCTCCCACAAAAAGATTAAGATGCGCGCTTCCCGGATGGCTGTCCCCGAAGGTGCTTTCCACAAGAATCTGCGGCTTATCAAGATCCTCAACCGTCCAACCCATGCCGATTTTCAGTGGATCGTTTTCCGGGGCCAGTGCCCTGACCCGCTGACTATTCAATTCCATTTGTCAATCCCTCCTTGTTTTGCGGAGCAAAATGCGAGCCCTCTGGCGAGCAGAGGGATTTTCCTCCTTGTTTTGCGGAGCAAAATGCGAGCCCTCTGGCGAGCAGAGGGATTTTCCTCCTTGTTTTGCGGAGCAAAATATAAATCATCAGATGTCTTTTGCTTTATCCCTATGGTTTGGGTGGGCCAGGGCAGGAGCTTCCTGTTCTTTTATCAATTGCTTTATCATATCCCGGTTATAAATCATATGCATCGGCATCGCTGTTTTGGCGCCGATGGAATCATGTTCTGCAATGGCATCCGTAATGGCGCGGTGGGTCTGGATGGTTTCTTTGGTTAGCCGGCGGTGGGTTACATTGACAAACATCAGGACGGCAGTATCAATGATGGGAATGAGCTGCTTTACCACGATATTGCCGGAACATTCTGCAAAGCAGGTATGAAAAGCAATATCCTCGTCAATGTAGCTTTCTTCCCTGGCAATTCGTCTTTCGATGAGGCGGCACAGGCTGTCCAGCTTTTCTACGTCTGCGGGACGGGCTTTAAGGGCGGCCATTTCTGCAATTCCCGGTTCCAGTATAATCCGTACATAAGCCAAATCCAGGGCGAGTGCCATTTTATCCTCTGCTTTTCTCAGTCCCAGCGGCTCCAGGTCTGCGGGAGTGGTTGAAACTACATAGGTTCCCGAACCTCTTCTCACTTCCAGAATACCACGGGAAACAAGCAGCTTTACCGCCTCCCGGACAGTGCTTCGCCCCACGCCGAATTTCCGGCCCAGTTCAAATTCATTGGGAAGGCGCGCACCGACAGGCAGAGGGGTGTTTAGTATAAACTGATAGATTTGTTCCTGGACCTGCTCCGCAAGCAGGGCATGTTTCAGGTTGGAAAAACCGTCCATATTTTTTCTCCATAAGAAGGGAAGCGGGCAGATGCCGCCGCCAGCTATCCGCTGTGCGGCAAAACCTCCAAGTTGCGTCCTGCCGGCATTCCCGTTATAATAAATAGTATAGCAGCCATTTTGCAGCAACGGGAGCTTCGGGAGATTCTGAAGCCCGTTATTTCATGATAACACAGATGAAGAAAACAGTCAGCAGGGGGAAAACACCGATGACAAAAAAAGAGAAGCTACAGCATATATTGGAGACTCTGGATAAGATTTATGGTACTACAAAAGACGGGTTTTATCATAATCAGGACTGGCAGCTGCTGACAGCGATAATGCTCAGCGCCCAGAGCACGGATAAACAGGTGGATGAGGCCCTTCCCGATCTGTTTGGAAGATTCCGGACGGCGGAGGAAGTGGCACAGGCCCCGGTGGAAGAGATAGAGGAATATATCCGGTCAGTGGGGCTTTATAAAAATAAGGCGAAAAACATGAAAAAATGTTGTGAACAGCTTGTAAAAGATTATGGCGGGAAAGTTCCGGATAAGCTGGAAGAAGTGCTGAAGCTGGCCGGCGTGGGAAGAAAGACGGCCACGCTTTTTCTCGCGGATGCTTATGGGATTCCCGGGGTTACGGTGGATACCCATGTATTTCGGATTTCCCATAGGCTGGGATGGGCAAAAGGGAAAAACCCCCAGCAGACGGAACAGGAATTGATGAAGGTTCTGCCCAAGGATCACTGGAACCGGATTAATTTTCAGCTGATTTATCTGGGAAGGGAGATCTGTACAGCGCGTAATGCCAAATGTACACAATGTCCGCTTCAGGAATGGTGCGAGAAAAATTTGTGATAAAATAGATGAACTGGTAAAGTGGGTTAATGATCAGAGAAAAAAGTGATGATTGAATTAACAGCTTCCCTGTAGAATGTTTTTGCAGCTCTTGCGGAAAAGACCGGGGTAGACGGAACTGCTTTTATTCCAGCGTCTGCTGAGGCATGAGATGATTCATTTGAAGCATGAAAAAGGACGAACTAAAATTCTGAAAGGAAGCGTTTGTAACATTCCTGAATTACTTTCTTATGGTCAGCGCGGTAGATGCGTTGACCTGCTGAACAGTTATTATAAATTCATATATTCTTATATAAAAAGACGTTGGCTGATAAACGGCCAACGTCTTTTTCCTGCAATTTTCCAGGACATTATAAAAAACAACTGCTTATGTATTCCCGGAAGCCGCCAGCTGGGAAAGGATTTCCCGCACATCGTCACCCATTTTTATAAGGGCGGCCATATCGGGAATTTCTATTCCATGGACGAGGACATTCCGGGCGTTCCGCAACGCAACCACCCGGTCCAGGTTTTCCTTGGAAAGTACCTTCATCCGTTTCAGGCTGTTCACATTAAAGGTGCCTCTTGCCTTGGGATTGCTTTTCAGGGTCAGCCTGCCGAGAATGGTTTCCAGGCTAATCCATGGCTTCATGAAGTATTCCATGGCCTGGTACTGCTCTTTGCTCAGCTTTTCTCCGGGGGCGCGAAGCTCCATGTAAAGATGATAGCGTTTTTCATTGCCGCAGATGATTTGGTCGGAGAGCTGTTCTGAGATGGTCCGCTTGTCGTTGACAAGCTTTGTGGACTTCAGAATCGGTTCAAGCTCTTTGGCGTTGGCTATTTTCAGCCGTCCCATCAGACGCAGAAGCAGTTCTACATTTCCCATGCGCGGTTCGATATCCATCCGCTTATACCGGGTGCTCAGATAATTGTAAAGATAAGCCGCCAGATCATATTGGTTGTTAAAGGATGTATTTTTACTCTGGATTCGCTCGTTTCCTGCAGCCTGCAGCCGTTCCAGAGCTATCTCGCCGCTGAGGACAAGACCGTTCAGTTCGTCAAGGATGGCGAGCTCTTCATCGGACAGGGTGCCCTGAAGCGGCTTGTAAACCAAATCATGCTCCACCTCCGACCAGGCATGCATCAGAACGGACGCTACCTGGATTTCCAGGCGGACAGGGGCATATTTTATCCGGGTTTTATCCAGGGAATCTTCCTTCATGGAAGCCCGGTAATGGGTGGCCCAGTAGCCGGAAAAACGTTTGTTGTAGGAAGGCTGTTTGGACTGCACTGGGAATTTCTTGGTTTCAGCCACTGTAAACAGGTTGTTGATGACCCGATCCGCTTTGGCACGGTCGCCGGGGAAATAGAGGGACACGCGTACGCCGGAAAGGTCGGCGATATCCGCATAGATTTCGCTCATGTTTTTATAGGGAGTTTCCCGTTTTTCATTCCGCTGCGTCACCTTGATTTTGAGCCGGCTGGGGCTCTTGGCGCGCGAGGTTACCATGGCGCGGATACCGGAGGAGCGCAGGGCATCCTCCAGCATTTCGGCGGCAATGCGTCCTGCTGTTTCGTAAAAGTTTATTTTCTTCTTGTAATTTTCTATAAATTGATTTATCAGATCCATATTGATTGCCTCTTAATTGTGTCTCACGGTCACAGCCAATCCTCATTGGGCAGGGACTGGCCGCCATCGGCATATATGATCGTATTTGCTTTATATTCAAAAATCAAATCGTCATAGTCAGTGGAATATAAAAACCTTGTTTCATTCAAATCCTCATAAATATCCAGATAAATGCCTTCCTCCACAGAGGTCTCATCCGGGCCGACACTGATGTCGGTGAGATCGCAGGGAAGGGTAAGGAATTCTTGACCCCGCCTGCTTTTCCTTTTCTTCCCGGATGCTGCGGAACTGTTCCAGCACATTCTGAAGGATGGAATCCGGCTTTTTGCTTTCTTCCAGGCGGGAGCTTATAACGGCCGGATTTTCAGTAATCCCCACATTTACGGCGCCGTGCCTGCCCGGCCCTCCGCCGGACTGCAGCAACAAAATAAGCAGAACTATATTTACAGTCGCCAGGATGCCGATGGCAACAGCGCATATTATTATTTTCCTTTTGGATTTGGAATCATTTTTTCAGTAATCATCATAACTATCCCTCATATCAATTTGTTTTTATTATAATGGAGTACGGGCAAATATACAATAAAAAACGAACGGCAGCCTGAACGGTGTCTATACAGAAATAAATAGCCTGATCTTTAGAGAATCTTAATGGGAAGTGAAGAAAGTTTTATAATTAACAGGTTATGATGGAAACAGATAAAAGAAAACTGTCTGAAAGGGGAGGATGAGGGAATGTTATTTATCCTGAATTTGGCAATAGGAGCCGGCAGCGGACTGGCGCTTTCCATTCCTTTTCTGGGATGGCTGGAGGGCACGGTGCATAAAAGGATGCGCAACACGGCGCAAAAGGGTATGGCACAGTGCAGTACGGCTCAGGGGAAAGGAAAGTGTGAAATAAGCGGATGGCATACGGCGGGTGTCTTTCTGTTTGCATTTTTGCTGGCTGGTATTCTGACGCTGACAGGGGTGCCGGCGTTTCAGGAATTTCATTTTGACGCTAATATCAATATGATTCCTATGGCGGAATTTTTCAGTAATTCCAGACAATATTTTGAAAACACGCTGCTGTTTATACCACTGGGATTTCTTGTCCCTCTGCTTTGGCGGCGGGAACAGATGGTGGAAAAGACGGTGAGCATCGGCTTCCTCTTTTCTCTGTTTATTGAGGCTGCGCAGTTATTCTCCTTCCGGGCTACAGATATTGATGATCTGCTTATGAATACTATGGGCACATGGCTGGGATATCTGCTGTTTCTGGCAATAAACCGTATTTTTCCCAGGACGTGCGGCAGGTTCGGCGTGGGAGAAAAGCCGGAGCCCGGAAGTCTGTGGGCAGTGGAGGAAGCAGGCGGTCAGGAGGCGAAAGCGGAAGGAAATGTGCAAGGAAATGCGGAGGATGCCTGTATGAAGGCACAGACTGTGAATGAGGAATGCTGCGGCAGTAAAGGCTGTAGGAATAAAAGCTGCGGAAATAAAAGCTCCGGCGCGGAAAGTCCCGTCTGCCGATACGAGATGGAGCTTTCCTTTGCCATTGTCATTCTTATTATGATGACCCTGCAGCCGTTGCTTGGCAGTGTTCTCTGGAACCTTTGGTATGGACTCCGGTAAATCAGTAAGGATATCCGGAGGGGAATCTCCGCCGGAATAACCTGCAGAAGTCAGAATACCCTTGTCGTCCATTTGGTGCAGTCCCAGACATCGGTTGCCAGCCCGTCATAAAATTCAGGTTCGTGACAAACCATGAGAATGCTTCCCCTGTACTCCTGAAGCGCGCGCTTCAGTTCGGCCTTTGCATCCACGTCCAGATGGTTGGTAGGCTCGTCCAGAAGCAGGATGTTGGTTTCCTTATTGATGAGCTTGCACAGACGTACCTTTGCCTGCTCGCCGCCGCTTAAGACCTTTACCATGCTTTCGATATGTTTTGTGGTCAGCCCGCATTTCGCCAGGGCGGAGCGGACCTCATACTGGGTGAAACCGGGGAATTCCTGCCAGATTTCCTCAATACAGCTGGTGGATATATCCGGCGGCATCTCCTGTTCAAAATAGCCTATGCTCAGATAATCCCCCTGCTCTACGGCGCCGGAAAGAGGCGGGATCAGGCCGAGTATACTTTTTAAAAGCGTGGTTTTACCTATGCCGTTGGAACCGATGAGGGCGATTTTCTGACCCCGTTCCATGGACAGGTTCAGCGGCGTGGAAAGCGGATCGTCATAACCGATCACCAGATCCTGCGTGGTAAAAATGTAACGGCCGGGGGTACGGGCCTCTTTAAAATGAAATTCCGGCTTAGGCTTTTCGCCGGCAAGCTCAATCACATCCATTTTATCCAGTTTTTTCTGACGGGACATGGCCATGTTCCTGGTGGCGACCCGTGCTTTGTTTCTGGCTACAAAATCCTTGAGATCCGCAATTTCCTTCTGCTGCTTGTTGTAAGCGGCCTCCAGCTGCGACTTTTTCATGGCATAGACTTCCTGGAATTTGTCATAATCCCCTACATAGCGTGTCAGGGCCTGGTTATCCATGTGGTAAATCAGGTTGATAACGCTGTTTAAAAAAGGAATGTCATGAGATATCAGGATAAAGGCGTTTTCATAATCGTTCAGATACCGTTTCAGCCATTCGATATGTTCTGCATCCAGATAGTTGGTAGGTTCGTCAAGGAGAAGGATATCGGGTTTCTCCAAGAGCAGCTTGCCAAGCAGAACCTTGGTGCGCTGCCCGCCGCTTAAGTCGGCCACATCCTTGTCCAGTCCGATATCCGCAAGGCCCAGGGCGCGCCCCACTTCCTCCACTTTGGCGTCTATCATATAAAAATCATGCATGGTAAGCATATCCTGGATTGTGCCCAAATCTTCCATATATACTTCCAGCTCTTCCGGGGTGGCTTCCCCCATCTTATCGCATATTTCATTCATCTGAGCTTCCATTTCAAACAGGAAGGAAAAGGCGGAAGCCAGAGTTTCCCGGATGGAAGTGCCCTTTTCCAGTACCGTGTGCTGATCCAGATAGCCCACACGGACATTTTTGGCCCATTCCACTTTGCCTTCATCAGGCATAAGCTTTCCGGTGATAATATTCATAAAGGTAGATTTCCCCTCGCCGTTGGCGCCGATCAGGCCAATATGCTCTCCCTTGAGCAGGCGGAAGGAAACATCATGAAAAATGGCTCTGTCTCCAAAGCCATGGGAAAGATGTTCAACATTTAAAATACTCATACGGACATTCTCCTATAATACAGCTATAATGTTCTATGCGGGAGCGGCCCGTTCCGGCGGTTAAGTGCCGTTGCGGAGCGTCCGACGACGCAAGTATATCATAAGAAACGCCTGTTGACCAGAGGTTTATCAGCGCAGCTACCGCACGATTATTTTCACCGCGGATCATGGCGGACATGGAAAGCACAGGTTTTCCCGGCCGCGGCCAGCTGCTCACACAGCCCGTTTACAGGACGGACCTGAGGAACATAGGTATTGGTAAGAATGCCGTGACGATCAGGTGAAACACTGTGGAATAGCGACATATGACAGGGGAGCGTAACGGAAGGATAAACGGTTTCTGTTTCCAGGGAATAACTTCCCAGCTTCAGCAGCCGCTGTCCATAAGGATGGCCGCAGGTGGTTAATGCATCGGGACGGAAACCGTCCGCAAGGATGAGGATTACTTTCTGATTCATATACTGTGCCTTTCTGTCCGCCTTTTGCCAGCCTGCACTATTATCTGATCCAAAATATCAATAAGAGCGCGCTGCACCGCCACCAGCTCATGAATGTGATCGCTGATACCAAAATCCAGGCATATCCACCTGGTTATTGTCTCTGCACCCCCATCCACTTCCCGAATAATAATCCCTCCCTTCCCGTCCTCCCTTCATAGCCTGCCCGCCCGGTTCGCCTTCCGGACTTTCGGGGGCCAACCCCCAGCGGCGGCCAGGACCCCGAAAGTCCGGAAGGCGAACCGGGGCCCCACCCCCCTTATGTTAAATCTGAGTGAAACTTTCTTTAAGATTTTATGTATTTTGTTGTAAATATGGATATATACGTATATGATGGGTGGAAGAAATGGGAAAATGCGGCATCCTCCTGAGAGGAAGTTTACATAACATGTTGGAAAAGGAAAGAAAGGAGCTGATGAAATGAAGTTCAGGGAAGATGGAACTTTTCATATATTACAGTTTGCAGATATACAGGAATTGCCTGAGGCGTCGGAGGATACCATGGCGCTTATCAGAAGAGCGCTGGATACGGCCCGGCCGGATCTGGTGGTGCTCACCGGTGATCAGCTGAAGGGCTACAGCCGTGCATTCAGGAAGAAGCCCGGGCAGACAGAAAAAGCAATACGGGGCATACTGGAGCCGATTGTGTCCAGGGGCATCCCCTTTGCCGTAACCTTTGGGAACCATGACAGGCAGAGCGGAATGAGCAACGAGGAACAGATGGGAATTTACCGCAGAATTCCGGGCTGTGTGGACTGGCTGAACAGCCGGGGACAGGAGATACTTCATGGGCCGGAGGAAGGCACCTTTGCCATAGGGATACAGAATTTTGAAGAGACAAAGACGGTGATGGCCGTTTACCTGCTGGATTCCCAGGGTGACGCCGCCGGCGGTGGCTGTCAGACCCTCCATCCCAAGCAGATCTACTGGTACAAGGCGGCAAGGGATACCTTCGCGCAGGTTCATGGCGGCCTGGTGCCGGGAATTGTGTTCCAGCACATTCCCATGCCCGAGTATTACCGGCTTCTGCGCAGAGTGGATAAGAAAACCAGGGGCGCAATCCGTACCTACCGTACCCATGCCAACGAGTATTACCTTCTGGATGAGGAAAAATGCGATGGCGGCAGCTTCCGGGAGGCGGTAAGCGCGCCTGACAACAATGCCAGGGAATTTGAAAGCCTTCGTGAAAAAGGAGATATTTTTGCCGTATACTGCGGTCATGATCACAGAAACAGCTTTGTGGGAAACTGGGGCGGAATTGATTTGGGCTATACGCCCTCCTGCGGTTTTCATGATTATGGCGACGGTGTCAGCCGGGCGGTCAGGGAACTGATATTCCATGAGGAAAATCCGGCGGACTATGAGACAAGGCTGCTGACCTATAAGGAACTGGTGGGAAGCAGGCCGTCGCATCCCTTTCGGGATTTTGTATACAGCCATATCCCGGCTACCAGAGAGGAGGCGCTGGAAAAGGTAAAAAAGTATCTGCTTTTTACCGGACTGGCGATAGCGGTGGTGCAGACGTTAAGGAGCGCGGCCAAAAAGAACGGCGGAAAGAAATAGAATAAAAAGACATGGCGGAGGACACCGGAAAAAGGTGCCCTCCGTTATTTTTTCCCTGAAAAAGACATCCTGCAAAATCAAGAGCCTTCAGGAAAGTCCGCATACGCCGTAAAACAGCAAAATGCCGCATTTGGCAATACCGCGCCGCAAAAGCCGAACAGGAAACGGTTGGGCGAAGGAATTGGATTGTAAGAAAATTGTAAGAGTTTTATCGGAATTTTAACAAGATTTGTCCTTTAAGATCAGGGTAAAGAAAACAGGACAGCAAGGCCTGAGGAAAGGATAATTTATTATGAAAAGAAAACCGGGAATGAAAACGCTTGCCCTGCTTTTGACAGCGGGCATGCTTTTTACAGGCTGCGGAGGAAGAGCGGGAAATACATCGGAGGAAGAACCGGAAACAGGCGGCAGCGGAAAAACCATGGGGAGATATATGGAGGAAGCGGTGGGGATGCCGGAGGATATGATGCGCAATGCCGGAATAACCCGTCTGACGGACGGCAGTCTCCAGATATTTGACTATAATAACGGCCCCTGCATTTCCCAGGATGAAGGCAGAACCTGGACAAGGAAATACGACGACTGGATGGGAATGGTTGGAAACGCTTACTATATGACTGCTGCAATGGCGAAGGACGGCACGTTGTTTTTAATGTACAGCAGCTACGAAGAATCGGCTGATGAGGAAACGGAACAGGCATCAGAAACTGACAATCTGTTTAAAATGGATTACCGCTATATGATAGTTTCTCCGGAAGGAGAGATGCGGGATCTTCCGGTCCCCTTTAATCTGGACAATTATGAAATCCTCACAAATTGCTGGTACACACCGGATAACAGACTGTTTGCCAGCCAGGGCGGAGCCGTTTATGAAATCAATCAGGAGGACGGAGCGTTAACTAGGCTGTTTGACACGGAAGGGGACGTGGAGTTGGCCTGTTTTTCGGAAACACGGATGGCGGCATTTACGACTACCAGGGCCTACAGCTATGATTATGTCAATGGAGAACTCCTGGAACAGGATGACGAGCTGGACAGCTTTGTGCAAAAACAGATGACCGATGGTATGGATACGATTTTTTATACCAGCGGAAATTATAAGTTCATTGCCGCATTAGATAAGGAAAACAACCTGTACCTGGGCTGTGACGAAGGTATTTACAGCTATAAGGAGGGAGAGGGCATAAAGCTGCTGCTGGAAGGCGGACTTTGCTCCCTGGCAGATCCTTCCGTAGCCAAATACGGTATGCTTGCAGAGGACGGGCCTGTATTCCTCATGCTTTTAGGAAGCGGTGTTTCCCGGTTTGCTTTTGATGAAACAGTGCCTTCCGTACCGGATAAGGAGCTGCTTGTATACAGCCTGAAGAAAGACAGAACCATCCAGCAGGCGGTATCTGCTTATCAGAAGGAGCACAATGATGTTTATGTAAGATATGAGGTTGGCATGTCCGGAGATAATGGGCTGACCGCAGAGGATGCAGTCAAAGCGCTGAATACGGAAATCATGGCGGGAAAAGGGCCTGATGTGCTTTGTTTGGACGGACTTCCGCTGGATTCCTACTTATCAAAGGGAATGCTGGCCGACTTAAGTGATACTCTGAAGGCAGCAGAGGAAAAGGAAGAGTTCTTTAACAATATCACAAGAGCATTTGAAAAAGATGGAAAAATTTACGCGCTTCCCACCCGTTTCCGGATCCCCCTTCTTGTGGGAGAACAGGAAACCCTGGCGGGAATCCAGGATCTAAAATCCTTCGCGGATGCCTGTGAAAAACTCAGGGCGGAAAGCCCGGATGGTTCCATTCTGTCCGCTTATCAGCCTGATATTGTACTCCGTATGCTGGCCCTGGCCTGTGAGCCTTCATGGAGCAGGGAGGATGGTACACTGGAAGAGGCGGCGGTACAGGAATTTTTAACCCAGGCAAAACGGATTTATGATGCGGAAATAAGCGGCATCTCCGAAAGCGATATGGAGGATTTCCTGGAATCCAACAGAAGCAGAGGGGATGAAGGCGGAAGCTACGCGGAAACCGCGCTTGATATTTCCTTCAGTATTATGAATTTCCTGACAAGATCCCAGGAACAGTTCGGGTTGGGGAATACTCAGCAGGTGAGCCTTGACTTTACCAATGTAATTTCTATTCCCAGGGTAAGAAAGGAAATCGTCTTTACTACGCCTTCCTTCCAGAATTCAAAGGTTTTCCAGGCGGAATCCATTATGGGCGTATCCACCAAAGCGGCCCGGCCGGAAATGGCGAAGGATTTTATACAGACGCTTTTATCCTACGAGGTAATGGCCTCACAGGAGGAACCGTATCCGGTAAATAAGGCCAGCTTTGATCGGATGTTCTATACGGAAATGGATCTGGACACTCCGTTTGGCGCCTATGATATTGCAAAGGAGGACGGAAGCGTGCTCATGCTGGATTTGTACTGGCCCAATGAAGAGGAACAAAAAAGCCTGAAGAATCTGGTTTCTTCCCTGGATACGCCTTATCTTCCTGACAGCAGAATTGAACAGGCCGTTGTGGCGGCAGGCACACAGGTGCTGAACGGCAAACTGGGTGTGGAAGAAGGAGTGGCGCAGATAAAGCAGAAGGTACAGCTGTATCTGGCTGAATAGGAAAATGAGGAAACAAAGAAGAAACAAGAATATTGCCTGTCTGTATTTTCTGCTTCCAAGCTTTCTGGGGGTCATCGTGTTTGTGCTGGCCCCCTTTGCGGATGTCTGCAGGCGTTCCTTAACGACCGCGGTGACAGGGGAATTCAGAGGAATTGACAATTATAAACAGGTATTTGAAAATAAGGCGTTTTGGCTGGCAGCGGGAAATACGGCAAAATTAGTTCTTGTCTGCCTGCCGCTGCTCATCGGGCTGGGCCTGATTATCGCCTGTTTTCTCAGCCGTTTTACCCGGATACATTTTCTGAAATCTGCCTTTCTCTTTCCCATGGCGGTGCCGGCGGCCACGGTAGTGCTGGTTTGGAAGCTGATTTTTGACAGGCAGGGGTTTTTGAATCTGTTTCTTACCAGGCTGGGGGAAGCGGCATACAGCGCAGGGGTGCTGCAAAGCGCCCCTGTGTTTGACATTGATTATATGGGGACGGGCGCGGCTTTCTGGGTGCTGGTGTTCAGCTACATATGGAAAAATCTCGGGTATACGGTAGTGCTGTGGCTTACGGGAATCCTGTCCATTTCCACGCAGATACGGGAAGCGGCCAGGGTTGACGGGGCCGGGGAATTCACGTGCTTTGTCAAGATAATCATGCCCAATCTGAAACCTGTCCTTTATACGATTACCGTGCTTTCCTTCCTGAATACTTTCAAGGCCTTCCGGGAGGCTTATCTGGTGGCAGGATCGTATCCGGATGAAAGCATGTATCTGTTGCAGCATCTGTTCAATAACTGGTTTACAAATCTGGATTTTGACAAGATGGCGGCGGCAGCAGTTATCCTGGGTTTTATACTGTTCGCGGCGATACTGCTTCTGCAGAAGCTGTGGGACGAAGGAGAGTGAAAGGCATATGAGGGGTGTTGGCATCCAAAATCGAAGGAAGAAAAGCGGGCATATATATGCCCTGGCCGGAAAGATATGCAGACAGACGGCAAGAGCATTATTAATGGGGGTTCTTATTTTTACCGGCCTGTTTACCTGCTCTCCTGTTCTGCTATTGCTTTCAGGCTCCATGACCGGGGAATATGAGCTGACACAGGCGTTTAAAGCAGTGCTTTCCGGGGGAAGCGGTTTTATTAACTGGACGGTGCTGCCGGAGTTTCCCACACTGGAGTGGTATCGGAGGTTGCTTTTTTATTCTCCCCAGTTTTTTATCCTGTTCTGGAATTCTATCAAAATGGTGCTCATCATCCTGGCGGGCCAGCTGGTGATAGCGGTGCCGGCGGCATGGGCCTTTGCGGTTTACAGATTTCCTTTCCGCAGGCTTTTGTTTACCCTGTATATTGTTTTAATGCTGATGCCATTTCAGGTGACCATGCTGTCTTCATATCTGGTGCTGGACCGGCTGCGTCTTATGGATACGCAGGCTGCCGTCATACTTCCTGTCATTTTTTCCACTTTTCCTGTGTTTCTGATTTACAGAGGGTTCTGCAGCATTCATCCCGGGCTGCTGGAGGCTGGAAGGATAGACGGCGCAGGAGAGCTTGGACTTTTTGTAAGGATAGGGCTTCCGTTGGGCTCCTCGGGAATCCTTTCCGCATTTGTGCTGGGCTTTCTGGAGTATTGGAATATGATTGAGCAGCCGCTCACCTTTTTAAAGAGTAAAGAATTGTGGCCGCTGTCCTTATATCTGCCCGAAATCGGGCTTACGCAGGCGGGCTTTGCATTTGCCGCATCGGTGGTGACGCTGATCCCCGCGGTCTTTGTTTTTCTGCTGGGACAGGATTATCTGGAACAGGGGATTGCTATGAGCGGATTGAAGGAATAGGAGAGATAAGTCATGGAATTTCTGAAGAAAAAGAAAAAAATCCTGTATGCCGGCTGTGTATTTTTTGTGATTATGTTTTTGTGCACGCTGTTATCAAAGGGGATTTACGGAGCGAGTCTGCCGCAGGTGGAGACGGAAAAGCCGGAAAAAAGGGCACTCGGCCATATGGTGGAGGCGGAAGGTATGGTAACAGCCAACCGGGAGGTGGCTGTGGATACCGTCAGCGGCCTGAAGGTCAATCAGATTTATGTAAACCTGGGAGACAGCATTTCTGCGAATACATTGTTGTTTGATGTGGATCAGGAGGATTTAAAGGAAAAAATATCGGAACAGGAGCTTGCGATCAAAAAGCTGGAGATGAGCAATGAGCAGGCAAGGCAGCAAAAGGAGCTTGATGCCCAGAAGGAGCTGCTGGCCCAGAACCGTTCTCTGGAGGATTATGCGCTTGCGGATACGGAGGAGGATAGGAAAATAGAGCAGGCGGGGGATGCTGTGGCGAAGGCGGAAAAAAAGCTGGATGACCATCTGAATAACCAGCCCAGGCAGACCCCGGATGAGGAACGGAACCAGAAAAAAGAGGAGTATAAGGACTGGGACAGCCGGATGAAGGATTTACAGAAGCAGCAGATAAGCGCAAATTCGGAGCTGGAAGCGGCTAAGGCGGAGGAAGAGGCGGCCCGGAAGGCGCTGGATGATTATATCGCCGCCCACGGTGATTTCGGCGGCGGGGACGGTGACAGCGGATCTGATAGTTCGGGCGAGGATAACAACAGCGGATCCGGCAGCTCCGGTGGCAGCCCGGACAGCCATGACGGTGGACAGGAGGCGGTCCGGGAAAATACGGCGCAAAGCAGGGAAGGCCAGGCATCAGGCGGCAGTGTAAGCGGGAATGATGGCGGTTCGGATGGCAGTGGAACAGCTGGGGGTGATTCAACTGGCGGCGATTCGGTTGGTGGTTCAGATGATGGTGGATCAGCCGGCGATGGTTCCAGTACCGGCGGCGGTTCGGACAGCGGTGAAGCATCTGATAATGGCGGGACACCAGATGGCGGGGAAGACAACACCGGCGGCGGTTCCGGCCCTGCGGCGGATCCTGAACGAGAGCGGCTGGAGGAAGCGCTGAAGGCGGCTGAAGCCAGGAGAGAAAGCGCGGAAAGAAGAGTTAAAAGCATAGAAGAGAAGCTGGCGAAGGGAAATGTAGATCCAAAGACCAAGCCGGACTATGCAATCGAAGATTCTGCCTGGGAAAACTGGGAGAGTACAAAGAAAAGCCTGGAGGATTCCGTAGACAGTGCAAAGCAGAATCAGGAAAACAGCGTTTGGGATAAGCTGGACGCCATGCTTGAGGCAAAGCGGAAGGTAGAGGACTCAACGCTTGCAGCGAATCCGGATCTGACTCTGGAAATGAACCAGACGGAGATTGCCTACCGGAATGAAATCCTGCAGAAGTACGTGCAGCTCCAAAAAGCAGACGGACAGGTATTCAGCGAGGATAACGGCATCGTAACCAAAATCAAAATATCCTCCGGAGAAAGAGTGCCGGACGGCGCTTCCGTGGTTCTGGCCGATCTGGATGAAAGCTTTAAATTCCGGACTACGCTCACCAGGGAGGAAAAGAAGTATGTGGATATCAATGATACGGTTTCCCTGAAGCTGGGTAACAGCGGCAGAACTGTGGAAGGACAGGTTGCCTATCTGGCGGAAAGCGAAAGCACGCCGGGCGGCTATGACGCCATAGTTTACCTGCCCCCCGGCGAAGGCGCGGTAGGACAGAGTGGAACCATGACGGCTTCCTCTCAGTCACAAAGCTATCCCCTGACTATTCCGGCAAAGGCAGTTTATACTGATAACGGCATTTCTTATGTTTTTGTACTCAGAAAACAGCAGGGAATTTTGGGGGAAGAACTTGCCGCAAGCCGCGTAAACGTAAATGTACTGGACAAGAACAATAAATTTGCCTCCATTGAAGAAGGAACAATAGATGCGGATACGGAAATTATAGTAGATACGACAAAAGCCCTTGAAGAGGGGGCGGTGGTACGTTACGGCAGTAGGAAGGAATAGCGGTTATTTTTTACTGTTAATTTGAAGGGCAACCGTCTATCGGCAGCACCTATATAATATAATCATGGCACTGCCTTGCCTGATTTGCAATATTTTCAGGAAACAAGATTAAAAAATATGCAGAAAAAATACGGGAAACCCTTTGACAAAGCCAAAGGCGCCTGTTATTATAGGGGCAGTGACTGAAGCTGTGTCATTCGGACATGTGTAAAGCTTCAGTTACAGAAAGAAAGAGAGGAAAATGTATGTTAATTGCAGCCAATGTGAGGAAGACAGGCGAATAGCGTGTTAAGGCAGAGACGGGGTTTTTGCGTCGTTCCCTCTGGGAGTCTGCCCTGATGAGTTCCGAACAGGTTGCGTAGACACATACTTTAAAAGTATAGAAGGCATAATCCTGATTGCGGGGTTATGCCTTTCCTTGTCTTCCCACAAATCTGAAAAACAATTGAAAGAAACAAAAACAGGCGGCGGTTCAGCCGTCTGAACTGTAAGAAAAATGGGGAGAATCAATATTATGAACGAAAACAACGATATGAATGAAATGCTGGAATTTCGCAGAATAAAAGAAATGCTGGTAAAAAATGCAATGACGGAAAAGGCCGCGCAGCGGTTTGAACAAATGGAGCCTTTCCTGGATCAGGCCAGGGCGGAGGCCGCCCTGCAGGAGACGACAGAGGCAAGGAAGGTTCTGGATGCACTGGGAACCCCGCCCTTTTCGGATACGGCAGGAGTAAGGGAAGCCGCCCAGGAGGCAAAAGCGGGAAGGATGCTGACCCCGGATCAGCTGGAGAGCGTCAGGCAGTTTGCCGTACTTTCCCTGCGGCTGACCCGTTACCTGGGCCGATGCAGGGATCTTGCCCCCGGTATGGCCGGATTTGCCGCCGGCTTCCAGGACTTAAGCGCGCTTCAGGAAGAGATCGAACGCTGTATCCGGGGCGGCCGTGTGGATGATTATGCCAGTAAGACACTACGCAGCATACGCCAGAAAAAGGAACAGGCGGAGGGGCAGATCAGGGCAAAGCTGGACACCATGCTCCGCAGCAGCCGGAAGTATTTTTCGGAAAGCTTTGTTTCCATGAGAAACGGCAGGTTCACATTGCCTGTAAAAAAAGAATATAAAAGCCAGGTCCCCGGAACCGTAGTGGATGCTTCGTCCACAGGCGCAACCTTTTTTATAGAGCCAACCGCGGTATCAAAGCTCCGCGAGGAACTTGGCCTTCTGGAAACGGCGGAGGAAAACGAGGAAAAAATCATACTCTATACCCTGTCGGCCCTGGTAGGGGATAATCTGGATGCCGTTTCCGTAAATCTGGAATATATGGAGGAGCTGGATTTTATTTTTGCAAAGGGTAAGCTGAGCGCGGATATGCAGGCCAGACAGCCTTCTTTAAATACCCGGCGTTTTATCCGTATTGTGAACGGAAGGCACCCTCTTCTTACCAGCGAAAACCCGGTGCCATTGAATGTGGAGTTTGGGGGAAAGACCCAGGGCGTCATAATTACAGGACCCAATACCGGAGGAAAAACAGTGGCACTGAAAACGGTGGGACTGCTCTCCGTCATGGCCTGCTGCGGACTTCATATACCCTGTGAGGAAGCGGATTTGGCTATGAATGCGGATATTTTCTGCGATATCGGGGACGGGCAGAGCATTTCGGAAAATCTCTCCACCTTCTCCGCCCATATTAAAAATATTATACGCATCCTGCAGAAAGCCGACAGGGAAAGCCTGGTGCTGCTGGATGAGCTTGGATCCGGAACTGATCCGGCGGAAGGTATGGGAATTGCGGTGGCGGTTTTGGAAGAACTGAGAAAACGGGGCTGCCTGTTCCTGGTAACCACCCATTATCCGGAGGTAAAGGAATACGGCGAACGAACAGAGGGCGTGATCAATGCCAGAATGGCCTTTGATAAAGAAAGCCTGAAGCCGCTGTACCGGCTGGAACTGGGCGAAGCGGGAGAAAGCTGTGCTTTTTATATCGCCAGGCGCTTGGGAATGGCAGAAGAAACCCTGGAGACAGCCTGGAAAGCCGCCTATGGAAGCGGTGAAAAAAACAAACGCTCCCTGCCCGACCTCATGGAAACGTCCGGACCACAGGCGATGGAGGGCGGCAGCCTGGATAAATCAAAAAAAAGACCGCAGAAGTCCCGGATTAGGTCGAAGGAGGATGCGCAGAATTCCTGCAAAGTAAAGGCTGAAGAGATAAAAGGCCGTTTCTCCATGGGAGACAGCGTCATGGTATATCCCCAGAGAAAGCTGGGAATCGTATATGAGCCGGCGGATGATAAGGGCGATGTAGGAGTGCAGATCCAGAAGAAAAAAATGAGGATCAATTACAAAAGGCTTCAGCTGAAGGTAGCCGCGGCGGAAATGTACCCGGCGGATTATGATTTCTCCATTATTTTTGATACCGTGGAAAACCGGAAGGCCAGGCATCAGATGGACAGGAAATTCGTACCCGGCCTGGAAATTAGATATGAAAAGGAAGAGGACGGAAAATAGTACCATATATCTCACAGCAGGCTTCACCTTCCGCGGGGAAGGGAAGCCTGCCTTCTTTTTATAGCTTCTGCACAGGAAGAGAGATACATCCGCCCGTCCTGGTATCCGCGCCGAAGTTAAAGGCGGGAGCCAGCTTTGGAGCATAGCGGTACCCAAAGCGTTCCGGCTGATATGTCTCGCTTGCCTGGAAGACAAGCTCGATGGCGGTACAGTAATCCTCTTCATTTTCATAGGGAGGAGACTGGAAGTAAAGATAATCACAGGGAGGAAGCTCGATAAGGCTGCAGCCCTCAGGAATTTTGACAACCGCATCCGCATCCAGCTCCACGCCTGCGGCGGTTTCCGTACTGCCTTCCGGTATCAGGGACGGCGGAAGCGTTATCAGGGCTGCCGTCTCCAGGCGGCTGGGAATGCTGTTAAAAAGCCCCTCCCACTCACAGCCCACTTCCTCACAGAACGAAAAATAATCATGTGCTTTCTTCGCATACATTACAAGAAGCTTCCGTGCGGGCTTGCTGATAACTGTAACGGTGCAGAGGGAGGGAGACGCCTTGGTCTCATTGTTCAGATTGTTTTCATTTTCCATTTGTTTCTTCTCCTTTTGCCTCAGATAGGAGTAATAATGCTTTATGGGATATTGGATAAAGAGCGGAATCGGAGTCTGGCCGTTGCGGTAGCACGAAGGCGTGGTGCCGAACAGCTTTTCAAAGGCCCGTGTATATCCCTCATGGCTTTCATAGTCCGTATCCAGGGCGATGTCAAGAATGTTGGCATCCGTTTTAATCAGAGATTCCGCGCTTGCTGTCATCTGTACGGCCCGTACATATTCCTCCGGCGTCTTATAAAGAAGCTCTTTGAAAATACGGCAGGCGTGCCTTTTGGAATAACCGGTGGAGGCATACAGCGCATCCATGCTGAAATCTTCGTCCATACAGTGTTCACGGATGTAATTCTGCATCCTCGAGGCCAGATCTATTTTGTCCCATTGCATGTTTTGTTCTCCTTCATTTATCAGAATAACAGCGTGGCTGTTAAAAATCTTGACATGGATGGACATGGTGAAATGCTTTGCGGAAAATAATAATGTTCTTCATTAGTATATCATATCCGCTCCGCGGATATAGGCCTTAGGTGGAATTCAGCGCCTGGATTTCTGCGGCGGCGGTCCGTTTTTTCCTGGATACGGTATATGAGCCTCACTGGAACCATTATAAAGAAGAGTTCGGCAGTACCTTTGTAGGCTTTTTTCCGATGAGCCGGAGCTTGGAAACTGCTCCGGGGAGTATGGGTACAACGCTGTCATCGGACAGCCCGACATGCGTCTTCCCTGGGGAGAAGAGCTGGACGGCATGGTGAAGGGGCTGTGGGGGACGGAACCGGACATTTTTTCAAAGCGCTGTGGGGACAGCATATGTCCGGAATTGATGTGGTACTGCAGCAGATCCGCCCCGGCTATGATAGGAATGAGTTTTACAATATTGGGGGAAAAGGGATATATAACGGTACCTTCTTTCACTATGGCCTTGCAAAAATGGGGGCTTCTCTGGGCCATCTGGATCCGAAGAAAAAGGGAAGAACCATGTGCGAGGTTTATGGCGCCTATGGCTGGAGTGAAGGGCTGAAGCTGATGAACGGTTTTACGGATGGAAAAACGAGGGGGCCCGGACGGATAAACAGGACAAAATGGCTGGAGAACGCCTGAAAAAAGGGTCTGTCGCAGAATGGAACCATCTGGTGAAGGTGGAGGAAGCACATACGTCCGATGATTCCGGCAGCTTTTATTCCTGCGCCTGCGGTGAGGAAAGCAGGCTGCTCGCTTATCTGGATGAGGCGATGGAACGGGATATTTTCTGTGAAAATACGTCCCCTTATTTGAGGTGTTACCATTATAAACACCAGAACGGGGATTTTATTTTCTTTTTTAATGAAGCGCCGTTTCTTTCCGTGGAAAGCGTCATAACCCTGAAGGGATATGAGCCGGGAACGGAGAATGCCTGCTGGTATGATGCGTTTGATAACCGTCTGGAGCCGGTACAGAGGGATAACGACGGAAAAATTATGCTGCGGCTTGCGCCCGGCGAAGCGTCGGTGCTTTATCTGGGAGAGCCGCAGGAGCATCTGCCCCGCTGTAAGGAAGTCAGGCGGGGAAGGGTAATGGAACTGGATGATGGCTGGAGGTTGGCCTTCCGAAGCTTTAAGGAAAAAGCTTTTGCCGAAAACAGGGGGCTGGCAGAAGCGTACGATGAAAAGAGCGGTAAGGCAGGAGCATCTGCCGGCGCTGCTTCCGGCAGGCTGTACAATATCACAGCAGCGGAAGGCATGGAGGAATTTGCGGGAACAATCAGATATGAGGCGGATTTTATGTGGGATCCGGATCGCGATGGGGAAATGCTTTCGATTGATTTTGGAGCTGTCTATGAAACGCTGGAGGTATGGCTGAACGGCGAAAAGGAGGCCGTGCGTATTGCGCCGCCCTACAGCTGCAGCATCACCGGAGTCGTGAAGGGCAAAAACCGGCTGACAGTATATGTCACCAATACGCTCGTACACAAATACCGCGATTTCTTCTCCGTGACCATGCCTGTGGAAGGAAGCGGCCTGCTGGGACCGGTCCGCGCGGAAGGATATTGGGAGTAAAATATCCCTCCGCCCATCCAGAAAGCATACGGGCTTTATACCATTCTGTAAAGCCCGTTTTCGGTCAGTTCATAAACTACCGACACCACTTCCCCAATATATTTCCGGTCGTGGGAAATACTGATTATCGCGCCGTCGAAGCTTTTGAGCACCTGACGGATTACCGGACCGGAAAGCGGGGAAAAATTCCGTGTAGGTTCATCCAGTATCAATACATTGCAGCCGTCCAGACTCATTTTCAGGAACAAAAGCTTTGCTTTCTGCCCGCCGGAAAGCTCCCGGATACAATGGGACATTTCATCTGCCGTATACCGCATGCTGCCCAGATAGGTGCGGATCATGGTCTGCTCCGCCTTATCACCCTTAGCGGAAAGAAATTCCACGGGATTCTGATCCATATTTAAAAGCTCTTCATAATCCTGGGGCATATAGGCGGCTTTTAAATCCGGACGGGACAGAAGCAGGGCGGCGATCTGTTTCAAAAGCGTGGTTTTTCCCGCGCCGTTTCTTCCCACAATACATATTTTTTCGGGGCCTGCAATCCGGAGTGAAATGTGGGAGGCAAGAACCCGGCCGCCCGCAGACAGCGTTTCCTGCGTATAATCCAGTACAATTTTACCGTTAGGTATCCTGGTTTCCGGCGTTATTTTTACAAAAATCGCCTTTTCCATATCCGGAGCCTGCGTCATATCCTCTTTTTCCCGTTCAAAACGATGCTCCTGGGATTTGACAGCCTTCATTTTTTTCTTAAGCAGGCGGCCGCCATGGGGATCCTGGCGGCTGATTCCGTTCTGCATTGCTTCCACGCGCTGCTCAATCTGGCGGAAGCGTTCCATTTGCTTACGGTATTCCCGACGTTCATTCTGCGCCAGCTGCTCCTGACGCTCAAATGCCGCTTCGCGGCTGCTGATGTATTTCCGGTAGGGCATTCTGACAATGGTATGGCGTGGCCTGGTCTTACGCATGATCTGCTCCAGGTGTATGATAACGTTGGCGGTATTTTCAATCAGAGTCTCATCGTGGGAGACAAAAAGCACCGATTTTCCGCAGCTGTTGATGAAATGCTCCAGCCATTCCAGCGTTTCAATATCAATATCGTTTGAAGGCTCGTCCAGAAGATAGATATCAGGACTGCCCATCTGCAGCGCAGCAATCTGCAGCTTAACCTTTTCTCCGCCGGAAAGCGTTCCGCAAAGCTGGTCGGAGTAAAAAAAGTCTGCGGGAAGCATAAGCTGTGAAGCGATAGCTGCCAGCTCTTTCGGGGATAAATCAGTAAAGGCAGGCGTTCCGACACAATAGCTGTAGATGGTTTCTTTTTTCCAGGCATCGGGAAATTCCTGGGGAAGATATCCAAGCAGTGTTCCCTGGGTGAGTATCTGGCCGGTATATTCCACATAGTCAGAGACAAGTGAGGCATCATAAATCAGCTTCAGCAGGGTGGATTTTCCGTTGCCCTCCTCACTGATAATTACCGCCCTGTCCCCCGTGTTCAGTGTAAAATTAAAATCCTCCAGAAGAGGACGGAGGTCCTTTTTGTGTGTGATTGTCAGATTCTTTATCTGTAGCATTCATCATCAGCTCCTTTTAAACGCAGTATGTAAATTTACCGGGAAAATACGCCTGCCGAAAGGATATAAAAAAATCCACATTCCGTCTGCCGCCGGATGTGGATTTTAATGTTATTTACATAATGGACAACGCTGCCGGTGCCGTAAAAAAACACCGCCCGGCCTTCCGGAACACACGGAAAGGACCTGGTTTATGCGCTGAAATCTATTATGAAAATGCTGAAAATCCGAAAATGGCAACAAACGAAAGCAGGCGCGTTCGTGTCTAAAACCTCTGTAATCCCGCGTCTCACTATTGTTTACTGTTAACCTGGTTTTATAACCAGTTACCTGGAGTATGTTTGAAAAATCATTCCTGCGTCCGCCGCCTGCGATAGCAGGCTCTCTGCTTTACGTGGCAGGTCCCCCTGGTTTAATCCCCAGGCTTGCTGCGCTTCATGGATAGCAGGCCAATACCTCATGAATGGTACTGTTCATCCTGCAGAAAGTAATTTCAAAATACACTCCCATACCAAATTCAGATTATTTCCGCATTTCTTCTCCTGTCTGCCTGTTATGTCAGGCTGTCAATTCAAAACACTGCTAAATGATGATGGTTATTCTTCAGCCGTTGTCTTTTTCTCTTTTTTGAACTCAGCAACGCTGATTCCCCATCAATATAACATGTTCATTTCGCTTTGTCCAGCCCTAAAATGACAGGCCTGAATGCGGATCAGCTGTCAGCTCAGGCCTGTTATTTTAGAGTTGGACAAAGCGCGGCCTCAGATAATGCCAAACCTGACAAGCTGGATGCGGAGCGCCTCAGCTTCCTCTGCGACCCTGGGAACGATTGGATCCACATGGGCGTCATGATAATGCATCAGCTCTGTGAACAATTCATAGAAGCAGTTTTTTAATGCAAAGTTTTCACTGAGCCGGACTCTTTGACTGTATTGCTCCAGCAGCCCGTAATCCCTGCCGTTGGCATTGTCCAGCTGGTACAGATCCATCTCGGCATCGGCAAAGCAGCAGTTAAAGGGATCAATCACCCCGGACACCCGGGAAAGATCCTCGCTGAGGAGCAGGTTCCAGGTATTGTAATCCCCGTGAATCAGGGATGCCTTTGCGACAGGAAGATAGAAAATGTCATCTATCCTCTCATAGGCCCTGTCCATCAGGAAAAATACATCCTTTTCCAGCTTTCCGCTTCGGTAAAGGAGCTCTGCCTTTTTCAAATCCTCCCCGGCCTTCCTGCGGTAACAGGACAGCCAGTCCTTCTCAGGGGAGGGGGCATTGATCTTCCCAAAACCTCCGGGATTGCAGGTATTGTGCCAGGCGATAAGGTTATCAATCATTACGGCGCCCAGTTTTTTCATATCCTCTTTGGAAAACCTTATTTCACCTCCCGCATTGATTCCCTCCAGGAACTCCATGGCAAGTGCGTCATAGGGGATGAGGCTGTCATTTACACGGACAAAATAGACCTTCGGCATGGGCAGAAGTGCGGTGCTGTGCAGCAGATTCAGCTGCGTTTCCTCCTGCAGGGCCAGCCCGGGATAAAGATAAAGCTTAATTACCACCCGAAACGGAGCTTCCGGCAGCACTGCCAGAAAGACCCTTCCATAAAACCCGCCGCCGAGGGCTTTGACGGAGAGGGGCAGAGTGTGATAATGTTCTTCGATTACTGCACTTACATAAGCTTCCATTTGAATTCTCCTGTCTGTATATGCTTGGACTGCATATGAAAAGGGACTTAAAAATATTAAGTGATATAAAGAAAAATATTAATAAATAAAGAAAAATATCGTAAATATCCGATTGTTTTCCTGGAGCTATCTGTTAACTACCTTCTCAGCTGCTGTCATCATCCATCCCGAATTGTCTTTGGAAATGGATTCTTCCGCCTCTGATTTCTCTGCTTATGGTCGGCGAAGTAAATGCAGATGTGCTGAAAATGGGGAAACTGGGAAAACATTACCCCGGATGCCTGTCATCAGAAAAACCATGCTGTGGGAAGTAAAAACAGATAAGGGGCGGTAAATACGGCAAGGGAAAGCGCAAGCTTCTTCCGTATGGCCGTATCCGGCACAGCCTTCTTCAACGCCAGCCTGAAATTCAACTGATAAATGCAGATACCGCTGATAAGGATACAGGCCGCCGTCCAAAGGAATGCGGGCAGAGTTTCAAAAGGATCAAGCGCCACGGCATTTGTCATATTTTCGTACCACCATGCCCCCAGCGGAGACTGGTAATCCAGGAAGGAATCTATGAGTACAGCACAAACCATCACTGCGGTGCCGATAAAATCAGAAACAAACCCGGAAACCCATATTTTCAGAACAGCCTTTTTGGCGATTTCCTTTCTGCCGTCCAGCTTAAGGCAGCGCATGGTCAGCGAAAGGACAAGCAGATCAATCAACAGGTTCGCCGGAAGCACCACAATCCAGGTCACGGGAAAAATCCACAGCAGCCACAGAGGGAAAATCACATTATGAAGAACTATGCCATGTTTTTTCTTTAGACGGCAATTCTTTAAATTATTAAGAAAATCGACAAGATATGTTTCCATTTTTAATAATTTTCTCCATTTCTACAAAAAATACAAATAAATTTTAAATATACCTGCAACAGCATCAAACACTGCAGCGAAGAGCAAGGCCGACAGCATGTTTCCTACACGGAATTTTTTGCCGAAAGCAAGATTCACACCCACACAGAAAATCGGCACATTCCCGGTAAAGGAAAGATCGGAGACGATCTGCGGTGTGAGGACAGGTTCCAGAAACCCGGCAAAAATTGTGATGCCGCCCTGCCACAGTCCCACCGGAAGTGCGGTAGGGACGCGATGAGAAGCATGGTGCCCGTAGTTTCCAGTGTGCCGTTCTCCACGCGGAGAATGCCCTTCAACGCTCCTGATATGCCAATAAAAATGGTGCATACCCCAAGGGCCTGCATGAGTATCTGCTGAAAACGTTCCTTCAGCCCTCCCTTCAAAAGCATGCCAAGGCCGCCGCCTAATATGACGGCCGCTACATTGATAATTGTACCTAAACCCCTCATGTCTGTCTCCTGTAATAAATATTTGCCGGTAAGGGCATTTGCGAAGCATAGCCATTTTCCGCCCGCCCTGTCAGCTGCTGCGGTGCAGCCGGATTAACTCTGGAGCGGTATTGAAAATTGCCCTAGAAATACTTTATCATACCGGAAGCAATTCTTCTATTATAAATAGATATAAATAGAAATAAAATGAACCGGAATGCCGCAGAAAAAGAGCAGAAGCAGAGAAACGATGCCTTATGCGTAAAGCTTTTTTTGATTTTCATATTTTTGTATTTGATTATATAAAAATTCCAATGTAAAGTAAAAAAATATTGCATTGAACCCGCTAATACACTATAATTAAAATACTTTTAAAAAGTAATAAACAATTTTGGGAGGGAAACAGGATGGCAAGTACGCTTACCGTTAAGGATATGAACCAGGAAATTGTGAGGGACTGCATGAAAGGGCTGGGACCCGTGAGCAAAAGCGGTCTCTCCCGGAAAACAGGCCTGAGCTTTCCCACAATCAGTAAAACCGTGGATCTTCTCTGTGAAACCGGAGAGGTGGAGGAAGCCGGAACGGAGAAATCAGGCGGCGGCAGATGTGCCGCACTGTACAGACTGAATCCGGTATTTTCCCTCTATCTGCTCCTTACGGTGGAAAACGATACAATCCACTGGTCGTTGAAGGATCTGGAGGGAAACAGCCTGAAAGAGGAAACCTCCGAAGAAAAATTCCCCATTCTTACTGCCATGGAAGCAAAAGTAGAAAGCATCCGAACACAGTTTCCCTGTCTGAAGGGGATTGTAATCGGAGCGGCGGGCATGGTTTCCGGAGGGAAGGTTGTTCTCACCGCAGGAGGAAGTGAACTGACAGGGGTAAACCTGCAGGAGCATTTTTCAAGGAAATTCGGAATTCCTGTAAGAGCGGTAAATGACATGAATGCTGTGGCGGCGGGCAGATGGAGCCTGGCCGGCCGAAGCGATGGCTGCTGTGTCTGTATTTATCTGGGCAAAAACGGCATGGGGGCCGGCATAGTAATCAATGGAAAGGTATGGCAGGGCGCCAGCGATTTTGCAGGGGAACTGGGCTTCCTGCCGGATATGCCCGGAAAGCTCAGGCCCGCAGACAAGAATTTTGCCCCGTCCCGCATGCTGGAAATATACTGTAAAATCATACAAATCTATGCCTCGGTGCTCAATCCGGAAAGAGTGGTGCTGTACAGAAACCCATTCCTGGACGGTGCGCTGGAGGAGCTGTACCGGGAATGTGAAAAAGTAATTCCCGAACACTCCATGCCCCTGCTGGAGATTTCAGACTCCTATGAAACAGACTACGAACAGGGCCTCATGGTAATTGCCAATATGCTGAAAGAAAGGGATATATATAGCCTATGAAAAAACATGTGATTTTTGATATCGACGGAACACTGCTCGACTCTGAGGAATCAGTGCTTCTTTCCCTGCAGGAAACAGTGCTGATGAAAAAAGGAAAACATATGGAAACGGAAGAACTGAAATTTGCGCTGGGGATTCCCAGTGAAGCCGCGCTTCGCAGACTGGGCTTCGCGGAGGAAGAACTTGCGGAAACCGTACAGTTCTGGGGAACTCTGACACCGTCCTATCATAAATATATGCGTATATTCCCGGGAATCCGTGAGACACTTACGGCGCTTAAGGAAAAAGAAATCCGCCTCGGAATCGTCACCTCCAGGAACCGGCCGGAATATGAAAAGGATTTTCTTCCGTTTGGGCTGGAGCCATTTTTTGATACCGTCATCTGTGCGGATGACACCATCCGCCACAAGCCGGACGGCGAACCTGTCAGGGAATATCTGCGCAGGCAGAAGGCACAGCCGGAAGAAGCTGTATATATTGGTGATACGGCCTATGATATGGCATGCGCCGCCGACGCAGGCGTGGAAAGCGCGCTGGCGCTGTGGGGCTGCGCTTCGCCCGAGCATATCAGAGCAGATTTTTATCTTGCGCATCCTGGAGAAATTCCATCCGTATTTGTGCGAAAGGAAGATCCCAGAAAGAACCGCAGATGGCTGAAATGGGCCATGGAACTGCAGTTCATCGCCCAGGCCGGCCTTACCTATTCAAAGGATCGCTTTGATCTGGAACGTTTTGGAAGAATACGCGAAATAGCGGCGGAAATCGTAAGCTGTAACACGGATTTATCCTTTGAACAGGTACATGATCTTTTCTGCCTGGAAAGCGGATACCAGACGCCCAAGCTTGACAGCCGGGCAGCCGTCATCAGGGATGGAAAAATTCTTCTTGTTCAGGAAATGACTGGCCGCTGGTCCATGCCCGGAGGCTGGGTGGATATGGATCAGACCATCCGTGAAAATACGGTAAAGGAGGCCAGGGAAGAGGCGGGCATGCTGGTCGCACCGGTAAAAATCGTAGCGGTGCAGGACCGGAACCGGCATAATCTGCCGCCTCACGCATATAATATCTGCAAGGTATTTATTCTTTGCGAACCCATAGAAGGAAAATTCGAAAGAAATATTGAAACCGTCCAAAGCGGCTGGTTCCCCCCTGACAGGCTTCCCCAAATGGATGCGGACAAAACAACGGAGGAACAGGTTGCCATGTGCTTTGCGGCAGCAGAAAATGAAAACTGGAAGGTGCTGTTTGATTAAAAGTATGCATAAGTACTATTTTTAAGTTATCGTAAAACCGCATTAGAATGGCAAAAGAAGCTTATATTTACGGGCATTTGGCTTTGACAAGACATTGCACCTATGGTAAACTTAAATGATAAAAAAAGTGGGTAATTATGCCTAATCAGGATTACGGTAGAGGTGGCACCTTGGATAAATATGAGTACAAAATACGGGCAGAGGAAATTAAGACACTGATCTCGCAGAAGAAGTATGTGGAAGCTGCGAAGGTCGCGGATACCATTGACTGGACAAGAGTGAAGAGCGTGATGATGCTCTGCACAGTCAGTGATCTTTATAAGGTAAACAGAAGATTTGACGATGCGAAGCTGCTTCTGGAAATGGCGAACGAACGCCACCCCGCAGGGAGAATGATTATTTATTCTCTCTGTGATCTTTCTATTAAGATGGGAGAAGTGGTACAGGCTATTGAGTATTATAAGGATTTTGTCCAGATAGCCCCCAATGACAGCGGCAGATATGTGCTCCAGTACAAGCTGTACGAAGCGCAGGACGTGGGGCTGGAGGAGCGGATTGCAGTCCTTGAGGAACTCAAAAAGAGGGATTACAGGGAAAAATGGGCCTATGAGCTGGCATACCTTTATCACAGGGTAGGGCTGGCAACTAAATGTGTGGAGGAATGCGACGAACTTATTCTCTGGTTCGGCGAAGGGAAATATGTAATTAAGGCCATGGAGCTGAAAATGCTTCATCAGCCCCTTTCACCGGCGCAGCAGCAGAAATTCGAAGCCTACATGATGCGTAAGCAGGGGCTGCGCGTCCCGGAACCGGAGGAGAAACAGAAGGGCCGGAACGCGGCTGCGAAGAACGGCGCGGCAGCTGAGGACGATATCCATGTAAAGCCCATGGACGTGGGGCAGTATAATACCATCAACCTTCAGAAAGAACTGGCCAAGAGCATGGAAGAACTCATGCTTAACGGAAAGCCCCCAGGCGAACCGGTTTCCCTTCAGGCATATAAGGAACAGCTGATCGCCCAGGAACAGGCCTACGCCGACCAGACCTTTGCGGATCAGTCCTATGATATTTCTTCCGATACAGGGGAGATGAATGAACAGAACTTCGCCGGACAGCAGTACGGCGGCGAACAGTATGAACAATATGAATATGAAGGGGGACGGCCGGAGGGAGTGCAGTATCCGGCCGAAGCGGCGCAGGGGTATCAGCAGGAGACTCCGGCGCAGGAATACCAGCCGGATGCCAATCAGTATAGTTATCAGCCGGAGGCATCCGCACAGGGATACATGCCTCAGAACAGTGTGCAGGAGCAGCCTGCGCCCTATACGGCGGAGGCACAGCCTGTTTATACTCAGGTTCAGCAGCCGGAGGTTTCGGCTGCGGACCGTTATGTAAGCAGTGAACCAAAAATGAACAGTTATTTATCCCAGGAATATGATGGTCAGATCGGTCTGGTTATGCCGGAAGAGCAGCAAATCGAAAGACAAATCACCGGACAGATGAATATTGAAGACATCATGAAGGAATGGGAGAAAATGAAGCATGAGAACGAGGAGAAGCGCCGTAAGCAGCTGCAGCAGCGGGTTATGGAGCAGACCGGTTCTCTTTTCCGTGACTTTGATGAGACTGCCAGAAAGGGTGTGCTGGAACGTCTCCAGAAGGAAGAAAGAATTCCCGTGGAGCGCAAACGTCATGCCGATACGAGTGTAATATCCGCACATACCAAGATATGGGCGGCTGAAGAAGTGGAAAACGCCATAAAGCGTGCCGGGGAAGCGGTTAGTGCGGTATTGGAGGGAAGTGTTCCCGTAAATGCAGTGCCTGCAGCAGGAGCCGGTGTACCATCAGCCGCAGTCACTGCGCCGGAGTCCGGCATGAAAGAGCTTTCGCCTGTTCAGGCTCCCATACAGCAGCAGCCTGGTGCAGGAGCCGCTGCAGTACCCCAGCCGGTGCAGCCGGCGCCGGAAGCGCGGGCCGTTCCGGAAGTGCAGTCCGTTCCGGAAGCCCAGGCTATTCCGGAAACCCAGTATCATCCGGCGCCTCAATCCTTACCTGAGTCTCAGCCGGCACAGACCGGGTCCTCCGCAGAAGTACATACGCAGCCGGAGGTTCAGCCTGCAGTAATGCCGGAGGAACAGGCGCAGCCAGTCCGTACTGACTATAATACACAGCCCGCTCAGCCATATTCTCAGCCTCAGCAGGAGACTGCGCCGCAGGCTCCCGCATATCCCGAACCGGAAACCTCATACGGGGCGGAGGAACGAAATGATTCCGCGGCATATGTACAGCAGCCCTATGAAGGAGCTGCAGCAGAGGAAGAGGCGGTTAACGAAGAGGAATATCCGGAGGAGGAAGTCAGCCAGGAAGAAGAAGAACGCCGGGAGGACGAACGCCTGGAACAGGAAATCCGTTCCATGAGCCGGGAAGAAAAACAGCTATTTGCCTCCTTTGTGCCCACGAAGGGCGCGATGAAGAGACTGGTCCGTGCGCTGGACAGGCTGAGCCTTGCCGCATATACGGGAAACCTGATTATTACCGGGGACCCGGGCTCAGACACGATGAGCCTGACGAAGAATATTGTCAGGGACTTCCGGGCAAAGGATCATAATTTCTCCGGAAAGCTTGCAAAAATAGACGGAGATGCCTTCAGCAAAAAGAATCCGGCAGAACTGATTGAAAAGCTGGCCGGAGGCGCCCTTGTCATAGACTCGGCAGGGGACATCGCCGATGAAAGCATGGGAAGCCTTCTGGATGCGCTGAACCAGGAGCGGACAGGCATCCTGGTAATTCTGGTAGATACGAAGAGAAATATAAAGAAACTGATTTCCGCCAATCCGGAAATGGAGTCCTTCTTTAATGCGAGATTTGACATCGAAGCGCTGGATAACGGTACGCTTGTAGCCTATGGCTGTCAGTACGCAAAAATGCATGAATACGCAATCGATGAGCTGGGAAGGCTGGCCCTTCATACCCGCATTGAAGATATGCAGACAAGCGATCATATCGTAACGGTAAACGACGTCAGGGATATTGTGGACGAAGCGATTGATCACGCCAACCGCAAGACGCCGAAGCATTTTATGGATGTACTGCTGGCAAAACGGTACGATGATGATGATATGATTATTCTGCATGAGGGGGATTTCATATAGAAAGAATCTAAGCCGCCTATGGCGGCGGAAGAGAGGTAGAGATGGCAGGTGTAGCAAAGACAAAAAAAGCACCGGAGGTTTTTATCTCCGAGGCCGATGAGTATCTGTTTGCACAGGGGACACATTATGACATCTACAAAAAACTGGGGGCCCATCCTTCCGTGGAGAACGGAAAGAAGGGAATGTTTTTTGCTGTCTGGGCGCCGCATGCGCTGCAGGTACATGTTTTCGGTACTTTCAACGGATGGGAGGAAACCCAATACCTAATGAAAAAAAAGGGGCCGGGAGGAATTTATGAGCTTTTCATTCCCGGAGTAGGCACGGGGGAGATGTATAAGTTTCTGATCACCGCGCCTGACGGCCGTAAGCTTTACAAAGCGGACCCGTTTGCCAACTATGCGGAAAAAAGGCCCGGCACAGCTTCCATTACCACGGATATTTCCCATTTCAAATGGACAGATTCCGTATGGATGGAGGAACGTGCGGGAAAGGATATGAACAGGGAACCTCTGGCTGTCTATGAATGTCATATCGGCTCCTGGATGAAGCATCCGGACGGGACGGAGGATGGTTTTTATAATTACAGGGAGTTTGCGGATCGTCTTGTCAGCTATCTTAAGGAAGTGAAATTTACCCATGTGGAGCTGATGGGTGTTGCAGAGCATCCCTTTGACGGTTCCTGGGGGTATCAGGTGACAGGATATTATGCGCCTACCTCCCGCTATGGGACGCCGGAGGATTTTGCATACCTGATTAATACCCTTCACCGCAATAAAATCGGTGTGATCCTTGACTGGGTGCCCGCGCATTTCCCCAAGGATGCCCACGGACTCGCGGAGTTTGACGGGGAACCGCTTTTTGAACATCCCGATCCAAGATTGGGAGAGCATCCTGACTGGGGCACCAAGATTTTCAACTATGGCAAAAACGAGGTAAAAAATTTCCTGATTGCCAATGCTCTTTTCTGGATTAAGGAATTCCATATTGACGGCCTGCGTGTGGATGCCGTGGCTTCCATGCTTTATCTGGACTATGGCAAAAAAGACGGCGAATGGGTGCCCAATAAATTCGGCGGCAACAAGAATCTGGAGGCCATAGAATTTTTCAAGCATTTTAACTCCGTCATCAGAGGGACCTTCCCCGGAGTTATGACAATTGCGGAGGAATCCACCGCATGGCCGCTCGTTACAGGGCCTATTGACAAAGGCGGCCTGGACTTCAGCTTTAAGTGGAATATGGGATGGATGCATGATTTCTGTGAGTACATGAAGCTGGATCCCTATTTCCGTAAAAATGATCATTACGCCATGACCTTTGCCATGAGCTACAACAGTTCGGAAAATTATATCCTTCCGCTGTCTCATGATGAGGTGGTGCATTTGAAATGCTCCATGGTAAATAAAATGCCCGGCCTGAGAGCTGATAAGTATGCGAACCTGAGAGCCGGATATGCGTATATGTTCGGGCACGAGGGGAAGAAGCTTCTGTTCATGGGACAGGAATTTGCCCAGGAAAGAGAATGGAGCGAGGCCAGGGAGCTTGACTGGTATATGCTCCAGGATGAACTCAACAGCGGCATGCTGGAATATGTAAAAACACTTCTGAACCTTTACCGTAAATATCCGTGCCTGCATGAAATCGACAATGACTGGAACGGCTTCGAATGGGTGAATGCGGACGATGCGGAACGCAGTACATACAGCTTTATCCGCAGATCCTCAGATGGCAAAAACAGCCTCCTTTTCGTGCTGAACATGACCCCTGTGGAAAGAAAAGACTACAGTGTGGGCGTGCCCAAAAAGAAGAGCTACAAGCTTATTCTGAACAGCGATGATAAAGCATTCGGCGGAAATGGGGCGGAGATACCTGCATCCATCCGGGCAACAGCGGAGCCATGCGACTATAAGCCCTACCGGATTACCTTTGACCTTCCTGCATCAAGCGCAGCAGTATTTATGTTCTGATAATTCAAAATAAAAGCACAGTCTTCCCAAAGGAGGCTGTGCTTTTAAATCAGGCAGAAGTCAAGGGGGAAAAACTCTGCCTGCATAAGCTTGCGGCGGCAGATCGAAAAGAGCCGGTGTTATCCGCTTACTGTCTGTTCTGAGGCCTTTAAGCTTGCCGCTTTCTGCAAAAGGTATTTGTATCTTTTCATGACTGCATTCTGTTCATAAATATAGCAGTCAATCAGATCGGGATCTGTAACATAATCAAAACCCGCGTAGGCATTTTCCAATTCACATCTTGTCTTCTGTATGTCCAGCATCAGACTTTCCTGATAGGTAAGGGGCCTGTCCGCTTTATTCACAGAGCCCTGGCTGAAATGGAATTTCATGAATCCTCCTCCTCTGCCTGATTTTGCCAATAAGTACTTTGTAAATAAGTATATACAGAAAAAAGGTAAAATATGCATGTTATATTTTCTTATTTTTCACATATGGTGTAGAAAGGACAGACCGATCTGTTTTGGAGGGATGAAATGTGAATAACCCTGCCGAAATACGTCGGGACCGGAGGATAAATGGAAAATATGAACGGAGCCTTGATGATAGGCATCGCTTTTGCGCTTGTACTTCTGATTGCAGCTATGCGCAGCAAAACGGAGCTGTTGATTAATTTTATTATGCGCGCCGTACTGGGGACGCTGGCAATTTATTTTATCAATATGTTTCTGCAGTCACAGGGCTTTGCCTGGCGTGTGGGAATCGGACCCTTCAGTATTATTGCGTCAGGACTGCTCGGGCTGCCGGGGGTGGCGCTGCTGTATGGGATCAATGTGGTTTCTATGCTGTAGGAGGTTTTTTGACACCTGGAAACTCAGTGTTTTCCAGGTGTTTTCGGCTTTTTTATTCTTTTTATTGTGACACCTTTGGAACATTTTAACAAAAATGATTTAATTTACGTAACCCTATTTACAAAATGGAAACCATGTTTTATACTTCATTTTACCAATCGGAAATATCTAATTTTCTTTTGCGGTATCTGTTTTCAGGCAGAACCGTGTATCAATTTCTGGCTGTTGAATCAGCATTTTCATTTTTCCATCATTTTTATTTTATTCAGGGGAACAACGGAGAGTGGAATTTTACTGCGTATTTTATGAAAATACCCTTTCCATGTGAACCGGGAGGTGTTATTGAAAAAGAATATTTTGGCAGTATGTGACAGAGAGCAGGAATTCGCCTGTCATCTCACGGATTATCTCAGCCTGCTGACGGCAAAGGACGGATTTCCCTTTGAAGTGCAGGTCTTTACCAGCCCGGACAAGCTGAAGCAATTCTGTAAAGACAGCCGCGTTTCCTTTCTGCTGATTACAGAATCCGTATATCGCTCGGAAACGGACTGGGAGGCGGATCAGATTCTGATACTTGAGGAATGCGGGGAGGGGCCGCCTGGCCTGGACACCGTGAACAAGTATCAGTCCATGGACAATATTGTCCGCAGAATTATGGAAATAGCCGCAGACAGAGGAATTCTTCCTCCGGCTACACGTTCTCAGAGGCTGGGGAACGTACAGCTCATCGGAATCTACACACCGGTAAGGCGGTGTCTCCAAACCACATTATCTTTCACTCTTGGGCAGCTTCTCGCCCGCAGACACAAAGTGCTTTATCTGAATTTTGAAAGCTATTCCGGGCTGGCGCGTATGCTGCAGCGGGAGTTTCGAACCGATTTGTCGGATCTGATTTATTTCCTGCATAACGGAGACGGCAGATTTCCTTACAGGCTGGAAGGAATGGTACAGAAGGTGAACGGACTTGACTTCATCCCCCCTGTTTTTTCCTGCATGGACTTGCAGAGAGTGGAAAAAGAGGAGTGGCTGCAGCTTTTTGAAGAACTGGAATTGACAGGAAGATATGAATATATTCTTCTTGATTTATCGGAAGCCATACAGGGGCTTTTCGATATCCTGAAGCTGTGTACCAGGGTTTATACCATTACCAGGGATGATGGTTTTGCCGCGGCAAAACAGGAGCAGTATGAAGAGCTGCTGCGCTGTCTTGACTGCGAGGAAATACTGGAAAAGACAAGGAAATGCAGACTGCCTCTGTTCCGTCAGCTGCCGGTCGGGTTGGAGAATATGACCCGGGGTGAACTGGCCGTACTGGTACAGGAACTGATAAGAGAGGACTGGAAGGAAGAATAGATGCGTCACGGTCATATGTATTTCAGACAGATAAATGACTGCAGGTTCGCACAGATAAGAGCAGGCAGAAGGGAGGGTACCAGCAGATGGAACAGGAAAAATATCTGGCAGTAAGGGATGGGATTAAGCGGGAGCTTCTTTCAGACATGGACTTTACCAGGGAGATGTCGGATGAAGAGATACAGGATGCCATAGCTGACCGGCTGCGGGCAAGAGAATTCGCCGGCAGGCTCAATGTATATGAACGGGCCAGGATGGGAAAGGAGCTGTTTTTCACCATTCGGGGTTTGGATGTGCTGCAGGAGCTGATTGAGGATGAACAGGTAACAGAGATAATGATCAACGGGATGGAAGGAATCTTTGTGGAGAGAGCAGGCAGGCTTTTTGCCTGGCCCTGCGGCTTTGAATCAGGAGAGAAGCTGCAGGATGTCATACAGCAGATCGTGGCAGGCTGCAACAGGGTGGTGAACGAAACCTCCCCAATCGTGGATGCCAGGCTGGAAAATGGTTCCCGGGTCAATGTGGTACTGGGTCCCATTGCTCTTAACGGGCCGGTGGTAACCATAAGACGTTTCCCGGAACAGCCTATTGGTATGAGAGAGCTGCTGGCAATCGGATCCATCAGCGAGGAAGCATGCAGCTTTCTGGAGAAGCTGGTAAAGGCCAGATACAATATTTTTATCAGCGGGGGCACAGGAAGCGGCAAGACCACATTCCTGAATGCACTGGCAGGTTTTATTCCTGCAGATGAACGGCTGATAACCATTGAAGACAGTGCGGAGCTGCAAATCCGGGGAATTCCCAATCTGGTCCGGATGGAAACAAGAAATGCCAATGTGGAAGGCTGCCAGCCTATTACTATCAGAGATCTAATTAAAACCTCTTTGAGGATGCGGCCGGATAGAATTATTGTCGGTGAGGTCAGAGGGGGAGAAGCGGTGGATCTGATTGCCAGCGCCCTGAACTGCGGACATGACGGATCGATGTCAACCGGCCATGCCAACAGCGCCCAGGATATGCTGATGCGGCTGGAAACCATGATGCTGATGGGAATGGAAATTCCGCTTCCCGCAATACGCAGGCAGATAGCTTCCGGCGTGGATATTATTGTACACCTGGGAAGGCTGCGTGACAAAACAAGAAAAGTGCTGCAGATAGCAGAGGTTACAGGCATTGAAGACGGGGAAATCCAGCTGTCTTCCCTGTTTTCCTTTGAGGAAGAGGGAGAGACGTCCGGCAGGGTACGGGGAAGACTGATAAGAAAGGAGAAGCTGCTGCATGAAGATAAACTTAAAATGGCGGGTTTTGGATCTGCATAACCGCAAAAAAGAAGAGAAGGAAAAGGAGCATGCGCCGGATTATCGGAAATATACCTTTTCAAGGAAGGAAATTTTTCTTTACGGCGCACAGGGAGTCGGTATCTCCGCATTGCTTGCATGGTTTTTCTATCATTCCTTCTGGGCTGTGCTGCCGCTGTCACCTCTGATTCTGTTAACATTTAAAGAAACGGAAAAAACGCTCATTCGCAGACAGAGACAGCGGCTGGCAGATCAATTCAAAGACACAATTTTGTCTGTCGCAGCAGGGCTGCAGGCAGGATACTCCATTGAAAATGCCTTCCTTGAAGCGGGAAAAGATATGGAACGTCTTTATGGTGATGACAGTCTGATGGCAAAAGAGCTTCGCTTTTTCAGGAAGGGACTCAGAAATCATGTGCCGCTGGAGCTTTTGCTGGCGGATTTGGGAATCAGAAGCGGAGAGCCGGATATTGAGGATTTTGCAGAGGTCTTTTCCATAGCAAAGAGAAGCGGAGGCAATCTGAATGATATTATACGCCGCAGCGCAGCCGTAACAGGGGAAAAGATTGAGGTTAAACAGGAAATTCAGACGCTGTTGTCATCCAGAAGATATGAACAGAAAATTATGAATATGGTACCGTTTTTAATCATGGCTTATCTGCAGCTGACTTCCAGAGGCTTCTTTGACTGTCTTTACTTTAACGCTGCCGGCATTCTTATTATGACCGGCTGTCTGGCGGTATATTTGGCCGCATTTTATTTATCCAGGAAAATAATAGAAATAGAGGTGTGACATATGTGGGTTATTTATGCAGGCATCATTGCAGGAATTATTGTGCTGCTTCTGATAAGCAGGAGTACTAAAGCGGATGCGGATGCCGATATGCCGGCGCCCTGCCGCCTGTTTCTGAAGCCCGCTGCATGGCTGGAGGAACGGCTGCTGAGGCTGAGGCAGCATCTGAAAATGGAAAAGGAACCGGCATCGAGGCTGCAGCTGAAGGAGGATATGGAAATCCTGTATCCCCGTGAAGCGAAGGAACGGCTGAAAAGCTACAATACGGGTAAGCTGAGTACCGTTCTGTTCCTCATATCCATAGGGGCTTTGCTGTCAATGGCATTTTACCTGTCCGCATTTATGAATAAGAAGTTGTCGGAGGATGGCTGGCTGCAGAGGAATTCCTATGGAAAAGGAAGTCTCCGGGTAGAATTGGAAGCGTGGGAGGGAAAAAAGAAGGAAGAACTTCAGCTGGAGGTCCAGGAGAGAGAATATACCAGTAAGCAGCTGGAAGAAATGCTTCCAGAGGTCAGGAAAGCTCTTGAAAATGAGGTGAGAGGTGATAATTCCACACTGAATGAGGTATCAAAAGACCTTAATTTTCCTTCCTCACTTCCTGGATACCCTTTTCAGATTACCTGGGAGTGCGGTAATTATGAGCTGATTCACAGTGACGGAAAGGTAACAACAAAGCAGCTTGGCGAAAAGGGAGAAATTACGGAGCTTCGGGCGGTCCTTACCTGCGGGGAGGAACAATGGGAAGAAATATTTGCCGTCAGAGTATGCCCTCCTGCACTCACAGAGGAGGAGCGGTTCCGAAAGCTTCTTGAAGAAACTGCGGTTAAGAGGGAAAAGGCATCCAGGCAGGAGGAAGGCTTTCTGCTTCCTGAAAGGGTGGAAATGCGGCAGATTTCCTGGAAGGAAAAAATTACGGATAACAGCATTCTTCTTTTTGCATTGTTTGTCGCTGCCGGGTGCATATTATATCGCCTTCAGGATCGGGATTTAAAGAAAAAACTGGAACAAAGAGAGGAACAGCTTCTGCTTTCCTATCCTGAGTTCATAAGTAAGCTGGCGCTTCTGATGGGAGCGGGGCTTCCCATCCGCTCCGCTTTTCAGAGAATGGCCGCGGATTATCAAAACAGAAAAACAAGAAATCAGGAGCTTATATACGTATACGAAGAACTCACCCTGGCCTGCCGGGAAATGGAGAGCGGAATAACGGAAGCACAGGCTTACGAACATTTTGGGCAGAGATGCCGCCTGACTCAGTACAGAAAATGTGCCGCGCTGCTTTCCCAGAATCTTAAAAAGGGAGCTTCGGGATTGCTGCAGGCTTTGCAGCAGGAGGCAGAACACGCTTTTGAAGAACGCAAAAGAAATGCGAGGGAACTGGGAGAAAAGGCGGGAACCAGACTGCTTCTTCCCATGATGCTGATGCTTGTGGTGGTAATGGTACTGATTATGGTGCCGGCATGCTTTTCCTTTGCGGGTATGTAGGAAATAAGGAATTATGAAAGGAGCTGTCTAAAAGACAGAATGGAGGAATAAATCTATGAAGAAAATTTATTTGCATGCTGTAAATGGTTTTGCGGAAATAAAATCACGAATCAGGAATGTCCTGAGCGGGGAAGAAGGTATGGGTACGGTTGAAGTAATTCTTATCATACTGGTTCTGATCGGACTTGTAATAATCTTTAAGAATCAGCTGACAAGCCTTGTGCAAACCATATTTTCGAAAATAACAAGTCAGGCCGGCAGTATATAGCCGGAAAGGGGAAAGCTGTGCGGAAAGGTTATATTACGGTTTATCTTTCCCTGGTTACGGGAATTCTTCTTTCCCTGCTGCTCACCGTCATAGAAGGTGTACGGATGCATACCATCCGTACACAAACGGAATGTGTGATGGATATGGCCATGGATTCGGCTCTGGCAGAATATCACCGGGAAATGCTGGAACAATATGAACTGTTTTTTATAGATATGTCCTATGGCGGCACCTCGCCGGCCTTTTCCAATACGGAGGAGCATATCAGGAATTATATGAACATGAATTTTCGTCCTTATGAGCTGTTTGAAATTCCGGTCGGGAAGGATCTGACAGGACTTTCTGCAGACGGAGTTGATTTGCAGCAGGCGGCAATTGCATCAGATGAAAAGGGAGCGGTACTGAAAAAGCAGGCGATTACGTATATGAAAGATAAATGGGGGCTGGGATTCCTGGAACAGGCGGCCGTAAATGCAGGATTGATACAGACGGGAGGTTTTCTGGGAACAGATGTGGAGCTGTGCAGAAATGAAACCGAAAAACAGGTAAAAGAAGCTATTTTAAATAAAGAAGAACAGGAAGCCGAGGACTGGGAAGGAAAAAATGTGGAGCTGCCCTCAGATGTGGTAAATGAAGCAAGAGGTGAGGGAATCCTGAAGCTGGCTGTTGAAAACAGCGCTTCCCTGTCCAGGGAATCTATTCCGAAGGCGGCGCTTTATACCGGGCGAAGCAATAAAATGGAAGGTACCGGGCTACCATCAGGAGTAGAACCGCCGTCAGGAGTCTCGGATACATGTCTGTTTCTGAAATATGTTATGGATAAATGCGGTTATTATAATCAGATAAAAGACGGCTCCTCATTTTCCTATCAGGTGGAGTATATCCTGCAGGGAAAGGGAAATGACCTGGATAATTTGCGCGGCATGGCGAATCAGATCCTGCTGGTTAGAGAAGCTGCCAATGTGGCTTATCTGTTCAGCGACGGACAGAAAAAATCAGAGGCCAGAGGAGCTGCATTGCTGATTACAGGGGTTTTGGGTATGCCTGAACTGGAAGAACCCGTTACCCAGCTGATCCTTTTTGCCTGGGGTTATGCGGAGAGCGTAAAGGACTTAAGAATGCTTTTTGATGGTGAAAAGGTGCCTATTATCAAGGACTCAGGAAGCTGGAATACACCTTTCAGCCAGCTTCTGACCTTTCGGGGACATTTATCTGAATATCCGAGGGGGCAGAAGGGACTTGGCTATGGAGATTATCTGCAGGCATTCCTGTTTCTGGAATCCCAGGAGAAGGTAACGGAAAGGCTGATGGATGTTATGGAAGCGGATATCAGACAGACAAAGGGAAACAGCTGTTTTCGGATAGATGGCTGTATGGATGCGATGACGGCAGAGGCCTCCGTATCAAGCGGATATGGATATCAGTATAGTATAAAAAGAGCATATGGATACGATTAAGAAGGGAAGGAGGTGAACAGGGATGCCCCTTTTGCACGGACGCAAAGCAATAAGTAACTGTAAACTAAAAACAACAAAAGTCATGCACTTCCGAACACAGCTTCCTCACACATCAAAAGAACTTCACACATTGCCATATCCCCAGATAAGTCCGGCAAGAGGGGTGTCCCCGTTCACCTCCTTCCCGGACAGGCAGAAAATGAAGGGCTCCATGACAGTGGAGGCATCTCTTGCTGTACCGTTGTTTCTGTTTTTTATAATGAACATATTATCCATCACCTTATTTTTTAACACCTTTGCGACGAATCTGGAGACACTTCATCAACAGGGCAGGCAGCTGTCTATGCTGGCTTATACTGTGGGAGCTGAGGATGAGATGATAAAACTTATCCGTCCGGCACGGGTAAAGCCGGTGGTTCCCATTCTGGCTTATCCGGGAACCACGATAGTAAGCTGTTGCTATATGAGGGCATGGACCGGCTATGATGTGGAGCGGAACGCAGGGGGATCTGAATCAGAGGAGTACGTATATATAACGGAAACCGGAACCGTTTATCACCGGGAAAGGAATTGTACGCATCTTACGCTGTCCATCGAACTGGCGGGAAAGGATGAGGTGGAACAGCTGCGTAATGAATCAGGAGCAAAATATTATCCATGCGAGAAGTGTGGAGGTGATGGCAGCGGGCTGGTTTATCTTACCAGAGAAGGAAACAGATATCATAATACAATTGAGTGCAGCGGACTGAAGAGAACCGTCAGATGTATTCCGTTATCGGAAGCCGGAGGAAGGCCGCCCTGTTCCAGATGCGGATAAAAAGGAGGACAATATGGCAGAAAACATGATATTATGCAGCTTTTTGGGAATCTGCAGCTGTTATGACTGTAAAAAAAGAACGATACCCGGATGGCTTTTATACACGGGCATTCTTCTGGGATTAATTTATGCGGCAATGTTGCTGATTATGGGACAATACAGCTGGTCTGCTATTCTGACCGGGGTACTTCCGGGAACCCTTATGCTTCTTCTGTGCCATATAACGGAAGGGAAACTGGGAAGCGCTGATGGTATGATGGTAATTCCCATTGGTTTGATGCATCAGTGGCAGAGGTGTACCGCAGAAGTGATTGGAGCATGTCTGCTTACCTTTTTTCTGGCAGCAGTATTGATAATAAGCAGAAAAGGCAACCGGAATACGCAGATCCCTTTTGCACCGTTTCTTTGTACAGCCGTGGTTTTGGTGTGGATAATTGAATTGTGTGCGGGAATAGGTGTGGATAACTGAAGTATCCGGAGGAACGGGGAAATTATATGACAAAAGGAAATTGGGAAAAAGATGGGTATATGACTCTGGAGGCCAGTTTTATCATGCCGATTACAGTAATTCTTATTACCGCGCTTATGTATCTTTCTTTCTACCTGTATACCGTAGCTTTTCTGAATCAGGCTGCTTATATTGCGGCATTCAGAGCCAGCTTGTGTGACGAGGGGAATGCGGAAGCCGAGGCGGCGGCAGCCAGGGAGCTGGATAAACTGCTTAAGGAAAGCGTACTTCCGATTAAAGGCCTGGAAAAACAAATCAATGTTTCTGCAGTTTCCGTCGGTGTTTCATTGCAGGCCAATCTTGCGCTTCCGGCGCCCGGGCTGCAGCTTATAAGCCAAAAGGAATGGGACATAACAGCAGAGAAGAAGGCGCTGATACGGGATGCCGCCGCTTTTATCCGGGCAGCCAGACGGATTGGTGATTTTATAGAATAATATGTAACAATTCAGGACAGCAGATATATTCAAGAAGATGTGCTGTCCGAATTGATACAATAATACAAAATGGCGGAAGGGAGAAGAAAAATGGTTAAGCCGGTTTACAAGAGAGAATTAAGTCACAGTTATCTGGTTATTGAAGGAATACCCAAAGAAAAGACGGACAGCTATCAGTATAGAATAGATTAGGAAAGTTCTAAGTCAGGGGCTCAAAATCAAGAGCTTGATATGAACTTCAAGCCCCTGATTTAGTACTTTCCTTTTGAACCAAGTCGCACATGCGGACCTCTTATGCCGTTTTAAT
>NZ_VUMI01000023.1 GCF_009696275.1 Eisenbergiella porci
ACAGGTTTGATTGTTTAGACAACGAAATCTACTAACCGATGGAACGCCGTGTGCGGTGAAAGTCGCATGCACGGTGTGAAGTGGGGGAAAAGCCTGAGATGATATCAGGGGCTTACCTATCACTATAGAACAGCGACTTCATCATCATGCTCAACCAGGCGGCGGGGGACCGCGCCATCCTGGCGAAGCAGCTCAACATTTCGCCCCACCAGCTCTCCTATGTGACCCACTCCGGCGAGGGTGAGGGGCTGCTGTTTTTCGGCAATGTCATCCTGCCCTTCGTGGACCGTTTCCCCACCGACCTGGAACTCTACAAGATCATGACGACCAAGCTGACGGAGGTCAGGAAGCGGGAGGTGGACAATGGCTGATAAGGCGCGCCGCCTCCATTTTACGGAGGATGAGCTTTCTGACCGGGACATCCGCAGGGCGGCGAAAAAGGCGGACAAGGCCGCCGATAAAGCGGACCGGGCGAATGAGAAGCTCCCGACCAAGAGGCGTGTGCGTATCATCCGTGACAGTGGCAGGGCGGAGGCCGTGGACGAGCGGCTCTCGGATAAGCTCCACCAGTCCCGGCAGTCCTCCAAGGCGGACCGGGAAAAGGAGAAAGCCCCATCCAAAAGGAAACCCCGCACCACCGCCAGAAGCGGCAAGGTGGAGGCCACCGCGGAGCGGCTCTCGGACAAGCTGCGCCGGTCGCCGCAGTCCACCATAGCCGCAAGGGGCAAGCTCCGTATCGAGGTGACAGAAGTCACCGCCCAGAAGCCGGGGGCGGGTGGCCGGGCGGCGGTGAACGCCCCCGCCGCTGCCCTCTACGCGGCAAGGAACACCGTCCGGGATGCCGTGGGCCGGTCGGACGATGACGGTGAGGGCAACTCCGGCGCGGACGCCCTGCAAAGCGGGGAGTCCACGGTGCGGAACGCCGGGAACGTCGTGAACAACCGCCATTACAGCCACAAGCTGAAACAGTACGACAAGGCGGCGAGGCTGGAGCGGAAGTCGGACAGCGCCAATGTGGAGGCCCTGTACCAGCGGGAGCGCCACAATTCCCCCAACCATTCCTCCAATCCCATCTCCAAGTGGCGGCAGAAGCAGGAACTGAAAAAGCGGTATATGGAGGCCAAGGCCAGCGGCAAAGCCGGGGCTTCCGGGGCGGCGAAGGGCGGAAAAAAGGCCACCGAGGGAACGAAGTCACTGGTGGATAAAGGGATTGAGTTTGTAAAGGAGCATCCCAAAGCCATCCTTATCGCTGGTGTCCTGGGGCTGCTCATCATGCTCATCGCCGGGATGTTCTCATCCTGCACCGCCATGTTCGCCGGGAGCGGGAACGCGGTGCTGGGGACCTCCTACACGGCAGAGGACGCTGACATCATCGGAGCAGATGCGGACTATTCCGCTCTGGAGACTGCCCTCAATCACCAGATAAGCAATATCGAAAGCACCCACCCCGGCTATGACGAGTACCGCTACGACCTGGCGGAGATCGGCCACAACCCCTATGAGCTGGCCTCCTACCTGACCGTCCTGTTCGAGGACTACACCAGGGCGGAGGTCCAAAGCACCCTGCAAAGCCTGTTCGCCCAGCAGTACACCCTCACCCTCACGCCGGAGGTGGAGGTGCGCTACCGCACAGAGACCCGGACGGACAGCGAGGGCAACGACTACGACGTGGAAGTGCCGTACAACTATCATATCCTCAATGTGAAGCTGACCAACAAGGGGCTGGGGGCGGTGATCCGGGCCTCCGGGCTGACGACGGAGCAGGCTGACCGCTATGATGTGCTGATGACCACCAGCGGCAACCGTTCGGAGCTGTTCGGGGAGGATGTGTACGGCGTGTCCGGGGGTGAGTACACGGACTATGACATCCCCGGCGAGGCGCTGACCGATGAGAGATTCCGCAGGATGATAACCGAGGCGGAGAAGTATCTGGGCTACCCCTATGTGTGGGGTGGTTCCAACCCGTCCACTTCCTTTGACTGTTCCGGCTTCGTGTCGTGGGTCATCAACCACAGCGGCAACGGCTGGAGCGTGGGGAGGCTGGGGGCCAAGGGACTGAAAGGGATATGCGACATCATCCCGCCCGACCAGGCGAAACCGGGAGACCTGATCTTCTTCCACCACACCTACGACGCCCCGGACCCCAGCGACGCCACCCATGTGGGCATCTATGTGGGCGATGGGATGATGATCCACTGCGGAAATCCCATCTCCTACGCCAGCACCGAGAGTAACTATTGGCAGAACCACTTCCTATGCTTCGGGCGCATCAGGTGAAAGGAGCAAAAATGAGCGAGAAACTGGACAGGATCGGGGCCGACCGGGACCGCGCAAAGGAGAAGCGCGACCAGTGGGACGCCCGCTACAAGGAACTTTGCCAGAAGTATATCCAGCAGGAGAACACGGAGATCCATGAGATGGTGCGGGCGCAGAACCTGACCCCGGACCAGCTTGCGGAGGTCCTGAAAGCCCTGCAAGGCGGGCTGTTCCCCGCCCCGGCTGCCATGCCGGGTGCGGGCGCGCCGGGGATGCAGGCTGGCCGTGACAACAACACTTCTGAGATCAAGGAGGATGAACAGGATGAAATTTAAGAGCATGATCGCCGGCCTTCTGGCTGGCGTTCTGATGATGGGGAACCTCTCCGCCGTCTGCTTTGCGACGGAGGGCGCCCCGGCCCCCACCAGCGGGGCCACAGAGACGGAGGCCGTGGAGACTGCCCCCGCTGAAACGGATGAGACTGCCGGGGTCGCTTCGGAGGACGGCAGCCCCGCCCTGCCTGACGGCGTTACCCTTGGCACAAAGGTCGTCCTGCCGGAGGGCGTGAGCATCGGTGAGGATGGGAAGATCACCTTTTCCGCCCAGGGCATGGAGCAGATCATGGCCGCCCTGATGGGCGGCGAGGCCGGTGGGGACACCGATACCGCCCCCGATACCGAGCCGGAGACTGAGCCGGAGGCCGTCACCGTTGGCACAGTTAATGTCCGCAGCGACACCTACCTGAACCTCCGCTCCGGCTCCGGCCTGGAGCATTCCGTGATCGGGCATCTGCTCCGGGGGACCGAGGTGGAAGTCGTTGGCGAGGACGGCGACTGGTATCAGGTCGTGATCCCGGAGGCCACCGGGTATGTCTACAAGGACTATCTGGATGTGACGGAACAGGAGGCCCCCGCCGCCCCGTCTGAGGAGGACGGGCAGGATGCGCCTGACCCCGGCAGCGGCTTTGACGAGGACACCCTGATGATGCTCCTGCTGATGATGAGCATGGGCAATACCGACACGGCAGAGCCTCCCTCCACCGCCCTCACCCCGGACGGCAACCTGAAGCTGGTGGACGATTATGACGAGGCCCATGCGGACGGCTCCGGCAAGCAGTTCATCACGCTGGTGACAAAGGCCGGGAATACCTTCTACCTCATCATCGACCGGGATGACGAGGGGGAGCAGACCGTCCACTTCCTGAACCTGGTGGACGAGGCGGACCTGCTGGCCCTGATGGACGAGGAGGAAGCGGCAAAGTACACCAAGCCTGAGCCGGAGGTCCAGCCGCCCGCCGAGACCCAGGAGCCGGAGGATGGGGAGGACAAGCCGGACGAGGAAAAGCCCGCGCCCAAAGCGAACCCCCTGCCCGCCCTGCTTCTTGTGCTGGCACTGCTGGGCGGAGGCGGCTTCTTCGCCTACACGAAGTTCTTCAAGGGCGGCGGGAAGAAGGAACAGGCAAAGCCCGACCCGGACGCGGATTATCTGGATGATGACGAGGACTACGGCCTCCCGGAGGACATTGGGCTTGACGATGAGGACGAGGATGGCTTTGACGGGTCGGACGATGAGCCGGTCTAAGCGGAGCCATCTGTATCTGATGGAACAGTCTGCGGCTGGCGGCTGAGACCAGCCGCAAACCCTTTTGTAGAACAGGAGGTGCGGCTATGCGTATTGACCCCCGAAGGTTTCTTGAACTTCTGGTCCTCCTGATGATCTGCCTGTGGCTGATGGTCATTTATCTGGCCGGCTTCCCAAATGCCTATGGCGGATATGCCGCATCCATGTTACAATGGGTGCAGTAATGTCCGGGAGGTGATGGCGTGGGCGCAAGGGAATGGAAAGACCTGAAAGCAAAACAGAAACAGAAATTATCCGAGGTCATGTTCGGCGTGGTCTGCGCCCATTACAAGGAGCATGGGCAGATGCCCGCCGGTGCGGAACTGGAGAAGCTGGCAAAGGCGGCCTTTACCAAGATACAAGGCCGTGGGCTGGGGCTGTCCTATGAGACCGTCCATGATGTTTTCCTGAAAAAACAGGCCAGATTTACGGAGCGGATCGAGAAGAACGGCCTCCCGGAGCCGCCGAAGCCCAGGGTGAAGAAAACCGAGGCGGAGAAGCTGGCGATCAAGCGGGCCGCCCGGAAACGGAAAAAGGCGAGGCTGGCGGCGCAGGAGCAGCAGAGCTTGCCGGAGCAGGACGGCCGCTTCTTTTATATCGCCGGGTACACCTCCGGGGGCGCCCCCTATGGCGTCACCTGGGAGGAGATGGGACTGGAACCCTGGGAAGAACTGGAGTAGGAGGTGCGGATATGGGCCGCTACACGGAGCAGGAACTGAGGGACATCTTTTATGACGCCCTGGACTTCTTCAACGAAGCCCTTGACTCCGGCATCACAAGGGACAACACCGTCCTTGCGTTCTTCACCCCGGAAAACGGGCTGGATGTCTATGAGCAGTTCTGCCGGGAGCATTTTCCGAAGAACCTGGACGAGGACTACAAGGCGGAGGGCTATTTCCAGACCTTTGCGGCACAGGCTTTTTGGGGCAAGGGGCAGTACGGCGTGATGATACGCGCAGACATCGACTTCCCCCTGCCGGAGCTGCACCGTGTTTTCCTCCATGAAATATCCCACCTGTTCTGCTGTGAGAACGAGATCGAGGGCGGCGGCTTTTTTGACCGCTACTGCATGGGCAGCGGGGCGGAGGATGGCATGATGAACGCCGGGTACGCGGTCTGGCGGGAGGCTGTGGCTGACATCATGGCCGATTCCATCCTGAGCGAGTACACGTCCCTGACGCTGGCGGATGTCCGGGAGGAGGTCGGGCGGCTCTACCGTATGCTGTCCCCGGCAGACCCGGACTCGAAGAAATGTATGTCGCTGATCCTCGTGTATGTCATGGCTACAAGGGAGGTCGGCGGCGTGACGGAGTGGGCCGATGCGGAGGCGGGGCTGAAACAGCGTCTTGGGCTGGAAGACCCGGCATTGTATGCCGTCCTCAAGATGGCCTTTGACAATCTGCACCGCTCCCCGTTCTGGTCCATCACCCCGGACTTTATCATGGAACTGGGCGAAGCCTACCTCTCCCTCCTGTCGCACAAATTCCTCCGGGAGAACCTTTCCTGAAACAGGCGGCGGGCAAAACTTTATAAAAACCGTAAAGCGGACAAGGATCACACATCTTTGCCCGCTTTTTTTGATGCCCAAAATCGGGCGAAAACAGTTGATTTTTTCAGAAAGGAGCAACTGCCTATGAGCAAGTTAGTGATCTGCGAGAAGCCCTCAGTGGCGCAGAGCATCGGCAAGGTGCTGGGCGCCTCGAAGCGGTGTGACGGCTATCTGGAGGGCGGCGGGTATATCGTGAGCTGGTGCGTGGGCCATCTGGTGGAGCTGGCCCAGCCGGAGGCTTACGGTGAGACCTACGCCAAGTGGCGGCTGGAGGACCTGCCCATCCTGCCGGAGAAGTGGCGGTACCAGGTGTCCCCGTCCACCAAGAAGCAGTTCCAGATTTTGAAGGGGCTGATGGGCCGGGAGGATGTCGCCTCCATCGTGGAGGCCACCGACGCCGGACGGGAGGGCGAGCTGATCTTTCGGCTGGTCTACCACCAGTGCAAGTGCAAAAAGCCCTTTGAGCGGCTCTGGATCTCCTCTATGGAGGACGCTGCCATCCGGGAGGGCTTCGCCCGCCTGAGACCGGGAACGGAATACGACGCCTTGTATGAGGCTGCCCTGTGCCGGGAGCGCGCCGACTGGATCGTCGGCATCAACGCCACCCGGCTTTTCTCATGCAAGTACGGCCCCACCCTCAATGTGGGCCGGGTGATGACGCCCACGCTGGCGATGGTCTGCGGACGGGAGGCGGCGATCAGCGGCTTTCAGTCCGAGCCGTTCTACACGGTCCAGCTTGTGCCGGAGGGCTTTGCGGCGAACGGAGAGCGTATGAAGGAAAAGACCGAGGCGGAGAAGGTGGCGGAGGAGTGCCGCAGGGCTGGTACAGCCACCGTGGTAAAGTCGGAGCGTAAGGACCGGACGGAGAAGCCCCCGGCGCTTTATGACCTGACCTCCCTTCAGCGGGACGCCAACCGCCAGTTGGGATATACGGCGCAGCAGACCCTGGACTACACCCAGAGCCTCTATGAGAAGAAACTCGTCACCTACCCCCGGACGGACAGCCGCTACCTCACGGAGGACATGGCGGGGATGCTGCCGGGGCTGGTGGAAATGGTGCAGAAAAAGCGGGACATCTCCCCGGACGCCCCCGTCCCCGTGAACGCCGCTCAGGTCATCAACGGGAAAAAGGTCAGCGACCACCACGCCATCATCCCCACGAAAACGCTGGAGTCCGCCGACCTCGCCGCCCTGCCCTCCGGGGAGCTGGCGGTGCTGGACCTGATCGCCCTGCGCCTCGTCTGCGCCGTGGGCGACCCCTGCCGCTACTCGGAGACCACCGTCACACTGGAGTGCGCCGGACACCAGTTCAAGTCCAAGGGCAAGACGGTCGCGGACCCCGGCTGGCGGGCGTATGTCTCCGCCGCTGACGGGGAGAAGGACGGGGACGATGCGCCGCCCATCCCCGCCCTTTCGGAGAATGCGGAGCTGCCCCTCGCCAGGGTGGAGTTGAAAGAGGGCAAGACAACGCCCCCCAAACGGTTCACGGAGGACACCCTCCTCCAGAGCATGGAGACAGCCGGGGCCGAGGAGATGCCCGAAGATGTGGAGCGCAAGGGCATCGGAACCCCTGCTACCCGCGCCGCCATCATCGAGAAGCTGGTGCAGAAGGGCTTTGTGGAGCGCAAGGGGGACAAGAAGGCCAAGGCGCTGGTCCCTACGGACAAGGGCCGCGCCCTGGCCGCCGTAGTGCCGGAACAGATACAGTCCCCCTCCATGACGGCGGAGTGGGAGGAGAAGCTGCTGGGCATTGAGAAGGGCGGCTATGCGCCTGACGATTTCATGCGGGAGATCGCCGGGATGGTGACGGACCTCGTGAAGAACTATGAGACAGTGAAAGGAGTGGAGATCAAGATGCCGGGTAACAGCAAGGTGATCGGGAGCTGCCCCCACTGCGGGGCGGACGTGGCGGAGCGTGACAAGGGCTGGTTTTGCACTCATAGGGTTCCCACAAAATCGTCAGATTTTGTGGGAGAAGGAGGAGCAACGGAACGGAGCGGATGCTCGCCGCAAGGCGGGCGCAGCGGAGTGGAGTTTGTGACGACGCAGTGCCGCTTCGTCCTCTGGAAGGACAACGCCTACTTCAAGAAGATCGGCAAGCACCTGACCGCTGGCATGGCCGAGAAGCTGGTGAAGGAGGGGCGCATCAAGCTGAAGGACTGCAAGAGCCAGCGGACGGGCAAGACCTACAACGCCGATGTCCTGCTCACCACCGAGGAGGACGGCCGGGCGAAGTTCCAGATGGAGTTCGACAACAGCGGGAAGAAAAGCGGAGGAAAGAAGAATTGAATAGAGGGCAGCTTACACTCGGTTCCCTGTTCGACGGCATAGGAGGTTTCCCCTATGCCGCCTCTTTTTATGGGATTCGCGCCCTCTGGGCCAGCGAGATCGTCCCTGAGTGCGTCTCCGTGACGAAGAAGCACTTCCCGGAGATGGAACACATGGGGGACATCACGAAACTCGACGGCGGCAAGCTGCCGCCCGTGGACATCATCACCTTCGGCTCCCCCTGCCAGGACCTGAGCGTGGCATCGGGCAAGCGGCTCGGACTTGCGGGGGAGCGGAGCGGCCTCTTTCTGGAGGCCATCAGGATCATCAGAGAGATGCAGGAGGCTACCAATGGAGAATACCCGAGATTCGCGCTGTGGGAAAACGTCCCCGGCGCTCTGTCGTCCTCTGGACGGCGTGACTTTAAGGCTGTGCTTGAAGCGTTCGCAGAAACCGAAGTTCCAATGCCTCGTTCTGGACAGTGGGCGAACGCCGGGATGGTACGAGGCCGAGGCGTTGACCTCGCTTGGTGCGTGTACGACGCCCAATATTTCGGAACAGCACAGCGGCGCAGGCGTATCTTTCTTGTCGCAGATTTTAGAGGCGAACGCAGCGGAGAAATACTCTTTGTCCCCAAAAGCCTGTCAGGGTATTTTGCGGCGGGCGGAACGCCGCGGCAAGGACCTGCCGCCTATGCTCAAAGCGGCGCTGGAACAGCAGGCGCGGGGATAGACGGCTACAATGCCCAGATGACCGGCCATGTGGCGGCCACGCTGGGGACGAACTGCGGGATGTCCACCGGGCGCAACGGCGTGATCGAGATGCCGGATGGCATGGGAGCGGCGGTCCCCGCCATCTCCATGCGTATCCGCTGCGGCTGTGAGGGCGGCGGCAAGGGGCCTCTGCTCCAGATAGAAAAGAGCGGCACTCTGGCGACCGGGAACGACCAATACCTCTTTGCGCCGAAAAATGCGGTGGAGATACTGAACGACCAGGGCGGAGATTCCCTCAGTGTGGAGAAGGGCGGCGTATCGCCCACCCTCCGCAGCCAGACCCACGGCAATCTGCCCATCACCGCATACGCCATCCAAGGCTCCATGATCGGCAGGGCGGACGGGAACGGGCCGCAGGGGGATGGTATCAACGAGAATGTGTCCTTCACCCTCAACACCATCGACCGCCACGCCGTCTGCATGGCGACCGGGCAGGATGAGCAGCCGCCCACTGTGGCCGCTGGCTTCGACCTCCAGCAGATCACCAGCAAGACGAACCGCTCCACCCTGAAGCCCGTCCAGCCCACCCTCTGCGGGGCGGGCAGCCCCCATGTTGTCACGGCTCCGCTGTGCATGGCGACCGGGCAGTCTAACGCCGAGATTATGGAGGAGAAGTCGCCCACGCTGGTGGCGGGGCATGAACAGCCCATTGTGACCCACCCCCAGATCGCCGGGACGCTCTGTGCCTCCGGCGCGGGGCTTTCCCGCCCTGCCGGACAGGGGAACGAGCTGGACTTCTGCGTGGTGAGCGCGGGCTTCAAGCACAAGGCCGGCAGCCAGTCCGGGAGCATCGGCTTCCAGGAGGAGACCGCCCCCACCCTTCTGGCGGGCCAGCAGAGCGCCGTGATGAAAGCCTATGTCATCGGCGCCTACCACTCTGGCGGGATGCTCTCGGACAATCCCCAAAGTGGCTTCTATGAGGCAGATACCTCCCGGACGCTGGACCTGAACGGCGGGAACCCCTGCTGCAATCAGGGCGGCATGGCCGTGGTGGAGGGCGCTGACGGGCCGGAGGCCGCCGCCGTGGACTGCCGCAACCTCCGGGAGACGGATGAGGTCAGCGGCACACTGCTGGCAAAGGCGGCATCAGGCGGCTACTCGCTGAACTACCAGAACCCCGTCCGCACCGGGCTTTGCGTGAGGAGGCTCACCCCCACCGAGGCGGAGCGTTTGCAGGGCTACCCGGACGGCTGGACGGAGGCCGGCGCGGACGGCAGGGCCATCAGCGACACGAAGCGTTACCAGATGCTCGGCAACAGCGTGGCCGTACCCTGTGTGGCGTATATCATGCAGGGCATCCGTGACGCCGTGGGCGGTGAGTGATATGCTGTCGCTGGTCCCCGTCTCCCTGCGGGAGGCGAACGAGTTCGCGCGCCGGCACCACCGCCACCACAAGCCCACGGTGGGACACAAGTTCTCCATCGGCGTCCAGGAGGACGGGCGGCTCGCCGGCGTTGCCATCTGCGGCCGCCCGGTGAGCCGTTTCCTGGACGATGGCTACACGCTGGAGGTCAACCGCCTCTGCACCGATGGGGCGAGGAACGCTTGCAGTATGCTCTATGGCGCAGCGGTCCGGGCGGCGCGGGCGATGGGCTACAAGAGGATCATCACCTATATCCTGGACAGCGAGTGCGGCGCGTCCCTGAAAGCCTCCGGCTTCGTGTGTGAGGGGCCTGCCGGGGGCTTGGAGTGGACGGGCAGGCGTAGGCCCAGGGACAGCGGGCAGTATCCCCGCCAGATGAAAACAAGATGGGTCAAAATTTTGAGACAGGAGGACTGATAGAATGGCTGATACGGAACTGAGCAGCAAACTGTATGAGAAAGCGTCGGCGGAGCAGGACAAGTTCAGGGCATGGCTGGTGGACCAGCCGCCCGCCGATATCTTGAACCACGCTGTCGAGTATGCGGTGCGGGAGGACATCCTGATGGAGATCGGGGCGCTGGAACTGCCTGACGATCAGGCGAGGGCGCTGCTGGCCTCCCCGGACACGATGGCGGACATCTACAAGACCTTCTCCAAGATGGTCGATACCGGGCATATGGATGTAGTCCGGGAGAGCATCGAGGACCGGGCGGCCACTTTAAGTATGGAACAGGCTGTGCAGGAGGCTGTCCAGATGGAAATGGAGTCGCAGGGAAAACAGGAAGGCGTGTACCTTGTTGACCGTTCCTCCCTGCTCCACCTGAAAGAGGTCCAGGGCGGGGACTTTGAGTACACTGTGTTCGACAAGCAGACCAAAGAAAAGACCGCCGAGGGCAAGATCAGCCTGGACGATGTGCTGGACGGTATCGACCCCACCCACGACCATCTTGCGGCGGCGCGGGCAGCCGCTATCGGAGAGGCGGGGCTGCAAAGCGGGCCGCTGGGTGGCAGCGATGTGGCGCAGGTGGGCCTGACCTCCCTGAAAGATTTCCGCGATTCGGACATCCGCCGCCGCTCCGTCTGGGAGCCGGAGACACTGCCGAAGGATGACATCCGCTTCATCAACAGCGGCTATGAGGAGCAGTTCCGCATCCCGGACGGCGGTACGATCCAGGTGGAGTACCCGGACAGGACCTTCTCCGCCAAGTGCGAGTATATCGACGACTACCACACCTATGTCGGGAGCGAGGTCTACCATATCTGCCAGTTCGCCGAGGTGCTGGAGCGTGGCGGGGGCGTCTGCCGCCCGGAGCCAGAGCTGGATGCGGAGCAGGCGGCGTGGAAGATCGGCTGGAACGCCTATCTCGCCGTGGAGTGTGGGGCGGGCCATTGGGACTACCATCTGTACGATGAGAAATTCAACGAGACCAAGAGCGGCGAACTGGAGGTCGTGGGCTGCTCCATCAACGAGGTGCGGGATATGGTCCTTTTTGATAACAAACTGGAGCGCCGCTCCATGACGCCCACCGATTACGGGATGCTCATGGACAAGGCGGCTATGCAGGAACAGGAGGCGCAGGACGAGAAGCGGGAGTCCGTCCTGGGCCAGCTTTCCGCCCTGAAGTCCAGCGCAAAGGAACACCCCGCCCCCGCCCCGGCGAAGAAGCGGGACGAGGCCAGCTTATGAGCCGCCAGAAGCTGACCCTTGCGGAGCAGGAGACCATCATCCTGTGGGACAATGAGCTGGACACGGCGGAGGTCTACACCCATGACGCAAGGCTCATCAATAAGCTCCGGGAGCTTTCCCAGCGATTCCCGGAGGACTATGTTCTGGAGCGTTCCGGGCCGGGGCGGTCCGTGACCTATCAGGTCCCCAAGCGGTGCGTGGGCATCCGCCCACCGTACAGCGAGGAACGCAGACAGCGGCAGAGGCAGGACGCAAAGGAGAACGGCCTGCCTTTTTTGAGGAAGGAGGAACAGAATGTCTGACATCAGGAAATGGGACGAGGTGAACGGCGTGGACGAGGCCCCCGGCCACCTGGCGGCGTTTCTGGAGAGCGCCACCGACTCCTACGCCATCTTACAGCTGCGGCGGACAGACGACACCCTCTATGAGCGGTTCGAGTCCTATGCCAGCCTCCAGCGACAGGGCAAGGAGCCGGACATCGACCACTACGAGGTGGTCTACCACGGGGAGCTGCCCAAGGTGCCCGATACGCCGGAGGCGGTGATGGCGCAGCTGGAGGCGTTCTATGTGCAGTTCAACACCGCCCGCCCGGAGGATTTCCGGGGACACAGCCTGTCGGTCAGCGACATCGTGGCCTTGAAGGTGGGCGGCGTGGTATCCTGCCACTATGTGGATTCCATCGGCTTTAAGGAGCTGGAAAACTTCGCCCTGCGGGAGAACTACCTGAAGAACGCTGAGATGGCGATGGAGGACGACTACAACTCCATTGATGGGATCATCAACAACGGGAGAAAGGATGAGCCTGAAACGGAGCGGCACTCTGTCCTGGACGCGCTGAAAGCCCTTTCCGGCGCGGAGCAGACAAAGCGCAGGCCGCCCCAGAAGCAGGCCGGACGGGACGAGAGATGAAGGACTTTACACGGGATGAGCGTATTATGATGATGCTCTACAACCCCGGCACGCGGGCGGGGCTGGTGGCGGAGCTGGAGGCCATGCGCCTCCAGCTTACGCCCTCGGAGCGGCGGCTGGGCCGTCTCTCCAAAAGTGTCCTGGAAAAGCTAGAGGGCATGACGGACACGGAATTTGACAGCCTGGACCTGTACCCGGACATCTGACCCAAGCACACAAATCTGAAAGAAACGGAGGCAACCTATGGCATTGAATGAACCCTTACAGGCGGACGGGGCGGCGGTCGTACCGTTCCCCTCGAAAGCCGCCTACTACACCCAGATGGCGGAAGAAGCCGCCAGACAAGTGACCGGGAGCCGGGAGCAGTGGACAGCCTTCCTTACCACTGCGGCCCGGCTCTACAAATACCCCTACAATGAGCAGCTCATGATCTACAAGCAGCGCCCGGACGCCACGGCCTGCGCCGAGTATGACCTCTGGAACAAGACCATGCGCCGCTATGTGCGCCGCGGCTCCAAGGGCATCGCCCTGGTGGACAACACGGGCAGCCGCCCGAAGCTGCGCTATGTGTTCGATGTGTCGGACACCGGGGAGAGGGAGAACTCCCGCCCGGTCAACCTCTGGTCCATGCGTGAGGAATATGTCCCCGCTGTGCAGGATGTGCTGGAACGGGCCTACGGCGTGGGGGCCGGCGCGGGGCTGGAGGAGCAGATCGGGGGCATCGCCTCCCGCCTCGCCGCTGAATATTGGGAGGAGAACAAGGACAGCATCCTCGGCATCGTTGACGATTCCTTCCTCTACGGGTATGATGAGTTCAACGTAGGGGTGTCCTTTCGGAGGGCGGCGGAGACCAGCATCAAGTATATGCTCTGCTCCCGCTGTGTGGAGGACCCGGAGAGCTGTTTTGAGCCGGAAGATTTCATGGACGTGTTCGACTTCAATACCCAGGCGGCGTCCAATGTGCTGGGTGCGGCGGTCAGCGAGGCATCCTCCCAGGTTTTCCGTGAAGTGGAACGGGCCATCCGAACCTACGAGAGGACGAAACAGATCGAACAAGCGGAGGAAAGGAGCCGGAAAAATGACAGAACTGACTTACACGAAGGCCGGGGATTACCTGATCCCGGACATCCAGTTGGAGGAAATGGAGGACCGTCTGCTGGGCAAGTACGGCAGGATGCGGAGGGCGTACCTGGAGGAGAACAACAAGCTCCTCTACAACCACCTGACGCTGACCGGGAAGCTGTTCCCGCACCTGTGGGAGGTGCAGGAGACGGCCACCGCCCGGATGAAGCAGTTGATGGAGGAACTGCTGGCGGCGGACCCGGCGCCGGACAAAAAGACCCGGCAGATGGACTGGGTGCGGCACATGAACGCACTGAAAGCGCAGGCGGAGGAGATCGTGATGGCGGAACTTATCAACAACTGACGCTGGAGGGGCTGTTCCCCTCCGAGATGGAACAGATCTCAATGATAGACCGACAGGCGGAGAGCGAAAAGCCCTCCGCCTTTGCTATGCCCAAAAAAGAGGAACAGGCCCCGGCAGAGGCTCCCGCCCCCGCTTTTTCTATTCCTGACGCGGAGATCGAGCGCATCCTCCGCCACGGTTCCCCCTATGACGGCGGCAAACTGCGTATCGCTGCCCTTTATTCGCAGGAGAACACGCCAGATGAGCGTGTGGAGTATCTGAAAGGCGAGTATGGGACCAACAGTGGGCAGAGCTGGCAATTTTCCGATGGCAGCCGGGGCGGTGTGCAGACCCGCCCTCAGGGACTGGTGATCCGTGACGCCAGCCACAACGCAGAGGTGCGCCTGCGCTGGTCCGAGGTCGAGAAGCGGCTCGGCGCGCTCATCCAGAACGGCCAGTATCTGAGCGGCCCGGACAAACAGCGGTATGCCGCCCTTGAGAAGAATTACGCCGAGTTCGGCGCCGTCCCTCTCCCTGCTCCCGGACACGGTTTTCCCCCTACCCCGGCAGACATCTATGAGCGGTATTACCCTGTCATCCGGGACGCCCTCCTGCGGGACACGGCGTATCGGAACGCTTGTGACAACAACGACAAAGAGACCGCCTATGTGGAGGGCGGCAAGGCCATCGAACAGGCGGCGCTCACCATCCAGGACACGGGCTTCATGCGGCTGTATTTCGATGTGCCGGAGTACCGCAGTCGTCTCCACCAGTCCCTGCTGGACGAGACCTATGAGGCCATGACCGCCGCCCCGGAACTGCCGGACCCGCCCGACCGCACAAGCGAGATGCTGACACAGGCGGCGCGGATGGCGGACGGCAGCAACTATGCCGCCCCGGAGCGGTTCTTCCTGATCGAGACCGAGGGCGGCTATGCCGTCTGGGATGACATCCGGGATGAGATATATGTTGACCCGGAGGGCGTCTCCGAGGAGTTCACCAGCGAGTGGCAGGCCGAGGACTATCTGCTCCAGGTCAAGGAGGATGTCGCAAGGCGGGAGGCCGCCGACTGGCTCAAAACGGAGGAGGCAAAGCTGCCGCCCCTGAAATATGGCATCGGGGACCCGTTCACCATCTATTCCGAGGACGGTACAAAGGAGATCGTCCTGACGAGCATCACGGATGGGGATGTGTTCTATGTCTACCCTGACGAGCCGGGGCGGGACCAGGTGTTCATGGACCGGGAGATGTTCGAGCATAGCCTGCGGACTGGACACATCCGGGACGCCCAGCCGAAAGAAGCAGTGCAGACTGCCGCCAGCTACCGCAGCGGCGATGAGGCTATCGTCATCCAGCAGTACCCCAACGGGCAGTTCTACAACCACTACGGCTACGATGAACAGCGCCGTTTTGCTATAGCTACGGCTGGCGGTTTCGCTACCTTTGAGGAGGCGGAGACGGCGCTCCGCTCACACCGCCCCAAGGCCGAGAGGGTCATGGAGGAGCCTATTCCCGGCACAGAAGCGGGGCAAACGCCGGAGGGCATGGCCCATGAAGGAGCCGGGAAGGATATTACCCCTGCCGCACCTGGGACCGATGCAAAAAGCACTGCCGCACCGCAGGAGCCGACCTATCAGGTGGGCGATACCGTCTATCTGGAGGACACGGCTTATATCGTGGAGGAGATCGGCCTGTTCGATGTCCAGCTCCGTGACCCGACGCTGGCCTATCCCGTCCTCCGCGCTGAGAGCAAGGAGAGGCTGGAGCGGATGCTCTGGGCGGATGTCAGGAACAACGCATTCCTGCCCGGTGCGAAGATCGAGGTCACGACCCCCAATTACCGGGTGAAGATCACGGCGGAGGAGGCCCCCGTCCTGGAGGAGCAGATGGGCGAGGCCGGCATCTCCACGGCGCGGTTCGTCCATGAGAACGGCGATGTCACATTCAGCTTTGCGGAGGCCGACCGGGATGCGGTCGAGCATATCCTTTCCGCACAGAGGGAAGAAGATTCTTTTGCGGATGTTGAAAAATGGGCGGCGGACTACCAGCGTCAGACGCAAACGGCCATTGCCGCATTGGAGCCTGGACAGCGGCGTATCGTGGATGCCATGCAGACGGCAGGATTTTTCTATGACCCGCTTTCCAATACCGCCCTGGACCCCCTTATCTTCCGCGCTGGAGACCTGACAGGCGGGTATCCTACCTCCTTCAAGACATGGGACGAGGCGTATGCGTTCATTGACGGGGCCGAACTGAAAGATACCCCCGGACTGCGGGAACAGGTCCAATCAGTTCTCCACCCAGACCCAACTTGGGCGCAAAACGCGCACAAGTTAGATGTAAGGCCAGCTTCAGACCAGGTTGGCCCGAAGCCGGAAGTCACCGCCACCGCCGAGACCATCTATCCCGGCGATAAGAACGGCCTGCCCTTTGATGTGGTCGTTGAACGGCTGCATTTCGGGGAGCCGGAACACGGACAGCCGGAGCAGACCCAACAGCCCGCCGCCCGCAATTTCCGCATTACGGACGACCATCTGGGCGAGGGCGGACCCAAAGCGAAGTTCCGGGCCAACATGGACGCCATCAACCTCCTGCATGAGCTGGAGTTCGACGGCAGGGACGCCACGCCAGAGGAGCAGGAGGTCCTATCCCGCTATGTGGGCTGGGGCGGTCTGGCGGATGCCTTTGACGAGAAAAAAGATAGCTGGGCAGGCGAGTTCAGGGAACTGTATGCCGCCCTCTCCCCGGAGGAATACGCTGCCGCCAGAGCGTCCACCCTCAACGCCCACTACACCAGCCCCACCGTCATCAAGTCCATCTATGACGCTGTGGAGCGGATGGGCTTCCAGACGGGCAACATCTTGGAACCTTCGATGGGCGTGGGCAATTTCTTCGGACTGCTCCCGGAGTCCATGCAGGGCAGCCGCCTCTACGGTGTGGAACTGGACTCCATCACCGGGCGCATCGCCCAGAAGCTGTACCCGGAGGCGGACATCAAGGTGGCCGGTTTCCAGACCACCGACAGGCGGGACTTCTTCGACCTCTGTGTCGGGAATGTCCCCTTTGGTGACTATAAAGTGAACGACAAGCCCTACAACAGGCTGGGCTTCTCCATCCACAACTATTTCTTTGCCAAGGCCATCGACCAGGTGCGTCCGGGCGGCGTGGTGGCCCTTGTCACCAGCCGCTACACGATGGACGCCAAAAGCCCTGATGCCCGGAAGTATATCGCACAGCGGGCGGAGTTGCTGGGGGCGGTGCGCCTGCCCAACAACGCATTCAAGGCCAATGCCGGGACGGAGGTAGTCTCGGACATCCTGTTCCTGCAAAAGCGGGACCGCCCCATCGACATCGAGCCGGACTGGGTACACCTGGGGCAGACCCCGGAGGGCCTTACCCTCAACAGCTATTTTGTATACCATCCTGAGATGGTGCTGGGCGAGCTGACCACCGAAAGCACACAGTACGGGCGGGAGGAATGTACCGTTGCCCCCACCCCCGGCGCCGACCTTGCGGAACAGCTCCGGGAGGCTGTCTCCCATATCCACGGCAGCTATCAGGCGGTGGAGCGGGACGAGGCGGACATCGCGGACGAGGCCGCCGAACGGGGCGCTATCCCTGCCGACCCGGATGTGAAGAACTTCTCCTATGCCCTGGTGGACGGGGAGGTCTATTTCCGGGAGAACAGCGTCATGAAGCCTGTGGAGCTGAGCGACACGGCAAAGGGGCGCGTGGCCGGGATGATCGGCCTGCGGCAGCTCGTGAACGACCTGATCCAGTACCAGCTTGAGGACTACCCGGACGGGGACATCCAGGCGAAGCAGGCGGAGCTGAACGCCGCCTATGACGCCTTTTACGCAAAGTTCGGGACCATCAATTCCAGCGCCAACGCGAGGGTCTTTGACGAGGACTCCTCCTACTATCTGCTCTGCTCCCTGGAGAACATCGACGAGGACGGGCGGCTGGAGAGCAAGGCGGATATGTTCACAAAAAGGACCATCCGCCCGGAACGCCATATCACCAGCGTGGACACGCCCAGCGAGGCGCTGGCGGTCTCCATCGGGGAACGGGGCAGGGTCGATCTGCGGTTCATGTCCGAGCTGCTGGGGACGCCCGGTGAGTACGGGCGCATCGCCGAGGAGCTGCAAGGCGTGATCTTCCGTGACCCCCGTGAGGCTGTGGCGGACGACCCCCTCCGGGGCTGGCATACCGCGGACGATTACCTCTCCGGCAATGTCCGGGACAAGCTGATGGTGGCGAGGATGGCGGCGGCCACCGATCCAGCCTACGCAGTCAATGTGGCGGCGCTGGAACAGGCGCAGCCCAAAGACCTGGATGCTTCTGAGATCGATGTGCGTCTGGGCGCCACCTGGATCGACAAGGACTATATCCAGCAGTTCATGGAGGAGACCTTTGATACCCCGTGGCGGCTTCGGAACGCGGTACAGGTGAAATATTCACCCTCCACCGCGGAGTGGCAGGTCACGGGCAAGAACGCCACAGGGCGGCACGATGTCATGGCGTATATGACCTACGGCACAGACCGGGCCAGCGCCTACCGCATTTTGGAGGACACCCTGAACCTCCGGGATGTCCGCATCTACGACACCATTGAGGACGCGGACGGGAAACAGAAGCGGGTGCTGAACAAGAAGGAGACCACCCTCGCCCAGCAGAAGCAGCAGGCCATCAAGGACGCTTTCCGGGATTGGGTGTGGCGTGACCCCAGGCGGCGGGAAGATTTAGTCAGGACCTACAACGAGCTGTTTAATAGCACCCGCCCCCGTGAGTATGACGGCAGCCACATCGTCCTGGGCGGCATGAACCCGGACATCACCCTGCGGGAACACCAGCGGGGGGCCATCGCCCATGTGCTTTACGGCGGGAACACCCTGCTGGCGCACGAAGTGGGCGCGGGCAAGACCTTTGAGATGGCGGCCTCCGCTATGGAGGCGAAGCGGCTGGGGCTGTGCCAGAAGTCCCTCTTTGTTGTGCCGAACCACCTGACCCTCCAGTGGGCCAGCGAGTTCCTGCGGCTCTATCCCAGCGCGAAGATACTGGTGGCTACTAAAAAGGATTTTGAGACGGCCAACCGCAAGAAATTCTGTGCGAGGATAGCGACCGGGGACTATGACGGCGTTATCATCGGCCACAGCCAGTTCGAGAAGATACCCATATCCGCCGAGCGGCAGGAGCGCATCTTGCAGGAGCAGATAGACGAGATCACCGACGCCATTTCCGAGATGAAGGCCATGCGGGGCGAGAGCTTCACCATCAAGCAGTTGGAAAAGACCCGCCGCTCTCTGGAGGCGAGGATGGAGAAGCTGCAAGCCGCCGAACGCAAGGACGATGTGATAACCTTTGAGCAGCTTGGCGTGGATCGGCTCTTTGTGGACGAGGCACACGCTTTTAAGAATTTGTTCCTTTACACGAAAATGCGGAATGTGGCGGGGCTTTCCACCTCCGAGGCGCAGAAGTCCTCGGATATGTTCATGAAGTGCCAGTATATGGACGAGCTGACCGGCGGGAAGGGTACGGTCTTTGCCACGGGAACGCCCGTGTCGAACAGTATGACAGAGCTTTATACCATGATGCGCTATCTGCAGCATGGTACGCTCCGGCAGAAGGGGCTGACCCATTTCGACCAGTGGGCCTCCACCTTTGGCGAGACCACTACGGCCATTGAGCTGGCCCCGGAGGGGACCGGCTACCGCGCCCGGACAAGGTTTGCCAAGTTCTTCAACCTCCCGGAGCTGATGAATATGTTCAAAGAGGTGGCCGACATCAAGACCGCCGACCAGCTCCGCCTCCCTGTGCCGGAGGCAAAGTTTGAGACCGTAGTGGTGCAGCCCTCGGAGATACAGAAGGAGATGGTGGCGGACCTGTCCGAACGGGCCGCCGCTGTCCACAGTGGGAATATAGACCCCTCGGTTGACAATATGCTCAAGATCACCTCGGACGGACGTAAGATCGGCCTCGACCAGCGGCTGATGAACCCGCTCCTGCCCGATGACCCCAGCAGCAAGCTGAACGCCTGCGTCCAGAATGTCCTCCGCATCTGGGAGGAGGGGCAGGCGGACAAGCTGACCCAGTTATTGTTCTGCGACCTCTCCACGCCCAAGGGGGACGGCACGTTCAATGTCTATGAGGACATCCGGGACAAACTGGTAGCGGCTGGCGTCCCCCGTGAGGAGATCGCCTTTATCCATGACGCCGACACCGAGGCGAAGAAGAAGGAGCTGTTCGGCAAGGTGCGGACCGGGGAGGTGCGCGTCCTGCTCGGCTCCACCCAGAAGATGGGCGCCGGGACCAATGTGCAGGACCGTCTTGTGGCGGTCCACCACCTGGATGTGGGCTGGCGTCCCGCTGACATGACCCAGCGCAACGGGCGCATTATCCGGCAGGGCAACCGCAACAAACAGGTGCAGATTTTCCAGTATGTGACCGAGGGGACCTTTGACGCCTACCTCTATCAGACGCTGGAAAACAAACAGAAATTCATCTCGCAGATCATGACGAGCAAATCGCCCGTCCGAAGCTGTGACGATGTGGACGAGCAGGCGCTCTCCTATGCGGAGATCAAGGCCCTGTGCGCCGGCAATCCGCTGATCCGGGAAAAGATGGACCTTGACGTGGATGTGGCGAAGCTGAAAGTCCTCCGGGCCGACTACCAGAGCAAGCACTTCCGGCTGGAGGACCAGCTCCTGAAATACTTCCCCGCCGAGATCGAGGCCCAGCAGAGCCGCAACCGGGGCTTTGAGGCGGATATGAAAACGGTGGAGGCCCACCCGCTCCCGGAGGAGGGCTTTGTGGGGATGGAGGTCGGCGGCAAACACTACACGGAAAAGGCGGACGCCGGGGACGCCATCCTTGCCCTGTGCAAGGAGATCAAAAGCACCGAGGGCATCCCCATCGGCAGCTACCGGGGCTTTCAGATGGAGCTTTCCTACAACACCTTTGAGAAGCAGTTCCAGATCACGATGAAGGGTGAAATGAGCCACCACGTCAGCCTGGGTACGGACGCAAGGGGCAACCTGACCCGGCTGGACAACGCCCTCGCCGGTATCCCCGGACGGCTGGAGCGGGGACAGGAGCAGTTGGAGAACCTGCGGAACCAGCAGGCCGCCGCACAGGTGGAATTGACAAAGCCCTTCCCCCAGGAGGCGGAGCTTGCCGAAAAGAGTGCGAGACTTGCGGAGCTGGACGCCGCCCTCAGTATGGACGAGAGCATCTCCCAGGATGAGGCGGAGGTCAGTGAGGAGGTCGGTGAGGGCGAACGGCCCTCTGTTCTGGAGGACCTGAAAAAACGGGCGGCGGAGATACCCCCGGACAAAAAGCCCGGAAAGGAGCTGGAGCGCGAATGAAGAAAGAGGAAGAACTGAAGGTGCGTATCTCCCCCGAAGATAAGGAGCGCATCCGCTCCAAGATGGAGGAGGCCGGCATCCTGAACATGAGCGCCTATGTCCGCAAGATGGCTCTGGACGGTATCTGCGTGAGGCTGGACCTGGTAGATGTGCGCCAGCTCATTGTCCTGCTCCAGCGGTGCAGCACCAACCTGAACCAGTACGCAAAACGGGCGAACGAGACTGGGAGCGTCTATGCGGCGGACATCGAGGACCTGCGCTCCCGGCTGGACGAGATATGGGAGCTTTCCAGACAGTCCCTTGCCCGCCTTGCCAATATCCGATAGCGGCTGGGGGCTTAAAAAGTTTTGCAAAAGGGCGCGGAGCGGTTCCGCGTCCTTTACATAGACGGCATCCTTGCCGGACAGCGGGCCAGCGCGGTAAACTGTACTCAGGAAACAGGAAAGGACGGGACAAAATATGAGGCTTCTGAAACTCCCTTTGAAACTGCTGGCGCTCCCCTTGATGCTGGTACTCTATACATTCCATGTTGTAGGCAGGCTGGCATCCAACCTCTCCGCCTATGTTGTCGGGCTGTTCATGCTGGTGATCCTGGCCTGCGGCATCTATCAGGTGTGCGTCCGGGACTGGCTGAATGTGGCGATCCTGTTCGGCGTGGAGGCGGTCTGTGTGGCACTCCAGTTTTCCGCCATGCTCCTGGTGGAACTGGCCGGCGAGTGGGCCGGCAGCCTTGGGGCTTTCCTCCACTCATAAATCTTTGAAAGGATGTGCGAAGATGGATTTTCCGAAGAACGAGGCTCAAACCTTGCTTGACTGGATGAGGGAGCAGATGTACGGCGATACCGTGACCGAGTGGACCTATGGGAACGAGCATGACCGCATGAGCGGAGCGGCGGATTTTCTGGGCGGTCTGCTTTCACGGGAGGGCGGCGATACAGAGATTTACGAATAAGACAATTCCATAACCAACGCGCAGGAAGGAACGGCTTGCCGCTCCTTCTTTTTTGCCCCTTTACATACCGAGGAAAGGGGGCATGACAATGAATTTATTTGAAGCGGTCAAGGACGCCATACCAACAAGGACAGCGGCGGAGCATTACGGGATCGAGGTCAAGCGCAACGGCATGGCCTGCTGTCCGTTCCACGATGACCGAACGCCCAGCATGAAGGTGGATAAGCGGTTCCACTGCTTCGGCTGTCAGGAGGACGGGGATGTGATCGACTTTGTGGGCAAGCTGTTCGACCTCTCCCCCAAGAGGGCCGCCGAGAAGCTGGCGGCGGATTTCGGGGTGCGGTATGAGGGCCTGCAAACATGGCAGCCCCAGAGGAGGCCGTCCGTCATTTCCAAGCTGGCGGCGGCGCAGGAGTACCGCAAAAAGGAGAACCGCTGTTACCGTGTGCTGTGCGAGTACCTCCATCTGCTCCGTGACTGGAAGGAGCAATACGCGCCGCAGCCGGAGGACGAGGACTGGCATCCCCTGTTCTGTGAAGCCTTGCAGAAAATGGACTATGTGGAGTATCTGCTGGACGAGCTGATTTCCGGCACTCTGGAGGAGCGCACCGCCATCGTGAAGGAAAAGGAGAAGGAACTGTCCGGCCTTGAAAAGAAGATCGCCGCTTTCGACCGCAGGGAGACAGCCGACCCGCAGAGGGACAGCTTCCCCGGAAAGATGAGGAGTACACGGTTCCCGGAGGAACTGGCAATGTAAGTTTTTGAACGAGGGAGGTGGGCTATGGCGGCGACACGGCTGATCGCGCTCCACATCAATAAGGGCAAGACTATCGCCCAGACGCTGGCGGACAGGACGGACTATTCCAAAAATGAGGAAAAGACCGAGGGCGGAAAATATATCTCCAGTTATGAGTGCGACGCCCGCACAGCGGATGAGCAGTTCCTTCTGTCAAAGCGGCAGTACGAACACATGACGGGCCGCCGCCAGGAGCATGATGTCATCGCCTATCAGATACGGCAGTCCTTCAAACCGGGCGAGGTCACGCCGGAGGAGGCCAACCGTATCGGCTATGAGCTGGGGATGCGCTTCACCAAGGGGAAACACGCTTTTATCGTTGCCACCCACACCGACCGGGCGCACATCCACAACCACATCATCTTCAATTCCACCGCCCTGGACTGCACCCGGAAGTTCAGGGATTTCTTTTTGTCCGGGCTGGCCCTACAACGGGTCAGTGACCGTCTGTGTTTGGAGCATGGGCTTTCTGTCATAGAGCCGCGCCCCTACCGGGAACGGAAAAAGCGCACCGAGTACCCCAAGCGGCCTTCCAACCGTGATGACCTGCGGGCCATCATTGATGCGGCATTACAGAGAAAACCAAAGGACTTTGAAGAACTGATCTCTTTCCTGAAGGAGGCCGGGTGCGAGTATAAACCGGGCAAGCGGCCATCTATCCGATGCAGGGGGCAGGACCGTTTTGCCCGGTTCAGTTCGTTGGGTGATGGCTATACGGTGGACGATCTGAAAGACGCTATTGCCGGAAAACGCAGAGAGCGGTCTGCGGGGAAAAGCCAGCAGGTCCACGACAAGAAGTTCTCCCTTCTCATTGACATTCAAGCGAAGCTGAACGAGGGAAAGGGCGCCGGATACCAGCGGTGGGCGACCCTCTTTAACCTGAAACAGATGGCACAGGTCATGTGCTTTTTGCAGGAGAACGAGATCGACAGCTTTGACGAACTGGCGGCGAGGGCGGATGCGGCAGTCACCCAATTCAATGGTCTGGGGGACTCCATCAAGGCGGCGGAACAGCGGATGCAGGAGATCGCCGCATTGAAAAAACACATCATAAACTACTCCAAGACCAGGGAGGTCTATGTGGCCTACCGCAAGGCAGGGTACAGTAAAAAATTCCTTGAAGGGCATCGGGAGGCCATCACGCTCCACAAGGCGGCGAAGGAGGCTTTTGAACAGCTTGGCTTGAAAAAGCTCCCCCGTGTCAAGGAATTGAACGCCGAGTATGCCCAGCTTCTGGAACAGAAACGGGCGGCGTACCCGGCGTACCGAAAGGCAAGGACGGAGATGCAGGAGTACCTTGTGGCGCAGAAAGTGGTGGCTGTCCTTCTGGAAAAGGAGAAGGAACAGGCGGCTATGGAGGAGCGGCGCAAGGAGGAACAGCGCACCGATCCGCACAGATGATCTTGGCGGGGCTGGCTTACAGGAATGTAGGCCAGCCCCGCTTTTTTCTTTTTCCCGGAAACACCGAGGCGGTCGTTTCCGGCTCCACGCGGGGCGCAAGCCCCGCCTGTCCCTGCAAAGCAGGGACAACAGCGTTCGGGAACCGAACGCGTAGCCAGCCCCGGCTACGGGGCTGTTCACGGGGTTTGGGGTACGGCCCCAACGAGCAAAAATGGACTTCCAGCGGTCACGCTGGAAGTCCATTTTGAGCATTTGTGGGAACAAATGCACTGCTCGCCAAGTAGCGCAACTGCTGATTCTCAAGCGTTATTGCTGATCATTTTCCTCCTGCTGTTTCATCAAAGTGGCATAACGAAGGAGTTGTTTCCGGGACGAAACTCCCAGTTTGTTGTAGATATTCTTGTTGTGAAACTTTAATGTATTTTCTGTAACTCCTAAGATCGCAATGATCTCTTTTGCGTTTTTTCCCTCAAGATACAGATCAAAGACCTTTCTTTCTGTTGGAGTAAGTTGACTAATCCCTTCCAAAAAATATTGAAAATCGTCGGGATCGATCTCTTGTTTTCTGGAATAGGCAAGTCGGGCAATTTCTGCCTGCGCGGACCCAAGATCACTGCTGGTCTGTTCCAGTTTGCTTTGTAGCCGTTCTTGTCTGCTCTCAGCTTCCAGTCGCTCCTGGTTCAAAGCGGATAAAGCTGCCTCGTGTTCTCGGTCCTGTTCTGCGAGGAAAGCAAAGAGGTCCTCAATCTCCAAAACATGAGACTCGCTCTGCGTCCGGTCTGTGTTAGTTTTAATCTGTTCCAAGTCTTTTATTATGGGTGCAACATATTTTTTGCTGCCCCAAAGAATGGAGGCCAAAATGGCAAAAGAAGCGATAAACAAGAATGCGGCAATTTTGAGCCGCACCGTCTGCACAAGCGCCTGATATTCTGTGGCAGGGAGCATGGCAGCAACCATATGGGCAGTAGTCCCTATTGTTAGTTCCTGGGTCTTACCAACAAATTCAGTGTCTCCGCTATGGAAGGTAGTCAGGCTTGATCCGTTCTCAACAGAAAAAGAATTTTCAATTGGTGGGAAATAACCAGATTGATTCCCGGCGATCTGCCCTACATAACAATCCGAATCTTCCGTCAGCAAAGCGCAAAAGATATGTGCTTGGCTGCTTCCCATCGTCTTATGGGAAAGCGAAAAATACAGACTGCTGATCTCAAAGCCGCACACACCAATCGTGTTGCCACCAGAATCTAAAACAGGTATACAGAGAAAGCGCACACTTTCCCATGTGTCAGGCAGTTTATAAACGGATGTAAGAAAGAAGGCGCCGGAGATGTTCTCGCTTTTGCCGGACATCTCTCCGTCGATTTCCGGGAATAACCCCTCTTGTGTTTCCAACTGCCATGTACTATGGAGATTGATGTTTTTTTCTCGTGCGACAGTAGAAAATCCACGAAAAAGACAAACATCATTATGGATTGTGTTTTCCGCATAAAGATTTGCAAACTTTAGATACAGCCCATTATAGCTTTTATCAGGCAGTGCATCGTTGACCGTTGTTTTCAAAAAGCAAAATGCTCCGCTGCAAGGTGCAAGTTTCATATTGCTGCTGACGATATCAAAGAGCCTGTTTTGCATGGACTCCAGTGCGTCAGGAGTATTGCGAAGTTCGTTGAAGGTAATCCCAGCATCTGAAAGTTCGTCTTTGACTGCCGCTGTTATCTGTTGGGAAAAGGCAAGCACATAGGCTGCCTGATCATTGCTTTGATGCTCTATGGAGTTTACAGAGTTCTCAAGTTGATTGCTTAAAGCCCGCTCAATTTCATATCCAATAGGATCGATTGCACCGAAAAGGAACAATAGCATAGCAATCAAGAACGCAAAAAAGAGCATTATGGTAAAAAGATAGAACATCAGGCGGCGGCGCATGGAAACGCTCTGCGTCTGAGCCGCCTCCAGTACGGATCTGATTTCTTTTAGGCGTAGTATCATGGTTTTCCCCCTTTTGTGTCACCGCTCTACGGCCTCCTGAATTTCCGAAAGCGAAGAGTCAAGGAGTTCTGACATCACTGTCTCCGGGTCATCCCCGCGCTCTATGCGGCTGATATAGTCCCGGTGGGCAGCAGACAATATGCTCTTTGCGGTCTCCTCAAACCTGGATTGCGCTTCGCCGGAAGCGTCATACAGCGGCAAAGGGCAAAAGGAGTAGGAGCCATACATTTGGTCCACCGCACCATAGAGCATATGGGATTTCTCATTCTCAATCATATCTATATTTGAAAACAGAGCAGAAAAGGCATTTTCCGTAACCGGCAAATAGCCGGAAGCAATCACAAAGTCCAGATTGTGTTCTTTCTGTGTGATCCATTTTCCAAAAATGGCGGCGGCTCTATTTTTTCGCTCGTCCTCACTTTTCATGGAAAACAAACCAGTTCCCCTTTGTATAACCACTGGCGAGGCATCAGAAAAGGTGGGGTAGGGATATACCGCTGTTTCAATTTCTTCGGTGGTATTGTCCTGGTAGGTTACATAGTCCCTCAGATACAACATCCCTGCTGTGGAACCGATATTGCTGATAACCTCGGCTGTTTTCCAGCGGTCGGAAGCATAACCGTCACCAGTACAAAGTCCTCCATGGATCGCCGCACGGGCCATTGGCAGATAGGCTTGTTCAAATTCTGCACTGCACAGGTCCGGCTTTCCATTCCGAATGAACTGTCCGCCCAGCCCGGAGACATTGACCAGGAAGTAGTGATAGAAGTCGTTAATTTGGAACATCTCTGCGCCGCCTGACCAATCGTAGTATTGGCAGCACAGAGCAAAGAGAGATTCAAAATGGAGAAGCTCTTCTTCCGATACTCCTGTGTCAGCGGCAAAGCGGTCAAATATCGTCTTGTTTAAGAATAACAGTTCTGTTGATTTGGCGATGGGCAGCATAACCAGCCGTCCATCTATAACGCCTTCTGCCAGAAACTCATCCACATAAGCAGAGCGTTCTTCCTCTGAAAGATAACCACTCCAATCCAAGAGCCGGTCAAGCCCAATCTCTTCCGCCACCCTCGGATAGGCCGTGAACAGATCCGGCATGGGAACCGCCCCCGGTTCGTTATTGGCAGAGGCAATCAGCGCATCGTCAATAGCGGTAGAATTTGTGACGGAGACAACAGAAATAACAATACCGCTTTCTTTCCCCTTCGTTTGGTTAAACTCATCGATCATTACATTGAGCGGCGATTCTGTCTGACTTCCATAGACGTGCCACATCGTCAATGTGATGGGATCGTTTGTAACCTTATTTCCACAGCCGGTCATGCCCACCAGCAGTATGATGGTGAGAAAGAAAATACATAATTTTTTCATTTTGGTGTCCTCCTATACCCTGCATGGTCCTCACCAGCCTCTGTCCTAAAGTGCGTCAATGACAGCGGAGAGATAGCTGGAAGAAACGGAACCGTAAATAAAATTGTCTACCAGACCATCCTTCTTGGCCTGCCGCACCCTGTCCGCCAGCTTTTTCTCTGTGTTTTCATCCACCACCAGCACGATCTTGCAATCTGGCTGAGCCTTTTTCAGAGCGTTTCGGATTTTTAGCCGCTCCTCCAGTGTCCAGGATGTGTATACGGTAACTTCCATAATCAGAACATTTGCAAGCACAGCATCACATAGCGACAGAGTTTTGTCCGGGCTCTCGCTCATGACTGGTTCCAGATTGGAATCAAAGTTGCGTAAGGCTTCGGCTACTGCGTCCGCAAACAGGACATTCTGCATATCAATCACGATTCTTCGCATAAGGCGGCCTCCTATCAATCATTTTGAATCCTTTGATGATACCAGTATAGCGAAGAAGCCATTTTCTCGCACTGTCCCTGAGTACAGTTTTTTGAAGTTTTCTCAAAAAAATTTCCCGGCTTCATTGAAACCGGGAAATAAAGCTGTGTGCTCTGTTATTTGGTTATGTCAAAGTCCAGATCCTCCGGGAGGCTCGGAATAATAAATTTTTTGCCTGTAACTGCTATGGCAAGGCGGGTCTTGTTGGCATAGCCTGTTTTTTGCAGGATGTTGGAAACATGATATTTCACGGTCCTCTCTGTGATAGAAAGAGTCTGGGCGATCTCGCTGTATTCCAGACCATCACATACAAGGCGCAGTACCTGGATTTCTTTTGCAGTCAGATCGGTGCTGCTTACAAGACCTAATTTCACTTGTGGCGTTTCATGGGGAAAGAGATGTTCTCCTGCCATTGTGCGATCAATGACATCGATCAGGTCTTCGGGACTTAAATCTTTGTACCAAAAGCTGTCTACCTTTGCGGCTTTGGCTCTTTCTAAAAAACCGACCTCGACCATTGATGTGACAACGATGATCTTTATGTTTGGGAACGCCACTTTGATCTCGGCGGCAGCTTCGATGCCATCCTTGTTTCCAGCAGTACAGACATCCATCAAGATCAGGTCGATCATCTGACGCTTGCAATAGGCAAGTGCAACATCCGCGCCGCTTATACTGGCTGCCAGGGCATATTTTTCACTGTCGGAGATCATTCTCTCCATATATTTGCGGGGCATCCGCTGATCCTCTACAATTAACACCTGTTTCACTCTGCCGCCTCCTTTTCTACGGGCATGACGATTATCAGCGTAGAGGCTGGTGACCACTGTATTTCCATCGTACCTCCTAAGTTCGTAACATGGCGGTGAAGGTTGAGTAACCCGCCTCTCGGCACAATGACGCTTTCAGGGGGCTTTCCGTTATTTGTGATACGCAGGGAAATGTTGTTTCCGTCCTGCCGGGCGGTGACATAAAGGGCCGTTGCATCCGCATGGCGGACGCCGTTGGTGAGACATTCCCGCATGGCGATCACAAATATGCGATATATTTCCTCCTGCTTTGGTAATTCGCCAGCCATTTCTACCTTTACGCCGATGGTACTGGCATCCCGCAAAAATTCCGCAAGCTCCCCGCGCTCCTGGGGGTATTCATTGTCATTTTTAATGGTCCTGATTGCTTTTTGAAACAATAGAAGGCTGTCTGCGGCCTCCTGGGATACCTGCTCTTGCTGCAAAATCTGCCGCATAGCAATGATCCCCGCCCCCATCTGGTCATGCAGTTTGGTTTTTGCCGACAGGACTTCCGTTTCCTTTGTCAATGTCAGTACATTATCCGAAAGAATCTTTAAGTCACGGGAGAATTTTTTGAGCTGCTCAGTCTGTTCCTTGAGTCTCAGTCCCTTTTCGTAAAGTTCAGTCACATCTGAGAAGATCGCCTCTGTGTAAACTGTGCCGTCTGGTACCGTTATCTCCGTCTGGGAGTAGCGCCAAGCCTTACCATCGGGGAACAGATAGGTTTGCTCTTCATCCGGTAGCCTTACAACACCGCTTTTCTTATCACACTCTGTAAGTGCCTGCCGCAATTCATCGAAGTGCTGGAGATCGCTTTGCGCCAGTATGTGGAACAAGCGGTGCATTTGTAGATTGCACAGTTTGAACTCACCCGATGGGGTGAAATAGCAGATCGCGTTGGGCAACATATCGATTGTCTGCTTCACGGAATTGTGGCTAAGTGTCCGGCCTTTCCGATGGATCAACACAGCGGTTTGACCAAGGAGCAAAGTACCCACCATGTCAGCGATGCACCACAGCGACCACATTGGAAATGGCAGCAAAGGATTGATAGGAAGTCCATCGGCCTTTTTGTCAAAGGCATCCCCGGCAATGCACAGCAGGATCAGCAAAGCGATAAATACCCCGGCGTTCAGAAGCCTGCACCGTCTGCTCCCACCTCGGTCAGGGGATGCAAGAAAAAGAAACACATCCAATATCAAAGAAAAGAACAGGCAAATCATCCATACGGACTGTTCCATTTCGGAGGATAAATAGAATGTTGTCACGTTTGTCCACCTGCCTTTCCGATGCGGAGGATAAAGCGCCATACGCCATCCTCAAAGGAGCAGCTTTCACAGGTATCCCGAAAATCTGCAAGGGAGCTTTCGCATTCCACCTCCAGACGGAGGATGATCGAATCTGCAAGAATACGCGCTTTCAACCAAACAAAGCTCATATCATCTATAGCGGTCTCCATCACCTTCTCAAAAAAGTCGTAGACCAGGATTGTGTCCTGGGTAAAGATTTTGCTGCCCTTCGGAATGTCTGCTTCACATTCGACCCCCATCAGTTTCAAATTTGAAAAGGATTCCTCCATGCAAAGGGCCAGTTCTGTGGTATCGATGGTTTCCGTTTTTTCACGGATAAAGATCAGGTTGCCTCTGCGTTTTATGTAAGCGCCGATTACAGTGATCTTCGCAAGCAGACTGCGGCGCTTTTCCGGATTTTCTTCTTCGTCATATAGATAAAACAGGTCATTCAATAAATCGATCTGATGAGCGGTTTCTTCCTGTAAAAGGTCATAGAGCCGATTCTTTTCCCGCAAGGTGTGGATCTCCAGCTTGATACGATAATTTTCCTGTTCCAGATGGTTGCTTTCTGCAATGGTTTCCTTGTTCTCTTCTAACTTTTTGAGCAGTATGGTAATATCTGTTATATCTTCCTGCCAATACACATGACCGCCTTCGATAGGGTAACTTTTTAGCAGGGTATGTTTATCAAGGTTAACAGCGCCCGCCTCTGCCGTACACATGATCTGTTCAGAAAGCACAGGCGAATTTGCGGAGGCGTAGCGGACCTTATGGTCGTGATCAGCAATCTGGGCGCCGAAGGTCCCGGCCTTAAACAGCTCATCATAGCCAGTATTGGTCTGAATCAATCCGCACTGGATACAGCTTTCCAGTATGGCGGTAAACATCAGGCACTGCACCGCTGTAATATCTCCGCCTATCACTTGCATCCACCTGGCTCCGCTGGCGTAGATAAAGGCATATAGAATGGAGCAGGACAGCAGAAGCGCCGGTAAGTATTTTCTCCTTTGCGCCAAACGGCATTTGATGAGCATGATCACAAAGGCGGCCAGCGCACAGATGATCTCCCACCCGATAACAAAATAATATCCGTACTCGTATCCGTTATCCGTATCGCTCCAAACCGTTCCGGTCGGGAAGGAGAAAACAAGCTGATGGAGATCGTTTGTCAGTACCAGCAGCAGAAAGAACAGGGTGGGAAGATAGAGCAGTCTTGTCCATTTCGGCAGATGGTAGCTTTCCGGCTTACCCAGCGACATGGAAACAAACACGGAAAGCAGAGGTATGAACAGCATAGGACAATAGTACCAGTACCATAGATGCCGGATCGCATCAGGAGCGACCACAAAAAAATATTTTATTGACCGTATAACAAACCAGAAGACGGTCAGACATGAAACGCCGACCATATAGCGGCGCACCTGTGTTTGTAAAATGCGATGGCTGACAGAGAGACCCCAGCCAATGTACAGACTGATATAAAGGATCGTGCGGACCAAACCCAGCGGTACGGGAAAAACATCAAACTTTCCCAAAACGCGGGCAGAGATAGCACAGACGATCAGCACAGCTACCAGGACTCCCGTTCTTTGATTCTGCTTAGTCATGCGTGGACACCTCCCCGCGAAATACAACTCTCATCACCGTATCTTCCTTGGTATCTCATTTACAGCATTTCCAGTCTTAGCCTTGAAAGAAACCTGATTTTTTGTTTCCCCTACCCATTTTTCGGTTCGGGGTGGCAAGAAAATCAGATTTTTTCTTTTCAACCCTACCCTTTCGGGGGTTTGGGGTGGGGACAAAAGTGTGGAAATCGCTTAAATTATGGGTGCAGGCAATGCCGAAGGAGGGTATGGGCTTTGTCTCCAATGAAAAGCCTCTGACTACGTTGCCAACAAACAGAGGCCGCTCTCCTTTGATTCCTATTATACCATATAACCATGACTTAATCGAGGGTCAAAGAAAAGAAAGGAGGGATTTGATGGCGCTTACCCATAAAACAGCACGCTACAAGGTGATCGCCGACTCGGGAGGAAATCGGTACAGCTTCTTTTGTGACATCACAGGTGCTTTGTTACATACGACCGATCCTATCCAAGCAGAGACACAGGAGCAGGAATTGGAGACCGCATGGGAAGACGCACGGAAATATTTTAACCGATGTCACAAGTGCGGCAAATGGGTATCGAATGCCATGTATAACGCTGATGTGGCGGAATGTGTGGAATGTGCGCCGTGGGAAGATCCGCCTCGTTACTGCTCCCACTGCGGCAAAGAGATTACCTCCGCAGAAATATTTTGTCCACGCTGCGGCAAACGGCTTCAATATGGAGGAGAAGGGTTATAAGATGACACGGCAGCAAATTGAGCAGATCCGTCTGGAAAGCATGAAGCAATATGGATTTGGGCCAGAAGCTATGAAGCTGCTTAAAGTCTGCGCTAATTGCGGTGCAACCGTCTCTGCGGAGCAGCAAACTTGTGGAGAATGCGGCAGTGGACTTCCCCAGGAAACTCTTTATCAGTTCTACCTTAATTTACACCATCGCTGTCCAGTATGTGAAACAGCGCTTTCGGACAACGCAATCTTTTGTCCTAATTGTGGGGCAATGCTCACAGCAAAGCGCAAAGAAAGAAATGAAGGATTTTAATCGTCAGTAAAGAGAAATAAATCACGAAAGGAAGGATGTAACTATGGGACTTATTAAAGCGGCATTAGGCTCTGCAGGCGGCGTGATGGCCGATCAGTGGAAGGAGTATTTCTACTGTGAGGCAATCCCCGCTACCGTGCTGGCGGTCAAGGGGCGGAAACGGGCCTCTGGGCGCTCCAGCAACACCAAAGGCAGCGACAACATTATCACCAGCGGCTCCGTGATCGCCGTGGCCGACGGCCAGTGCATGATGATCGTGGAGCAGGGCAAGGTGGTGGAGGTATGCGCTGAACCCGGCGAATTCACCTTCGACGCCTCCACGGAACCCAGCATCTTTTCGGGCGACCTGGGGGAGAGTATCGGGCAGGTGTTCCAGAACATCGGCAAGCGGTTCACCTTCGGCGGCGAAGCGCCCAAGGATCAGCGCGTCTACTACTTCAACACCAAGGAACTGATCGGCAACAAGTACGGCACGCCCTCTCCCGTCCCCTTCCGTGTCGTGGACCAGCGGGCGGGGATCGACATTGATATCGCCATCCGCTGTTTTGGGGAGTATTCCTATCGGGTGGCAAACCCTCTGCTGTTCTATACCAATGTCTGCGGCAATGTGGAAGCGGATTTTGACCGCAGAGCCATTGACGGCCAGCTGAAAACCGAGTTGCTGACCGCGCTGCAGCCCGCCTTCGCAAAGATCAGCGATATGGGCATTCGATACTCTGCCCTTCCAGGCCACACCACAGAGCTGGCAGATGCTTTGAACCAGGAACTGTCCGCAAAGTGGCGGGATCTTCGGGGTCTTGAGATCGTATCCTTCGGCGTTTCCAGCGTCAAGGCCAACGAGGAAGACGAAAAGATGATCAAGGAGCTGCAGCGCAATACGGCCTTTATGGACCCCACCCGCGCGGCGGCGCATCTTGTCGGCGCACAGGCCGGCGCCATGCAGGCGGCAGCCGCCAACCCCAATGCCGGTCCCGCTATGGCTTTCATGGGCATGGGGATGGCCGGTCAGGCCGGCGGCATGAACGCCCAAAGCCTCTTCCAGATGGGTCAGCAGCAATCGGTACAGCAACCCGTTCCGGCGGCTCCTGCCATGGAGGGATGGGCGTGTTCCTGCGGGCAGACCGGAAATACCGGCAAGTTCTGTGCGGGATGCGGCGCACCCAAGCCCGTCCCTAAACCCGCAGGGGATAGCTGGACCTGCTCCTGCGGGGCCACAGCCACCGGAAAATTCTGCCCGGAGTGCGGGAAGCCCAAGCCTGCGGATACAAACGGCTGGACCTGTTCCTGCGGAGCGGTGAACAAAGGAAAGTTCTGTGCCGAGTGTGGCAAGCCTAAGCCTGCCGGCGTACCGCAGTACAAGTGCGACAAGTGCGGCTGGGAGCCGGACGACCCCGCCCATCCGCCCAAGTTCTGCCCGGAGTGCGGAGATCCCTTTGATGACGGAGACATCCAGGGATGAAACGAGGCCGAAAAGCTATAGTCTGACCCTACGATTGCTGGACGAACAGACATAACACCTAAAACGATTAACAAAACATAAAACAGGAGGATTATACACATGAAAGGTCAAAAATTTTTGAAGGTCACTTCCATTCTCATGATTATCGGCGGCGTCATCGGTGTCATCGCGGGCATCATCGCCATTCTCGGCATCAGCGCCTTGGCGGCGCTTATGGAGACTGGCGAAGGTACCGGCCTGCTCTATGCCAGTTCCATTATTGTAACGCTGGCATCTGTCATTCAGTTTATCGCGGGCATTAAGGGCATCGGTGCCTGCAATGCGCCGCAGAAAGCGGCAGCCTGCATCAAGTGGGGCATCATCATTGCCGTTTTGAGCATCATCTCTATGATCATCGGTCTTGTCGCAGGGGGAGAGTTCAGCTTTACCAGCCTGATCCTGAATTTGCTTGTGCCCGGCCTGTATATCTATGGCGCCATCCAGACGAAGAATGGCCCCCTGGAGTAAACACCATAAAGGAAAGAGGTGGCGTACACCGAGGAGGTAGATTATTATGGCACTGTTCGGAAAACTGTTTGAGAAAAAGGAATGCGCCATCTGCGGCGGCGAGATCGGGCTGTTGGGCAATCGGAAGCTGGAGGATGGGAACTGCTGTAAGAACTGCGCGGCAAAGCTCTCCCCCTGGTTCAGTGACCGGAGGCAGAGCACCGTGGAGGAGATCAAAGAGCAGCTGGCTTACCGGGAAACCAACCAGGAGAAAGTGGCAGCGTTCCGGGTGACCCGCACATTGGGCGAGGGCATGAAAGTCCTGCTGGACGAGGATGACGGGAGATTCATGGTCACATCCGCCCGGAACTGGCAGGAGGCCAATCCGGATGTACTGTCCTTCTCCGATGTGACTGGCTGCAAGCTGGACATTGACGAGAGCAAGACAGAGATCCAGTATAAGGATGCGGAGGGGAAACGGCAGAGCTTTTCCCCCAGACGCTACGCCTTTTCTTATGATTTCTACATTGTAATCAATGTCAACAACCCATACTTTAATGAAATTCGCTTCAAGCTGAACGGTTCTTCTGTTGACAATGATGAGGAAACCCTTTTGGACGGGCCGGATGCACAGCCCAGCGTCAAGGGCGGCGGTCTCCGCACCGGAGGCGCGGGGCCAATCCGCCCCGGTATGCCTGGAGGCTCCCGCCCTGGCGCACGGCCCTTCATGGGCGGTTCCCGGACATCCAATGCGGATGAGGTCCGTTCCAGTATGGAGTACCGGCAGTATGAGGAGATGGGACGCGAGATCCGGGATGCATTGCTCCAGGTTCGGGAGCAGGTAAGGAATGAAGCGGTCGCAGCCGCAGCTCCTAAGACGGCGCTGACCTGTCCGTTCTGTGGAGCCACCACCACACCAGATGCCAGCGGCTGCTGTGAATTTTGCGGCGGCGCTGTCAATGGATAGAACAAATACACAACACAAAGGAGCATGATAATGAAAAAATTAAGCAAGACTTTGGCGCTTCTTTTAGCGCTCACGATGGTTCTGTGTTTGGCCGCCTGTGGAGGCAGCAAGGACGCCCTCTCCGGCACATGGTCGGCCGACCTGGGTGATGACGGCGTTATCACATGGACGTTCGATGGGAAAGGCAAATGCACCATGGAGAATTCCTACATGAAACAAAAGGGCACCTATACCATTGACGAAGACCAGCTTACGGTAACGCTGGAAAGCTGGAGCGATCCGTCTACCTACACGTTCTCTGTGGATGGCAGCAGCCTTACCATGAACGAAAATTCCGGTTACGGTATCAGCGGAACTTTCGCAAAAAAATAGCAGCTTTGTGTTCCGTAAATTTTGGAGGGAACTATGAAAAAAACAAAGACCAAACTTTTGTGCCTGCTGCTTGCGGCGCTGATGCTGCTCAGTCTCACCGCCTGTGGTAAAAATAAGGAATCGACAGATAAGGCATTGGCAGACTCCAATTTGCTCAAGCTCGGCGATTATGAGCTGCTCTATAAGGGCGCGTGCATCATGGAGGATTCGGATGGAAACGACGCGGTCGTTCTGACGCTGGATTTTACGAACAACGGCGAGGACAGTCATTCTTATCTCTGGTCGATCTCCGAAACAGCCATGCAGAACGGTGTGGAGCTGGCGGTTGCCATCGTCTATTCCAATCCGGACTCCTATGATGCTACGGTGATCGAAGATCAATTTACGGATGTCGCGCCGGGTGTGACCCTTGAGATCCGCACAGCCTTTGTGCTGGCGAATACGACCAGCAAGGTCGAAGTGACATTTGAGGAGGCGTTCGGCGACAAAAACGGTAAAATCACCATCGATCCGTCCACACTCAGCCGGGAATCAGCTGGGAGCGGTACGGCACAGTCTGCCGGGACCGGAGACGCGCTGCTCGACTGGTGGAATGGCGACTGGTACGGCTGGTGGATTATGACGGGCTGTTCGGGCTACTACGAGGATAAGGGTATGGAGGGCGCTTGGTGGGATATCTGTGGCGCCGTTGACATCGGTGCAGACGGCATGGGCACCGTCATCCTCTGGGATGGGGACTACACAAAATCGGAGCCTATGGTTTCCGCATCGGTCAGCCTCAGTGGCAATGGGACCAGTATATATGGCACTATGATGTCCGAGGGCGGCTCCTTCACGGATATTGCGCTTGAGCACGCGGACTGGATTGTTGATCCGGGGCTGGCGGACTACGGAGACATGATCCACATTGACGGTGATTATGAAAACAGCGGGGATGAATTCCACTATGATATCTATCTGCGCCCATGGGGAACCTATTGGGTCGATGTGGACGAGGAGGATTTGCCTGATCTTTATGATACCTGGTATCTGCCTCTGATTGAGGCGGGCAAGCCAATGCCGGACAGCCTTGATTCAGACGCTCCGGAATCGAATTTGGGTGGAAACACAGCCGGAGGGGACGGCATCGTGACAGAAGAACAGGTGCAAAAGGGCTATGTCTGGATGAACGATGTCAATAAAAATATTTTCGACACCACCTACGAGGAGGTTGTCGCTTACTTCGGCGTGGAAGGTGAGTTTGTCAAGGAAGAGTACAGCGACCACATGAAGGCAAACTACCGCTACTATAAGTGGATCTCTGCGGACAATGACTCGCATTTCATCTACGTCAATTTCAAGGAAGAGGAGACGGGCGTTTATGAGGTAAGCGGTTTCAACACCAGCGGCTTCTCCGGCAAGGAAGCCATCGCGAAGTATCTCGACATCGTGAAGGCAGAGGCCGCCGAAGAGAACAAGGCCGCCTCTGCGAACGCTGCGATGAAGGACTTCTCCGCGAAGGTTGCCATGTTTGCCCACGATGAGATCAACATAACAATCAAGACGACCGTTCCGGATAGCGGGTGGTCGTATGACGAGGGGAAGTGCTGTCTGGTGGAAAACGACGATCCCACCGCGTTCGGCGCAGGCAGCATCCGGTTTGAGGTCAGGAAAAAGCTGGAGGACTTCGACTTCTACAAGGAGAAGTTCGAAAACTATCAGGATATAGAAGACCGCGTGATCGGCGGCATCACCTTCCACGGCCGCACCTATAAGTACATCGGCTACGAATGGATTGAGTATATCGCGCAGATTGACGACACCCGCGCCCTTTCCATCGGCCTGCGGAATATGGACTGCGTCCAGGGAACGATGCCCGACATCATTCTCACCAACATGAAGTTCCAGTAGCGCGGGTCTTCGGCGGACGGCGGTATGTGTCCTGCGTCACTCCAAAAAGCGGCAGGAAAAAGCGGGTAACAATCGTATGGGATCGGCTCCCGTCCCAATTGGGGCGGGAGCCGTATGGCTATTTTAGATGAGGAGGTACTACCGTGAAATTAACCCCGGGTTTTGCCGCGATAAGTATTCTGATGGGTATGCTGGGGCTTGCTGCCTGCGGACAGAACAGCAATCAGGTCGTGTATCAATATCCGGAAACCGCAGTCCTGTTTGATAATTTTCATATCCTGAAAACTGTATACACCTCGGGCGAAATGAAACTCTATTACCGCGGCATGAATCTGGACGGGTGTCAGATCGAGTGCTACGATGCGGATTTCACGAAGCTGAGTGGCGAATTTGAGCATATGTTCGAAGACGGCGTTCTGACCATAAAGGCGGATTTTGCGGAGAAGGTCAGCGGCCTGACGATCGGTGACAGAAGAGGCGACGATACGATTTACTGTTTGCGCTATCTGGATTCCTCCCAGTTTGCGTGGCTGGCGGATACATTTTGGTATGACTATGGCTGGATGGAACTGGGCGATGTAGAGCGGTATTATAGCGAGGAGGAATTGGAGGTGGGACAGCAGCCTGTTCCCGCTCCGAAATCCGCTCGTGAAAGCTGGACCTGCTCCTGCGGAGCGGAGAACAGGGGAAAGTTCTGCACCGAGTGCGGCAGACCGTTTCAATCTCTCAGGGGTGAACTATGAAAAAGAAAAATGTATGTAAAGTGATGATTATCGTGTCAGCCCTCTCGATGTTCTCCGGACTTTTCGGATGTAGCGGAAGCAAAAAATATACTGCCGATGAGGTTGTTTCGTTCTATACCTCTTATTCTGGCATGGAAAGATACCCAGTGTATTCTTTTGCACTGCGAAAGGAAGACGAGAACTGGCTCTTTTCTGCAAGCTGCTATGTGGGAAGCCGGAAGGAGCATTACGCATCGTTCAGTTCCGTCCAGATCCCGCCTGAAGATGCAGAAGGATTCCTTGAGATCATTCTTGAGGAAGGCGAGATAAAACGGCTCAGAAAATACCGTGAGCCGATACACTTTTTTCACATATCCGATGCGCCGATGCGCATCTCTGGAATGACATTCACTGATGGAAGCAGTATAGACAAAGAAACCGCGTTCGGTGATAAGACGCTCGATTATCTCTATGCGCTTGCCGACAGGCACTATGAGGCAGCTGAGAAAATTGAGATCAGGGCTGTTTCCGTCCACAGCAGCTGTATGGATCATTCCTCTTCCTATTCGTTTACCATCGAAAAAGAAGGAGATGATTGGTTCTTTTCATTTGATGCTGCACTCAACCGCAGTGGCGCTCACACGGAAGTGGAAAACCAGCGGATTGGAGAGAGCGATGCGGAGGAGATACTCCGCATCGTAAAGGAGCAGCAGCTCGTTACAAGAGTGAAAGAGTATGAAGAGCCGCCGGACAATGACATATTCGCCCTTGATGAAACCACATACCAGACGTCATTTGAGTTCGCGGACGGCAACTCTATATATGCCCCGATCAATGCGGGTAATGAACTGATTGATGCGTTCTATCGTCTTGCGGGAGTGAGAATCTATCAAAGATAAGCTGACACTGCCGCACGAAAGGAAAAACGGTCAGGGCTGACAGGCCGGCGGCAACCGTTGAATAGATAGGAGTGAATACGAAAATGAACGACTTTAACCAGCTTGCGGCGTTATGCCACGGCAAGCATATCTACATACAGACCCATAATTTCCCAGACCCGGACGCCATTGCCTCCGCCTTCGGCTTACAGCGCCTTCTGGCCCAGCATGAAATCCCCTCTACCCTCTGCTACGATGGAAGGATCGACAAGTTGAGCGCGTCCAAGATGCTGGAGGCGTTCCAGATCCAGATGTTCCCCTATGAGCAGCTGCGTCCGGACATGGCCGAGGAAGACTATGTGATCTGTGTGGACGCGCAGAAGCACAGTGGGAATATCACGGATTTTGTTGGGGATGAGGTGGCCTGCATCGACCACCACCCCATTTTTGTGCCAATTGAATACCGCTACCAGGACATCCGCCCCACTGGGGCCTGCGCCACGATCATCGCCCAGTATTATAAACAGCTTCCGTGCCTGCCGGACAGGCACACGGCGACTGCCCTGCTCTATGGCCTGAAAATGGACACGCTGCAGTTTACGCGGGGCGTGACGGAACTGGATATTGAAATGTTCGCATTCCTGTTCCCTCTGTGTGACCAGGAAATGCTGGCGCGGCTGGAGCGCAACAATATGGAGTTCAACGATCTGAAAGCATATGGCGCGGCCATCGAGAGCATTGAGGTCTACGACAAGGTAGGCATATCCAATGTCCCCTTTCCCTGCCCGGACGCTTTGATTGCGATCCTCTCCGATTTCATCCTGGCGCTGCAGGAGGTGGAGGTCGCCGTGGTATTCTCCAAACGGGAGGATGGGATCAAGTTTTCTGTCCGCTCGGAGGATCCGGCTGTCCATGCGGGGCATTTAGTCCGTGATGCGCTCCACGGTTATGGAGATGGCGGCGGCCATGCGGAGATGGCTGGCGGGATGATCCGGAAAGAAAAGGAGTGTCTGCTGGGGCGGTATCCAAAAGACACCATCCGGGACTCGTTTTTACGGGTCCTGTCGTGAACAGTTTGATTGAGGAGGTTTGATATGGAGCTTTACCTGACTGAAAAAGTTCGGCTGGGCTACAGGACGGGGGAACTTATCCGTATGGCGGCATTCGCACTTTTGGGCGTGATTATTGCGGCATCGGTTTTCGAGGTGGATCTGGAGTTTGACCTGGGCAGTGTGCTTGCGGAGCTGTTCATGCTTTCAATGGGTGTCCTATGTATCTGGAAGGGTACGCTTGGCCCGGTCCGCCGCCAGAGCGCCAGCCGGCTTGCCCATCGGCTTGCGGAATGCTTCTTCGCCAGCCCTGAGCCAGAGATTTCCTTTGACCAGCTTTCCAGAGCCATTGGCGGAAAGAACGTGGAACGTAAGGTACGCCATATGATCCAAAAAGGATACTTAGAAAACATCAGTCTTGATACGCCTAACAAGCGTATCATGCTGACAGCCTTTAACAAAGTTGCCCAGAAAGAGCAGTACGAAACGGTTACCTGCCCCCATTGCGGCGGAGAGAACGTCATACGGCCCGGATGGGCTTCGTCCTGCCAATACTGCGGATCCAAGCTGATCTGAAGAAGATAAACCAGTAGGAGGAGAGATAAAAGATGCCTTCACAAGTAACAAATTACCAGTGTCCGGCCTGCACAGGCCCGCTGCACTTTGCCGGGGACTCCGGGAAACTGGAGTGCGATTACTGCGGGAGCGCCTACGAGATCTCCGAGATAGAGGCGCTGTACCAGCAGAAAGAAGAACAGGCCGTGAAAGCCCACGAGGACGCTCAGACCAAAGGCGCGGAAGATGACGGCTGGGACACCTCCGGCCTGAGCGGTGACTGGGGCGCGGATGCCGCAGGGATGAAAGCCTATAACTGCCCTTCCTGCGGAGCGGAGCTGATCTGTGATGAAAGTACCGCCGCCACATCCTGTCCTTATTGCGGGAACCCCACCGTAGTGCCAGGGCAGTTCGGCGGTACACTGCGGCCCGATTTTGTGCTTCCATTCAAGCTGAGCAAGGAGGATGCGGTCGCGGCCCTTAAAAAGCACTATAAGGGCAAGGTTTTTCTGCCAAAATCCTTTACCGCCGGGAACCACATCCAGGAGATCAAGGGGGTTTACGTCCCTTTCTGGATGTTTGACGGCGAGGCGGAGGGCGATGCCCGGTATGCAGCCACACGTTCCCGTACCTACCGCTCCGGCGATTATGAGGTCACCGAGACAGAACATTATGACGTTTTCCGTTCCGGTTCCGTCGCGTTTGAAAAGGTTCCGGTGGATGCGTCCAGCAAGATGCCGGACGACTACATGGATTCCATTGAACCCTATGACTATACAGAACTGAAACCCTTTTCCACGGCATATCTGCCCGGTTTTCTCGCTGACAAGTTTGATGTGACGGTAGAACAGAGCCGGGAGCGGGCTGACAAACGCTGCGAGAACACGCTGGCCGCCGCACTGCGGGATACCGTGAAGGGCTACAATACCTGCACGTCCAAGGGGGGCAGTACTTCCCTCAAGCGCGGCAAAGTCCACTATGCGCTCATGCCGGTCTGGATGCTTAATACCAAGTGGAACGGAAAAGATTTTCTGTTTGCCATGAACGGCCAGACTGGCAGGCTGGTGGGTGAGCTGCCCGTGAGCCGCGGCAGATTCTGGGCGCTGTTCGCCGCCATCGCTGTGCCGCTGTCGGTGCTGAGCTCAGTCTTGTTCACGCTTTTGTAGATAAGGGGGATCGGATATGAAGAAATTTGCGAGTTTTGTGCTGTCGGTGCTACTGGCACTGACCTTCTGTATCCCGGCTGCGGCAGCGGAAGATTACGGCGTGATCTACGATGAGACAGGGCAGTTAGGGTCGGAACCGCTGCGGTATGCAGGAGAGGTCACGCTTCCCGCGCTCACAGAGCGGTATGGTGTTGACCTGCGGGTAGATATTCTGACGGAAAGTGATTATGATACCGTGCTTGACGCAGCGGAAGGTATTTACGAAGAGTATGAATATGGCTATGGAAAATACCACTCCGGTATTACGCTGACCCTGCTGCTTACGCCCTGCGAAGACGCCTATACAATGGCCGCGGATGACTGGTGTGTCTATCTGGGCGGTACGGATGAAAATCTGCTTTATGGGGATTGGCTTTACGATCTTACCAAGGCAGTGGAGCCTTATTTGTCAGTGGAATCCGGCATGGAGTCTGGGGCATGGTCCGGCAATATGGATATGAGCGCCGTGGCGCTTTCCCAGGCGGTGGGCGCTATGGCGGAATTCGTGGCGGACTTTTTCGCACCGGGAGACAGCGGCTATGAAATGACTGGAGGGCCGTCCGGTCAGGATGCGGAGGAACCGGACAGCACCTCGATGTACTATATTTTTGACATCAGCGACCTGCTCCCTTTTGACCAGTGGGAGGAACTGGAGCAGTGGGCCGGGGACATTTCCCGGCGGCACGGCTGTGGCGTCTATGTGGTTCTTGTGGACGACTATGAGGATTTTGGCTCCGGGGATGTCTATGATGTGACCACACAGATCTATCACTCCGAACAAAACGGCTTCGGAATGGGCGATGGGCGGGATGGCATCATGATCCTTCTGAGCATGGCGGAACGTGATTACGCCATGTTTGTCTACGGTAAAAGTGCCGGATACGCCTTTAACGAATACGGACAGGAACAGCTGGAAGAGAGCTTTTTAGGCGACTTTGGCAATGATGACTGGTATGGCGGCATTTCCCATTACCTGGACTCCTGCGATGAGTATCTTGCCAAAGCGGATGCGGGGCATCCGGTGCGGGCCAACCCCTTGTGGGGAATTGGATTGATGACGTTTTTGTCCTGTCTGGCGGCGCTGGCGGTCTGCATGGTGCTGAAACGGAAGATGAACAATGTCCGGCAGAACGCGCAGGCCAACGAATACATTGTTCCTGGCGGGCTGCGCCTAGCAGACAGTTATGACCGCTACACGCACACCACCAAAACCCGTACCAAGATCGAACAGAAGAGTTCGAGCAGCAGTAGCAGCAGTAGCAGCAGTAGCAGCTGCAGCGGTGGCGGCGGTTCGGGCCGTAGCGGGAAATTCTAAGGAGGAACAAATTCATGAGGAGAATGATAATGCGGACCGCGTCCGCCCTTCTGGCGTTTCTGCTCCTGTTTGGCCTCGCCGCCTGCGGCAGTAAGTCGCAGGACGGCACCGGCAGCGGCGATGCAGCGTCCATACCAGCCGATGGAAGTACCGGCAAAGGAGTGCTGGCTGACGGCAGACAGCCGGATAAGGATATGTCTGCTGCACCAGACGAGGGAACGGAGCAAGAGGCACTGGCCTGGCTGCGGGAATTTATGGCGGAATACGCACCGCAGGCAGCCATAGCTGCAGCATACCTTGGCTGTAGGGGGGCGGATGACACCACTTCTCTGACAGAATGGCTGTGGGACAACTCGCCCGGATTGATGGATGAGATGCCTTTTATCCGGACGATCCCGCCCGTGCGTATTCTGGGTCCCGGCTATGGGGACCTTTACTGCATCGTGCCAAGAGATGACAGGACCACCCTTTCAGTGAATCATGTCACATGGAAATCCACAGGCAACGGAGTCTGGCCCGAGCCGGATGAAGTCCTCTACCGGGAAGAGTATGCCCAGCCGGTGCTGGTATTTGTAGGTTATGAGGAATTTCGCGATGAGCCGGATATAGAGATCATTGCCAGTGACAGCGGTGGCGCAGGAGGTCTGGTAACATGGTATCCGGTATGGGACGTAGAGGTTGGGGGTGATATGATCGTTCCCACAGGCGAGGACTATGCCCCCCTGGTCATGGACTTCACCCTCTTTGGCGATATCACGGGTCTGGATTATTGGGGCGATCCGGACAGCTGGGAACCGACAGGGGATGACTGGTGGGTGCCGCCCACGGAGGAAGGACTGGCGGATACCTGCTGGGTGTGCGATGGATGGTCTCTGAACCTGCTTGGTGGAGGCGGTGATCCGAACTGCGCGGGCATTGCCGAACTGTATTGCCAGTTCGAGGATGGGCAGGAATATCAACTGCTCTATTCCGGCGTCTGGCGGATGGTGGATGACTGTCTACAGCTAATTGTCTCCACGGGAGCAGGAAATCTTCCCAGCGATGCCAGCGGCGTCTTTCCTGTCCTGATTGACCCGTCCGGGGACTACCTGCATATCCAGCAGGACAGGGACAACGGAATGCGTCCGCCTTTCTTTGATAATGACATGAGTTCCATGGAGCTGATACGCTCCTATGGATAAATAAACCGGAAAGGAACAATGGCATGAAATATAGACGCATATTTGCACTTTTATTCGTTTTGATTCTGTCCCTTACCGCCTGCGGCAGGGAGCAGGTTCCGCCAGGGAACGGCCCCCTGGATCAGGACAAGAAAATACCCGGTAAAGGAGCTATCAATACCCCCACAGAGGATGGCGGAGCATCCGGTTCCGCCGCCAGTGAAGGGGCAGCCGCCTGGCTTTCTGTCGAAGGAGGGAAAGTATTGGATGACCTGCGTGAAGGGGCGCAGGCGGACGGCTGTATCTGTTCCGTAGCTTTTTTGGGCGCCGCCCTAGAGCCTGGGGAAGATATTGCGGCCTTTCTGGCATCAGAGGAGGCGGAGCAATATCTGGATGCGTATCCATTCATCAAGGAGATACCGCCTGAACGGTGGATTGCCCACCCGGAGGGTGGATATGAGGTCTACTGTATCGTTCCTACAGACCCAAAAGCTTCCACAGCGGTCAATACATGGGACATCAACGAGGACAACGATTTTCTTGGCGAAAGCGACCAGGTACTCTACCGCAGCGACTGCGGGGATCCTATCCTCCTTTTGGGCAACCTCAGCGATATTATGCCCAGCCTGGATGTGGAGATTGTGGACAGTACAGGGAGAAGCCTGAGTTACCAGCCCTCTCTGTGGCTCTACGATGGTTCGCTGTCAGGCCCGTCTGAAATTTTTGATTTTACCATGTATCATAATCCTGACCTTATTGGTATATGGTCCGCCGTGATTCCGGCGGAATTAGGAGGCGGTATCTCCCTGAACCTGAATATCGGGCGCGGGGGAAATCTTACCTACAGCTATGGCCGCGGTAACAGCGAACCGATTGCTCTGTACGAAGGCACCTGGAGCAGGCCGGATGAGGCGATGGTCCAGTTCGGGCCGGAGTGCGTGGTTTTCGAGCTGTGCCTTGTAGAGGGCATTGAGGATAACGATCTGTGGGGACAATATGGTCCGGGAGAACTCCATGATGAGATATGCGGCGTTTGGATCTGTGAGCGGGGGGACGGGCCAGGCACATCCTCACTCAGATTGACCCATGTTCAAGGGGATCCTTTTATTGATGGATGTGGAGGATGGGCCATTGTATTTGAGGGCGAAGACCAGGGCGGAAACAATGGAGGTATGGAACAGGGAGCAAACGTCAACCCTCATGTGCTTACCACAGGAGGACCCGCATTTACCCACATGACTGTCCTTCAAACGGAAAACTATCCTGATGGGGGCTATTACTATGAGGATATGACACAGGACGGTTCCATATTGATCATAAACTGCGCTTATCCAGGCGGCCGCAGGAATGGAGTGTCCATGGAAGAATACGCAGTAAAAAGTATCGAGCATCTGACGATGTATGAGGCAGAAGATCTCTCTGTCGAAAAGAACAGCGGCTACAGTGAGGCATTGGGACACCCCGTCTATATTTTGACGTATACGACAAGTGAAAATGATCACACATTTCACTGGAAAATCTTTATGACGGAGGCGGATGGCTATACCTATCTCTATGCCTTTGACGTGTGGCACGAGGTCTACGCAGATATGGAGGATGTCATAGATGATGTTTTCGGACAGCTGTTCTTCCTTGAGATGTAACCGCCCGATGTTATACGCACGAACGAAAACATTTGCAACTTAAATGTATAACGAGTGGATGAAAAGACGTGGAGGATAGATATGAGAAGCAGTAGATTTGCGGCAGCGTTGCTTTGTCTGCTGTTGCCGCTGGTACTGGCATCGTGTGGGAGAAACGGGAGAAAAATGGGTGAGAACGGCCCATCCAGTGCGCTGCCGCCTATCAATAAAGAGAGCAGCACATATTCGGATGCCTTGCCCGAAAACACTTCGGAACCGGAAGATACTGAAGATCCGTGGACGAATACCTGCTGGCAGGCTGTACGGTACATAATGGCAAAGGAAGGCCAGACGATGGAAGGGACTTTGCCGGAGGATGATTGGGTTATAGAACTGTACCTGTTGGAGGGCGGCGGTGCCCGGTATCGGGAATGGAAGCCCCGGAGCTTTGACTATATCGGTGTGTACCACCTTCTGCTCGGAATCGGCCCGGACTGCTTCTGGTATTCGGATGGCAGCGGTGGCTTTTTTCTGAGTACGGAAGCTGACGGGACAAACGAAGACACGGTTTTTGCCCAAGGCCATATGGCGGATGGCCAGTTGATGCTGGATTTCTTGGGCGACCAGTTCTGGATGGAGCGGCAGCCCATGCCGGCCAAGGGCGGGGAATACTGCATGGCGGACCTGTTCGGCCAATGGCGCATGGTTTCCGGCGAGACTGTCACAGAAGGGGATCCGGAGGTCTGGAATTTCACGGCCAGCGAAATGGAGATTGACCGCAGATTGACTTTTCACAGTTCTTGGGACGAGACTGAGCCGGACGGTGTGGACTATTATGACGAGTGGCATCCCGGTTATCTCAGGGAGGCACAGGCCATGGCGGTGGAATACCAGGAGACCCCAATTTATGAGGGATGCGGGAACGAGGCATGGCGTCTCCAGCTGTTCAGCGTTGAGACGATATACCAGAATTACGCAGAAGAAGAATTTTACGTCACAGTATTGGATGCGGATACCCTGCTGCTTCAAGTGCGTCTCAAAGATACAGACGGAGTCCACACCACCAGTACGCAGATTTTTAGCCGTTTTTGAAAGAAAGGAGACAGAAAAATGCCAGTCACATTAAACATGATCCCCGCTACTTTGCAGGAATTCCAAACGTGTCCGCAGATGGATCTTTCCAAGCCGGAAAACACCTGCGCCATGTTCCTGTGTGCATTACAGCTATACATAAAGGACAGGGATGCCGGGGTGAAGGCAATGAATATGCTGCGGGGTCCCAGACCCATGACTCCCTACGACAGCCAGTTTCTCCGGGACCGCCTGCGGGATAAGCCTTATCTGCCCCTGGCCTACTTTGAGGGAGCGGCGCCTAAAAACAACTATACCCCGGCACAGCCCTATGTACTGAATGTGCTTCCGGATCCACGTCCCCAGGACATAGAAGCCGGGTATATCCGGGTATTCCTGAAAACAGCGGGGGCGGATTCTCCCAGGCCGGTCAAGCTCCGGCAAAAGGGCAGCCTGTGGTATCTCTGGGAGTATTCCAGCATCCTCAGCGGGATACGGTCCCTCGCGGAATGCGATCCTTGGGGGTGAGAATATGAAACAATGCTGGATAGGCATCCTGCTGGCGCTTCTCCTGATTTTTAGTCTGACTGCCTGCAAAGATGCAAATAATGCCGCACAGCCGCTTCCAACAGCCGGAAGCGGCGGGAAGCTGCCGGAAATATCCAAGACGGAGACGGGTGATATGAACCGAGACAGTTCCGAAAGCAGTGCGGTTCCGGATGGTAAGCCAGATATGATTCCTCCATCTGACAAGGAAGCTGCCGCAGTTTCCGTTAGTGGTTCGGGCGCGGAGTATCCGGCCTCCGAGCAGGCATTTGAGCGTCTGCGGGAAACCGAGATTGTCCGGTATTACCTCGAACTTGGCATGGTTATGCTGGACACAGGGCTTCAGGAGACTGTCAACGGGCAGAACTGCCGGATCATCTCCCTGGGTACTGACCATGAAACTCATTTTGTGCAGGAAATTTACTACGCTGTCAGCTGCGACACAATCTATACCTATGACCAGATCAACGATGAATGGCTGGAGTTGGGTAGTGAGCCTTCCATTCCGGGCGCGGAATTTGCCATGTCCGATCTGGAGGGCAGCTGGCAGATGGTCGAGGGAGAAGTCGAGGGGTGGCGGTACAGTGCGGCGGATGAGGGCATTGTCTCGACGCTGTGCTTTACCCGCATCTACGACAGCAATATTCCAACCACGGATCTCACTGCGGATTTTGACAGAATGGATGAAAATGGAAACGAGGCGCATGAGCGGAATATGGAGGTCAAATTCTTGGATGAACTGTTGTACTACGGCTGTCCCAACGAGGCCTGGTCTGTTCAGCTACTATGTGAGGAGGAAGGGGTCTCGTATTTCGTTGCCATCACCGATCCTGATACGCTGGAATTATACTTCTCTTTTGAAAAGAACGGCAATTCAGGGGCTTCTCTTGCTTACTACAGGCGGATATGAGACCGCCCTGATGTCTAAAAAATTGGGATGGCAGCAAAAAAACATATCGAAAGCATTCCTATGAATAGGCGGTGTTGTCCATGAAAGAGCAGGAACAACAAAGCTCCCATTGGGTGCATTGTCCAATCTGCGGGGCTAAAACAAAAACCAAGGTAAATGAGGATACGATCCTTATCAGATTTCCTCTTTATTGTCCGCAGTGCAAAAAAGAATTTCGTGTTGATATTGTACAATTGAAAATGGTTATGAGCAAATGAGCCAGACGCTTTAAGCGGAGAGCCTGCTTCCTCTTTATAGGGGCGCAGTCTCTCCGTTTTTATTTTATGTAATCGCACCGACCAGAAGATCACTTTGATTCCGAATGGCCGATAAGATGGCTCTGACTGCGGGAAGAAGGATTTGAGCTTCCTGCTCACTGCACTGGGCGATCAGCAAACCCAGTTGCTCCACAGTGGGCGCATCACAGTTTTGCTCTGGGTAAAAAGTCTCCCGCGGGTCAATTTCAAGGGCACGGATCAACGCATAGAGCGCCACCATTTTGGGGTTGTCTTCATGGTTTTCGATATGCATAACCGTTCGGACTTCAATATCTGCCATATCAGCTACTTTGCGTTGGGAAAGCCCCTTGCTTTTTCGGGCTTTCTTAATGGTATCGCCAAGAGGGCGGGAAAATTCATACATTGTATGTCACCTCAAAGGTATTTTACAATATACCATCTTTGAGTGAAATTCATTGTATAGCCATTAAATGATACATTACAAAGCACCATTCTTGAAGTGTGGTGGTTCATTAGAATGAACCACGCAGATATATCAGAATTTTATTGCAACAAATTTGACTTATAAATACTAACTCATTCCTGCTGTTGTTTGGCGCACCATTTGATCACGGTGGCTCATCCCTTATGACAGCTAATTGAATATCGAACAGCTTTCCAATGAGCAGGACAGTTGCAATCTGGAATGGAGACCAATTTTCCAGGACTGCGGGGTGGAGTATACTGCCATTTTTAGCTGTTCTCAGAAAACACCTCCATTCTCCGAAACGAATGGAGGTGTTTTTGTGGGCAAGCACTGCTGGTATTATGCCCGCTTTCCATAATCTCCAAATCTTGGAAATCAGACAATTTGAAACGGCTATCCGTTCTGAAACTCACAAATGAAATGGAGATTTATGCTATGCATTACAACGCGCTTAATACCGGGAAAAGGATTCAGAAACTCCGTAAGGATAAAGGACTTACACAGGAACAGTTAGCTGAAAGGCTGAACCTCAGCACAGTCCATATGGCCAAGATTGAGACTGGACAGCGCAGTTGCTCTTTGGATGTCCTGACCGAGTTTGCGATGTTTTTTAACGCCAGCTTGGATTATCTGGTACTTGGAAAAATCACGGAAAAAGAACTGCGGGGAGAGCTTGAAGTTGCTATCCACACTCTGGAGAGCCTACGGGATAGTCTTTAACTGATACAAAGAGTATCAGCGAGTGGTACTCCTGCGCCATAAGAATACCGCCCGTTTTCCACTAAACTTAAACCATCAGCCGGGGCGACCCGCTGATGTGGACTTTGAAAACTGAATATGCAGTCATCAGGAAGTCTTGGAGACAAGACCACGTTACTGTCTGGAATAGCCTGCACAGCGGAGCGCCACGATCCCCGGTTCCGGGAGGAGCGATCCATCCGACTGAAAATGCCAAGTTGCTCTTGGTTTGGCGATGACAACGGACAGCGATCATGATACTTCCGTAACTCGCGGCCCGGCCACAAAGAAGGCGGGGAGGTTAGACGCCTATGAGAGCAGCTTCGCAAGCTGACGAGCCTGATGATTCCCGTGATTCCGGGGTGTCGGGGACAAATAGGGATCAAAAACACGCTTTATGAAATTTGAGGGGCGGTCTGGAGACGGCATTTGCCGCGCTGGGTCGCTCCTTTACATACCAGTAGAAGGAGGTATCCATATGGACCGTAATTTTCACGATTTCCACCGCGGCGAGGTCTACTACGCCGACCTGGACCCAGTAATCGGCCACGAGCAGGGCGGCATCCGCCCAGTGCTGGTCATCCAGAACGACACGGGCAATTACCACTCTCCGACCATCATTGTGATCGCCGTGACCAGAAGGACCTTTAAGAAACCCAAGCAGCCGACCCATGTGGTGCTGGATGATGCCCAGGGGCTTGCGCCGTCCCTGTTTATGTCGGAGGTCGTCCGCACCATCGACAAGCGGCGGGTGCAGAGTTATGTGGGCAGACTCACCAAAGAGCAGATGAGGCGGGTCAACGCCGCCCTCTTGGTGAGTGTCGGGCTTGATAAGGACTACGCGCCCATTACGGGAACGGAGGTGTCCTGATGGACAGGCTCATCATCGACCCGGAGTTCCGGGACAAGATACCGCCGCTGACGGAGGACGAGTTCTCCCTTTTGGAGGAGAATATCCTGTCTGACGGGGCGGTCTTTTCACCGCTCATCGTCTGGGACGGCACGATCCTGGACGGCCACAACCGCTATGAGATCATCCAGAAGCACCCGGAGCTGACCTACGCAGTCCACAGGCTGTCTTTCGCCAACCGCTATGAAGCACTTTCGTGGATATGCAAGAACCAACTCGGCAGGCGAAACCTGACGCCCCAGCAGAAGAAATACCTGATCGGGCAGAGGTATGAAGCGGAGAAGATGGCGCATGGCGGTGAACGGGTAGCAACGGTTCAAAATGAACCGTTGCCCTCCTCCCACAAAACCCGCGCTCAGATAGCGAATGATACCAGCACCAGCGAGAGTTATGTCATGCGGGCTGGCTGGTATGCCCAGGGTGTGGATGCCGCCGAAGAAGCCCTTCCCGGCATCAAACAGGAGATACTCACAGGCGCGATTAAGCCCACAGAGACAGCGGTAGCCGCTGTTGCCAGGGCTGGTCCGGAGGAGCGCCCCAAACTTGCCGCCGCACTGAAAAAGCCTAGGGAAAGCGGAAAGTCCGCATCCGAGAAGCCCCAGCCCATTTATCACAAATCCGCACCGGCAAGCCCCAGGCAATCCACGCTGAAGCAGATACGGGAAATATCGGCAGAAATGGAACACCCCAAGGAGCTGGTCGCAGAGGATTCCATACTCCGCTCTATCGAAGCGGAGATTGTCTCGTTCACCGAGCTATGTGACCACTTCTTCCAAGAGTACCCAAGGCTCTTATCGGATGGCCGCTATAAGCAGGAGGTCATCCGTATCATGCAGACAATGAAACAGTATATCTCAAAGATCGAGGGAGGATACACAGAATGAACACGAAAAATCTCTTTTGCCGGGAAATCGTGCTGGACAGCCGGGAGCTGGTGATCCCCCGCACTACTTACCAGCGCACCTTGAACGAGGACCGGGTCCGCAGGATCGCCGCCGAGTTCGATGAGCGCATCGCCAACGAGCCGAAGGTCAGCAGCCGGGGCGGGCGCTACTATGTCTTTGACGGCCAGCATACCATCGCCGCCCGGAAGTTCCTGAACGGCGGGAAGGACCTGCCCATCCGCTGCAAGGTGTTCTACGGCCTGACCGAGAGCGATGAGGCGCTGCTGTTCGCCCAGCAGACGGGAGCCTCCGCCAGCCTGACCGCCGGGGCGAGGTTCCGGGCGCTCATTTTCGGCGGGGATGAGGACGCTATGGCGTTCCTGAAAGCAACGGAGGCCGTGGGCCTCTGCGTGGACTATAAACAGACCAGGGGCGCGAAGCGGCTGGCCTGCATCAGTACCGCTTTCGGCCTGTTCCAGAAGGTCGGGGATGGGGTGTACCGGGAGGCGATGCAGGCCATCGTGGACGCCTGGAAGGGCGACCCGGACTCTCTCCGGGCGGAGACGGTGCAGGGCGTGGTGGAGTTCGTGGACCTCTACCGTGGGGAGTACAGCCGCAAACGGCTGGTGACGCGACTGCGCCAGATGGACCCGGTGGTGATCTTCCGGGAGGGCCGGGCCATGACGAGCCTGCCGGGGTACAAGCGGTATCTCTACCAGGTGTACCGCATCTACAACGGCTCCAGCGCAAAGACCGCCCTGCCCATGAAGTTCTGAGACAGTTGACGGGAGCGTCTGCCCTCCGGGGCGGGCGCTCTCTGCTATTCCACAAGGAGGTGGACTTTTGAAGATCGGGCTTATTGATGTGGACAGCCATCGGTGGCCGAACCTGTGCCTGATGAAGCTGTCCGCCTGCCACAAGGCCCAGGGGGACGATGTGGAGTGGTGGATGCCGGAGGGACGGTACGACCTCGTTTACAAGAGCCGGGTGTTCACGGACACCTACTCCAAGGACAGGATCACCGTCACCAACGCCGACAAGCTGGTCTGCGGTGGCACCGGCTACGGTCCGGGGCCGAACCTGCCGGACGCCGTGGAGCATACCCGCCCTGACTACGGCCTCTATCCGCAGTTCCCGGATACGGCCTACGGTTTTTTGACAAGGGGCTGCCCGAACCGCTGCGGCTTCTGCGTGGTGTCCGGGAAGGAGGGCGCAGAGAGCGTCCATGTGGCCGACCTCTCCGAGTTCTGGGACGGGCAGAAGGAGATCAAACTGATGGACGCCAACCTGCTGGCCTGCCCCGACCATGAGCGGCTGATCGGGCAGCTTGCCGAAAGCCGCGCCCTGGTGGACTTCTCCCAGGGGCTGGACATCCGCCTCATCACGCCGGACAACGCGGCGCTCCTGAACAGGGTCCGCACGAAAACCATCCATTTCGCATGGGATAACCCCAATGTTGACCTGACCGGCTGTTTCCAGCGGTTCTCCGAATTGTCCAAGATCAGGGACTTCCGCCGCAAGCGGGTCTATGTGCTGACGAACTACAACAGCACCCACGAGCAGGACCTTTACCGGGTGGACACCCTGCGCCGCATGGGGTACGACCCCTATGTGATGGTCTATGAGCGGCCAACGGCGCCGCCCGTCACAAGGCATCTCCAGCGGTGGGTGAACAACAAGCGGATATTCCGCACCGTGGAGCGTTTCGCGGACTATGAGCCGGTGAAGAAGCTGGGTGGTGACAGATAGGGCGGCCTGCTCCATATCGGGGCAGATCGTTGTCATTTTCGGGCCTGTCCCTCCCATAAGATGTTGAAAGGCTGAAAAGTTCTTTCAGGGAACTGGAGGTGTTGCCATGACAGAGGCGATGAAGAATATCGACCTCCGCAAGGTGGATAAGGCGGCGCTCCGCGACCGCAGTACGGTCCATATCGACCCGGAGGCTCCCACCGAGGAGCGCATCCGGGCGTGGATCGAGCAGCTCGGCAATCCCTATGTCTATCTGGACGGCGGGGTGGTGGTGAAGCTGAGCTTCGCGGACAGGGGCGAGACCATTGAGGAGCGTATCAACTCCCTCTACCTTGCCGGGGCCTGACATCCTTAACAAACAGGCGGCCCGGCGCTACAATATGCCTGGGTCAAAAAAGGGACAGCATCACAAGGCCAGCGGCTTTGTATTCCGTTCCCATACGGGACAGGGCCTTCGGTTTTCTGAAACACAGACGACAAGGAGGTTCAAAATGTCCAACAAAATCTATAAGACCGGCATCTATGCCCGGTTATCCAGAGAGGATGCTGACCGGCTGGAGTCCAACAGCATCCAAAGCCAGCGGGCCATCTGTCTGGCTTACATAGAGGGCCACGACGACCTTGAGCTGGTGGACACCTACATCGACGATGGTGAGACCGGCAGCAACACGGACCGTCCCGGCTTTCAGAGGATGATCCAGGATATGCGTTCCGGGCGCATCGACTGCGCCGTCAGCAAGGACCTGAGCAGGTTCTCACGGAACTATATCGATGCCGGGAACTACCTGGAGAAGATATTCCCGGCGATGGGCATCCGCTATATCGCCATCAACGACAACTACGACAGCATGGCGCCCGGGAGCAGCACCGATGTCATCACCCTTCCTTTCAAGAACCTGGCAAATGACATCTACTGCCGGGACATATCCATCAAGATACGCACCAGCCTGGAGGTCAAGCGCAAGAAGGGCGAGTATGTGGGCAGCTTCGTCCCCTTCGGGTATCGGAAAGCCCCGCAGGACAAGAACCGCCTGCTGGTGGACGATGACGCCGCAGAGGTCGTGTCCATGATCTTCGGGATGTATAAGGACGGTTTCCCCATCCTGAAAATTGCCCGGAGGCTCAACACCAGCGGCATCCCCACGCCGATGGAGTACAAACGGATGCAGGGCGTCCGCTTTGAGACAGCTTTCCGCACAAAGGAACGGCCGGAGTGGGAGTATGTGACCGTGAAGCGGATACTCTCCAACATCGTCTACACCGGGGTACTCATCCAGGGGCGGCGGGGGACGCCGAACCACAAGGTACGGGTGACGCGCCCCAAGGATGAGGCGGACTGGGTGCGGATAGAGAACGCCCATGAGCCGATCATCTCCTGCACCGACTTCGAGGCGGTGGCGGAGCTGATGCGCCGGGATATGCGCTGTGCCGGGGACAGCGACAAGCACGACCTGTTCTCCGGCTACCTGTTCTGCGGGGACTGCGAGGGGGCCATGATCCGCAAGACCCATAAGGCAAAGGGCAAGGCGTATGTCTACTACAACTGCGGCAACAACAAGCGCACCCACCAGTGCAGCCCCCACTCCTTCAGCGAGGCGAAGCTGGCGGACATCGTGTTCCACGCCATCCACGACCAGATTGAGGTAGTGCTTCACCTGGATAAGGTGCTGTGCTTCATCGACAGCCTCCCCCAGCGGGACCGCAGGGTGTTCAGCTATGAGGCGCAGATGACCCGTCTGGAGGAGGAGATACAGCGGTACAAAAAGCTGGAGCTGGGCCTCTATGAGAACTTCGTGGAGGGCATCATCAACAAGGCGGAGTACACCGACTTCCGGGAGAACTACCGGGGGCTGATCGAGGAGAAGCAGGAGGCTTTGAAGCGGCTGAAACGGGAACAGGAGGACGCCGCCGCGATGGGCAGCCAGAACCGGGCATGGGTACAGGTCTTTGCACAGTATGAGAACGTGCAGGAGCTTGACCGCCGCCTCCTGCTGGCTCTGGTGGACAGGATACTCATCTATGAGGACAAAAAGGTGGAGATTGTCTTTCGGTATCGGGATGAGTTCGCCAGGGCGATGGAGGCAGCGAAAAACTACAAGGACTGTCCGCTTCCGGCAGTGGGCTGAGAGGGAGAGAGAAAATGGCACGAAAGAGCAGAAAAGCACAGGCCCAGCCTGTGGCAGAAGTCAAAAAGGAGGCAGCGGCGCTCCCCACCGCCATCTATGCCCGCCTGTCGGTGGAGAACAGCGGCAAGGACGATGACGGGAACTCCCTGCAAAACCAGATCGCCGTCTGCGAGGACTATCTGGACGGATGCCCCCACCTCCGGCTCACGGAGGTCTACTCGGACAACGGCAGGACGGGGACCGTGTTCGACCGTCCGGCGTGGAACCGCCTGATGGACGATGTGCGGACGGGGAAGATACAGTGCATCGTGGTCCGCGATCTCAGCAGGTTCGGGCGCGACTATGTGGAGACCGGCAGTTATCTGGAGAAGATTTTCCCGGCGCTGGGGACACGGTTCATCTCCGTGAAGGAGAACTTCGACAACTTCACCTGCGGCAACGCGATGGAGTCCCTGTCGGTGAGCCTGCAAAACCTGGTGAACGCCATGTACTCGCGGGACATCTCCAAGAAGGTCTCCACGGCGCTCCGGGCGCAGATGGAGACGGGGAGGTTCCGCAACCGCAACCTCCCCTACGGCTACCTCTGGAACGGGGATAAGACCGCCTATGTGGTGGATGAAGAAGCCGCCGCTGTTGTCCGGCAGATATTTGAGTGGAAACGGCAGGAGGTATCGGTCTACACCATCGTTGAGCGGTTGAAAGCCGGGGACATCGAAAGCCCGGAGCGCCACAAGCGCAGGGCCGGCACCCGGAACGGCGACAACATCCAGGGTGAAGGCTGGTGTCCCTCCACCATCCGGGGCATCCTGCAAAACCGGGCGTATATCGGAGAGATGATCTGCGGGAAGTCCGAGACGGCGCTCTACAAGGGGCTGAAAAAGCACGTCACCGAAACGGACAAGTGGATCGTAGTCCCTGACGCACACCCGCCCATCGTATCTATTTCGGACTTTGAGGCGGTGGAGCGGCAGATGCGGGAGGACAGCGCCCACCGGGAGACCGCTATGGAGTGGTCGGCGGACATCCGGGCGGGCATGATCGACCTCTTTGCCGGGAAGATATTCTGCGCCGACTGCGGAAAGCGGATGTACTACAAGCGGCAGCGTATCCAGTGCAAGGGCGTTGTGTTCCGTGGGGTCTACGATTGCAGCACCCACTTGAGGCGGGGGCATGGGACCTGCTTCAAACACGCCATGCGGCAGGACGCACTCAATGAAAAGGTGTTCAACGCCATCCGGGACCAGCTTCAGGTGGCGCTGGACTATGAGAAGCTCCTGCTTGCCATGCGGGGCGGCTCCGGCGAGGCCAGCGTCCGGGAGAAGCACAAGGCGGCGGTGGCGAGCGTAAAGCTCCGGCTGAACGCCCTGAAAAAGAAACGGGCGGGGCTGTATGAGAGCTATGTCGAGGGCATCCTGAACGAGGAGGAATACGCCTTTGCCAAACAGACCTATGAGGAGCAGTACGAAGCCCTGAACCGGCTTTTGGACGAGGCCGTGGAGCGCCGGGAGCGGTTCCTGGCGTCCATCTCCCCAGACAACAAATGGCTCACCATGATGCGGGGCGCTGCCGGGATGACAGGATTGACGCAGGAGCTTGTGGACGCGATAATCGAGAAGGTGCTTGTCTACGGCGGGGGCCGTATCGAGGTCGTGTTCAACTACAACGATGTATTTTACGCCATGCTGGAGTGCGTGGAGCAGATAAAGGAGGCGGGCGGCGATGACTGACTACCGGGTGGGCATTTATATCCGCCTTTCCCTGGCGGACGGGGACGGGAAGGCCGAGAGCGACAGCATCGGCAACCAGCGGGAGCTGATCCATCAGTTTTTAGACCGCCATCCCCAACTGAAAAATGCGCCCCGGACGGAGTTCGTGGACGATGGGTACACCGGGACCAACACGGATCGCCCGCAGTTCCAGGCGCTGATGAAGGAGCTTCGCGCCGGGGCCATCAATGTGATGGTGACGAAGGATTTTTCCAGATGCCACCGGGACTATACCCAGATGGGCAACTATCTGGAGTGCGTCTTTCCCTTCCTCGGCGTCCGCTATCTCTCCGTCAATGACAGCTATGACAGCGATGATTACAAGGGCATGACCTCCGGCATGGATGTGGTCCTGCGGAACATCATCTATGAGGCGTACAGCAAGGACCTGTCCGTCAAGACCACCACGGCGAAGATCATCATGATGAAGCAGGGCAAATACATAGGCAGCTTCGCTCCCTATGGCTTTCAGTTCCATCCCACGGTCCGGAACAAGCTGGTGATAGACGGGGACTCGGCGGCGGTGGTGCGGCGTATCTTCGATATGACCTTGCAGGGGATGGGCAGCACCGCCATCGCCCGCAGGCTGAACAGCGAGGGCGTCCTGACCCCCGGCGCCTACTTCCGGCTGAAAAATCCGGGGAGCGGACGGTTCCGCAAAGCCTCCGAAAAGAACGGCTGGACGGCGGCCTCGGTGCTGAACATCCTCCACCAGTATGAGTACACCGGGGCGCTGGTGGGGCGCAAGCGGTACAAGGCCAGCCTCCATGAAAAGCGGACCGTCCCGCAGGATAAGTCCGACTGGATCATCTATGAGGGGGCGCATGACGCCATCATCAGCAGGGCGGACTTTGACCGGGTGCAGGAGATCATCCGGCAGAGGCCGAGGCGGGCAAAGGGGATACCACAGGAGTATCCGCTGAAAGGGCTTCTCAAATGCGGCAACTGCCATAGGACACTGAGCCGTATCCACAGTTCTGCCGGATACTACTACCGATGCACAAAGAGTAAGGCGGATGAGAACAGCGATTGCCCGAAGGGAAAGCTGTTCTCCGAGAAGGAGATCGAGGGCATCATCTTCCGGGCGGTCATGCAGATGCTGGCGATGTGTCAGGAGCGGAAAAAGCAGAAGTCCTCCCTGATGCTGACCCGCAAGGAGCGTATCGCCGCCTGTGTTGCGGAGCTTCAAAAGCTGGAACAGCAGCAGGAACGGTACAGGCAGGAGAAGTTCCGGGCCTACGAGGATTACAGCGGCGGGGCGCTGGCAAAGGACGCCTACCTGAGACAGCGGGCGGACATTGACGGCAAACTCGCCGCCGCCAAAGCCGAACAGGAGGCGCAGGAACAGCTTTTGTCTGAACTGGAGCATCTGGCCTTTCAGGATAAGGCGCAGGAGGATGATGTGTTCACTTCCTTTGCCGGGGCTACGGAACTGACGGCGGAGCTGGCGCAGACATTCATTAAGGAAGTGCTGGTATCCTCTCCCACCGAGATCGAGATCGTCTGGAAGTTCCGGGATGTGTTTGGAGGCCATTCTGATACCAAAGAGGAGGAAGGACATAATGGATAAACCGAGAAATGTTGCGGTCTATATGCGGGTCGCAAGAGCGCCCAGGGTGTGGATATACTGCCGGGTGGCAGCGCCGGACGCCTTTGCGCTGAGGACCCAGCAGGAAGAACTTATGGCCTTTGCCAAGGAAAATCACTATGAGGTCATGGGCTGCACCGCCAAACAGGAAACCGGCACAACAATGGTCCGCTCTGGGCTGGCGGAGATCACCAATGCCGCCCTCCGGGGTGAGATGGATATTCTGCTTGTCCTGAACGCCACAAGGCTGGGGCGCGACATCTGGAGAACGCTCGAATATGTTGGCTGGCTGGGAGAACATAATGTGGAGGTCGTCTGCCTGAACGGTGAGCTTTCCAACCGGGAAGTGGGGCGACTCCTGCGGACAAAGCAGGCTATGCAGGGCGGGGCAATTTGACAAGTGAGTTTCCCCTTTCGCATGAAGCGGATGCCGGAGGCGGTCTTTCAGAAGAAGGACCAACAATCACCTCCGGCATCCGTAAAAAATTTGGTGTTTAGTTGACACAAGGAGACTTTTCCCGGTTTGGGCGAAACAGCATTGAGACTGGCTATTTCATTGAGCGTGTGTTTCCGCTGTTTCACACCCGGTTCATTTCCATCAACGATGATTTTGACAGCGATCAGCACAAGGGCGATACCGGCGGTATGGATGTGGCTTTCAAGTATCTAATCAGCGAGTATTACAGCCGGGATATGTCCATCAAGACCAAAAGCGCCAAGTACGCCAAAATGCAGCGCGGTGAATACCAGAGCAAAGTTTGCCCTTACGGGTATCGCAAAAGCGCCGATGGCAGAATGGAACCGAACCCGGAAACCGCTGCTGTGGTACAGCTCATTTTCCAACTTGCCGCAACCGGAATTGGAGCGGCAGCCGTTACCAGGGAACTGTTTAAGCGAGGCATACCGACCCCAGGAGAATACAAAGCAGCTCATGGGCAGCAGTACCACGATGTCTCACGCTCCCGTGGACGCTGGAGCAGTTCTACGGTTCTCCGTATCCTGGAGGATGAACGCTATATCGGCTCCTATGTCATCGGGCGTCGTGCAGTCATTGAAGTAGGCGGCACACGGAGCCGCAGGAAGGACCGGGACAAATGGTTCATTATTCCCGACCATCATCCGGCAATCGTTGATAAAGAACTATTTGAAAAGGTGCAGGCTGTGCAGCGCCGGTTTTCCTTGCCGACCAGGAAAACCAGGGAGTACCCACTGAAAGGCAAGGTCTATTGCGGCTGCTGCGACCATGCACTCTCCCGCATCGCTCAAAAGGTACCGTTTTATATGTGCCGCCATTCTACTGCCGAGGTGAGCAGCCGTTGCCGCGATGTCCGGGCAGATGCTGCCAGTCTGGAAGAAGCAGTCCTCCTCACTTTGAAAAAGCAGCTGGAAATCCTGTTGCCCGTACATGAGGACGGCACCATTCACCTGGAGTCCACCGCTGCCAAATGCTCTGAGTATGAGAAGCAGTTGGAAGCTCTAAAGGACCAGAAGCAAGCTCTCTTTGAGCGGTATCTCCTGGGGCAGATCGAGCTGGACACTTATAAATCGGAGAAAGCTGTTTATGACGCAGAAATATTAAAAGTCAAAAATACCTATGCAGCTGTCACCGCCCAGGTAAAGCTGAAGCAAGAAGAACAGGCCCGCCAAAGCAGCCGACAAGAGATTGCTCACTCGATTGCGGAAGCAGATGTGCTAACCTCCGAACTGACCGATCTGCTGATTGAAAAGGTGTATGTATTCCCCGACAACCGCATTGAGATTGTTTACAAAATCCATGACCTCTTTGAATAATTGAAGATACAAAAACGGAAAACCCAGGCTATCAAATCCATCTTGGTAGCTTGGGTTTTCTGCTTTTCAGAATTATATTTTTTTGTCGTGTGCTTGACATACGGGTGTCTGAGATCATGGAAGCGGACTGATTTTAAACCGTTTTTTCTGAGAACAATCTGAAAGTGCTGTGTTATGTAATTCGGTTTTATCAGTACTCCCATATGATCGACATAAATATAATCCAGATAATCCATACAGTAGGAACTGCTGCATAATTTTTGATTTTCGGCCTGCAGCTTCCAAAGCTTGGACAAAATGGCCTCGAATGGTCCTAAAAGGGGCAGCGTTCGAAGGCTTTTTTTAGATTTAGGCCTGTCTTTGTAAATCATTTTGTATTTGCCGTCTACCATGGCCTGGGTTACAGTATGTCTGATTGTAATCGTCTTCTGCACAAAATCGATTGCTTCCCATTTCAGCCCTACGATTTCACTTCGGCGAAGTCCATAATAGCTGCCGAGCAGAACGGCAAGTTCAAGCGGATCGCCATGGAATATCTTGAATAAATTCATCAATTCCTCTGAGTGATAGATGGCTGAAACGAAATTGTTTTTCTTTGGACGAATCACTCTGTCTGCCGGATTTGATAAAATTAACCCTACTGAAAAGTGTACTCCAGAGCAGAGCGTATATTTGCATGTCTGTGAATTACTGTATTTGTGGAAACCTTGCGTTCTTTAAGCTCATAGGTGTAGTACTCCTGAATATATATGGGATTTTTACTGGTTCCGTCTGTATTATAACAATCACTGTATCCATGACGACAGGCAGGATATCTGGATGACAGGCAGCATCAGGTGGATTATCTGGGCATCCGGCATCAGGCCCTGCTGGATATGGCCGACTGGTGTGAAAAGGGGATTGCGCCCGTGCCCTCCACCAATTACCGGGTAAACGACGGACAGATCGAGATCCCGGCAGGCGCAGCGGGCTGCAGCCTGTGGCGGATGCTTATGCCAATGGAAAAAAATGTGTTACCGTAAAGGCGGGAGAGGCTGTTGTATTCACCGCGGATATTGAGACGCTGCCCGGTGCCGGAAAGGTGACTGCGGCCGCATGGGATTATGAGAAAACGGATGATTTCAGTGAATTTATACCGTTTGAGAAATCTGGACCGGGTGCGGGTGATTGTGGAATAACTCCTGTGGGATCCATATAGTAAGGACGTGCCTGCTAAATCCTTTTTCTCCCGGAATCTGCAGTTTTACCCGGTTTGGTTCCCTGGGCCAGAATCGATATATGGCAGAGAGAAGAGGATAAGAAGATGGAGTTCATCGCACTGGTCAGGAAGCTTGGGTATGAAAAAAGGATGATAGACGTACATTTCTGGACCAAGAATTCGTAAATAAATTGTAAATAAACGGCTTATTGTGCTTTGAGAAAAGAACTGCCACGCTGAAAATTAAGTTTTCCTATATTTCCAGCATGGCAGTTTTTTTAATAATTTATCATTTTCCTGATTCCCCGGCGTAGGGCAGAGCGTGCAGGCTTTGGATGTAGTGACATCGGGCGGGTTAGGGTTGGAGTTATGATAATAAATACAGCCTGCCCGAAAAAGCGGATAATTCAAATTCCACTGTTTTTTCTCAAAATATTGTTCCGTCTCCGGGTACCTGTCCGTTCCGCCGTACTGTTCTATATCGCTTGCAATAAGCAGCCGGAAAGAATGGTTTTTTATTAGAAGCTTTTCCTTCAGTCAATAATGGGCTACTGCTTGGAGAAAACTACAGACCTCACCGCGGAAGTATGAACCAGAACGAAATCCAGAAGCACGCTGATATCCATTTGGTGGTACAAGGAACTGGAGTGAAGTTTAGGATATGATTGCTGTATGGAGAACAGCTAATACAGCAACAGAAAGGGAAGGTGGTACTATAAGTTAAATACAGCTTTATAATACTGAAATTGTAAAAGAGAGACCGGAAATCCTAAAAATATAGGTTTTTCGGTCGTATAAAATATTTATTTTCTATCAGCATAAATAAAAAAGTGCAGAGTTATTTTTATTCAATGTTTTTTAGTGAAATACAGATATTATGTGATACTACAAACTATGATAAAAGTTTACGTTGACCCTAGATCAAGCTTCTGCAATGACTTAAGAAAACTAAGTAAGCTGTTTTGTTGCTGGGGTGACAAACGGTCAAAATATTGAAGTAATTCATGCTGCTTTTCTGTAATCGGATAGGACTCATTCGTTTCTGCAAAGAACTGGGCAAGAGTTATCCCGAAAGCGTCACATATTTTCTGGAGATTTGGAATACTGGGTATCGAATCTTTTGTTGACTAGAAGGATATGGTAGACTGTCTGATATTTGCTATTTTAGAGAGTTCGTACTCACTCCAGTTTCGTAAAATATCTGAAAGTATGACGGATTATGAGGCTGACCGAGTTATTCCTACTTTTCATATATAATTTTGCCGTAAATGGCAAAATTATTTAGTGCTTAGTTTACTTATAAAAACAAAAGAAGTATAATACACTTAATAAAAGTGACATTTGCGTCAAAAATATTTAGTGAGGTAGAAATATGGAAATAAAAAGAGATGTGTATTTGGAGAGATTAATTAATCGAAAATATAATGGATTTGTTAAAGTGATTACCGGAATTAGAAGATGCGGGAAATCATATTTGCTGAATACATTATTCTATAATCATTTGATGGATTGTGAAATACCGGAAGACCATGTGATTCTATTTGCATTTGATTCAGCGGATGATTTGATAAAGATTGGTGAGGATCCGCTATTATTGGACAATGCGAATTCAGAACGAAAGGTAGATCCTAAGAGATTTTTAGAATATCTGAATCAGCAGATTACAGATAAGGAGATGTATTATCTTTTGTTGGATGAGGTGCAGAATCTTGGAGCATTTGAGTCTGTGCTAAATGGTTTTCTGCGGAAAAAGAATTTGGATGTGTATGTAACCGGAAGTAATTCCAAGTTTCTGTCAAAGGATATTTTGACAGAGTTTGAGGGACGTGGGGATGAGATACATGTGCTGCCTTTATCTTTTTCCGAGTATTTCAGTGTGTATGATGGAAGCAAGGAAGAGGCATTTGATGATTATTCCGTATATGGAGGGCTTCCGGCGGCAGCACTTATGGCAACGGAAGAACAGAAAGCTGCTTATCTTACAACACAAATGCAGAATTTGTATTTGCGGGATGTTATCAATCGATATCATTTGCAGGATGATTGTGCAATTGGTGAGTTGCTGGATGTTATTTCATCAGGGATATCCACTTTAACAAATCCAAGAAAGCTATCTGCCACCTTTGCATCAGTGAAACAAACAACCATCAGTGAGGTTACGGTAGATAAATACATTGAGCATATGGAAGATGCTTTTATGATAAATCGCGTAAAACGGTATGATGTAAAGGGCAGAAAGTATATCGGAACTCCATATAAAATATATTTTGAAGATGTGGGACTTCGCAATGCAAGATTGAATTTTAGACAAATTGAAAGCACCCATATCATGGAAAATATTATATATAATGAGTTGCGTTTCCGCGGATTTAAGGTAGATGTGGGAGTTGTAGAATCCAGAGAAAGAAATGAGGACGGTAAGGAAGTAAGGAAACAGCTGGAAATTGATTTTATAGCCACCATGGGGAGCAAAAAGTATTACATTCAGTCAGCTTATGCAATTCCGGATAAAGATAAATATAAACAGGAGACGAAGTCCTTTGATAAAGTAAATGATTCTTTTAAAAAAATAATTCTTGTTGAAAAGAGTATGAAGCCGAGAAGAGACGAGAATGGTTATGTCATGATGGGCGTAAAGGAGTTTCTGTTGGATGCGAATAGTCTGGAATGCTGAAAGTAAGGTGCTATTCTTGTATACTTATGCATGTTGAAAAGGATTTTTCTGTTATTATCAGGTCAATCACACTTCCTGCCTGGAATGATTAAAATAATGGTGCTTTAACAAATAAATAGTGTCTGCTGAACAGCGGTTAAGAGCTGTTCAGCAGACACTATTTATATCCCATACTTTTAATATTTTTATCTTCCGTAAAGACAAAAAAGGAAATGGGAGTGAATCTTTCTGGACTGCTCAGAGAATTAACATTCGAATATTTTAACATAGCCTTTGGTAAAATAAATTATTTTCGTTCCGGTATGAATTTGGCTGTTATTGTAGTGGTAGTAGTTGGGGGACTTCTTGTTACTGCGTCAATGGCGGCATATATTGATGGAGCAGGATTATACCATAATTTTTTTAGAATTGTATTTCCAATGCTGATCATTTTTTATGTGCATAGAATAAAACAATGAAAACAGACGATTGCCCTCTCCGTTGCGGGAGGAGGGTGTCTGTTTGTGCGTTTATGAGCAGGAGCGAAACCGGCTCCGGAAAGGAGTTGGTAAAGGAATGAAAAAGATGTAAAAGAACACGAATGCGAAGCTTTTGTATACTATACAGCCGGTGGCAATCATCGGGTTGGCATTCCAGTATATAGAAGAAACAAAAAGTTTTTTTCCCGTATGGAGGATGACATATTAGAAGCAATGGCAGATCTTTAAAAATAAAGATTGTTTGATGACCACTATCTTTATTATTTCGAAGGACTATTTATTCTCGCAGAAGATAATCTGTGCCCTGACGGAAATATCAATTTTTTAACTCTGAAAAGGTTATTTTACTTTATCATATGGGCGAGTGGTTATATTGACCAGCCATTCACCAGTTAGACTGGTGGCTGGTGACTAATATTGGTTTACACTCCACTTGAAATTCGGCGGTTATTATATATTCTTGCTTCTGTGTCCACCTGCCGAATTTCAAGAAAAACTAAGATAGAAAACTTTTTCCCCTGAAAACGCGGCAGGTGTATTATGTAAGAAGGAGAAGGAACAAAAATGTCTCAGAAAAGGATTTCGGGTTTTTGAAGTAGACCCTGTTCATATAATGTGAAGCCGGGATTCCAATCATTTCCTTCCGTGAGGAAGTTCATTGGTGAGTAGGCATAGGCGTACTTTTCTGTTTGGTGCAGGGGGCCGAAGGTATTGCGGCGGGTGAGGACAACCTGAATGCCGTACAGGCCGGGTACGCAGGCTCTATGAGGCGGAAAGGCGATAATGGCCTCCTTGTCTCCGGTCAGCTTCAGAAGGGCGCCTCCAAAGTCTGCAGCGGTTACGGTGCAGGGGGTGTTTTCCAAGCCCTCTAAGCGGTAGGTAAGGCTGCCGGAGTAGAAAGGAAAGCCTTGGGGGGTGATGTCACCGATGGAGATGGTCTCAGGCAGCGCAGTGAGGTCGGGACCGCTGTTTTGGAGCTGTACGCCGAAGGTCCCCAGAAGGTAGACTGATTCTATTCCGCAGGTGCTGTAGTAGTCCATCGATAGGGTGATAGTGTTGGCACCGGGGATCAGGTATTCATCCGGTATGGCAAGGGTGTCAAAACAGATATCTATCCATTTACCGTTGCTTTTAAGGGAAATTTCCCGGCCGTTTATGAGGATTTGACGGATATGCTCTAGATCCTCCAGGGCAAGGGAGATTCCTTCAGGCAGGGCTGAAATTCTAAACTGATAGGTCAGGGTGATGGTATCACAAAGGCGGGAGTTTCCTCCTTTGTATTTTATCTGGTACCAGGGCTGGAGCATTTCTCCCCCGCGGTAAGGAAGCTGCAGATGATCACGCAGAGCCCGATCCGCTTTAAGGACTTCCATGGCGGGCAGATGGAGACCGCCTGTGTCAGAGACCGTTACCATATCCAGGACGCAGATGTTTGGCTCGGACAGGATATAACGGAAGGTATCAGGGAGAGAAAAGGTTCTGGTTTCCCGGAAAACTTCCTGTTTAGGAAGAACCCGTTTCCTGGAGGGGATGCGGTAGAGACGTTCTCCGCCGGCTTCAAGGTCAATGGTAAGATGTATTTTGCCATCTTCCAGACGATAATCAGGTGACATTATTTCTCCGGTCCGGGGATCCCATTGCTCCAGGTATTTTCCCTGTCCCAGGCAAATAGCGGCGTTGTTGTAGCCTTTTTCCCGATCTGTATTCAGGATCATGACCATCCGTTCTCCTTCTGACTGAAAGGATCGGGCAAATATCAAATTGGCATCCTGTGCTTCGATATGGATCTCCCGGCCGTTTGCACAGGCTTTGACCAGGGCTTTTTCTTCCAGTGGAATTGCTGTGCAAAGGGGGGCGAAGCGTTTAATGTCTTGGGAGGGCAGTACGTCCAAACAGGCAGGGGGGCTGCCTGCAAATATCACAGTACCGCCCTGTGCTTTGAAATCGCGCAGAAGCTGCAGTGTGCTGCTTCGCAGTGTATCCAAACCGGCTATCAGTACTTTTTTGTAGGCACAGCTTCCTATGAGGAGAGTTCCGTTATCCGTCCGGCCATGACGGGCCATAATATCCTCTTCACCATAGTCAAAGTCAATGTGATTTTCGGTGAGCATATGGAAGACCGCGGCGTATTGCTCTTCCAGGCGCTGGATTTCAGGATCTGTTCCGGTCAGGCCTTCAAAAGCACCGCTGTAAGCTCGTGCCCATACGCTTTCAATAGGACTGATTACAAGGAGCTCAGCATCTGCTTTTGCTCCGTACAGAGCGGCATTGATTCTGGAAAAATAGTCCTCCACATAATGATATTCGGGATACCAGGCTGACTGATGCAGGATGCTGGCGGGATAATCCCGTTTTCCCTCGCCCTTCATAGTGTACCAGGACAGATGAGGGCAGCGGAGATTAACGCCGAACAGCGCCTGCCAGTCTCCAATATTTTTATAGGACTCAAAATTCATCTGCCAGCCGGTACAGCCATAAAGCTCGGAAAGCACCTTTGTTTTATCCAGTTGTCTTGCAACGGAATCCACCTGTTTGGCTATCCAGTAGCATTTGTTGCCCTCGGCAAGCAAATCCATACCAGGATAGTCCATATATTCATAGAAACGCATAAGTGAGCCCTGCATGATAGCCTGGCAGCAGAGGGAATCCTCATGTAGTACGTGACCGGTGAAAATAAATTGGTTCTCTCTGCACCAGTCGGAAATCGGCTTGGCGAAGCATTCCAGAAACAGCTGCTGTGTGAGTTCGAAATAGTCTCTTGTGACTTTGGAAAGTTCCTTTTCTTTTCTGCGCAGGAATAGTTCGGGGAGATTGTCGGACAGGCTGTAGCCGAAGCGCTTTTCAAACTCTTCAAAAAGGCCGGGGGTATAGGGAACTGCATTTTCCTCTCCTTCCGCAAAATTGGTGAAAACGCCTCCGCGGTGGGGTTCATCCGTAAAAATTCCCTGAATTTCTGTACCCAGCCTGTCACCGCAGTTTTTCCGATATTTTTCATGGGTACTTTCGATGTATTTGTCAATGGCTTCCCGGTTCATGGTATTCACGTAGCAGAAGCCATTATAATTGTCATTGCAGGCGGAATAACGGGTGCGAAATTCCAGTACAGTTTCTTCCTCCTGTGGGACATCTCCTTCATAAAGCCTCCGTTTACCGGTAAAAATACCGTCTCTGATGCGGCAGGCGAAGACGGCGGCCGTATCGGTGGTGCGTAGGAAATCATTCCATTCCCCGGAGGAAAACTGATTCATTTCCAGGAACATGGCCCGGTACTGCGGCTCCTTAGTCACCATACCGCCGGCGCTTCCAGAGGGCCAGCGGTCTTCGTCGTAAAGCCAGGTTTCCATCCCTTTTTTGCTGCCGTATTCCGCACAGCTGTTTATCAGATGAAACCAGTCCTCTCCCAGGTATTCTGTTTCCAGTCCGGTCCGGGAATGCATGAAAAAACCGCCGAAGCCCATTTCCTTCATAATATCGATCTGACGTTTCAGTTCTTTTTCTTCTAATTTCCCATTCCAGGACCAGAATGGTTTTCCACGGAATTCCCGGGATGGTTTTTGAAATAATTTTTGTCGTTGTGCGAGCTTCATGCTGTCTCCTCCTTATTTTGCAGAGTAAAATGCAAACTCTATACGTACAGATAATTTTACTCCATATAGATTTCGCTCTGACGCTTATCGGAGCCTGGCTGAAGTCAGAACGTTTGTTACTGTTATTATAAAAATAATGAGGGTAGTACACAAGGAACAAATCTCAGCAATAAAATATGAAAAATGTACGGTAAAAATCAAGGGAATGGACAGGGTACAGTTTTTCCGCAGGACATATAAAAAATTGTTGCTTGTGGACTTTCGGGAAACTATTTAAAATAATGGTTGTGAATGTGATTTGTTGTATGCCTGACGGCTGGGGGATGTGTAATTATTTAGTCAGAGCAAAGCAGTCACTGTAAAGGAACCAAATAGCCGAACATGAAGAGCTGCGGCATAAATTGAGAGGGAAGGAAATCAGATGGAAAAGAAAACAAAGTTGGTACTAAAAATGGAGCAGATTGCAGCGGCATCTTTAACATGGGAAAAAGGAAAGTGGTAAACGAACTTATGCAGAAAGGAATTCAGAAAAATGAACATACAGGAATTCCATATTTTACCGGTTATTCTTATACTACCTTAGTCTGGCGATCAGATTATGATGAAGGGATGGATCTTAATACTTATCTTTATCAGGAATGTCTGGCGTATTCAACAATCTGTGAATATCGGAAAGATTCCGCAAGAGCAAAGGAATATAAAAAAATGGCGGAAATGCGTAAAGAAGCAGTTTTGTCAATGTGGGATCAGGAGGATGGTTTCTTTTATGATCGGGATGAACGAGATGATAGTATTATTCGGGTAAAGTCAGTGAGCGGACTTCTGCCGATGTGGGCGGGAATTGCCTCCACTAATCAGGTGCGAAGACTTATGAAGGAGCATGTCATGAATCCATCCGAATTTTGGAGAGGGTTTCCTATGTGGTAATGCAGGGAATGGAAAGGTATGGCTATAAAAAAGAAGGGCTTGCCATTGCGGAAAATTCCGCAAAGCTGGTGGAAAAATCCGGCAACAGAGAATATTATGTGACTGAAAGCGGTGATGGCTGCGGCGAAAAGGTATTCTGGGGCTGGACGCTGCTGGCCTATTTCATGGTTCAGGAAATTATACAGGGAGGTATATGAATGGGCAAAATCAGGTTTCCAAAAGATTTTATGTTTGGTGTCGCAACCAGTGCGGCACAGCTGGAGGGCGCGGCAAGGGAAGATGGTAGAGGTTTATCAATCTGGGATGCGTTCTCCACAATTCCCGGAAATATCGGGGATGGCTCCACGCCGGAGATCGCCTGTGATATGTATCACAGATACGAAGAAGATTTGGATCTGGCCCGTCGGATGAACCTGGATACCTTTCGCTTTTCTTTTTCCTGGTCAAGGATACTGCCGGAGGGAAAAGGTAAAGTTAATCAGAAGGGGATTGATTATTACAAAAGATTGATCGATGCTATGTGGAAAAGAGATATTGTACCGAATGCTTCCATATATCATTGGGATTTACCCTATGAGCTGGAGCGTCAGGGCGGCTGGCTGAACAGGGAGATAGTGGACTGGTATGGGGAATATGCAACATTGTTGTTTAGGGAATTTGGGGATTCGGTACCGTTTTGGGCTACCATAAATGAACCCATTGCCACATATGTGGGTTATGCACAGGGCGGCTTTGCTCCTGGCTATAAGCTTGAGAAGTATGGCAGACAGGCCAATCACCATATTCTTCTGGCGCATGGAGAAGGCGTCAGCAGGTTCCGGCAGGAAAATCTGAAGGATAGCATGGTGGGAATTGTAATTGACATATGGCAGCATTTTCCACTTCGGCCCGATAATCAGGCTGATTGTGAAAAAGCATGTATGGAAAATGAAAAAACTTTCCACTCTTATTTGAATCCCATATTTAAAGGCTGCTATCGAAGTGAATTGCTATCTTATATGGAAGCGGGTAACTGTATGCCAATTATAATGTCCGGGGATATGGAGAAAATACATCAGCCAATAGATTTTTTTGGACTTAACTGCTATAACCGGGTACTGGACTGTTCAGAACAGGGAGTTATGCCGGAAAGAAAGCAGAACGGCGGTAATTTCATGGAGAATGGAACCGAATATTATCCCAGAGCAGTTTATGAAGCCATAGAAATGCTGCGTAAGGAATATGAAGTAGATATTCCGATTTATATTACTGAGAACGGTACCTATAACTGTAATGAGGCAGTTACTGCGGATAACAGAATCCACGATACACAGAGAACGGAGTATATCAGAGGTTTTCTGTACTGGATTTCAAAGGCCATCCAGGAAGGCGCAGATATCAGAGGCTATTATGTGTGGTCTCTGCTTGATAACTGGGAATGGTGTGCCGGGCATAATATGCGATATGGCTTAGTACACGTGGATTTTGATACACAGAAACGGATTCCCAAGGACAGTGCAAAATGGTATGCGGCTGTTGCAGGTACGAAGGAAATGGACTGGAACGAATAGGAAGGAGAGGGGGATAGTTAAAAATCTCCCTCTCCTTCCTATTCTTTTCCCTCACGGAAAGCAGAGGGAGTCATTCCGATTTCCTGCTTGAACTTCCTGCGGAAACTGGATACATTGATATATCCCACACTTGCGCTGATTTGCTCAATGGACATATCCGTGTGAAGCAACAGATCCTCTGCCTTTTTAAGGCGCATATCCCAAAGATAATCGGAAAAATTTCGGTTAAATTTTTTCTTGAAAAGATAACTCATATAAGCAATGCTGATCTGAAATTTGTCCGCCAGTGTTGAGATGGAAAAATCAGGAGAGGCGAACTCTTCTTGCAGTATCTCCTGTATCCGGCAAGCATGTATGGCGGAATTTTCATACTCTGATTCAAAAATTATCAGTAACTCATCCATATTCCGTGATATTTCTTCCTTTTTTTCCTCATAAGGACAGCTTCGGCACAGGTAAAGCGTTTCAAAATATAGCTCATTGTAGTTCTTAAAGCGGATATTCATCCGGTTCATAGAGTTAATGATGACGGTAAGAATATCAATTAGTACACAATGGATAAAAAAATCAGGAAAAAGGCTTCCGTTATCAGCCGCTCCGTTTATCTGTTCGAAAAGCTCCTCCTTCAATTTGTGGGCCGTAAGGAAATCACAGGTTTTCAGGGAGAACGCAAGAGCATCCAGATTTCTGTAGGGATAAGCCATGCTGGGACCTGAGGGTATCGAATCGGCGATATCCGGGTAATAAATGACAGGATCATCTGTGCTGTATTTGTCCGCCAGCATGACATTTTCATAAAGAGATGGTATCTCAAGAGGAGAGGAGGCTGCATTGCTGACTGCGGCGCGGCAGCCTGTATCCTGGCAGTAATCGGACATCAGAAGGCAGACAACCTCGTCTTTGTTCCTTTCGATACCTGGGTAATTAATCATAAATACACCAAATCCCCTGCCTGCCTCCAGAAGTGCGCAGGAATTTTCATCCGGCAGCGAATTGTCCAGAAAATCCATAACCTCTTCGGGAACGAATATTTTTTTCTGGGGGGAGGTAATTTTAAGTATAAAAATTTTATTATCAGGCTCGTCGCTGAAAAACTGGTCAATATTTAAAAACCTGTTAATTTCCGCATTATTGTTGTCTGACACAATGGAATCCAGAATGGATTTCTGCATGGAAACCCTGTATTTGTCCAGTTTGTTCTGTAATACCTTGTTTTCAGATATTGCAGTGTTAAATGCATCATCAATTTGTTCCACATAGCTGCGGCCGGGCTGAGGCTTGTCAACCATCCGTGTCAGCAGCTGGTGGAGCGGCCAGTAGGTCAGGCGCATGGAAAACAGTATAAGAATTACCCCAAAGGAGGCGAGCAGCACCAGAATCAGGTAGGTATTGCGGAAAGCAAGATTTACCTGAGCCAGTATAGCTTTGTTTGAGGATAGTGCTACAAGACTCAGCCCACCGGGAATCCCGGAATACAGGAACATGGTTTCTTCCCCGTTTAGCTTGTGGGGTCCCGGTTCTGTTTCCATAGAATCCAGATAAGGAAGAAGCGCTTCTTTATTTATCCCGGACACAAGCTGATGTTCCGGTGTCATAAGGCATATAGATTCAATTCCGGTAAAGACACTGGATTCGAGTACGGACATAAGCTCATTAGCGCTGATAACGTAAAAAATAGAGTAGTTTTCATTATTGCTGTTATAAGGAAGATAAATCAGAAGACCAGATGTCTTGTCGGACAGATAGACAAGCTGACCGCTGTTGGAGTCGGTGTATTCATGTATAGGGAAAGGAAGATAATGGGTGCCTGTGTAGATATAATAAATTCCCTCCTTTTCATAAACGTGCTTTCCGGAAGAAAAAATAGATCCCCTTCTATAATCCGCATAAACAATGGTATCAATAAAGCTGTTGCTCACTGTATATTCACTCATTCGCTGCGCCGCTTGATAACCGTACCAGTCCTCATTTTTATAGCGGAAAAGAACAAGATTGATATCCCTGGTCAGCATAGACTGAACCTGATTGACACCAATCAGATTATTTTCAAGCTGTTCCATTATAGTATTGAGACGCTTATCAGTCTGCTCATTCAAATTCTTAAAGTAAATATTGTTCAGCTGAATGCGCACAGCAAAAAAGAAACCCAGGAACAGCATACTTAAAATAATAAAATAAGATAAAAAATACTTGATGAGCGTAATATTTTTATCTGTATATAGCCTGGTATACCTTTTCATAATTTCTCCTTTACTCAACAGGAAACATATGGCTATTGTATAATAAATCAGCAGGGAAAGCAATCTGTTTAGCCATATCTGTGAGGGGATGGCGAGATACAAATATCAAAAAAAGATATTTAATTATTGTATTCTATCCATAAAAAAGCCGTGAATGTGGAAATTCTGGAAATAAGGCCTGCGTGCAAAATTCAAAAGGCAGCAAAGGAATCTTGTTTCTTGTAGAATACAATTGAAGATATTTATAATTAAGCCATGCTTACGGAGGAGAGGCGCCTCTTTAGTAAGTCCGTGATTTGTACATAAAAAATGCACATCAGATATCAGATATGCAGTAGGATGAGAGGTACAGGACGGTATGTAATTTTGTATATCAAAATTGAAAGTAGGAGGTTACAGTATGAAAATGAAAAAGCTTACAGCGCTGCTGTGTGTGGCAGCCATGACGGTTTCGCTTGCAGCATGCGGAGGAACAAAGGATACGGCGGCAAACACCGATACATCAGGGAGCAGCAAAGATGAGACAACGGTGGAGGGGGATGGGACACAGACTTCCGCGGAAGCTTCCGGTGAGAGGATTACTTTCCCGCTGGCAGAGACAAAGGAATATAGTGTATTTGCCATAATGAATCAGGATTATGACTTAAAAGATAATATTACAATGCAGACCGTACTTGAGAATGCCAATCTGCAATTTGATTTCCAGTCTGTTATGGGAGCGGATCTGCAGGAAAAGAGAAATCTTGTCTTGGCTTCCGGGGAATATCCGGATATGTTTTTTAAATGTGGTTTTGCATCCACTGATTTGGACAAATATGGAAAACAGGGACTTTTTCTTCCTTTAGAAGATTTGATAAAGCAGTATGCCCCGAATCTTACCGCAAAGATGGATGAGATGAACGGATGGGACTATATTACCTCCGGCGACGGACATATTTATTCCCTGCCGGGCATTGAAAGACAGAACGGCGCTGTTACTACTTATTGGGTTAATAAAAAGTGGATGGATAATCTGGGTCTTCAGGAACCGAAGAGTTTGGATGAACTGTATAACGTATTAAAAGCCTTTAAGGAACAGGATGCTAACGGCAACGGGGATCCCAATGATGAGATTCCTTTAACTGCAACAGATGTTGTTAAGCCCGATCTGCTGCTGCCCTATTTTAGTATTAATTATGACTATACCACAAAAACTGCGGTGATTGACGGTGAATTGGCCTATGTGCCGGTAACGGATATCTTTAAGGAATATGTGGCCTACATAGCCAAGTTGTATCAGGAAGGGCTGCTGGACAAAAATGCCTTTACCCAGAAACACGAGCAGCAAGGAGCTATCGGCCAGTCCGCCGATGTACTGGGAACCTTCTTTGATGCAGGTGCATTCCTGACGGTAGGCAGAGACAATGATGATGATTATATCGCGCTGACCCCTTTTGAAGATGGCAAATATCCTCTTTCCACAGGAATTATACCAGGTGCTATGGTGCTTACAGATAAATGCCCGAATCCGGAAATTCTGATTGCCTGGGCGGATCAGTTCTATACGGAGGAAGGCGGTATCCTGACATGGCTGGGTATCGAAGGAAAGACCTGGCAGAAGGGTGCGGATGGGAACTGGGAATGGATCGTGGGTCAAGGCTACGGCGATGATATTGCAACAGTCCGTTCGAGCAGTACCATTCAGGGAGCAGCTTATCATCCTTCCATCCAGCCGGATTTCTGGTTTGACAATATGTCTGCAGAGGTGGATCCCGATGAAGTTTATCTGAATGGGGAAAGAGCCAAGGTTGCGGCAAAGGGGAGCGTACCGCTGCCGATGATGCGTTACAGTGATTCAGATGCAAAGACAATAGCAACTCTTAAAACGGATATTGATGCTTATATAGATCAGTATGTGGCACAGGTAGCTACCGGTGAACTGGTGCTTGAAGACAGCTGGGATGAATTTGTTGCCACCGTTGAAAATATGGGCGGCGCTCAGCTGGCAGAAATTTATAAGAACGCATACAACGAAGCTGTCGGTAAGTAAATATAACATATATGAAAAAGCGAGGGCCGCTGCGGGATGCTGTAGCGGCCCTGTAAATAACAGGAGAAGGAGGAATTGAAGTGGCGGTAAAAACAGAAAAAGAAGTGTCTGCACGTCAGAAAAAAACGGGAACGGCATTGAGAAAGACAGAAAGCCTGCCCGTACGTCTGCTGAAGGATATGAAGAAAAACTGGATTCTCTATGTCATGATACTGCCTGTGGTTATATACTATATTATTTTTGCATATACGCCGATTTACGGTGTTCAGCTGGCATTTAAGGATTATGTGGTTAAAAAAGGGATCTGGGGAAGTCCCTGGATCGGTATGGAGAATTTTACGAGATTTTTCAGCAGTTATAATTTTGGCCTGCTTATGAAAAATACACTTGGAATTAGTATTTACACTATTCTGGTAGGGTTTCCTATTCCTATCGTTTTTGCTTTGATGCTTAATTATCTGAAGAATAAACACCTGAAAAAAACGGTGCAGATGGTTTCTTATGCGCCTTATTTTATTTCAACCGTTGTTATGTGTGGTATGATTGTTATTTTTCTGAATCCCGATACAGGAATTTTTAATACGATCAGAAGCTTTTTCGGATTGGAAAGTATAGATTTTCTGGGGAAACCGGAATTGTTTAAAACAATTTTTGTGTGGACTGGTGTCTGGCAGTCGATGGGCTGGAGCTCCATCATCTATATATCGGCACTGTCTGGTGTTGATTATCAGCTTCATGAAGCCGCAATTGTGGATGGGGCAAGCAAACTGCAGAGAATCATTCATGTGGATCTTCCATCCATTAAGCCGACAATTATTATGCTTTTGATTCTCCAGATGGGCTCTCTGATGAGTGTAGGCTTTGAAAAGGTGTTCCTTCTGCAAAATACCCTGAATAAGCAGGCCGCATCGGTTATTTCTACTTATGTATATGAGGTTGGCCTGATAAACAGCGATTATGGTTATTCTACTGCGATTAACCTTTTTAATTCTGTAATCAATGTGATTCTGCTTGTCTCTGCCAATCAAATCTGTAAAAAAGTTACCGAAGAAAGCCTGTTTTAGAAAGGAAAAATGATATGGGAAAGAAAGTAAAGAGTGTGAAAGAAAAACGTTCCTATTCGGATAAGATTTTTGATCTGGTTAACGTTTTGGTCATGATAGTCCTTGTTGTAATTTTCCTATGGCCCCTTTGGTTTGTAGTGATAGCCTCTCTTAGCAATCCCAATGAGGTATGGAACGGGAATGTTATCCTTTTTCCGAAAGGTTTTACCCTGATGGCGTATGAGGCCGTAGCGGAATATAAAATGATCTGGTCGGGCTATAAAAATACTATAATATATACAGTTGTAGGTACGCTTATCAATCTTATAATGACAATATGCGCTGCCTATCCGCTGTCAAGAAAGGATTTTGTACCACGCAACTTCTTTATGTTTGCGTTTATGCTCACCATGTATTTCAGCGGAGGACTGATTCCCACCTACCTGGTGGTCGGTAAAATGCACCTTTTGAATACGCCCTGGGCCATGATGATACCGGGTGCGGTTTCTATATATAATGTAATCATTATGAGAACCTATTTTGTAAACAGCATCCCTTCCAGTCTCCAGGAGGCCGCCGAGTTGGACGGGGCCAATACCTTCCAGTTCCTGGTCAAAATTGTGCTGCCTCTGTCCAAGCCGATACTGGCCGTCATTGGACTGTACTACGCCGTAGGTCACTGGAATGACTTCTTTAATGCCCTGATTTACCTGAATGACAAGGAACTGATGCCGCTGCAGTCCTTTCTGCGGGATCTGCTGATGACCAATAAAATGAGCCTGACCAACATGCAGGGACTGGATGCGGCACAGGCGGAAGCCAAGATGCAGCTTTCCCAGACCTTAAAATACAGTGCAATTATTGTATCAACAGTCCCGGTGCTGTGTATTTATCCTTTTATTCAGAAATATTTCGTAAAAGGTGTTATGATTGGATCTGTAAAGGGTTAAGCGTTTTTTTATTTGTTAGAAAACGGGAGGATATAAAATGAATCCGATTTTACCATTAAAGCATTTTGTGCCGGACGGGGAAGCGAGACAGATGCCGGATGGCAGGCTGTATCGGTATGGCTCATATGATATCAGCGGAGAGACGGCCTATTGCAGTGACAGGCTCCACGTATTTTCTACCGGGGATATGATGGAATGGAAGGATCATGGGGTGGTGCTGTGTATTGAGGATATCCCGTGGGCCGCAAAGGGAAGTATGTTGTATGCACCTGACTGTGTGTATAAAGACGGAAAATATTATCTGTATTTTTGTATGAATAACGCACAGGAAGGGGTAGCGGTGTCTGATACGCCTTGTGGGCCTTTTCAGGATCCGGTTCCCGTAATGTATGCGAACGGTGACAGCATTGATCCTGCGGTGCTTGTGGATGACGACGGGCAGGTTTATTATTTCTGGGGACAGTTTCATCTGAGAGGAGCCAGGATGAAGAAAGATATGAGAACCCTGGATATGGAAACCTGCCGATCCTGTGTTCTGGATGAAAAGAACCATGGCTTCCATGAAGGCGCCTGCATCAGGAAATGCCGGGGCAAATACTATTTGCTTTATACGGATACCTCCAGAGGAAGAGCCACTTGCCTTTCCTATGCGGTTTCAGACAGACCGCTGGGCCCCTATAGAAAGGGAGGCATGTACGGGACCGATACCTGCTCCCGGCTGGGATGAATTCAGAAGCTTCAGCTGTCCTGTGAAACCGGTGACGGGAGTGAAGACACTGTTTCTTGTATTTGCATCGGATATTCCGGGGAGTCGGGTGATGGATGTAAAAGACATAAGCTTTTCATAAAAATCGGCGGCAGAAAAGGAGGGGCGTTCAGGATGAACAAAAAAAAGACAGATAAAAAGCAGACAGTATGTAAGGATATCTTCCGTATTATGTCTCCGGAAATGGCGGAGTCGATTAGGAAGGACTGCAGGAGCCGGGCCTATCTGCTTCCGCAGAGAATTGTGTGGAAGCAGGGAAATGTGGAAAATGAGCAGGTATTGCTTGAAGAGAGGGAACTTCAGATTTCCCTGGAAGCAGCCAGGCCCTGTATTTTGAGAAGCGGCAGGGAAAAGGCGGCTGTACTGCTGGATTTCGGTTGTGAGCTTCATGGAGGGATCCGGATTCTGGCATGGGGAGACAGTACCGGAAGAGGCGCAAAAGTAAGAATAAGATTCGGGGAATCCGTTATGGAGGCGATGAGTGAACCGGGCGGTATGCTGAATGCAACCAACGATCATGCCAGACGGGATATCATGACGGAAATCGGCATGATGAGCATGAACCAGATCGGAGAAACCGGCTTCCGCTTCGTTCGGATTGATTTGGAGGAACCGGAGGCGGAGTTGTCCTTAAAATCCGTTATGGCGGCGGCAGTTTATAAGGATGTCCCTTATCTGGGCAGTTTTTCGTGCAGCGATGCGCTGCTTAGCCGGATTTGGGATGTGGGCGCTTATACGGTCCATCTGAATATGCAGGAATATCTCTGGGATGGGATTAAGAGGGATCGACTGGTCTGGATTGGCGATATGCATCCTGAAACAGCCACAGTCCGGACTGTTTTCGGAGAGGATTCTTCTGTGGAAAAAAGCCTTGATTTTATTAGGAAGGAAACCCCGCTTCCCGGATGGATTAACGGTATGGCAAGCTATTCCATGTGGTATGCCATTATTGTGTACGACTGGTTCCTGTATACCGGAAAGAGAGAGTTTCTGGAAAAGCAGAAGGCATACCTGAAAGGGATTTTTGTGCAGCTTTCTGAGCATATTGATGAAAATGGAAAGGATACGGTAACGCAGGGCCGTTTTCTGGATTGGCCGTCCAACGATAAGCCGGTGGTGATTGATGCGGGGGTACAGGCTATCCATTATCTTGCAGTGAAAAGTCTCCGGGAAATTTTCAGGCTGCTGGGGGAGGAGCTGCTTGCGGAAAAATGTGAGGAAGATATGAAGCGCCTGGAAAAATACGATACGGATTATCAGGACTCTAAACAGGCGGCGGCTCTTTTGGTGCTGGCAGGGCTGAAGGATGCTGGGGAGGTCAATGAAAGGCTGCTTGGGAAAGGCGGTGCGAAAGGAATGTCCACATTTATGGGGTATTATATCCTGACAGCAAAGGCCATGGCTGGGGACTATGAAGGCTGCCTGTCCGATATCAGGGATTACTGGGGCGGAATGCTTGCGCTGGGAGCCACCACCTTCTGGGAGGATTTTGACATTGACTGGATGAAGAATGCAGCGCCTATTGACAGGCTTGCAGGGGAAGGAGAGGTTGATGTCCACGGTAATTACGGCGGTTACTGTTACCAGGGATACCGGCATAGCCTGTGCCATGGCTGGGCTTCCGGGGTAACGCCGTGGCTGACGGAAAATGTGCTGGGCGTGAAAATATTGGAGCCGGGCTGCCGGAAACTGAGCATTACACCTCATCTGGGCAGCTTATCCTGGGCAAAGGGAACTTTTCCCACCCCGCTGGGTATCGTCCGTATTTCTCATAAGAAAAAAAAGGATGGAAGCATTGAAACCAAGGTAACAGCACCTGCAGGTGTGGCTGTAATCACCGGGGAGGATAAGTGAGATGGAAGAAATTTTCCAGAAGGCAAGAGCAGTGTTTGTTCCGGGGCTTTCAGACCGAAAGAATACGTTTGCAGCTTTCCGTTGTGACTTTGTTGCTGAGGAAGGAAAACATTATCAGCTTATCCTGGCAGCGCATTCTTTTTACCGGGTTTTCCTGAATGGTTCTTTCCTGGGATTTGGTCCGGCACCTGCGCCGTTCGGACAGCTGAAGGCCGATCGGTATTTTCTTGAGACTGCCGAAGGGATTAACCGGATTGCCATAGAGATTATCGGCTATGTCCCGGAAGAAAACAATTTCCTGACACATGAAAATTCCTGTTTGCTGGCTGAGGTGGTATGTGAAGGCGGCGTGCTGTGCTCGACCGGAGACGGGAGCTTCAGCTGCGGTGCACTTTCTTATAAAAATAATCAGATGGAGACACTGTCCTTCGGGCGGCGTGTACCGGTAGAATCCTATATCCTGGATGAGAATTATACGGCATGGCGCACGGGGACGCTGGAGAACGCTTTGCCCTGCGAGTTGATCGGTGAAAAAAGGTTAATCCGGGAACGGGAGGTTCTGATGCCGGACTTCGACCTTATAACGGATCTGAAAATGACAGGGATTTTCGGCATGAAGGAAAAGAAAGTGGATATCAGGCCGGAAAGCTGGTGGGAAACCCCGGCCTATATTGAGCGCAGCGGCGGGAAGAAGATGTGCCGTCCGGCCTATGAATGTGCGTTGCTGGAGGATGGGGTCTATGAAGGCCGGATCCGGGAAACAAGGAAAAAAGACGGGAAACACTGCTATGAGCTTTCGGAATTTGCAGGAGCAGCAGCTTTGGAATTTGTTATGCGTGATGCTGAAACCGGTTTGATCGGAATTTCCTTTTCATCTACAGAGCCGGTAACTGTGGACATTATGTGGAACGACTATCTGGATGAATCGGGGCAGCTTCCGGTAAAGGCAGACAGCGTGAACAGGGTGATCCGTCTGCATACGGAAGGAGGCAGTTTTTCCTTTGAATCGATAGAGCCTCATTATATAAAATATATTAAGGTGATTTTCCATGGCGGCGGAAGCGTGGCACTGGAGGAGCTTTATGTACGGGTATACCGTTTCCCGGATATGGGAGAAGCGGAATTTGTGTGCAGCGACATGGACATCAACCGTATTTATGAAGGCGCGAAAAGGACCTTGCTCACCAATTCCCTGGCCTTTTTCCTGGATTCTCCGGAGCGTGAGAGGGGAGGCTGGGCAGGTGACAGCTATTGGACGGGCCGCGCAGCGGCTATGCTGCTATCGGATACGACACTGGAAAAAGCCATGCTGAAAGATTTCCTTGCGGCGGATTATTCGCCCATGCTTGAAGGCTCCTTTCCCGCCTGCTGCAGCGGCGGACCAAAAAACGATCCGGTGATGATGTATTCCTGGAATCTTTTCGTACTTCTGGAGCTGACGGATTATTATGGAAGAACCTGCGACGAGGAAATGAAGGAGGCCTATCGGGAGCGGGTGAACCTGTTTATGGAGGCTTCCGAGGCTTTAAAAAATGAATTGGGGCTGTTGGAAAATATACCAGGTTCCATGTTTGTTGATTGGTCTTCTTCCAATGACCCTGACCATACGCAGCCTATTTGTACGGCGGCAAATGCGCTTTATGCCTTGGCCGCGGAGCGACTGGGGAAACTGTATGACAGAAAGGATTTTTCTGAGAGCAGCATCCGGATACGCGTTCAGCTTCGCAGTGTATATGAAAAGGTAAAGGGAAGTAAGCAGGAGCTTTTTACTATGTATCCTTTTTTGGCGGATTCTTTGTCACTTAGGGAGGGAGAGCTTTGCAAAAACGGTGTTTACAGCGAAGCGGCCCAGTATTATTATTTTTGGACAAATCTGCTGACAAAAAATGATGCGGAGGCACTTTTTACTATACTGAAGGAACAGTTCGGCCCGGTGCCTGAAAAATATCGGGGAACGGCCCATTTGCGCATAGGCAGCTGCGGTGTGTTCTTTGGTTATATGATGCGGTTTGAGCTGCTTGCCCGGTATGGGGAAATAAGACTGCTTGAAAAGGAGCTGAAGGAACTTTGCAGTTATATGCTGGATAGAGATCCAGGAACCTTTTGGGAAACCTTAAGCGGGACGGATAGCCGTAATCATGGTTTTGGCTCTTATTATGGCGTATTTGCGGTACGGGATTTTCTTGGATTAGGTATCCCGGACCGTACGGAAAGGAAAATCCGGTTTGCGCCCGGAATTGGGAGCCTGAAATGGGCAAAGGGCAGTATTTTAACGGCGGATGGCCGCATATGCGCTTCCTTCAGCCGGGAAGAGGACAAGCTTAGACTTTGCATGAGCGCGCCGGAAGGATACCGGATAGAGGTGGAAATACCGAAGGAATACTGTTTTTATGAAGAAATGCGGGTGAATGGCAGGACGGAGAGCCTCCGCAGGTACTTTACGGAAGGGAATATCGTGTCGGTGGAACTTGGATATACCTCGTAGAGAGCATATATTGAGGAAACAAATGGATTTAAACGGCTGGTAGAAACTTCAGGAGGAGAGGATAGGAAAAGTCTGAGCCTGAAGGGGAGTGTGCCAAGCCCTATAAGAAATACGAAATAATCTTTGACCAGCCGGAACGGCTGTTTATCCGGAGGATGACCTGTATCTTTTACTGGGATTGGGGTAATCGGTTTGTGACAGCCGGAAGCTGGCGGCCAGTGATATCTGTAGTGCGCAGTATACCAACGGCAGAGGGGAGATACTGGATCAGCTCGAAGCACACTTCTGAGTAAGAACGGAGGTTAGATTATATATGCAGAAATGGGTTTTGCATCAATGACGATGAAATTTACTGGTGGAATCCAAAATAAGAGCAGATGATATACAAGATACAGCTGACTTAAGAAATGGAAGAGTTTGCTCTGCTCTGCCACAAAACCCCAAATTTCAACAGGTATGAAAAGATAAAGTTTTGGCAATATGAGGATTCTCCTTTTAATGACGTAAGCAGCCGTTTTATTTTTCCATTTGATTTTTCACCTCCGTAATGGTAATAAAAAAACGCAGGATAGAATTTCTACCTGCGTTTTTGGGATGTTTATAATTTATCACGATACAATTTTATGACCTATATTAGAATCTGAAGGTGAATTGTGCTCGTAATGCTCATTTTCTACACACAAGCAACGCACGATTATTCATCTCTTTACAACTTTCGCGCTCCGTCATTTAGTCATACAATAGCCGTATAATCTCAAATTGCTCGTCCGTCATTCCATTTACAATGCCTGAAGTAATAAAAAGTTCGTACTCAGATTTTTATACAAATATATTCGGTGCAAAATGGGATTATATTATGGACGAAAAAAAATAATTTGGAGAAAATTTCACACGAAGTTTATGCTACAGCGGATACATGGACAGACGCGATGTTTTTAATCCATCTTCGTTGTGAACAGGCAGTGTTTTCTCATGAGTCTGCTCTGTATTTTCATGATTTGACAGACCGTGAGCCGTCACCATACTCCATTACTGTTGCCTTAAAATTTTTTCCACATGAAACATAGCTGCATACTGCATCAATGTCCTCAAATTCTTATCTTTACGATGGACATATTGTTTAAGGGCACTTTGGAATGTTTGAATTTCAATGATGTTTATGCTTCGGATGAGATCGCAAATTGTACGCTCCATATCATAAACAGGTACAGAATGTCCAAATGGAGTCTGGGCGGTAGTAATTCCAATACCATGCAACTCCAGTTTTACAATATAAACTTGAATCCCATCTTTTTTTAATTTGGATGGATTATATCCCGTCCTTGAGGAAAATCTGGAAGCATTTCAGGAGTTAGCAAAATAATAAATCTTACGATAGATGAAATCACTTATTTACATGAAAAATTGATTCAAAAGACTGGAGATATATCTGGTATAAGGGACATAGGAATGTTAGAATCGGCAGTTTATAGTGCTAAGCAGTCTTTTGGTGATGAAGAGGTTTACCCAATCCCTATAGAAAGAGCTGCTAGATTAGCGTATTATGTTATAACGAATCATCTATTTATGGACGGAAATAAACGTACAGGGATGTCGGTTATGCTTATGACATTAAAACTAAATCATATAGAAATAGAATATACCCAACAAGAATTGATTTGTCTGGGTTTATCAGTAGCAGATAGAAGCAATGGATATGGGGTGATTTTAAAGTGGATAATAGTACAGCAGATGTATATAATTTTGTCGTGGCCTTGACATAAGGTTGTCAAGTATCGAGATGATAAAATTTGCAAAAATATTTAATTTGGCATAATTTGCTAAGGTGAAGATTAGGAATTGTGCATGATTTAATAATAAGTGCATATATTATTGTAAAGCGATGCGTTTACTTTTGCTTTACAACATGATAAACTAAAAGAACAAAGAAGGCGGTGACCTTTATGGCACAGACAATGGTCAATTTCCGCATGGACGAAGATTTGAAAAAAGGTATGGAACAGGCTTGTAAAGAAATGGGACTTTCAATGACAACTGCCTTCACCATGTTTGCTACCAAAGTTAGCAGGGAAAAAAGAATACCATTTGAGGTTTCAGTTGATCCGTTCTATTCTGAGAGCAATATGAATTATTTGCGTTCAATTGTCGCTGATATTGAATCTGGGAAAGCCAAACTGGTAGAGCACGATTTGATAGAGGAATGAGCGGATGAGACTACTTTGGGAAGAAAAAGCATGGAATGAATATTGTAAGTGTCACTTACCGTGTGGTAGGTGATTTCCGGCAGAAAGTCAAGCAATACCCAGAAGGCTGACAGGATATCCTGATTTGGAGAACAATCCTTTGTTAAAAGGACCAGTCACTCCTCCCGTAGTAGAACCAGGGCCCGTCTTATGCAGCCGCTCAAGCAGAGCCATTACTTTTTCGCAGGGAAGCTCCGGAAAAAGACGGGAAAGCTGACGGCAGGAGAGTGCCTGATACATAGAGATAATGCGGTTGATTTCCGCCAGGTGGTTATGCTGCTGTTTTTTTAACTGCATGGAAACCTCCTTTGTAATAGAAGAAACTATGTTGTTTATAAAAAATACATAAGATTACGTAGCGTTTTTTCTTACAGAATCCAATACGTAATACTGCGTATTCTATAAGTATTAAACCACCTCCGATGCCGTCTGCCGCTGTTTTTCCCGTTCCAGGATTTTCTTTAATTCCAGGCGGTCAGTGGTAATTAATTCTTTTTCCAGGTCGGAGGCTTTAAATTCCACGGTTACGTTATTGTTGTTTGTGGATATCAAACCATTTCCCCGTTCGAAATGTGTAATCGCCATGGTTTCTGCTTCCGACAGATGCAGGATGGACTGCACACGCATGGCCTCTTCATCCTCCAGGTTCAGGATTATCTTAGTTTTGGAGTTATTGATGATTCCTTTTCCGTATTTCCCATCTTCCAGCGAGAAGAAATCATTGAGGTCCTGTGTGGCGCAGATAGCGGAACCTCCATAGCCGCGGATTATTTTGAATATTTCCAGCACAAACTCAGCGGCTAATCGGTTGGAGGAAGCGCCGATTAGCTGCCAGGTTTCATCAATAAATATCGCTTTTTCCACGGTACGGTCTTCTTTGGCTTTGTCCCATACATAATCCAGGGCAACAAACATCCCTACGGTCAGCAGGTCACCGGTCAGTTCCGAAATGTCCAGAACCGTGTATTTGTTATCCAGGTTTACATTTGTCTGCTGATTGAAGGTGGAAGCGGAGCCATGCACCAGCCGGTTCATGATGTTGGCAAGCCGGCGGGTATCGGGATTTTCCTTTAAAATATGGTAGACATCCTCCAGGATAGGCATTTCCCGATACCTGTCAGGGTGTTTGGAATCAATGAGGCTTTCATTGTTATGGGTAATTCCCTTCTGGTTATAGGTTTGGATCAGTGCCTCGTCTAAAAGCTGTCTTTCTTCATGGTTCATATCCGGAATCAGGAGAGAAAAGAAGATGTGCAGCCGCTGTATTTTAGCTGCCAGCTCGGATTTTTCTGTCTGGGGGCCGTCTAACAGGTCATTGGCGGCGGAATCTGCCTTGCGGATTTCCATAACATTGATACAGTTTTGGAAGCGGGAGAAATCTGAATAAACTCTCCGCCGATATTGCTGCAGGCCCGATGGAATTCGTGCCCTCTTTTCTGCCGGCATTGAGATACTGTCCGGTCACCTCATTAATGCGAATGCTTAACGGCTTTAATGCACTGCTTTTCCGATTTAGGATCGTATAGAATACTTCAACCGTCATCTCATTATCGTTATCCGGAATTACAAGTTCATTTCCGCATTGCTGGAGATAGGTCTTAGCGGTCTGAACTGCGGTTGTCAGCACAGAGAGGGCTTCCTTTTCCTCCTTTCCCCTGGCAGGGTTAAATGGGTCGTATTCAAAGATAATAAAAAAACGCCTGGTAATGGCTTCCTTTGAGCCAATACGGCGTATCAGGTCTTCATAGTCTTTCTGCAGGGCCAAACAGCGTTCGTCTTTTTCCGACCGCATTTCTTCTCGGATGGTTTCCAGGTGCCTGTTAATATCAGCACGTCTGGTCAGCACCTTAAACTGCAGCTTTACCGGGCTGATTTTCAGGTAGCTTACAAAGGAATAGATAATGCTCCTTTGTTCACGGGCGCTGCGCAGCAGGAAGTTAATCGGGATTACCTCAATAATTTTTACATAACGGCGGTCCCTGGTATAAACGAGAAGCGCAGAACTGAGAGATGATCAGAGTACTTTCAATAATAATCTTATCTATGAAGCTGTCTGTAATACTGTATTCTTCATTTTCTCCAAGTCTCTGCGCTTCCAGCTCAATTTCATCAATAAGCGCATCGTGTTTGTTACGCAGAATTGTTTCTATTTCGATTTCTGTTTCTTTTATGTTTTCAGTAATCAGGGTATTGTCATTCATTACTTTTGAAGATGCATTATCGAGTCCCTGATTACTGAATATCAATGATGGAAGTAAAAGGATAGGGAGAATAAAAAGAAACAGGCACACAGCAATCATAAGAATAGCCTGCGTTTTTCCCATAATCCAACCACAATCATACCATATGGTCCGGCCGATGCCCCTCGTGCAGCATTGGCAATGGTCCTTCCTGTTTTTACTGCCCCTTTTACTGCATTTGCAGCTGATGCAGCCTGGGAAAGGGGACTGTGTCTGTTATCCTGTTCTTCAGACATTTATATGCGGTCCATTCTTTTCGGTGGATTGGGCAGCTTTTGTACGATATTTTCGTGATAAGCAATTTTCCCTTCTCCGGTCATATAAGGGGTACGTTCTACAGTATCAGCAGCATACCGCCGGTACCAGGTCGCCTGATCGGCTGTCTGGATGGTTTCGTAATTTCCATCCGGAGGCATATACTGCTCAGTATGATACATGCCAAATGCCGTTCCATTAGGGTATCGGGCAGAAGTTTCTGTACCCATAATCCGTCCGCCGCCGATTTCCACGCTGCTAAAGACCGGGGCATCAGCGACACCGGCCTGTCCCATATATGAGGTTAAAGCGAAGGCAGCCTGGGAACCCTGCATGGTGCCCGTATAATTAATGCTTCCCTGGGCAACCAGCCCGTTCATAATCTGTTCGGCGATCCATTCCACGATGCCGTCAAGAATTCCCATGCATGACACCTTCTTTTCTTTGCTTCAGCGAATCATTACCCATTCCATTTACCATCATTGAAGAAGGGAGTGACGTAAGCGAGGATGAATCCCAGGCCGTTTAAAATCACCCAGGTAATGATGATACGCTTGAGCCATGCCCTTGACTCATCTACGGTCCTGCCGGTTTTAGAGAAGTTCATCAGGAGCAATGCCACGGATGCTGTGACAATAGCGGCGATGGTGGATATTCCTACAATTTTTCCGTAGATGTCCTTCATAATATCTTCGGCCTTGGTCCACATATCGGCAGCAAGGATTTGGTTGGTTTGCAGGGCAAAGAAATAGAGGATTGCGGCGGTGCCTATGATAAGCTGGGCATAGGGAATAGAACGCTTTTTTCTGTGGGAGCGGGCCTCCTGTGGATTATTGCTTTTTGTTCTTCGTTTCAATGTATACCTCCTGTGAACTGTGAAATAAGATTTAAAATAAGCCGGTAATCACGGAGGACTACCGGCTGTTACAGAAAATATGGGGAATGATAAAAAAATAACACCTGCAGACGGCAGATGTTATGGTAAAAGGGGATTCTTTTGTGGGTACAGCTTTAAGCATGACCATTATAGCATAGGGAAAATGACCTGTAAATCGCATTACAGTGCCAGTTATTTCACTTTTCATGCCATTTTGCTATCATTCGGTTTTTCCTACCGGAACAAACGCCTACAACGAATACAACAGACCGTCACAGGGGCGGCAGATGACATTCGCTGGCAGAGTATGATAAGCACGGCCACGGTAATCTGCGTACCAATCGGGTACTCTCCAAATTTCAGGAGTTCTTAGACACCTTCGGTATCCACCCTGGCGGTGACATGTATTTCATGCTGGTGGACCGGATTAAGATCTGGTAAAAAATCTTTGGGCAAGGCAGAAAGCATACATAATTTAAGCTTTTGTCCAATAGGAAGGATTTAAAATTCTTCAGAAACAATCCTGTACCGGTTCAAGGCCGGTTGACAGTATAAATAGGAAAAAGGGACTCTTTTTTCCTATTTTACTTGAACCAAATCGCACATGCTGTGCAATAGCCTTTCTTATCTTTTCTCTGCACCGTTGCCACGGTGCTCTTTTTCTTTTACAATAGCCTTATCCTTATGAAAGGAAAAACCCTACGGATGAGTGCTT
>NZ_VUMI01000024.1 GCF_009696275.1 Eisenbergiella porci
AAGGCTACGAATGCCTAAAGGGTGTGGATAAAAACATGAAAAGGGCGTAGCGATGTGGAAAATAAATATTTAAGTATAAAAGTATCGAGAGGATTATTTACAACCTGCCAGCGCCTTTCGGCGCTGAAAATGAAAAAGGGCGCTTGATTTCTTAAGCACCCTAATGTATAATTTACTCAGAAAGGTGGTCGGAAACGAATTTCCGATTGCCCTCGGTAGTTTAATAGATCATTAAAGAAATAGCATCTACTTTGGACGGTGGGATGCTATTTCTTTTTGTCAATATGATTGTCTATGTAAGACAAAGCCGCGAAAACAACAAGTAAAAGTGTAAGAACTTCTATTGTGTTCATAGGGCATCCCTCCTTTAAGATTAGAGGGCATCTGACATCGGAAAATCGCATCCGCTTTCTTTTTAATTATACGAGAAGATTATATCAGACAGCAGACAGATATTCAATAATAAAAACGTTACCGGGCGAAAAATAGTTATTTCAAAAAAAAGGACTATGTGGTATAATCTTATGCTGAGGTATCTAATGTATACGACAAAAAGAGTGTTGAGAATAGTGAAAGGCAGGAATCCTTGAAAAGCAAGGTTTTCCAGACAGGTATAAGTAAAAATGAAATTAGGAATCGTAGGACTTCCCAATGTAGGAAAAAGTACGTTGTTCAATTCCCTGACCAAGGCTGGTGCGGAATCGGCCAATTATCCCTTCTGTACCATTGATCCCAATGTAGGAATCGTAACGGTGCCTGATGAGCGGCTGAAGCTGCTGGGAGATATGTATCATTCCAAAAAAGTGACTCCTGCAGTGATTGAATTCGTGGACATCGCCGGTCTGGTAAAAGGTGCCTCCAAAGGGGAGGGATTGGGAAATCAGTTCCTCAGTAACATCAGGGAAGTGGACGCTATCGTTCATGTGGTGCGCTGCTTTGAGGATCCCAACGTAGTCCATGTAGATGGGACCATCAATCCTCTGCGCGATATTGAGACGATTAATCTGGAACTGATTTTTTCTGATATTGAAATTCTGGAAAGAAGAATTGCCAAAGTAGGCAAGCAGGCCAGAATGGATAAAACGGCTGCCAAGGAAGCGGCGCTTCTGGAACGGGTGAAGGCTCTGCTGGAGGATGGAAAGCTGGCGATGGCCTTCCAGCCGGAGGATGAGGACGAAGAGGTGATTTTTGCCTCCCTGAATCTGCTTACTGCCAAACCGGTTATTTATGCGGCCAATGTTTCCGAGGAGGACCTGGCTGATGACGGCGCACAGAATGCCGGCGTGGCTGAGGTGAGAAAATATGCGGCGGAAAGCGGAAGCGAGGTTTTCGTTATCTGCGCACAGATAGAAGAGGAGATCTCCGAACTGGAGGATGACGAAAAGGAGATGTTCCTGGAGGATTTGGGCCTGAAGGAATCCGGTCTGGACAAGCTGGTTAAGGCGAGCTATCATCTTCTGGGACTCATCAGCTTCCTGACCTCCGGTGAGGATGAGACAAGGGCCTGGACGATTAAAATCGGTACGAAAGCACCTCAGGCAGCGGGTAAGATACATACCGATTTTGAAAGAGGTTTTATCAAGGCCGAGGTGGTAAATTATAAGGATCTTTTAGAGCAGGGCTCTCTGGCAGCGGCCAGGGAAAAAGGCCTGGTCCGTATGGAAGGCAAGGATTATGTGGTACAGGATGGGGATACGATTCTGTTCCGCTTCAATGTATAAGATAATCAGCTGAAGAAAACGGCCGGGAAATAAAAAACGGATGAAAGTATAAAACATTAACAGTTCAGTAATCGGAGCTGTTACAGCCATCAGAACGGTTATTAAAAGCGCCGCCCGGAAACGGGAGGCGCTTTTGGCGATCATCTTCGGCATATATACTTTTACACTTGGAATGCCTCCTCAGCCTTCCGCCGTTGTCCCCATCCTCCGGCTCCACCAGTCCTGCGTTGCGGCTAGGAGAACGCACAGCCCCTGTACCGCAGCCATCAGGAGCAGTGCGGCAGCAGACTCTATAAGAAAACGTCCCCAGTTCAGAGGAATATTGTACATCAGCATTTCCAGAAAATAAATGAGTATGCACCAGCAAAAAAGCAGCAGCCATTTGCGCAGGGCGAATTTCGTTTTTTCAGTGTAGTAATGTTTCCTGTCTACCGGAAGTGCGTCGTATTTTCGAACTAACAGCACTGTCTTACCCCTTTCCCTGATCCAGAATAGCCGTTTATTCATGTAAAAGGCCATATACAGAATGACCAGATAAAGGATTCCGTTCAGCAAGGGAATACGGATGACGCCCGGTTCTTCCACGCCTTCCATGACACGAATCAGAACCGTATTAACGATTCTGACAGCGATGCCGAACCAGTAGAAGAACGTAAGACCTGCGATGACAGCGCGGAAATGGGAAATTTTTTTCATCCGTTTTTTTTCCAGCTCCTGAAATGTCATGCTTATACCTCCTGTGTATCACAGATATGCCTGCGATACTGCATTATTAATAGTTTGAAAGCGCCCTTCTAAGGTGCAGATCCTGAGAACTGAAATGCTGCCTTCAAACCGTTTCTCCATATTTCTCCAACAGATCTCGGATGCGGAATTTCCCTGTGAGCAGGGCTTCTATTTCGGCACCGGCGCCATTTTCCAGGACGTCGCTGTGTTCGTTCAGCTTTTGTTCCCCATGGTCCAGAACTACGATTACATCCGCAATGCGATCCAGATCGCTCATGAGATGCGTGGTCATCAGTATCCCCATGCCCAAATCCATGACATCGCGCAGTATTTTCAGAAAATCCCTGCGGAAGATGGGATCAAGCCCCGAAGTGGGTTCGTCCAGAAGAAGAAACTGCGGATGGTAGGACAGTACAAAGCCCAGCTGGAACTTCATCTTCATTCCCTTGGAGAACTGATAGAGCGGCTGGTTGATTGGGATTCCCATACCCTGAAGCCAGCCCCGGAACTGCACCTGATCAAAATCCGGATACAGCTGCCCCAGAAGCTCCCCGTTTTCCAGGGCATCCATCTCCCAGAAAAACTGCCGCTCCTCCGACACGAAGCCGATTTTCTGCTTTGCTTCGGCCGGTTGTGCGGAAACATCGGTCCCGTCAACCGTTACCGTTCCTGTAAAGAGCGGATCCACACCCGCCAGAATGCGCAGCAGCGTACTTTTCCCTGCCCCGTTCAGCCCCAGCAGGCCTGTCAGGTAACCGGACTCCACGGTCAGAGAGATATTTTTAAGTTCAAATTCCTGGTAGGTCTTCCCTACATTTTCACATATTAACCTGGCCATAAAACCTCCTCCTTGTTTTTGCGGAGCAAAAATGCGAGCCCTCTGCTAGCAGAGGAGTTCTCCTTCCTGTTTTTACGGAGCAAAACGCTAACGGGAATATAAAAGCTCTGCTGCCTTCAGGATTTCTTCCAGGGAAAGCCCCAGCCTTTTCCCTTCATCAATCCAGGCGCCGGCGGCTTCCTCCCAGTCCTTCAGCTGCGTTTCCTTCAGAAGCTTCTTATCCATCTGGTTCACATAAAACCCCTTTCCCTGGACCGAATATATCAGCCCCTCTTTTTCCAGTTCTTCGTAAGCGCGGCTGGTGGTGATAACACTGATATCCAAATCCCTGGCCAGACCGCGGATCGAGGGAAGCATGTCGCCCGGCCCGGCCTCCCCGCGCAGGATGGACTGCTTGATGGCGCGCATCAGCTGCTCATAAATAGGCAGACGGGAGTCATTTGTCAACAGTATATTCATTCTCCGCTTTCCTCCCAGGCATGGACCGGAACCTGCCGGTACACTTTTTCATAGGAAGCTGCTTTTTTTAGGATGCCGGGCAGGCAGCAGGCGGTAAGGGCTGCGTCCGAAAGGAGGATACAGAGCCAGATAAGTATTTCCGGCAGGCGCATGGAGGTCAGGCTTCCCTGGCGGAAAAAGCTGTAAAAGGGCAGTCCGTAAAAGACGATGATCTGTGTCAGAAGGAAGCAAAACCCGTAAACATTGTTGATTTCCTCCTCTTTTGCATAAATCATATATCCCTTGTCGTCCACCAGCGGCCGTCCCTCGTCACCGCTGCCGATCCGGAGATTGATGTTCAGAAGCAGAAACAGCCAGAGGACAAGCTGTATCAGGTTCCGGGCCGTCCCGCCGCCCAGAAAGAGGGTGCCTGCGGACAGGGCGGTGACGGCGCAGAGGAGAAGGAAGCTGACTGCTGTTTTCAGAAGGAGCTGCCATTTCATATATTCCGTTTTTTCCCGGGCACCGGCGGCGCAGATGAACATTCCTTTTCCCATCCGCAGCGGAAGCGCCTTTACAAGAAAATATATCATAATACAACCCAGGGTGCTGCAGGCCCACACCTGCCAGATCCGCGCCTGTTCCGGCGTGAAGCTCCAAAGTGTTTTCGGACCGTCCAGCGTCCGGACTGTTCCGTTCATAAGAATGATGAATACGGCGCGGTAGAGAAACTGTCCCAGAAGTATCCAGACAACGAGAAGCCCCGCCAGTCGGATTCCCTGTTCCTTCAGCCGCAGCCGGAATTGTATCATAACGATTTCAGGCATCCAGCTTTCCTCCCTTCATCAGGTAATACATCACATCCTCCAGTGTGGGGATGCGGCATTCCGCAAACGGCAGCCGCTGTGTCCGCGGCGTCCAGCGTACGAACAGAAGATGCCGGCTTTCCCCGTGCTCCCGGTAAATAATATCCTCACCCTCCGCAGCCTCGACCTGCTGCCTGGTACCGTACAGAAGGCGGTAACTCATAATGAGTTCATCATAGGAAGTGTTCTTTTTCATCTCCCCGTCATGCAGCCACAGAATCTGGCTGGCGGTTCCGTCCAGATCCTCGGTGATGTGGGTGGAAAAAAGTACGCTTCTCGTTCCGTCCTCCACGATATCCTGCATACAGTGAATGAGATTCTTCCGGAAAAGCGGATCCAGCCCGGAGGCCGGCTCATCCATCAGAAAAAGGCGGGCATTGTGGGACAGGGCAAAGGCAAACTGAAACCGCATCTTAAATCCCGTGGAGAGCAGGCCGAGCTTCCGGTTCGGCGGCAGCTCAAATCTTTCGCACAGCTCCAGAAACAGCGATTCGTTAAAATGATGATACAGCCTGCCATACAGCCGGGCATTTTCCAGCCCTGACAGCCCCTTCTCATACATCATCTCATCCAGGACCAGTCCCAGCCGGTCCTTGGCTTCCCTTTCCTGAGTATCCATATCATAACCGCAAACGGTTACCTGGCCGCCGTTCTTATCATACAGATTCAGGATGGTGTGGAGCAAAGTGGTTTTCCCGACTCCGTTGACGCCTACCAGCCCTGCGATGTGGCCGGGCTCCACCCGGAAGGAAATCTGATTCAGATGCAGTGTCCCCAGGCGTTTTTCCAATCCGCTGACCTCCAATAATGGCTCCATGGCTCTCCTCCCAACTGTTTATATTGATATATACAGTATATATACAGCCGGAGGCCATGTCAATCCATAAGACGAAAATAAAAACAGCTCTTTTTAATCCCGGTTCATACAGCTTTGAACCGCCCGGCCCATTTTTTTATGGAAAACAGTAAAAAATATGGGATGACGCCCCACCGTGGTAAATTATGGTAAAAGGGAAAGCGTCAGGAGAAAGAAGAACCAATATATTGTATATGACGCAAAAATGGAACACAACATGTGGAAAACGGCGTAATATGCAGTTTTTTGTGGGTTCGGCAAGATGTACTTTTTTAGGGGAAGGGGTTGATTTTGCTTGCAAAATACCTTAAGTTATACTAAAATCATATTTAAAGTGGTGGAAAGTGGTACGAAGTGGTAGAAAGTGGTGAGTTATCCGCACAGGCGGGGCAGGATTGCATATCTGCCGCGCAGACTATAAGAAAATGCGGCACCGCTTTTATTCAGAACTGATACATGCAGGGAGGCAGCTTCGGCAGTGTTTTCCGTGACAGGCCACTTTTAAGGCGGTGATTGTCATGTTCATGGGAGAGTACAATCATACAATTGATGCGAAAGGCAGGCTGATCATACCTTCAAAATTCCGCGAGAGCTTGGGTGAGGAATTCGTAATTACGAAAGGTTTGGACGGCTGCTTATTTGTGTATGACAATCAGGAATGGAACGCCTTTGAGGAGAAGCTGAAGGCTTTGCCTCTGAATAAGAAGGATAACCGTCAGTTTGTCAGGTTTTTCCTTGCGGGCGCTGCCCAGGTGGAAGTGGACAAGCAGGGGAGGATACTGGTTCCCGGGAATCTGCGTGATTTTGCGGAGCTGGAAAAGGATGTGGTACTGGTCGGCGTGGCCAGCCGCATTGAGATCTGGAGCAAAGCAAGATGGGAAGGTATCACAGAGGATGAGGACGAGGCAATGGAAGACATTGCGGAACGTATGGCAGATCTGGGGCTTGGCATATAACGGAAAGGTGACGGCGGAATGGAGTTTGCACACAAGTCTGTACTTTTGGACGAGACAATAGAAGGACTGAAGATAAAACCTGACGGGATTTACCTGGACGGCACGCTTGGCGGCGGCGGGCATAGCAGCGAAATCTGCAGAAGGCTTTCAGGAGGGTGCCTGATCGGAATCGATCAGGACGCGGAAGCCATTGCGGCCGCCTCCGAAAGGCTGGAACCTTTCCGGGAAAAGGTGACTCTCGTCAGGGATAATTATTGCAATGCACCGGCTGTGGTGAAAAGCCTGGGGCTTGAAGGCGTTGACGGAATCGTACTGGATTTGGGCGTTTCCTCTTATCAGCTGGACAATGTGGATCGGGGCTTTTCATACAGATACGACACGGCCCTGGACATGAGAATGGATACGAGACAGTCCCTTTCCGCAAAAGAGATTGTCAATGAATACCCCGAGCGGGAGCTTTACCGGATCATCCGCGATTACGGCGAGGATCAGTTTGCCAAGAACATCGCCAAGCACATCGCGGCGGCAAGAAAGGACAGGCCCATCGAAACGACCGGGGAGCTGAATGAACTGATTAAAGCGGCAATCCCCGCAAAGATGCGGGCGAACGGGGGACACCCCTCCAAACGGACGTTTCAGGCCATCCGCATTGAGTGCAACCACGAGCTGGACGTGCTCAAGAATTCGCTGGATGAGCTGATTGGTCTGCTGAATCCGGGAGGCCGCATTTGTATAATTACCTTTCATTCCCTGGAGGACCGCATAGTGAAGTCGGCCTTCCGTAAAAATGAGAATCCCTGCACCTGCCCGCCGGATTTCCCGGTATGTGTGTGCGGAAAGGAATCCCAGGGAAAGGTAATCACAAGAAAACCCATACTGCCCGGCGCACAGGAACTGGAAAACAATTCCCGTTCCAAGAGCGCAAAGCTGAGGATATTTGAAAAGAAGGAGTAGTTAATCAAAGCATAGCTGCCGGTACGGTGCGCAGCTATGAGTAAAGGAGAATTGCCATGGCACAGACAGGAAAAAGCAGACAATACAGAAGCACTGGAAAAAGCGAATACAGAAGATCAGACAGCCGCAGTGCATATGTGGCAGGCAATACGGTAAGAAAGCTAGACGTAGTTGAAGAGATACATAAGCCCCGGAAGCAGGAGCTGAGCCATGCGGTAAAGAAGAACAGGGACAAGGCCGTTTACATGAATCTGGGCTATGTGCTGTTTTTGAGCGCCTCCCTGCTTGTGGCGGGCTTTGTTTTGATTGGATATATCCGTCTGCAGTCGGAGATTACCGCAAGCGTAAAGCACATTGCGGCGATGGAAAGCACGCTGAACAGCCTGAAGGTATCCAATGATGAGGAATACAGCAGAATCGAAAGCTCTGTTGATTTGGATGAAATCCGCAGAATCGCCATTACGGAGCTGGGAATGACATATCCGAATCAGGACCAGATTGTAACGATTCCCGATGAAGGCAGCGATTATGTAAGACAGCTTGCAGACATTGATGATTAAATTGCGGCTGAACCTGCGGTTGTTGGGATATTTGGCGGCTGCAGGACAGTTACATTAAAAGTGGGTGACAGTTTGGACAGAAACAGACAGAACGGCGACAGAAAAGAAGCGCAGAATACAAACAGATTTACAACAAAAATGCAAAAGAAGCTGGTAGTACTGTATTTCCTGGTATTACTGGCTTTTGCAGGATTAAGCGCCAGATTGGTCCTGATCAACCGGGACAACGGCGAGCAGTATAAAAAGCAGGTCCTTTCCCAGCAGCAGTATACCAGCCGGACAATTCCCTTCAAACGGGGGGAAATCCTGGATTCCAAGGGGACGAAGCTGGCAGTGAGCGAGAAGGTGTATAACCTGATTCTGGACTGTAAGCTGATGAATGAAAAAGAGGAATATGTGGAGGGCACCATAGCGGCGCTGGCCCAATGCTTTGATGTGGATGAATCGGAAATCCGTAAATACAGTTCGGATAATCCCACCTCCCAGTACCATATACTGAAGAAACAGCTGACCTATGATGAAATCGCGCCTTTCCAGGAGCTTGTAAACAATGAAGAGACGGGAAAGTATATCCAGGGCGTCTGGTTTGAAGAGGAGTACCGGCGGTTATATCCCAACAATACGCTGGCCAGTGACGTCATCGGCTTTACCACCAAGGACAATGTGGGAAATTACGGGCTGGAGGCATACTATAACGATATTCTCAGCGGGATAAACGGCAGGGAATACGGCTACATGAACGACGATTCCAACCTGGAGAGGACCACCAAGGCGGCGGTGGACGGCTATAACCTGGTTTCCACCCTGGATGCCAACATCCAGGGCATCGTGGAGCGCAAGCTGCAGGAATACAATGATACCTATAAGAATGCGGCCAGAGAAGGAAACGGCGCCTATAATACCGGCTGTATCATCATGGATGTAAATAACGGAAATGTACTGGCCATGGCCAGCTATCCTTTTTACAATCTGAATGAACCTAGAAATACGGACATGCTGCTGGGGCAGAACGTAATCAATGAAAAAGCGGAGCTCCAGGAGACTGTAATTAATGAAGAAACACTTGCTTCCATGGATGAGGATACCCTGTACCGCCAGCTGAACGCGCTGTGGAAGAATTACTGTATTTCCAGTACCTTTGAGCCCGGTTCCACAATGAAGCCCTTTACCGTGGCGGCCGGACTGGAAAGCGGCAAAATGACAGGAAACGAAACCTACCAGTGCAACGGCAGCCTGACAGTTGTTGAAGGCCAGAAGCCCATCAAATGCCACAGCTACCGGGTGGGAGGAGACGGCATTGTGAGTGTGGCCGGCGCGGTGGAGCGTTCCTGTAATGTGGCCCTGATGAAGATGGGGCAGACAATCGGCAAAACCACATTTTTGAAATACATGCAGGATTTTAACTTCGGGCTGAAGACCAACATAGATTTGTACGGAGAAGCCAGGACGGCCTCCCTTGTATTTACGGAGGATTCCATGGGGCCCATGGAGCTGGCAACGGCATCCTTCGGCCAGGGCTTCAACGTGACCATGATCCAGATGGCGGCCGGCTTCAGCTCCCTGATAAACGGAGGCTACTATTATGAGCCTCATATGGTAAGCAAGATCACCGCTTCGGACGGTTCGGTGGTACAGAATATTGAACCTCGTCTTTTAAAGCAGACCGTATCCGAATCAACCTCTGCCAAAATACGTGATTATTGCGTGGATGTTGTGATGGGGGAACACGGCACCGGCCATACGGCAAGACCGGCCGGCTACATCATCGGTGGAAAGACCGGCACGGCGGAGACACAGCCCAGAGGAAACAGGCAGTACGTGGTTTCCTTCATTGGCTTTGCGCCTGCGGATGACCCGCAGATCGCCATCTATGTGGTAGTGGACCGTCCCAATTCCGATAAACAGGACGATGCCAAGTATGCCACGAGAATTGTGCGCAGCATTTTAACAGAGGTTCTTCCTTATATGGATATTTTCATGACGGAGCCTCTTTCCGAGGCTGAGCAGAAGGAACTGGAAGAACAGCAGATCGCATATAAGCAGCAGCTGATGACCTCCGTGAGCGGAAATGATGTGAGCGGCAACGATATCAGCGGCAATGATGCAGGAGGCGACGGCATGCCGGCGGCCGGGGAAAATGGAGAAGGCATCGGGGAAAATACGGGAGGAAACCAGGATAATCCGGACAAGCCCAAGATAGATATTGATCCGGATACCGGATATGGAGTACTTCCTGATGGAACCAAGGTGGATCCCGTTACGGGAGAAGCCATTGATGAAGATACACCGCTGGATCTTCCGGAACCCAATCTGCCGCTTGACGGAACCCAGGGCGGAGAGGACGGAGGCGATTCTCCTTTTTAAGCCGGAGCCAGGGAAAATATCCGGGTGGGTATTGCGGAAATTTTCCTGAAAGTCGGGAGCCCGGCCGGGAACTCTTTTATACATAAGAAGAGCAAAATGGGAATAACCTCATAAATCCGGTAATAGATTGTATCAATTACCGCTTTATGAGGTTTTCCAATGGAAGAGAAAAACAAAACATTCCACAGAAAGAAAACAGTCTGGGCCTTTGTGCTCTGCCTGGCCGCCTTTCTGGGCCTGACCGGAAGGCTGGTCTATCTGATGGTATATCAGTCCTCCTACTATACACAGGCGGCCCAGGAGCTTCACCAGAGGGAAAGAAACATCAAGGCCAAGCGGGGGAGAATAATAGATGCCACAGGAACGGTGCTGGCGGATAACAGGACGGTATGTAATATTTCCGTTATCCACAACCAGATTACGGATCCGGACAAAGTGGTGGAGGTGCTTTCCCGGGAGCTGGGGCTTGAAGAGGAATATGTCAGAAAGCGTGTGGAAAAATACACCGCCATAGAAAAAATAAAAAGCAATGTGGACAAAGCGGTAGGGGATGTTATCCGTGATTACCAGCTGGACGGCGTCAAGGTGGATGAGGACTATAAGAGATATTATCCCTTTGACAGCCTTGCTTCCAAGGTCCTGGGCTTTACGGGAGGCGACAACCAGGGAATTGTGGGGCTGGAGGTCAAGTATGACGAATATCTCCAGGGAGAACCGGGAACGATCCTGACGGTGACCGACGCAAGAGGAGTGGAGGTTACGCAGGAGGGGGAAGACCGGGTGGAGCCTGTGAACGGCGACGACCTGCATATCAGCCTGGATGTGAATATTGAGCAGTATGCCACGCAGCTGGCTTACCAGGCGCTGGCGGCCAAGGAGGCGGAAAGCGTTTCCATTCTGGTAATGAAGCCGGATAACGGCGAAATACTGGCCATGGTCAATGTGCCGGAATTCAATCTGAACGATCCCTTCACCCTGCCGGAGGGAACGGTGACGGAAGGGCTTTCGGAGGAGGAAAAACAGAATCTGCTGAACCGGATGTGGAGGAACGGCTGTATCAACGATACCTATGAGCCGGGATCCATTTTCAAGATAATCACTGCGGCCGCCGGACTGGAGGAGGGCGTGGTGACCATGGAGGATAATTTCAGCTGCCCCGGTTATATTATGGTGGAGGATCGCAGGATCCGGTGCCATAAAACCTCAGGTCACGGGGCGGAAAACTTTGTCCAGGCTACCATGAACTCCTGCAACCCCGTATTCGTTACGGTGGGGCTGAGGCTGGGAGCGGACAATTACTACAGATATTTTAACCAGTTCGGGCTTCTTACCAAAACAAATGTGGATTTGCCGGGGGAGGCCGGGACTATCATGCACAAGCCTGAAAACATCGGTCTGGTGGAGCTGGCGACCATATCCTTTGGCCAGTCCTTCCAGATAACGCCCATTCAGCTGGCAACCACGGTTTCCTCGCTGATTAACGGCGGCAACCGCATTACGCCCCATTTCGGCGTAAGGACGGTGGATGAAGCGGGCAATGTGACGAATACCTTCGAATATCCCGTCACCACGGGAATCGTATCGGAGGATACCTGCGAAAAACTGCGTTATATGCTGGAACAGGTAGTGGAAAACGGAGGTGGTAAGAACGGATATGTGGAAGGCTACAGGGTGGGAGGCAAGACGGCGACGAGCCAGACCCTGCCCAGAGGTACGGGACGCTATATTGCCTCGTTCCTGGGATTTGCCCCGGCCGATGATCCGAAGGTGCTTGCCATGGCCATTATTACCAACCCTCAGGGGGTATACTATGGAGGACAGGTGTCCGCGCCGATTGTCCGCCAGCTCTTTGAGAACATCCTTCCTTACCTGGAAAAAATGGACTACAGCATAGATGGGCAGCAGGCAAATTGAAAGGAAAGGCTGACTGATCAGTCACGGGAAAGGTCAAATGAGTTTATCCGTTTGTCTTCCGGTTCTCATCTCGTTTCTTGTAAGCGTGTTTCTGGGGCCGGTAATCATACCTTTTCTAAAGAGACTTAAGGCTGGGCAGACCGTCAGAGATGAAGGGCCCAAAAGCCATTTGAAAAAGAACGGAACGCCGACGATGGGAGGAATCCTGATATTGTCGGCCATGATAGTAACCTCCCTTTTTTATATGGAGGATTATCCGGAAATCAAGCCCATTCTCCTGATGACTCTGGGGTTTGGGCTGATCGGGTTCCTGGATGATTACATAAAGGTAATCCTGAAGCGTTCCATGGGGCTTACCCCAATACAAAAGATGGCGGGGCAGCTGGTAGTGACAGGCCTTTTTGCCTTTTACCTGTTAAAATGCACGGACATCAGCCTGGCGGCGAAGATTCCCTTTATGCCGGGGAAAGAGCTGGATTTGGGCTGGCTGAATATCCCCCTTTTATTTTTTATCGTCATTGGAACGGTGAACGGCGCCAATTTCACCGACGGCCTGGACGGCCTGGCAGCCAGTGTCACGGTGCTGGCGGCAAGCTTCCTTTCGGCGGCGGCCATAGGTACGGGGACGAGAATCGAACCTGTCACCTGCGCTGTTGCGGGCGCGCTGCTGGGATTTCTGCTGTTTAATGTGTATCCTGCCAGCGTTTTCATGGGGGATACCGGATCCCTGGCGCTGGGGGGCTTTGTGGCGGCGGCCGCCTATATGATGCAGCTTCAGCTGTTTATACCGATTATCGGGTTTATTTATCTTATCGAGGTGGTTTCCGTAATCCTCCAGGTGCTTTTTTTTAAGCTGACGGGGGGGCGGCGGCTCTTCCGGATGGCGCCCCTGCATCATCATTTTGAGCTGGGGGGCTGGTCGGAAACAAGGATTGTTGCGTTTTTTTCTGTCGTTACGGCTATCCTTTGCCTGGTGGCGCTGTTGGCCATGTAAAAAAGGCGGGAAGAAGTTCAAAGGCAGCAAAAGACGCTGCCTTTGAACTTCTATGTCCCTCCTGGAAGATGGCGGGGGCCATTCTTCCGGGACTTGGAGTGCGGGAGAAAGGGCGAGAGAAAAGGGGGGGAAAACGGCTGGAAAAGAGTAAAGTATGTTTGGAGAGTGGGGGTATGGGGGATATATTGTTAGTTTGATAGTGTATGGGTTTGGGATGGAGTATGAATTTTGACTTGGGTCTGCTGCGGCGGGCGGATGGGAGTGGAGATGAATATAGAAGGAAAAAAGGTTTTGATTGTAGGGACGGGAAAGAGCGGGATTGCGGCGGCGGCGTTGCTTTCTCAGGTGGGGGCGGTGCCTGTCCTTTTTGATGAAAATGAGGGTACGGATAAGAGGGAAGTGGAGAAGAAGCTGCCGGAGGGGGTGCGGGCGGAGGTTATTACGTGTAGGCTTCCGGAGCAGGCTGCGGATGAGGCGCAGCTTCTGGTGCTCAGCCCCGGTGTTCCGGTGGATACGCCTTTTGTGGAGAAGTTCAGGGACAAGGGTGTGCGTGTTTGGGGTGAGGTGGAGCTGGGCTATGCTTTTTCTAAGGGTAAGGTGATAGCGATTACCGGAACCAATGGCAAGACCACGACCACGGCTCTTACGGGAAAGATTATGAGTGATTATTATTCCTCCGTTTTTGTGGTGGGGAATATCGGCACGCCTTATACGCTGGAAGCTCTGCATACCCGGGAGGACAGCGTGACGGTGGCGGAAATCAGCAGCTTCCAGCTGGAAACTACGGAGAATTTCCACCCGGCGGTGACAGCCATCCTGAATATTACGCCGGATCATCTGAATCGGCATCATACCATGGAAAATTATGTGGCGGTGAAGGAATCCATTACCAAAAATCAGACGGGGAAAGATATCTGTGTGCTGAACTATGAGGATCCTTATACCAGGGATTTCGGGGAGCGGTGCCCGGCGTCGGTGGTCTGGTTTTCTTCAGCCAGGAGGCTAGAAGAGGGGTATTATCTGGACGGAGAGGATATCTGCCGCAGCGTGGACGGAGCGGAGGAACGGCTCATGCATATCCACGATATGCAGCTTCTCGGAATCCATAATGTGGAAAATGTCATGGCGGCAATTGCCATGTCTTCGTCATACGGCGTGCCTATGGAGCATATACTGAATACAGTGAAGCATTTCAAGGCGGTAGAGCACCGGATTGAATATGTGGCAACCAAAAAAGGGGTCGCCTATTACAACGATTCCAAAGGAACCAACCCGGACGCGGCTATCCAGGGAATCCGCGCCATGAACCGGCCGACCATACTGATTGGAGGCGGCTATGATAAACAGAGCGAATATGATGAATGGATCGAGGCCTTTGACGGAAAGGTCAGGCTGCTTGTCCTGATCGGACAGACAAAGGAAAAAATAGCGGAGTGTGCCAGAAAACATGGTTTCAACAATATTGTTTTCGCAGATACATTCGAGGAATGTATGGATATCTGTGTGAAAAATGCAGTTTCCGGAGACGCAGTACTGCTTTCACCCGCCTGCGCCAGCTGGGGAATGTTCCCCAACTATGAGGTGAGGGGAGATATGTTCAAGGAATATGTGAATCAATTGAAGGAGTGATTGCGTGGCATCCAGAAGAAACAAAAAGCAAGCTGAATATTTTTTTGATTATACCCTGCTGTTTATCGTATTGTTCCTGCTGGGCTTCGGAATGATCATGGTTTATTCCACCAGCTCCTACGAGGCGTCCCTTTCGGCCAGCCTGAAATATGATGAAGCCTATTATCTCAAGCATCAGGCGCTGGCTGCCGTGATGGGGCTGGTGGCAATGATTGTTGTGGCAAACATTCCTTATCACTTCTGGGAAAGGTTTGCGGTGCTGGGATATTTTTTATCGGCCATCCTCATAGCGCTGGTCCTAACGCCCCTGGGCATTGAGGCCAATGGCGCCAGGCGTTGGCTGAATCTGGGACTTTCCGTACAGCCTGCGGAAATCGCAAAGCTGTGTATGATCCTTTTTTTAGCCAGCTTCATCTGTAAGATGGGAAAAGGGATCCGGACCGGAAGGGGCTTCTGGCTGGTGCTGATGATTCCCGTGCCCATCTGTCTGATGGTCTGGAAAATTACCAATAACATGAGTTCCGCAATTATTATTTTCGGTATTGCGCTGCTGATGCTTTTTGTGGCAAGCCCGGACTACAAACGGTTTGTGCTGATGGGAGCCGCAGGCGTGGCGGCGGTGGCGGCGCTGGTATTCGCCATTATCCAGATGGAACACAGCGATCTGGGCTTCCGCGGGGGCCGTATCCTGGCCTGGCTGAACCCGGAAGCTTATGCTTCCGGTACCGGCTTCCAGACGCTGCAGGCGCTGTATGCCATTGGCTCAGGCGGCATTTTCGGCAAGGGGCTGGGGCAGAGCATGCAGAAGCTGGGCTTCCTTCCCGAAGCGCAGAACGACATGATTTTTTCCATTATCTGTGAAGAACTGGGGCTGTTCGGCGGTATAGCGGTTATTCTGCTTTTTGTGCTGCTCATCTGGCGTTTCATGGTAATTGCCAATAATGCCTCGGATCTGTTCGGCGCGCTTTTGGTGGTTGGCGTGATGGGGCATATTGCCATTCAGGTGATCCTGAATATCGCCGTAGTAACCAATACCATTCCCAACACCGGTATTTCCCTGCCGTTTATCAGCTACGGAGGTTCCTCGGTCATGTTCCTGCTCATTGAAATCGGACTTGTCCTCAGCGTGGCCAAGGGCATTAAGCTGAAAAATGTGTAGGAAGATACAAAGGCCGTTACAGGGCGGCCCCAAACCGCTGCCAGGAGGGCCGCAAAGCCATAGACAGTAACATTTATGTTACCTTCCGCATAGGATAGAATAGTTCTGTTTAGGTAATTTTTCAGTCAGGCCGGCGCACATGCTGCGCTGACCGTAAGAAAGTGATCCAGGAGTGCCAAAATTCACCGCCAAAGGCGATTTGGGATGAATTTTGACAGAAACTGTGAAGGCACTGAACAATTATCTGTTCTGAAAAAATCCGGGAAGGTGGACATTTGAAGTCTATTTATATCAGCGGAAACGCGCCCTTGTACGGCGAAGTTACAATCCAGGGTTCCAAAAATGCGGCGCTGCCGATCATGGCAGCGGCTCTTTTGATTCCTGGGATCAGTGTACTGAAGAACTGTCCCCGCATAGCGGATGTGGAATATATGTGCCGGCTGCTTCAAAGCATCGGCTGTTTTGTGGAACGGGATAAAAATGAGGTACGCATCGATGCATCGACAGTCAGCAGGAGCCGGCTGCCGGAGGAGTATGTAACGATGATGCGCTCGTCCGTCATGCTGATGGGGCCCATGCTGGGAAGAACCGGTGAGGTATCCCTGCATTATCCGGGAGGCTGTGTCATAGGAGACAGGCCGATTGATATCCATTTAAAGGCATTAAGAAGTCTGGGCACCTGTTACAGTGACAGTGATCAGGAACTGGAGGCCTGGACGGCAGGCCTTAGGGGAACGGATATTTTACTGGAGTTTCCCAGTGTGGGCGCCACGGAAAACGCCGTTATGGCGGCGGTGGCGGCGGAGGGCGTGACCAGGATACGAAGGTGTGCCATGGAGCCGGAAATCGGCAGCCTGTGTGCATTCCTGCGGTGTGCGGGCGCAGATATCCGGGGCGAGCAGACGGGCTGTATTACGGTAAGGGGCGGCAGAGAGCTGCATCCCTGCTGCTTTGAAATCCCTTCCGACAGGATTGTGGCGGGAACCTATCTGTGTGCCTGTATGGCTGCGGGCGGTGAGATTTTTATGAAAAATGCCCCGGAAGGCCAGCTGAATGCCATGGAGGATGTGGCCATACGTATGGGCTGCCGCCTGCGCAGAGGGGACGAAGGGCTGTGGGTACAGCGAAGGGGAATCCTTTTTTCACCGGGTTACGTGGAAACGGGCAGCTATCCCGGTTTTCCCACGGATCTCCAGTCGCCTCTGCTGGTGGCTATGGCACTGGCAGACGGGGAAAGCAGACTGAAGGAAACAATTTTTAATGACCGTTTCGTGGTAGTGGCGGAGCTGAACCGTATGGGCACGGAAATTGACGTACAGGATAACAAGCTGGCCTGTATCCCAGGCGGGCGGAGGCTCACCGGCAGACAGGTGACCGCCAGCGAGCTGCGTGGCGGGGCTGCGCTTGTGGTCGCCGGGCTGTGTGCGGAGGGACTTACCGCAGTGGGAAACAGGTATTTTATTGACCGCGGCTATGAGGATATCTGCCGGGATTTAAGACAGCTGGGAGCGGATATCGACAGCTGGTAAAAGCGGCAGGGGAGGGCTTATAAGGCTTCTGCAATTTCGGAAGCCTTTGCGGGAAGCCTTGAAAAGTGATAAAGCTAATCGGATGCATAAGGGCAGGAACTGTAAATGAAGACGGATGAAATGAAAAAACAGAAGAAAAAATCCGTTCAGGATCATAAAACAGGCAGCGGGAAAAAGCCTGCTGCCGCTGCGTCCAAGAAGAAAACGGTTCCTGGCGCCGGCCCGTCCAAAGGCGGAACAGGCAAAGGCCGGATATCCAAAGGGGGCGCGGCCAAAGCTGGCCCGGTCAAAACCAGCCCGTCCAAGGCAAGCCCAGCCAGAGGCGGAGGCTCCAAAGCTGTCCTGGCCAAACCGGAAAAGTCCCGAACCGGATATTCCCCTCCTCAGGCCGAACGCAAAAAAAACGCCGGCAGCCCGGGAACGGTAAGAAGCATCAGCAGGGTAGCGGCCACCACATCCACTGGCAGCAAGCTGCGGGTGGTTATGGGAAATGCGGACAGCGGCGGTGGCAGAGGAGGAAAGGGGCTGCAGTCCCTCCGGCCCAGGGACCCGGGACGCGGCCTGATTGCGGCCGGAATATTTCTGTTTCTGCTGCTGATTGCGTCTGGTGTGCTCTTTTACATAGGAAAACATTATCATGTGGAAACCATTTATGTGGAAGGAAACGTGCATTATACCAACGAGGAAATCATACAAATGGTAACCTCCGAGCGGCTGGGGGACAACTCCCTCTACCTCTCCCTGAAATATAAAAATAAGGGAATCAGGGGAATTCCCTTTATCGAAAATATGGATGTAAAGGTCCTGGCGCCAGACACCATTAAGATTGTGGTTTATGAAAAGGCTGTGGCCGGGTACGTGGAATATCTGGACAAGTACATGTATTTTGACAAGGACGGAACCGTAGTGGAGGCTTCCGATGCCAAAACTGCCGGAATCCCCCAGGTAACGGGAATTCCGTTCAACCAGGTGGTGCTTTATGAACCCCTGCCGGTGGACAACCAGAAGGTATTTAAGGAAATACTGTATATGACACAGATCTTGTCGAAATATGAAATCAGCGCCGATAAAATTTATTTTGACGACTCGTACGAAATGACGTTATATTTTGGCGATGTGAGAGTTAAGCTGGGCAATGACGACAACGTGGAGGAGAAAATTTCAAGACTAAAGCAAATACTGCCTGCGGCCGCGGGAACAAAAGGAGTCTTCCACATGGAAAATTATTCCGGAAGCGGCTCTAATGTTACCTTTGAACAGGATAAATAAGTAGAAGAAAATGAAAAAAGATATTGCGTTCTTCGCAAAATAATTATATGATAGGAACTGTGAAGTTTATATGGAAATCTAAAGGAGGAAGTACCTTTGCTGGAAATTAAGACAAATGACGCTGAGTCTGCTGCCAAGATCATAGTGATCGGTGTTGGCGGTGCGGGCAATAATGCTGTTAATAGAATGATTGATGAAAAAATTGATGGTGTGGATTTTATCGGAGTGAATACGGACAAGCAGGCGCTTCAGTTATGCAAGGCGCCCAAGCTGCTCCAGATCGGAGAGAAGCTGACCAAGGGACTGGGCGCCGGCGCTAAGCCGGAGGTTGGCCAGAAGGCGGCTGAAGAAAGCACGGATGAAATCACCAATTCCCTTACCGGTGCGGACATGGTATTCGTAACCTGCGGTATGGGCGGCGGGACAGGAACCGGCGCGGCGCCTGTAATTGCCGGGATTGCCAAAGGAATGGGAATCCTTACGGTAGGCGTTGTGACAAAGCCCTTCCGTTTTGAAGCGAGGACACGTATGACCAACGCGCTGAGCGGTATCGAACGCCTGAAGAACAGCGTGGACACGCTCATTGTGATACCCAATGACAAGCTTCTTGAAATTGTGGACCGCAGGACAACAATGCCCGAGGCCCTTAAGAAAGCGGATGAAGTCCTCCAGCAGGCAGTACAGGGAATTACCGACCTGATCAATGTGCCCGCTGTTATTAACCTGGACTTTGCCGATGTTCAGACAGTTATGAAGGAAAAAGGCATCGCCCATATCGGTATCGGTTACGGCAAGGGTGATGATAAGGCTTCTGAAGCCGTTAAGATGGCTGTGGAAAGCCCGCTGCTTGAAACCACCATTGCAGGAGCCACCGATGTTATCATCAATGTCAGCGGTGATATTTCCATGTACGATGCGGACGATGCGGCAAGCTATGTACAGCAGCTGACCGGGGATGATGTGAATATTATCTTTGGCGCCATGTACGATGATACTACGCCGGATACCTGCCAGATTACCGTTATCGCAACCGGCCTGGATGACAAGCCTCAGAACCAGAATAAGTTCGGTTCCAATTTCAGCGTGAAGCCCCAGCAGGGCGTAAAGCCTGTTGCGCAGGGAAATGGAACGCCCGTACGGCCCTACACGCCGATTACTCCCGGACAGGGAACGGGAACCAAGCCCGTGACACAGCTTCCTAACCTGGGAATCAAGAAGCCCGGCAACTTAAGAAGCAGCGTGGAAGAGAAGTCCCTGAAGATTCCGGATTTCCTTCAGAAGAAATAACCGGACCACAGGTACATCCACAGTAAAAGGTAATCATCCGCAGCGAATGCAGGCGGCAGATTTTATCCCTTTCTGAATTCCTTACAGTCAAAGCGGGGAAAGAGCGGAACGCATGCATGGCTGAGAAATAATTCCATATAAACATAATGATCGTGTAATAATAAAAGGCCCCTCCGTTTTGCGGATGAGGCCTTTTATATAATACCTGAAGGAGCAAACGGCAGTGATTGCCGGCTGCTCCTTTTTTAATGCGCCGATACCACATAAAGCTACAGCTTTGCGCATCCCCCGATAATTTGTCGAATATTACAGACGGATACAGAAGAAAATGTGCGCCGTTCCGACAAAAAATGCAGGGACTGGCCGCTATAATTAACCCATGAAAGCAGTTGCCATACATACAGGAGGTGAGAAGTGAGGTACATCGTGTATATTGACCGCCTGTTTCTGCTTCAGCTGGTACAAAGCTGTGTACTCCTGCTGCTGACAAGAGCATTCCTGCGGAGCACTGTCACGCTCAAACGGATTGTTTTCGCATCGGCGGCCGGAACGCTGTTATTCTGCGTCATCTTCCTGTTACCGGGAATAAGCAGAAACATTAAGGTCCTGTTATTTGCATTGTGCTCGCTTGCAACCCTCTGGCTGGCATTCCGCATCCGCACCCTGCAGGTTTTCTGCAGGGCGGTGATACTCTACCATGCGGCGGCCTTCCTGCTGGCAGGCGCCCTGTACGCCCTGCTGCATGCTGCTGGCAGAAGACCTGCCATGACGACCATGCAGGCTTCCCTGTGTGCAGTGGGCGTAGGAACCGCCGCCCTTTACATACTCCGGTGGGAAAAAAAGAGTGCGCAGGCAGTGATAGTAAGCGCAATACTGGAAGATGGAGACGTAAAAATCACACTGGAGGCGCTGATAGACAGCGGCAACAGCCTGTACGACCCCATCAGCCAAAGGCCGGTATGCGTTGTGGAAAAAGCGGCGCTGGAAGGGAAAATCCCCCTGGATATCCCCGAAAAATTCCGCCTCATCCCCTACCACTCCCTTGGCAAAAAGCACGGCATAATGCAGGCAGTGGAAATTGAGAAACTGAAGGTAAAGAAAGAAGGACAGGAGCTGGTTATCGAGAAAGCGCTTCTCGGACTCTATGAAAATAAGGTCACACAAAGCGGCGCATACCAGATGATCCTGCATCCTGCATTACTTGAAAATCGGAGGAACGGACATGATATTAAAAGTTGCAATACCAGGAAAAATGCAGTTTAAAATGATTCGCAGGGAACCCAGTTTCCTTTTATCAGGACAGGGCGACATTCATTATATCGGAGGCGCCGAGGTACTTCCCCCGCCCCTTGAATCAGAAAAAGAAAATGAAATCATCAGTGACTTGGGAACAGAATATGAAGACGAAGCAAAAAATATTCTCATAGAACATAATCTCAGACTTGTGGTTTACATAGCAAAAAAATTCGACAATACCGGCGTGGGCGTAGAAGACCTGATCTCCATCGGGACCATCGGCCTGATCAAATCCATCAACACCTTCAAGCCCGACAAAAACATCAAGCTGGCCACCTATGCCTCCCGCTGCATTGAAAATGAAATTCTCATGTACCTGCGCAGAAACAACAAAACCCGCCTTGAGGTATCCATTGACGAACCCCTGAATGTGGACTGGGACGGCAACGAACTCCTCCTTTCCGACATCCTGGGAACAGACGAGGACGTTATCTACCGCGACATCGAAAACGAAGTGGAACGAAAGCTCCTCCTCAAGGCCATCAACAAACTCACCGACCGTGAAAAAACTATCATCAACTTAAGGTTCGGCCTCAACACCCCCGACGGCCAGGAAATGACCCAGAAAGAAGTGGCCACCCTCCTTGGCATCTCCCAATCCTACATATCCCGCCTCGAAAAAAAGATCATGAAACGCCTCAAACGCGAAATGGTCAAGGAGTGAGGGGGGAGGACAGCTGCGCTTATCCTGAAAAAAGTATAGTTTCCGGCAGCCGGGAGAAAATAAAAGGACTTATATTTAGTATATAATTTGCCTATCCATAGCATAATGCGGACGACTATAACAAGCATCCGTCCCATCATACAGCAATAGCTAAAACAGAATGCCATAATATTTTTTTATCCGCATTACTAAAACGCAGCCAAACAGTACCGGGCAGCGGGTCTGAGGGTTCGGGGGCAGGGGACAGGGCGGCGGGGATTGCGGGGGGCGGCGGGAGGGAGTTTTTTATGGAACCTTTTCAGTCCATGGAGATGAGACTTAAAAATTATGGAAGGCTTTCCTGACATAATTTTTCGCCCAAGGCTCATCGCAATGCCCGGACTGACTGGTTCCATAAAAAACTCCCTCCCGCCGCCCCCCGCAATCCCCGCCGCCCTGTCCCCTGCCCCCGAACCCTCAGACGCCCTTCCCCCCCTTCCATATTTTGTATTTTTTGGATGGTATAATTGGCAGGAATTGTGAGAATTCTCTTTAGTAGAAAATGAGAGCAGGAGGATTCGGCAATGGCACTGAATAAGGTGGAAATATGCGGGGTAAATACTTCAAAGCTTACGGTGCTTACCAATGAAGAAAAAACGCAGCTGTTTGAGCGGATAAAAGAAGGGGATGAGGAAGCCAGACAGCAGTATATCAAAGGAAACCTGCGGCTGGTGCTCAGCGTGATCAAACGGTTTTCCAACAGCAATGAAAATGTGGACGATCTGTTCCAGATAGGCTGTATCGGACTGATCAAGGCCATTGACAACTTTGACTCCACGCTGAACGTGAAATTCAGTACCTATGCGGTTCCCATGATTATCGGGGAAATCCGGAGATTCCTGAGAGACAACAACGCCATCCGTGTAAGCAGATCACTGAAGGACACGGCTTACAAGGCAATTTACGCAAAAGAAAACCTCATAAAGCAAAACCAGAAGGAACCCACCATTGCCGAAGTGGCAACGGAAATCGGGATCCCCAAGGAAGACGTTGTGTACGCCCTGGACGCCATCCAGAATCCCATGAGCCTTTATGAGCCGGTCTACACCGACGGCGGCGACACCCTCTATGTCATGGATCAGATCAGCGATAAAAAAAATAAGGAAGAAACCTGGGTGGAGCACCTTTCCCTCAGTGAAGCCATGAAAAAACTGAACGACAGAGAATATGAAATCATTTCCCTCCGCTTTTTCGAAGGGAAAACCCAGATGGAGGTAGCGGAAATCATCGGCATTTCCCAGGCCCAGGTGTCAAGGCTTGAAAAAAATGCCCTCAAGGTAATGAAAAATTACCTCAGCGCCTGAAAACCGCCCGATTGAAAAATGTGACCGAAAAAATGAAAAAGCATATAATAACAGTAAAAGACCACGCGCCAAGCGGACAGGGAGACGGATATGCTTTTTTCAGAGCTGAAATGCAAGGAAGTCATAAATCTCAGAGACTGCAGAAAGCTGGGACATGTGACGGATTTTGAATTCGACCAGTGCAGCGGCTGCATCTGCAAACTGATCGTACCCGGCGGAGCCAAATGGAAATCCTTTTTTTCCTGTGACACGGATCATGTAATCTGCTACAACGATATCAAGCAGATCGGCCCCGATATTATAATTGTAGATTTACCGGAATAACCCGGCTGAAAAAAGACGGACAAAAAACACCCATGCCCGTCTTTTTTTGCGACCAAAAACGCTGTTCCCGCGCCTGATATCCGAACACCAGTTCCTAAGTTGACATAAAACCAAACCTTCGTTATAATAAGTAAAAATAAAGTGCCTTTTTGCGGGCATTCGGAGGTTTAAATTATGAAATGTCCATTTTGCGGCCACGACAACACAAGAGTCATCGACTCCAGACCTGCTGATGAAAACAACTCCATCAGAAGACGCCGCGTATGTGATGAATGCGGCAAACGCTTCACCACCTACGAAAAAGTAGAAACCATTCCCCTCATAGTCATCAAAAAAGACAACAACAGGGAAACCTACGACCGATCCAAAATAGAAGCCGGTGTACTCCGCGCCTGCCACAAAAGACCCGTCAGCGCCAACCAGATCACACGCCTGGTAGACGAAGTGGAGACAGAGATCTTTAACAAGGAAGAAAAAGAAATCCCCAGCCAGGTCATAGGTGAACTGGTAATGGACAGACTCAAAAGCCTGGATGCCGTTGCCTACGTCCGTTTTGCCTCCGTATACAGGGAATTCAAAGACATCAACACCTTTATGGACGAACTCAAAAAAGTAATTACCACAAAATAAGAAAGAGAAAACCATGACCGAAGAAAAAAAACAAAAACTCACCGCCGCCAGGGCAAAAGTAGACAAAGCCAATAAATGGAGACTGACCTTCCTCTTCATAGCCGTCCTTTTCCTCCTCTTCATCTTTTTCGGCGGCAAATTCTTCGAACAGACCCCATGGTTCCAAACCGCAAAAAAATGGATCTACTTCATCACCGGCTGGGACCTGATTTTCGTCCTCATCAGCACCCTCATCCAATTCTATTTCACCATTAAATACAACAAAATCGTAAAATCCTAAAAAAACTTATATTCCAATACACCACTTCAAAAAATCCTCCGTGCGCCCAATCCACAGAGGATTTTTACAACTTTCCATTTCCACGCCCTTTTCCTTTCTATTTCGTAACTGTCCGCTGCCCTCACAGTTACAGCTAAAATCCATCCAAAATCTCCTTTGGCGACATATTTTAGCACTCCTGAATCCCTTTCTTACGCTCAGCGCAAACCGCTGGCCCCCAAAACAGAGCCGGGATGGCCCCCCACGCCAACGAATTATCCCCATGCCCGAAAAAAATTCTTGCTTTTTAAGTTGTTTTTGTATACAATAGGGCGGTAAAACTAAATAAAGAAAAGGTACTTTTCACGCCCAGTCGGAAAAGTGCTGAGAGAGAAAGGAAAAACACATGAAGAAAAAGACTTTGAAAAGGTTTCTTTTGACTTTAGTGTGCACAACACTAACTATTGCACTGAGCGCATGCTCAGGTGATAAGGCAGGTGAGAACTCTTCTCAGATAACGATTGGCATACCTCAGGACATTGAAGATAGTCTTGACCCCCACAAGGCGGTGGCGGCAGGAACTGAAGAGGTATTGTTCAACCTGTATGAGGGACTTGTGAAGCCTGACAGCAGCGGCGAGCTGCAGCCGGCGGTTGCGAGTGATTATCGGATATCGGAAGATGCCACCACCTACACCTTTACCCTGAGAGACGGGGGAAAATTTCATGATGGCAGTCCGGTAACGGCGCAGGACGTGAAGTATTCCATAGACAGATGCGCCGATACCACGAACGGGGAACCCCTGGTAGCGGCGTATTCCCATATTCAGAGCGTGAATATTGTGGATGATAAAACAATAGAAGTGGTGCTGGACGGCCCGGACACCGATTTTCTTGCCTATATGACCAATGCCGTTATTCCCGCTTCCAATGAGAACCCGGATACCAATCCCATCGGTACCGGCCCCTACAAATATGTGTCCCGTTCCCCGCAGGAGAATTTTGTCATAGAAAAATTTGACGACTACTGGGGGATTCCGGCCAATATCGAGCATGTCACCTTCAAGGTGTGCGCCAATGCGGATTCCATCGTCATGGATTTAAATGGCGGCTCCATTGATATGTTTGCCAGAGTGACCACCGCCCAGGCGGAACAGCTGGGAGATAATTACCAGGTGCTGGAGGGAACCATGAATCTGGTGCAGGCACTCTACCTGAATAATGCGGCGGAGCCTTTTAACGATGAAAGAGTGCGCCAGGCGCTTTGCTATGCAGTCGATCCCCAGGGAGTCATGGACATGATTTCCGCAGGAAAGGGAACGGTCATCGGCAGCAGCATGTTCCCCGCTTTTGAAAAATATTTTATGCCTGAGCTTTCAGATATGTATGCTGTGAATCTGGAGAAAGCCAAAGAGCTTCTGAAGGAAGCCGGATATGAAAACGGATTTTCCTTCACCATCACCGTGCCCTCCAACTACCAGCAGCACATCGACACCGCCCAGGTTCTGGTGGAGCAGCTGAAGAAAATCGGAGTAACCGCTGACATTAACCTGATTGAATGGGACAGCTGGCTGTCCGATGTCTATGCGGAAAGAAATTACCAGGCTACGGTGGTAGGCGTGGATGCCTCGGCCCTGACGCCAAGCGCTTTGCTTTCCCGATTTGTTTCCACCGCGGGCAATAATTTCATCAATTTTAACAATGCCGATTATGACGCCGCTTATGCGAAAGCGCTTGCTACCATCGATGATGACGAGAAAACGGCTGCCTTCAAGGAATGTGAAACACTGCTGGCAGAGCATGCGGCCAATGTTTATATTCAGGATCTGCCCTATCTGGTGGCGCTGAATAAAAAATATGCAGGCTACGAATTCTATCCGCTGTACGTACAGGATGTTTCCAAGCTTTATATCGTGGAAGAATAGTTATAGTTCAGACAGGTCTGCACATTTACAAAGAATAAGCTGCGGCAGCTTCGCAGGGGAGAGTGAGTGTGACGTGAAATATTTTATGAAAAAACTGATATCCATGGCAGCGACCCTTCTGGTGGTATCCTTCCTGGTGTTTCTGGCGTTTGCAGTGATACCGGGGGATCCCGCCACTGCGAAGCTTGGTACGGAGGCTACGCAGGCCAAGGTGGAGGCGCTGCGGGATGAGATGGGCTTAAACCGTCCGATTCCCGTACGTTATGCCGCCTGGCTGGGCGGCCTGCTGCAGGGCGATATGGGAACCTCCTACAGCTACAGCATGCCTGTAACGAAAATGGTGTCGGATAAAATTCCGGTAACCCTGACCCTGACTCTGATGTCCTTTGCCATGATGGTGCTTATTTCCATACCGCTTGGCCTGTATACGGCAAAGCATGAGGGAGGAACCGCCGACCATGTGGTTTCTGCGCTCAATCAGATCATCATGGCTGTGCCGCCGTTTTTTTCAGGGATACTGATTACGCTCCTGTTCGGGCTGATTCTGCATCTGTTTACGCCGGGCGGCTATGTTTCCTATACAAAAAGCATTCCGGGCTTTTTGGGCTACCTCTTTTTCCCGGCGCTGGCCATTGCCCTTCCCAAGGCGGCCATGGCGGTGAAGCTGCTGCGCAGCTCTATTGTGCATGAAATGCGCCAGGATTATGCGAGAACGGCGTACAGCAGGGGAAACAGCACCAGGAATGTGATGTATAGACATCTTCTGAAGAACGCCATGATTCCGGTAGTGACTTTTTTGGGAATGGCCCTTGCGGATATGATAGCGGGAAGCATTATTATCGAACAGGTTTTTAATATTCCGGGGCTGGGCAGAATCCTGCTCACCTCCATTTCCAACCGGGATTATCCTGTGGTGGAGGCCATCATTGTGCTGTTGGCCTTTCTTGTTATTTTCATCAACTTCCTGGTGGATTTTATTTACAAGAAAATCGATCCCAGGATCCGTGTACAGTAACCGGAAAGTCTGCCGGCGTAACGGTTTGGGCGGCTGCATTTTATTTACAGCGCTCCATGCGACCGGAAACCGGTGGGAAGAGGCTTAATAATGAAAAAAAAGAACTTGAATTTTATTCTGGGAAGCATACTTACAGGAATTGTCCTTCTGGTGATGCTGGTGGGCATTTTTTACACGCCCTATGATCCCACCGCTATGGACAACGCAAATAAGCTTTCCGGTATTTCCCTTGCACATCCCTTCGGCTGTGATAATTTCGGAAGAGATATTTTAAGCCGTGTGATGAAGGGCAGCGGAACCACGCTTTTGGTGGCGCTGTCCACCGTGGCCATCGGCACCTTTTTCGGCGTGCTGCTGGGGGCTTTTACAGGGTATTTCGGCGGGCTTCTGGACGAGGTGCTGATGCGCATCATCGATGTGGTGTTTGCTTTTCCCAGCATCCTTCTGGCGCTGGTATTTATTAGCCTTCTGGGGCCGGGAAAGGGCAACGTGATCATATCCTTAGGCATCGCCTTCATTCCCAGCTTTGCCAGAATCGTGCGCTCGGAGTTCATCCGCTGCAAAAACATGGATTACGTGAAGCTGGCCAGGCTGGCCGGCGCGGGGCATCTGCGCATCATGTTCGTGCATATCCTGCCCAACACCATATCCGTGCTGGTCCCGGCAGTCATGATCGGCTTTAACAACGCCGTTCTGGCGGAAGCGGGCATGAGCTATCTGGGGATAGGCGTGCAGCCGCCGGATGCCAGCCTGGGCCGGATGCTTTCCGAAGCGCAGACCTATATTTTTTCCGCGCCGGGCTTTGCCCTGTTTCCGGGCATTTTTATCGTGGTGATGGTGCTTGGCTTCAGCCTGCTTGCGGAAGGCTTAAAAAGGGATTAGGGGAGGCTGTGTGCTCCCTCTGGAAAGGCGGTAAGCGATGCTTGACGTAATCGATCTGAATCTGGAATTTCATGATCACCTGGTCCCGGAAACCGTGGTGCATCATTTTAACCTGCATATGGAAGAAGGGGATATCGTGGGGCTGGTAGGGGAATCCGGCTCGGGAAAATCCATGACAGCGCTGGCAATCGCCGGGCTTCTCCGCCGGCACGATATGAAAAAAACAGGACAGATAATGTTTCACGGCACCGACCTTCTGACCTGTCCGAGAAATCAGCTGCGCGGCTATCAGGGGGATGACATCGGCATTGTTTTCCAGGAACCGATGACCTCCCTCAATCCCGTATACCGGATAGGCTGGCAGGTGGAGGAAAGCCTGCGGATACACCGCCCTTCCATGAGCCGGGAGGACAGGAAGGGAAAAGCGATGGAAATGCTCCGCGCGGTGGAGCTTCCCGATCCGGAGCGAATTTACCATTCCTATCCCCATGAAATATCCGGCGGCCAGAGACAGCGTGTCATGATAGCGGCGGCCATGATCTGCGATCCGGCGCTGCTGATAGCGGATGAGCCCACGACAGCGCTGGATGTGACGGTGCAGCTGGCAATTGTAAAGCTTTTGAAAAAGCTGAACCGGGAGAAAAAAACAGGGATTTTATTCATCTCCCATGATCTGAGCCTGGTAAAACGTCTCTGCGAGCGGATTGTGGTGATGAAGGACGGCCGGATCGTGGAAGAAGGCGCATGTGATCAGATTTTTGATGCGCCGAAGGAAAGCTATACGCAAAACCTGATAGCTGCCATCCCCAGATGCGAAAAGCCGGCGGAGGTTTGACATGGAAAATACACAGACGAACAATATTCTGATGGTGAAGGATCTGCGGGTTTCCTATTCCCAGGAGGCGGGCAGCGTGTTCCGCCCCAAGAAGGATCTGGACGTTTTAAAGGGCGTTTCCTTTTCCATCCGGGAAGGGGAGGTTATGGGTCTGGTGGGAGAAAGCGGCTGCGGGAAATCAACGCTTTCCAAAGCGCTCCTGGGCCTGATTCCCAAATATGAAGGGGTGATTGTCCAGAAATCGGAGCATCCCCAGATGATTTTCCAGGATCCCTTCAGCTCCCTCAATCCTGCGAAAAAGGTGGGATGGATTCTGGAAGAGCCGCTCCGCCTGAACACGGGGCTTAACAGGGCGGAGAGAGAAAAAAAGGTGTCTGAGATGCTGCGCAGGGTGGGGCTGGAGGAAAAGCTGGCGCAGCGCTATCCCAGACAGCTGTCTGGAGGCCAGCGGCAGCGCGTCTGCATTGCGGAAAGCCTGATGCTGTCCCCGAAGCTTCTGATAGCGGATGAACCGGTTTCCGCCCTGGACGTAACCATACAGGCGCAGATTATCGCCCTCCTGCGCAGCATACAGAAGGAGATGGGGCTTGCCATCCTTTTTATCTCCCACGATATGCGCGTGGTGTACCAGCTGAGCCAGCGGGTGATGATCATGAAGGATGGGGAAATCGTGGAAAGCGGCGACGTGGAACAGGTTTATTTCCATCCGGAGCATCCTTATACGAAGAAGCTTCTGGAAGCGGCGGGGATACTGGAGGAAGGCGACTGACAGGCGGCCTGGCTGCAGGCGGTCCGGTGGAAATGAGGAAAAGGAAGAAAACAGATGTTTGAAAGGTTTTATCCGGATAAATATGTGGAGAGCGCCTACGTGATAGATTACGAGGGCATGTATAAAAAGGGCTACCGGGGAATTATTTTTGACATTGATAATACGTTGGTGCCCCATGGGGCGCCGGCTGACAAGAGGAGCATCGCTCTTTTCAAGCGGCTGAAGGCCATCGGGTATGAATGCCTGCTGCTTTCCAACAACAAGGAACCCAGGGTGAAAATGTTCAATGACGCCGTGCATGTCCGTTATATTTACAAGGCGGGAAAGCCGGGCGTTAAAAATTATGAACGGGCCATGGATTTGATGGGGACGGACGATGTGAACACTTTTTTTGTGGGCGACCAGCTGTTTACGGATGTGTGGGGCGCCAGGAATGCGGGGCTGTACAGCTTTCTTGTTAAGCCCATCAACCCCAGGGAAGAGATACAGATCGTCCTAAAGCGCTATCTGGAAAAAATCGTTCTTCATTTTTATAAGAAGAAACTGGAAAAGGAGGGCAGGAAAGATGATTGACGGAAAAACAAGGATTTGCGGTCTGTTCGGTAATCCTGTGGAGCATACGCTTTCCCCTGTTATTCATAATACGCTGGCGAAGCGGTGCGGGATCAATATGGTATATGTGCCCTTCCTGGTAGACGGGGACCAGGTGAAGCAGGCCGTGGAAGGCGCCCGGGCGCTGCAGCTGCTGGGAGTGAATGTGACGGTTCCTCATAAGAGCGCAGTGATCCCGTACCTTGCGGAGATTGACAGGGAAGCGTCCTTAATCGGTGCGGTAAATACGCTTGTCCCGGCGGAAAACGGCTTCAAGGGCTATAACACGGATCTCCCCGGCCTGTACCGGGCGCTGGTTTCCGAAGGGATCAGCCTGTCCGGGGAAGAGGTGATTCTCTTGGGCGCGGGCGGCGCGGCCAGGGCGGCAGCCTTTCTCTGTGCGCTGCGGGGCGCTAAAAGAGTGTATCTGCTGAACCGGAGCCTGGAAAAAGCGCAGGCTGTTGCAGAGGAGGCCAATCTCGCGGCAGGGCGGCAGTGTATCCTGCCCATGGAGCTTTGCGGCTGGAAGAGCCTTCCTGAAAAGAAATATCTGGCGATTCAGGGAACCTCCGTGGGACTTGCCCCCAATACGGAAGAAGCGGTGATTGAGGATCGGGATTTCTACCGGCTGATACATACGGGCTTTGATCTGGTTTACCGTCCGGCGAATACCAGGTTCATGCGCCTGACCGAAGAAACGGGAGGAAAAGCCTGCAACGGCCTGAAGATGCTGCTGTATCAGGGTGTGGAAGCCTTCGAGCTGTGGACCGGCCTGAAGGTGAAGGAAGAGGATGCGGCATTCTGCTATGAACAGATGAAAAAGGAACTGGAAAAAAATGAGTAGGAACAAAAGAAATATTATTCTTATCGGCTTCATGGGAAGCGGGAAAACAACCCTTGGCATCCGGCTTTCCTACAGGCTGCGCCGTCCGCTCCTGGATACGGACAGATGGATCGAAAAGGAGCAGGGGATGAGCGTGTCGGACATCTTTGCCTCCTATGGGGAAGAAGGGTTCAGGCAGCTGGAAACCCAGGCGGTAAAAAGCCTTCTGGAAGCTGACCCCGGCCAGGTGATTTCCACCGGCGGCGGGCTTCCCATGCGGGAGGAGAACCAGGCGCTGTTAAAGCAGCTGGGCTTTGTGGTCTTTTTAAGGATCCGCCCGGAAACGGTATACGAAAGACTGAAGGGGGACACCACCCGGCCGCTGCTTCAAAAGCCCGATCCCGAAGGGGAGATACGCAGGCTGCTCGCCGTAAGGAACCCCATTTACGAACAGGCCGCCGACCGGGTGGTGGACGTGGACGGGAAGGATTTTGAAGAGCTGCTGGAAGAGATACTGGATGGAACGGACATCCAGCCGGAAGGGAGATAAAATGAAAATACTTGTAATTAACGGGGCGAACCTGAATTTCCTCGGAATTCGTGAGAAGAATATTTATGGGACCCAGGATTATGCGTATCTGCAGAAGCTCCTGGAGGAAAAAGGGAAGGAAGCGGGCTGCGAGGTGACCGTATTCCAGAGCAACCACGAGGGCGCGATTATAGACCGGCTGCAGGAAGCCTATTTTGACGGGACGGATGGTATTGTCATCAATCCGGGCGCCTTCACCCATTACAGCTATGCCATCAGAGACGCGCTTGCAAGCATTACGGTGCCCAAGGTGGAGATCCATATTTCCGATATCACGAAACGGGAGGAATTCCGGAAAACCTCCGTTACCGCGCCCTCCTGTGACCGCCAAATCTACGGCCAGGGGCTGGACGGATACCTCCAGGCCATAGATTTTATACTGGAAAAGCAAATTCTGTAAAAAAACAGTTGAAAAAAGCATATTTTTATTATAAACTAGTAGGGAATTAAACGTGAAAATTTAGGAGGAATATTTTTTATGATTTCTGCAGGTGATTTCAGGAATGGTATTACAATTGAAGTAGATGGCAATATTTTTCAGATAGTAGAATTCCAGCATGTGAAACCTGGCAAGGGCGCCGCTTTTGTAAGGACTAAGCTGAAAAATATCATTAACGGAGGCGTGGTGGAAAAGACCTTCCGTCCTACTGAAAAATTCCCGCAGGCACGTATTGATAGAAAAGATATGCAGTATTTATATTCTGACGGTGATTTATTTACCTTTATGGATATGGAAACCTATGATCAGGTTGCGCTGAATTCCGAGACTGTCGGAGATGCGCTTAAATTCGTAAAGGAAAATGAAGTATGCAAGATATGCTCAACCAATGGCGGCGTATTTGCAGTGGAGCCTCCTCTTTTCGTAGAACTGGAGATCACCGAAACAGAACCCGGATTTAAGGGAGATACCGCTACAGGCGCATCCAAGCCTGCTACAGTGGAAACCGGAGCTGTTGTATATGTACCTCTGTTCGTAAACCAGGGGGACAAGATTAAGATCGACACCAGAACCGGAGAATATCTGTCCAGAGCATAATCAGCAACAGAATGCTGTTCTATTATTTAGCCTATAAGACAATGGGATTTCTGCATGGCAGAGTTTTCATTGTCTTTTTTATTTCATGGAAAATGCGGCCTCCGGCCGGACGAAAGCCGCGGCCCAAATGCCTCATGAACCAAATTTTATCGGATCGAAAAGCATGTCTGAAAATCAAATCTTAAATTCTAACAAAGAGAGGATATTAAATGGATTTTGAAAAATTTGTAAAAAAAGTTAAGGATGGCGCACAGGCCTATCTGGGAGACGGCGTTTCCCTGTCCGTAAGCACAGTATTAAAGAACAACGGCGTTAATCTTACGGGGATTATTTTCATGGACGGGGACAGCGACGTCGCTTCCACCATATATCTGGACGGGCTTTATGAGGAATATAAGAGAGGAAAAACGATGGGGGAAATCGTCCGCCAGGTATGTACGGTTTATGAGGAAAATAAACCGGAGCAGAACCTGAATATGGATTTTTTCCACGATTATAAGATGGTGAAGCCGAGGCTGGCCTGCCGCCTGATTAACTGTGAGAAGAATCAGGAGCTGCTTGGCGGCCATCCCCACAGGGAATTTCTGGATCTTGCCATTGTATACTGCTGTATCCTTATGAGCGATAACATGGGCTGCGCCTGTGTCCTGATCAGCGATATGCACGCCCGGTACTGGGATGTGGACGAAGAGACGCTTTACCGGGATGCGTTGGAGAATATGCCGCGCATACTGCCTGACGAGCTTTCCGACATGGATGATTTCATGCATGACATAGTCAGGAAGGCAGTAGAGGAAAAGCTGGAGCTGACAGCAGAGGGTGAGAAAACGCAGGAGGATGAGGAGTGCCGGGCCATACTGGACGGGATTGCGGAATTCCTGGCAGGGCTTCCCCTGGAAAAGGAGCCGGAGCGTAAAATGTACATACTTACCAATAAGCAGCATTTTTATGGAGCGGCAGCCATTTTGTATCCCGGGATTCTGGAAAGCTATGCCGGTAAGCTGGGACATGATTTTTATATTCTGCCCAGTTCCGTACATGAAGTGATTCTGCTTGCGGATACGGGAGTGGAAGACAGAGAGCATCTATATGATATGGTGCGGGAAGTAAATGCACAGAATGTGCCTGAGGAGGAGCTTTTATCGGACAATGTTTACTATTTCAGCCTGAAAAGCGGAAAGATAACAATTCTTTGATATTCTGAATAATTCTTAAGATGCTATAAATTTTCTATTTTTCCAAAATGAGATCTGGACAACCGGAAAAACTTGTGCTATTATATGTCAGAGTGGTGCATGTAACAAATTTGTAATATTTAATCAGTGCATCAACATATCTTATGCACCCGTAGTCTAATGGATAGAACGGAGGCCTCCGACGCCTTTAATGCAGGTTCGATTCCTGTCGGGTGCATTTGTGTCACTCTGGCATATAATTTGCCTTGCTGTGAATATATCAGCCAAGTGTAACTGGAGAACCGCCGCAGGGCGGTTCTGTTTTAAAGTCGATGTTTTCAGGATTGAAGGTGTGAAATTGAGCGAGGAACAGAAGAAAATGCCTGATGGCTCCAAGTCGGAGGGTGCGCTGAACGAATTTATAGAACTGCTGAAAAAGAACAAGAAGTCGCTTGCCGTTATCATTGTGACTGCGGTGGTGCTTTTGGGGATCGGGATTCTGCTCGGTTCGCTGATAGGCAAGAAATCGGGCGACAAGGATGCTGCCCAGGAACAGTCCCAGGCTGCAGTTGCGCAGACACAGTCCACAGAGGCCATTCCCAATGTGCCCATGGAGGTCAACGCCTATCCCGAAATCAATTCACTGATGAAGAAATATTATAATGCGGCCGCAGAGGGAGACATGGAGACTGTCAAGTCCCTGAAGGACTATTCGGATCAGGCCGAGCTGCTGCGCATCCAGGAAAAGAGCAAATACCTGGAAAGCTATGATGATATCAACTGCTATACGAAGCCCGGCCCCATCGAGGATTCCTATGTTGTCTATGTCACCTATTATGCCAAGTTCCACGATATTGACCAGAAGGTGACGGGGCTGAATACCTACATTGTCTGCCGGAAGGCGGATGATTCCTACTATATCCATGACTGCTCGGAAGATGAGTCCATGAAGGAATACCGCACCAACGTAACCAAGCAGGACGATGTGGTGGATTTGTTCAATAAAGTTCAGGTAGAATATAACGAAGCCGTGACGGAGAATGAAGAGCTTGCCGCATTCCTTACCGATCTGTCCGAGAAGCTCAAGACAGCGGTCGGTGATGCCCTGGCGGAAGCCGAAACAGTAAGCGAGACGGAGACTACTGAAGAAGAAGGCCAGGAGCCTGCCGATAATGCAGGGGAAGCTGCCTCTTCTAGGGTAAAGGCCACTGATGTGGTCAATATCAGAAAGTCCGACAGTGAGACAGCCGATTCTCTTGGAAAGGCTCAGGTGGGAGATGAGTTCGCCCTCCTGGAGAACCGTGCCAACGGCTGGTCCAAAATTGATTATAACGGCCAGGAGGCCTTTATCAAATCGGAGTTCCTGGAAGCGGTTTCCGAAGAACCTGAGAATGCAGATGACGGAAATGCCGAAGCGGGAAACGAAGCGGCTAACGCAGATAATACTGATAATACCGCCAATACCGATAATACGGCAAACACTGATAATACCACACACAACGGCCAGGCTGATACGCCGGGCGCAGGTGACGGCGCGCCGTCTGCCAATGTACCCAACAGCGGAACCTACCGCCTTACCACCACCGTTAATGTCCGTAAATCCGCAAGCGAAACAGCCGACAGGCTGGGCGTGGGATACTCCGGTGACGAAGTGGAAATCCTGATGAAACAGGCCGACGGCTGGACAAAGGTCAAATTCAAAGGCGAGACCGGATATATTAAGACGGATGTATTAAAATAGTTAATTTGTTGTTTGTGACCCGTGCGGCCTTGCGCTGCAGGGATTGCGCCCATACTGCTTCCCGCCTCCCATTTCGGGCCGGCCGGCAGCAGTATGGGGCGAAATCCCCACAGCACAAGGCCGCACGGCGCGTAACGTAACTAATTAAATAAGAAACCGTCATAATTATAAAGAAGAATAAAGAAAATAAAAATGAATAATAAAAATCTCCCCGGAAATACTTACTAAAAAAAGTATTTCCGGTTTTTCATTTTTTAAAAATATATTTTTTTTCAATAACTACGGCTCAGCTCCGTGCTGTCCGGGGGTTTTTCCGCCGCTCCGCTATCCGGTCCTGCTCCGGCGCTGGCGGGTGTTTTCCGGTGCATGAGAAAAAATGGAGATGTTTCTTACTGCCCTGCCCTGCCAGGAACCGGCTGCTTTTAGCGGCTTGTCTGACGAACATAAGCATCTAAATACGCCGTGCCGCAAGGCGCCGGCGTATTTAGACGCTTATGTGAGGAGTTCAGCCGCGTTAGCCGATTCCTGACAGGACAGAACAGTTAGAAACATCCCATTTTTGAAATGCACCAGAAAACACCCGCCAGCGCCGGAGTAGAACCGGATAACGGAGCCAGCGGAAAAACCCCCGGACAGCACGGAGCGTACACAACCGGGAAGGAAGGCGGAGTATGAGAAGTGATGATGCGGCTATATACAGGGAAATCCAAAAAAATGCAGAAATGGGAATCAAAGCGATAGAAGCTGTCAGCCCCAAGCTGACGGATGATGCCTTTGCCCTGCAGCTAAGCAGGCAGGAACTGAAGTTTTCAGAAATCAGGGATAAAGCCAGGCATGAGATGCTGGAGGGGCGTGCGGAGGAGTACCGCAGCAGCGGTGTCACTGATTTGATGCTTAAGGGCGGGATACAGGCCAATACGCTTTTGAATACCAGCACCAGCCATATTGCGGAACTGATGATTCAGGGCAGTAACAGGGGGCTGACAAGCATGTGGAAGGCATTGAACCACTATGAAAATGCCGGAAATGAGAGCACGGAGCTTGCCCGCGAACTCATGGATTTTGAGGAAAAAACCATTGAAAAGCTGAAAAAGTATCTATAAACAGGTGCTTTTTAGCAAATTTCGTCAATTTAACGTAATAAAGTACTTGCGTACAGGCTTTATCCATTATATAATAAGAGCCGGACAAAGCCATCTGGAATGCCCAGGCCAGTTTTCTGTCCCGGGCATTTTTTGTAAAACAATTAAAGGAGGAATCATACATGTCATATGTAGATGAGGTCATTGCACAGGTAGTGGAGAAAAATCCTGCACAGCCTGAATTCCATCAGGCAGTTAAGGAAGTTCTGGAATCTCTCAGAGTCGTAGTGGAAGCCAATGAGGAAGCATACAGAAAAGATGCTTTACTGGAAAGACTGGTTAACCCGGAACGTCAGATTATCTTCCGGGTACCGTGGGTAGACGACAAGGGCCAGGTTCATGTGAATACAGCATACCGTGTTCAGTTCAACAGCGCTATCGGACCCTATAAGGGAGGCCTGCGTCTGCACCCTTCCGTTAACCTTGGCATCATCAAGTTCCTTGGTTTTGAACAGGTGTTCAAGAACTCCCTGACAGGACTTCCCATCGGCGGAGGAAAGGGTGGTTCCGACTTTGACCCGAAAGGGAAATCCGACAGAGAGCTCATGGCATTCTGCCAGAGCTTCATGACGGAGCTTTACAGACATATCGGCGCAGACACAGATGTTCCTGCCGGAGATATCGGAACCGGCGCAAGGGAAATCGGTTATATGTACGGCCAGTATAAGAGAATCCGCAATGTTTATGAAGGCGTTCTGACAGGCAAGGGGCTTACTTACGGCGGTTCCCTGGCAAGGACGGAGGCTACCGGCTACGGACTCCTGTACATGACAAAGGAAATGCTCAAGTGCAACGGCATTGATATTGCGGGTAAGACCATCGCAGTTTCCGGTTCCGGTAATGTGGCCACCTATGCTATCCAGAAAGCACAGCAGATGGGCGCTAAGGTAGTAACCTGCTCCGATTCCACCGGCTGGGTATACGATCCGGAGGGAATTGATCTGGCGGCGCTTAAGGAAATCAAAGAAGTAAAACGCGGAAGGGTTTCCGATTACCTGAATTACAGGCCCAATGCGGAATATCATTCCGGAAAGGGCGTATGGAGTGTGAAGGTGGATATCGCACTTCCCTGCGCAACCCAGAATGAACTGACACTTTCCGATGCGGAAGGGCTGGTTGCAAACGGCGTAAAGGCAGTATGCGAGGGCGCCAATATGCCTACCACCCTGGAGGCTACCGAGTATCTGCAGAAGAACGGCGTTCTGTTCGTTCCCGGAAAGGCTGCAAATGCAGGCGGCGTGGCAACCTCCGCTCTGGAAATGAGCCAGAACAGCGAGCGTCTCAGCTGGAGCTTCGAAGAGGTGGACAGCAAGCTGCAGGGCATCATGATCAATATCTTCCATAACCTGGATGACGCTGCAAAGCGTTACGGTATGGAAGGCAACTATGTTGCGGGCGCTAATATTGCAGGCTTTGAAAAGGTTGCAACGGCCATGACCGCACAGGGCATTGTATAAATTTTTCGGATAGTCCATGAAGATGTAAGGACGCTTAAACAGTTGCAGATTCATAACTGTTCCTCAGCTTCACAGCTGTAATGATAATATTTCCCGGCAGTGTAAGGCTTCCGCTTGCAGGTATAAATACCTGTCTGCGGAAGTTTTTTTCGCCTAAGTTTTTTCGTTTGTATTTATTTGCCGTCTGCCGGCTGTACCGGCAGCAAGCCCGCCGTCCTGCGGCATTGCCTGTTTGCCGGGTATCTGTTATAATGCGGTTAGAGCGGAACCAGATCACCAGCCGCGTAAATGCGTGCAGATAGGAGCGAACATGAAGAAAACGGGCAAAAGATTGTGCCGGCCATGGGCTGACGAAGTCGATAGCGCTGGCCTACTGTGCCGCAAAGGCCAGGGAAATACTGAGCTGCATGCCGGACAGCGTGCTGGTGGAAGCAAGCGGCAATATAATTAAGAATGTAAAGAGCGTGGTGGTCCCCAACACCAACGGCCTGAAGGCAATGGAGGCAGCGGCGGCTGGTCAAGACAATAGGAAATGTGGGCCGCCCGGGCAAAGACGGCATGAAAGAAACAGATAAGGGATTATCCGTATTATGACAGGCTGTTGAGGGAAAGCCCCTGCCGCAGGGAAGGACGGAAAAAAGCGTACTATTCTTCCGGCTGTTTTTGGAAGAAGTCTTCGAAATCCGCATGAAAAACTTCTTTCATAGCCAGTAGCTCCTGTACGCTTATATTCTGAATACCGGCTTCTATTTTTGCATAGGAGCCTCTTGTAAGGCTGCAGCCTAAAAGCTGCAGCTTTGCTATTGTCTGCTCCTGAGTCAGGCCGCAGTCCCTGCGGAGTGCGCGGATATTAGCGCCCAAAGAAACATTGTATTTTATTTTCTGCATGAATTACTCCCAATACCGCCGCAGGGATAGAAATTCCAAACAGCGGCCTCCCAGATTCAATTGTGGGATATATTATTGATTTTAGTAAAAAAGTAAGATATAATTGCTCTATAAATAGAGCAAAGGGAAGTTGTGCTCGGGAAAGGTACAGGAATGATAGATAGAGAATTATGTGACTTAACAGAACAGCTGATGTTTACCTGCCTGGGCGGACAAAATTCGGGTAAAATACAGGAAATAGGCGGTATTCTTGAGGAAAATTCGGTGGTAATAGGGAGCCGGGCCCATGAATACTACACAACTGCAGAACAAATAAAAAGCGAACTGGATTCCGGTAAGTGGGCAGATGGCAGGGAGTATGTGTACAGGCCGGTGAAGGACTGGTACCAATGCACCCGGCTGTCCGAAAATACCTATCTGGTCTACGGCATTCTCCGGATAAAAAAAATATTTCAGCGCGGTAATGAGGAACAGGCTTTTGACAATGCCGGCCTCTCAGTTACAGGATTGACAGAAACAAGCATCCGTATAAGCATGGTATGGAAAAAAGATGGAAAGGCGAACCGGATTATACATATTCATATATCCGTTCCCCAGGAGGACAGCTGCGGGCAGCCGGCCCGAAGGCCAGACCAGGCTGCAGGAGAAACGGAAATGCTGCCGGAGCCGGAGAAAAAGACGGTGGATTACTACAGACGCCTTTCTGAAAAGGATCTGATGACAGGACTTTATAACCGGGGCAGCTTTGAATATTATGTGAAAAAAAGGCTGGAAAGCGGTGAAGGCGGCATTTTCTATATGATCGATCTGGATGACTTTAAGGCGGTAAATGATACCTACGGGCATGTGGCAGGCGACAAGGTCATCATGGACATGGCCGATATCCTCCGCCGGATATTTGCAAAGGAAGCCGTCATCGGCAGGCTGGGCGGCGATGAATTCGCAGTATACGAGGCAGGCTGCTGCGGCAGAAAGGAAGCGGAGGGAAAAGCCCGGGCCGTTCTGCAGGACTACAGCGCTTTATCCGAAAAATACGGAAATGATTTTCAGCTGAGCTGTTCCATCGGCATGTACCGGGAAGCCGATAAAGAAACCTTTGAAAACCTGTACTCCCGCGCCGATGAAGCCCTTTATTTTTCAAAAAATTCATACAAAGGCACCTTCCACTGGTACTACTGCCAGCACAGATTCTGATATCCTCTGTGTCTGGCGTTTTTTTTTGTAACTGTCCGCACCCCGCCCGGGTCCCTGCCGTCGCCGCCTTGTGCCTGCGGGAACCCGGGAGGAGGAGGACAGTTACTTTTTTTCTGTTCCGATTTTTATACAAAACAGGAAAGGACTACATTTCTGGAAAGATTTGTGGTAATATAGAATAATATTGTTTATCAGGAAGTTGCAACTAACCTGCAGGAGTCTACGGAGGTACTATGAAAAAGAAGAAAACGGATGTTGCTGTGATTATTTATATCTGCCTTGCGGCGCTGCTGATTCTTGGAATTAAATATTCTGACCAGATAGCCGGAGTTGCTCTAAACCTCTGGAATGTGGCGTTTCCGCTGATTCTGGGAGTGGCTGTCGCCTATGTTATCAACATCATTATGGTCCGGGTGGAGCGAATTTATTTCCCGAAAACAAAGAACCGGTTTGTTGCGGCGAGCAGGAGAGGCGTAAGCATCGTTGTGTCCCTGCTGCTGGTTGCGGGGATTTTTTCCCTGGTTGCAAGGCTGGTTCTGCCGGAGCTTGGGAAGGCCTTTGCCGTAATCGGCAGGAATGTGCCGATTTTCCTGGAGGAAGCGGCGGCATGGCTGGAGAAAAATAATGCAGGCAATACTGCCGATATGCTGAAGAATGTGGATTGGAACAGTGTTATGGATAAAGTGGCGGATGTTGCAAAATCGGGCTTTACCAGCTTTGTGAATTCCACATTGACCGCAGTGGGCGCTGTGGTCGGCAGCGTGGTGAACTTTTTTATCGGCCTGATTTTCGGCATTTATATCCTTTCAGGAAAGGAAAAGCTGCATTCCCAGGTGAGCAGGATTATGCATGCGTATATGAAGGAAAGTACCGTTGCCAGAATCAGGTATATTTACAGGACCGCCAATGAAACTTTTTCCAGTTTTATAATAGGACAGTGTACGGAAGCGGTAATTCTGGGTACACTGTGTACTATAGGAATGCTGCTGTTCCGTTTCCCTTATGCGCCGATGATCGGGGCATTTATCGGGGCTACGGCGCTGATCCCCATTGTAGGCGCTTATCTGGGCGCTGCGGTGGGAGCATTCATGATTTTGACGGTAGATCCGCTGAAGGCGCTTCTGTTCATCATATTTATTGTAGTGCTGCAGCAGCTGGAAGGAAACCTGATATATCCCAGAGTTGTCGGTTCCTCCATCGGTCTTCCCGGTATCTGGGTGCTGGCGGCCGTAACGGTGGGCGGCGGACTGGGAGGCATCGGTGGAATGCTTCTGGGTGTTCCGGTTGCGGCAACCGCCTATAAGCTGATAAGAAATGATGTGGCGGGACGCAACGGCAGGAGACCGGATAACCCGCAGGAAAATATCCGGGAAACCCCGCAGGAGGCTCAAAAAAAGGTTCCCCGGGAAGCGGCCGCATCTGTAGGGCGGCGTGAGAAGCAGAAAGGAAGATAGACAGCTGATGAAGGGGAAGTACAAAAGACTTGTGGTCAATCGGATAGTTATTACGGTTGTTCTTATATTGCTTCAGATAGTTTGGTTTGTTTTTATGCTGGAAAAGCTGGCGAGATACTCCAGCTGGATCACCACGGCGTTCACCGCACTGAGTATCGCCATTGTACTCTACATTATCGGAAAAGATGATAATTCGGCCTATAAAATAGGCTGGATTGTCCTTATCATGACGCTGCCGCTGTTCGGCGGCCTGCTGTATCTGTTTTTAGGGGATAAAAAGCCTTCCCAGAATATGCGCAGGAAGCTGAATGCTCAGCATGATGTTTTTAAGGATACCCTGATACAGGAGGGAGAACTGCAGGATCGTCTGGGAAAGATACACGGACGCGCGGCGGGGACGTTTCAGTATGTGCGCCGTGTGAGCGACTTCCCCGCCTATGAAAATACGGACGTGACCTATTATCCCAGCGGGGAAGAGATGTTTGTGGATATGCTGGAAGAGCTGCGCCAGGCAAAGCATTTTATTTTCCTGGAATATTTTATTGTGGCGGAAGGCAGGATGTGGGAAACTATCCTGGAAATCCTGAAGCAGAAGGCGGAGGAAGGGCTGGATGTCAGAATGATTTACGATGACATGGGATGCCTGACCCTGCTGCCCGCCGGCTATTACGCCGGACTGGAAAGATACGGGATTAAGTGCATGGCCTTTAACCACGTCATCCCTTTCTTCTCCCTGGTAATGAACAACCGGGATCACAGAAAAATCCTTGACATAGACGGTCATACCGCATTTACGGGCGGAATCAACCTGGCAGATGAATACATTAATGAAAAGGTCAGGTTCGGCTACTGGAAGGATACGGGAGTGCGCTTAAAGGGCGACGGCGTGTGGAATTTTACGGAGATGTTCCTGGAAATGTGGAATGCCTTCAGGAAAGAGGATACGGATATCAGCTGCTTCAAGCCTCATGTGCATCATCCGGGGCCTTTTGAGGGAAAGGGCTTCGTGCAGCCCTATACCGATTCGCCCCTGGATAACGAAACCATTGCGGAAAATGTATATCTGGACATTCTCCATCAGGCGAAAAAATATGTCTACATATTTACGCCTTACTTGATAGTGGACGACGTGATGAGAAACGCGCTGTGCACGGCGGCCAAAAGGGGTGTGGATGTGCGGATAGTGACGCCGGCCATTCCTGACAAACCAACCATTTTCCGGCTGACCCGTTCCAATTATCCTCCGCTTTTGCGCGCGGGCATCCGGATTTTTGAATATACGCCGGGCTTTATTCATGCAAAGAGCTATATCTGCGACGACGAGTTCGGCGTGGTGGGAAGCGTAAATATGGACTTCAGAAGCCTGTACCTGCATTTCGAATGCGCCACGCTTCTGTACCGTACGAGCGGGCTGGAGGAATTAAAAAAGGACAGTCTGGAAACCATTGCGGCGAGCCGGGAAATTACGTTAAAGGACTGCAAACAGGGAATTATCGGAGGCCTTTTCGATTCCGTCCTCCGTGTATTTGCCCCGCTGTGCTGATATTGGCGGGAAGATATTGATAATGGTTAGATTCAGGAAAAAGGCAGGAGTACTGTTAAGATGAAATGTTTGATTTGCTATCAGAGTAAAACGGGGACAACGGCAAAATGCGCGGAGATCCTGAAAAAGAAGCTGGAAAAAAGAGGGGCGCAGATCACGGCTGCCAATCTGGCGGCCGGAAGACCGCAGCTTGCCGGCTATGACTGCATTATTACAGGAGCGCCCGTGCGTATGGGGAAAATCCCGAAAGAAACAAAGGCTTTTCTGGAAGCAGGCAGGAATGAGCTTCTGAATTGTAAAAAAACCGCCTTTTTTATCTGCAGCGCTTTTCCCGCGCAGACACAGCAGGTGCTGTTGGAGAATTTCCCCAGGGAGCTTCTGGAGGCCTCGGTCTGTGCCGCCGGGTTCGGCGGTGAGGTGGATATCCATAAGCAGAAGGGCTTTGACCGGTTCATGGCCAGGATGATGACCAACCTGGTGAAGCATTATAAGGCCGTCATGCCGTCCGTGCGGGAAGAAAATATCGAAGCCTTTGCAAATACCCTGTGCGGCGGCGTTGACAAGGAAAAAAATTAAACATATAATAGGATAGATTGAGCGTGTCTGAGATCCGTTTTGCGGCCCGGAAACCGGCCTGCAGGAAGGATGCGGACATACTGCAGTGATGTGGAGGAAAGAAACGTGAATAAATACGGAGTAAATGAACTGAGAAAAATGTTCCTTGACTTCTTTGAAAGCAAAGGACATCTGGTGATGAAAAGCTTTTCCCTGGTGCCGCATAACGACAACAGCCTGCTGTTAATCAATTCAGGCATGGCGCCGCTCAAGCCTTATTTTACAGGACAGGAGATTCCGCCCCGCAAGAGGGTGACTACCTGCCAGAAGTGTATCCGTACCGGCGATATTGAGAATATCGGCAAGACGGACAGGCATGGAACCTTTTTTGAAATGCTGGGCAACTTCTCCTTCGGAGATTATTTCAAGCATGAAGCGATTGCCTGGTGCTGGGAGTTTCTGACCGAAGTGGTGGGACTGGAAGCGGACAGGCTTTATCCTTCCGTATATCTGGATGATGATGAAGCCTTTGATATCTGGAATAAGGAAATCGGAATTCCGGCGGAGCGCATCTTCCGTTTCGGCAAGGAGGACAACTTCTGGGAACACGGCTCAGGTCCCTGCGGTCCCTGCTCCGAGGTTTACTACGACCGCGGCGAGAAGTACGGCTGCGGAAAGCCCGGCTGTACCGTAGGCTGCGAATGCGACCGCTATATTGAAGTATGGAACAATGTATTTACCCAATTTGACAACGACGGACACGGAAACTATACGGATCTGTCTCAGAAGAACATAGATACCGGCATGGGACTGGAACGTCTGGCTGCCGTTGTGCAGGATGTGGAGTCTATTTTTGATGTGGATACCATCCAGGCGCTGCGCAACCGCGTATGCGAGCTGGCGGGAAAGACATACAAAGAAAAGCATGAATGGGACGTATCCATCCGTATTGTAACGGATCATATCCGTTCCGCCACCTTTATGATTTCAGACGGCATCATGCCCTCCAATGAAGGAAGGGGCTATGTGCTGCGCCGTATCATCCGCCGCGCGGCCCGTCATGGAAGGCTTCTGGGAATCGAAGGAGATTTCCTGGCTAATTTGAGCAGCACGGTAATTGAAGGAAGCAAAGACGGTTATCCGGAGCTGGAAGAGAAAAAGGACTTTATTTTCAACGTCCTGACACAGGAAGAAAGCAAATTCAACAAAACCATTGACCAGGGTCTGAATATTCTGGCCGAGATGGAAGAGAATATGGAGAAGGAAGGCAGGACGCAGCTTTCGGGCGAAGATGCTTTCCGGCTTTATGATACCTATGGCTTCCCTCTGGATCTCACCATGGAAATCCTGGAGGAGAAAAACCTCACCATTGATGAGGAGGGCTTCCAGGCTGCCATGAAGGAGCAGAAGGAAAAAGCCCGCAAGGCCAGGAAGGTAACCAACTATATGGGCGCGGACGTTACGGTTTATGAGTCCATCGATCCTGCTATCACCTCTGAATTCGTAGGCTATGACAAGCTGTCATGGGAATCTGGCGTAACGGCAATGACTACGGAGGAAGCTGTTGTGGATGCCCTTACCGATGGGGAGTCCGGCACGATTATCGTGGCGCAGACACCCTTCTACGGAACCATGGGCGGACAGTGCGGTGATACCGGCGTAATCCGCTGCGGCGACGGTGAATTTGTGGTACAGGATACCATTCATCTGGCAGGCGGCAAAATCGGCCATATCGGAAGAATGACCAGTGGAATGATCAAGCTGGGTGATAAAGTGGAGCTTTCCGTGAATCCTGCAGGAAGAGCAGATACCTGCAAGAACCACAGCGCAACCCACCTTCTTCAGAAAGCCCTGCGCACTGTGCTCGGTTCCCATGTGGAACAGGCCGGTTCCTATGTGGATGCCCACAGGCTGCGTTTTGACTTCAGCCATTTTTCCGCCATGACCCCGGAGGAGCTGGCAAAGGTTGAGCAGATTGTAAATGATGAAATCAATGCGCATCTTCCCGTCAGGACTTCAGTCATGACGCTGGAGGATGCGAAGAAAACAGGCGCGATGGCGCTGTTTGGCGAGAAATACGGCGACAGTGTGCGCGTGGTGCAGATGGGAGATTTCTCCACAGAGCTGTGCGGCGGCACCCATGTGGCCAATACCGGCGATATTGCCGTGTTCAAGATCCTTTCGGAAAGCGGTGTGGCGGCAGGCGTGAGAAGAATTGAGGCGCTTACCGGCCCCGGCGTATTCGCTTACTATAAAGAACTGGAAGACAGGCTTTCAGAGGCCGCGAAGATTGTGAAGGCGACTCCTGCCAATCTTGCGGAGAAGCTTACGCACCTTATGGCTGAGGTGAAGCAGCTTTCCAGTGAAAACGAATCCTTAAAGAGCAAGGCTGCCAGGGAATCCCTGGGCAATGTCATGGATCAGGTGAAGGAGATCAAGGGTGTGAAGCTGCTGGCTGCCAAGGCGGACGGCGCTGACATGAACGGCCTCCGTGATCTGGGAGACCAGCTCAAGGAGAAGCTGGGCGAGGGCGTTGTTGTCCTGGCTTCTGAAAAAGATGGAAAGGTGAACCTGGTGGCGATGGCAACGGACAGCGCTATGGCACAGGGAGCCCATGCCGGCAATCTGATCAAGGGAATCGCGGCACTGGTAGGCGGAGGAGGCGGCGGACGCCCGAACATGGCACAGGCCGGAGGAAAGAATCCCGCAGGAATCCCCCAGGCGATTGCCGAAGTGGAGAAGGTTCTGGAAGGACAGCTTAAGTAACTTGTTAACAGCACGGAAATTTGGAAAAAGTGACCAAAAACTGATGAAAAGAGGACTTTCAATGCACTTTTTCTTAAAATATACTTAAATTGCAAAAAAAATGGTTGACGTACCTGCAATTTTTGGTATAATGTTTCTTGTGCATTGGTATGCATAAAAAACCCAATCAGTCGTGAACTTGAAGGGACTGAAGGGAGGTCAGGTGTGAGCTATGTCAAACATTATCGTAAAAGAAAATGAGACTTTGGACAGCGCTTTACGTCGTTTTAAAAGAAGCTGCGCAAAAGCCGGGATCCAGCAGGAAATCCGCAAGAGAGAGCATTACGAGAAGCCCAGCGTAAGACGTAAGAAGAAATCCGAAGCGGCTAGAAAACGTAAATATAACTAAGCAAACGGAAGTCCTTGGCATTTACTACCAAGGACTTGTGTTTTATCCGGCTGGAAATTTCTGCCAGGAAGATGTGACTGACGCTGCTTTGTACGGAAGCTGCATTCAGGACATCCTGTGCATTGAACTGAAGGCCGGAGATCAGAGGGGAAAGAAATATGTGGATAGGTGGAATACTGGGAAATGATGTTTATCATCTGCTCGCGGCGTTCTGTATTTACAGTATTTTGGGCTGGTTTGTGGAATCTGTCTACATGTCGTTCTGTAACCGCAGGCTGACAAACAGAGGATTTGCAAAAGGTCCATTTTGCCCTATTTATGGGATCGGAGCGCTTGCAGGTTATTTTTTACTGCGCCCTTTTGCCGGGAATCCGGTAATGCTGTACCTGGCGGGAGCCTTTACGGCGACTGTCTTTGAGTACATGGTAGGGCGTCTGATGCTTCGCCTTTTCGGTGAGGTATGGTGGGACTACAGGGAGAAGCCCTTTAACTATCAGGGAATTATCTGCCTGGAAAGTACAATAGCATGGGGATTTTATGCGGTAATCATAATCGGTTATCTCCATCAGGCTGTGATGAATGTTGCCTCATGGTATACATACGGCCCCGGATTGTGGGTGCTGAAAGCGATTATTTTTATTTTTACAATTGACTTTTTACATCAGCTGCTTGCTGCGCTGCACTTCAATGTGACGGATCAGAGGGACAGGCTGGTGGAAAAATATCAGGAATTCAAAGCCAGATGGTATTAACTCTGACGTAAAAGGCGGGGACCTTCAGGCCCCCGTCTTTTATTATTCATCGGGACACAAAAGCAGGAGGAAAGCTACATATGAACTGGAAGAAAAGAATTGTCAGTCTGGCGCTGGCTGCGGTAATCGGACTGAGCACGTTCCTTGCGTCCGGCGTGGAAGCGGAAGCGGCCGGAGCCATAGCAAAGGGAATAGACGTTTCCAAATATCAGGGCGCCATTAACTGGAGCGCAGTGGCAGCGGAGGGATACAGCTTTGCATTTATTAAGGTAGGCAGCGCCAAGAGCGGCCTGGATCCTTATTTTGCCGCCAACATGGTGGGAGCCAATGCGGCGGGGCTTAAGACGGGAGTTTATCTTTATTCTTATGCCACGACAGTTGAGGCAGCCATGGCGGAGGCCCAGTTCACACTGGCTGCCATCGCGCCCTTTACGGTAAGCATGCCCGTGGTTTTTGATCTTGAGGATGCGGTGCATAAAACGATGACTCCTGAGCAGCTGCAGGCGCTTACGGTGGTTTTCTGTTCCATTATACAGAGTGCAGGCTACCAGCCCATGGTGTACTCCAGCAAGAACTGGCTGACACAGAGAGTTGGGCCAATCCCTTTTGACGTATGGGTGGCGCAGTATGCAGAGGCCTGTGAATATCCCAATCCGGCCTTCTGGCAGTTTTCCAACAGCGGAACGGTGAGCGGCATTGATGGACGTGTGGATTTGAATTTCCAGTTCAAGGATTATTCCAATATCATCATCCCTTACGGCTTTACCACAAGGGGCGGTAATACTTATTTTTACAATAATTACCGTATGCAGTACGGTTGGGTGGACTATGAAGGAAAACGTTATTTCATGAATGCGGACGGAACCCTTTACACCAATGGCTGGCTGACGGACGGCGTAAATACCTTCTATATGGACACGAAGGACGGCCATATGCTCCATGATCTGGTGAATATCCAGGGAAAGAATTACTATTTCGACGTAAACGGCTTCATGCAGAAGGGATTTGTAAACATCGGCGGCCTGACCTATCTGTTCGGTGCGGACGGTTCCATGCAGTACGGCTGGTTTACCGATGAGAAGGGCGTACGCTACTTCCAGGAGGACGGCAGCATGGCGATGAACAAGACGCTGGTGCTGGACGGCAAGACCTATATATTCGATGCAACAGGCTACGGCCAGGAAGTGGTGGCGCCGGATATCGATCTGACCGGCGTGGATCCTTCCACCTGGGTGCTTGACCCGGCGACAGGGAACATGATTGACACCGCAACGGGGCTTCCTGTGGATCCCGCAATCGCCGCGGCGGTAATCGCCCAGGCACAGGCGGCGCAGTAACCGGACGAAATATAAAAGGTGTAAGAAGCGCGGCACAGAAATTCAGGTGCCCGAAAGGAACCGCGGATCTGCCAGAGTGGTAAAGCTCCGGCGGAACCGCGGATTTTTCTTTTTATTTTCAGGGACAGGCACGCCGAAGGAATAATCCCCCCAGGTCTACATAAAATGTGTTATAGAACTTATGTAGAGGGGAGTTTCCCTTATGAATTGTGTGTATCGAAAGGTGACGGCGAGAAAAATCATTTCTCTCATGCTGGTCATATGTCTGATATGGATGCCGGGGATAAAGGCGTATGCGGAGGAAAGCGCTCCGGTTACCATTGCAGCGCCCTCTGCCATTCTGCTGGAGGCATCCACCGGAACTGTGATCTATGAACAGAATGCGGACGCTGCCTGTTCTCCGGCCAGCATTACCAAAATCATGACGCTGCTGCTGATTTTTGAAGCGCTGGAAAGAGGGGACATCAAGCTGGAGGATGAAGTGATGACCAGCGCCCATGCGCAGTCCATGGGCGGCTCCCAGGTTTTTCTGGAGGAAGGGGAAATGCAGACGGTGGACACCATGATCAAATGTATTGCGGTGGCCAGCGGAAATGATGCGGCAGTGGCTATGGCGGAGTTCATTGCGGGCAGTGAAGAAGAATTTGTCTCCAGGATGAATGAAAAAGCGCAGGCGCTGGGGATGAACGGCACTCATTTTGAGGATTGCTGCGGCCTGACGGATTCGGATAATCACTATACCACGGCCCGGGATGTGGCGGCCATGTCAAGGGAACTGATTACAAGGCATCCGGATGTTTTTAATTACACCATGATCTGGATGGAGGATATCACCCACAATACGGCAAGGGGCAGCTCCACCTTTACCCTTTCCAGCACCAATAAGCTGCTGAAGCAGTACCAGTGGACCACGGGCCTGAAAACCGGTTCCACCAGCAAGGCGAAGTATTGCCTGTCCGCCACGGCCAGGAAGGATGATATTGATCTGATAGCCGTGGTAATGACAGCGCCGGATTATAAGGTGCGTTTCAGCGATGCGGCCACCCTGCTTAACTATGGCTACAGTGTGAGCGCCCTGTATAAGGATGCCAACCAGGATGCGCTGCCCAGGCTTCTCATTGACGGCGGCGTCCAGGATGATGCGGGCCTGTCCTATCAGCAGGGCTTTTCCTATCTGGACGTGAAGGGAAATGATTTGAGCACTATAGAAAAGGTGATACATCTTCCGGAGAGCGCACAGGCGCCGGTAAAGGCGGGAGATAAGGCGGGAGAAGCGGTCTACAGGCTGAATGGAGAGACGATCGGCACCGTGCCCATCCTGTTTTCCGAGAATGTGGAGAAAGCCGTTTACCGGGATTATGTTTTGAAAGTTCTGTCATATTTTCTTTTATAATATTTAAAAATATGATATACTGCTGATAACTGTTCAGGATCCCCTTTTCGTGCAGGCGGCCGGAGCAGGGATGCCGTACAGCTGCTGCTTCTTATATATAAGAGGAGCTGAAGGCAAAGGAGTAAGCGATTGATACAGATTTTATTGGGACTGATGGCTTTATGTGTTCTTTTTTTCCTTGTTGTTATTATACGGGATGTCCACCGTTTTGTAACCGTTGAATACCGCATCCCCTGCAGGGGACTGAAGAAGAGCTGCTGTTTCGTCATGCTCTCCGATCTGCATAACAAGCAGTTCGGGGAACATAACGGCAGGCTGCTTGAGGCGGTGGAGGAGTGCCGTCCCGACGGCGTCCTGATTGCGGGAGATATGCTGACCTCACAGGTTTCCGGCTCCTTTGCGCCGGCGCTGGAGACGGTGAGCGCCCTGGCGGAGAAGTATCCGGTTTATTATGCCAACGGCAATCACGAATACCGTGTGAAAACGGATACGGAGAGGTACGAGGACCGGTATGAGCGGTATGCAAAGCAGCTGCGCCGGGCGGGAGTGGTGCTCCTGGAAAATGAGAGCGCTTTACTGCCGGAAACGGGAATCCGGATTTTCGGCGTGGAAATCGATATGGATTATTATAAGAAGCTTCGCAAAAGTGTGATGAAGGTTTCTTACCTCAATTCGCTGTTGGGACGACCCTGCGCCGATGAATATAACATCCTGCTTGCCCACAATCCGGATTATTTCCAGGCCTATGCGGGCTGGGGAGCGGATCTGGTGCTTTCCGGGCATGTGCACGGCGGCATTATGCGGCTGCCGGTGCTGGGAGGCGTGCTTTCCCCGGCGCTGCGCCTGTTCCCCAGATATGACGGGGGCCTGTATGAGGAAGGAAAGAGTAAAATGGTACTGGGCAGGGGGCTGGGAACCCACACGCTGCCAATACGGGTATTTAACCCGGGAGAACTGATTGTGGTCCGCCTGGAGCCGGAAAGAGTGAACTGATGGCGATCGAAGTCAAGCTGCAGGTATTCGAAGGCCCGCTGGACCTTCTGCTGCATTTAATAGAAAAGAATAAAGTGGATATTTACGATATCCCCATTGCGGAAATCACGGAGCAGTACATGGAGTATATCCGTCAGATGGAAGAAGGGGATATGAATGTGATGAGTGAGTTTCTGCTGATGGCGGCCACGCTGCTGGATATCAAATGCAGGATGCTTCTTCCCCGGGAAGTGAATGAAGAGGGCGAGGAAGAGGACCCCAGGGCGGAGCTCGTTCAGAAGCTGCTGGAGTATAAGGCTTATAAATATATGTCCTATGAGCTTCGGGACATGCAGGTGGATGCCCTGAAGGTTTTCTATAAGCCTCCCACCATTCCTGAGGAGGTGCTGAAGTTCAGGGAGCCGGTCAATTATGATGAGCTGCTTGCGGATCTGACGCTGACCCGATTGAATGAAATTTTCAGAAACTGCCTGAAACGGCAGGAGGACAAGGTGGATCCTGTCCGCAGCCATTTCGGAAGGATAGAAAAGGATGAGGTCAACATTGACGCCAAGGCAAATTATGTGGCCGGTTACATAAGAAGCCATAAGCGGATGAATTTCAGGGAGCTACTGGAGAAACAGAAAAGCAGGATGGATGTCATCGTCACATTTCTGGTGGTGCTGGAGCTGATGAAGACGGGAGTTGTTTCCGTAGAGCAGGAATCCATTGAGGATGATATTATCATTACCGCCCGGGAAATCCCGGAGGACGGGCTGGAATTCCATGGCCTGACCTCGCTGGGGGACGCTGTGGGGGAGAATGAAGACATTGACAGGGAGGAAAATCAGTAATGGAGCGCAGACAGCAGGAGGCGGCCATTGAAGCGGTTCTTTTCGCCATGGGGGAATCCGTGGAAATAGACAAGCTGGCTGAGGTGATAGAGGAAGAGGAAGAGACGGCCAGGCAGATCATTGCCGAAATGAAGGATAAATGGGAGAAGGAAGGCAGAGGGGTTTCCATTGTGGGATTTGAAAATGCCTACCAGATGTGTACCAGAGGGGATATGTATGAATATCTGCTCAAGGTGGCCAAAACCCCGAAAAAATATGTCCTGACGGAAACCCTTCTGGAAACGCTCTCCATTATCGCCTATAAACAGCCGGTAACCAAGCTGGATATTGAAAGAATCCGCGGAGTCAACTGCGATCACGCGGTGAACAGACTCATTGAATTTGATCTCGTGACGGAGCTTGGGAGAATGGACGCGCCGGGAAGGCCGCTTCTGTTTGGGACGACGGAACAGTTTTTAAGAAGCTTCGGGGTAAAATCCCTGGAGGATCTGCCGGAGTTAAATGAACTGAAGCTGGAGGAATTTAAAGAGGAGGCCGAGGAAGAGGCCGAGCTTGCATTGAACATATAAAAGGTTCCCGGGCCTGTGGGGAGACTGCTTTTCCTGGGGGAAGGCAGCTGCTGAGGGGCCATAGAACACGGAGATCCGCCGTAATACGGATGCCGCATATAAATCTGCCGCAAGGCGCCTGCGAAAAAGGAGGAGAAGGTATGATACCATATATCATTGCCGGAGTAGTCATCGTTTTAGTTATTGCTATTATATTCACCGGATATAAGAAAGCGCCCCCGGATACGGCTTTTATTATTTCGGGTCTGCGCAAGAAGATCATCATTGGAAAGGCCAGCGTAAAGCTTCCGTTTTTGGAAAGAATGGATAAGCTGAGCCTGAAGCTGATCGCTATTGATGTAAAGACCACCAATGCGGTGCCCACTGCGGATTACATCAATATCCAGGTGGATGCGGCTGTTAATGTGAAGATCAGCAGCGAGCCCTCCCGGCTTGCCCTGGCGGCGGAGAACTTCCTGAACCAGAATATTCAGTACATTGCTTCCATAGCCAGAGAGGTGCTGGAAGGCAACATGAGAGAAATCGTGGGCCGCATGCGTCTGGAGGAAATGGTCAGCGACAGACAGAAATTCGCCAATCTGGTAAAAGAGAATGCAGAACCCGATCTGGCGGCCATGGGGCTTGACATCGTCAGCTTCAACGTGCAGAATTTCTCTGATGGCAACGGTGTTATCGAAGATCTGGGAATCGACAACATTTCCCAGATTAAGAAAAAAGCTGCCATTGCCAAGGCGGAGGCGGAGAAGGAAATCGCCGTTGCCAAAGCGGAGGCAGATCGTCAGGCCAATGATGCAAGGATTAATTCGGAACGTGAAATTGCCAAGAAGAACAATGAGCTTGCCCTGCAGAAGGCCGAGCTGAAGAAGATGGAGGATACCAAGAAGGCGGAAGCGGACGCAGCCTACAGTATCCAACAGCAGCAGCAGAGAAAGACCATTGAAATTACCACGGCGGAAGCCAGCATCGCCAAGCAGGAAAAGGAAGTCATCCTGAAGCAGCGCGAGGCCGAGGTGCAGGAAAAGGCGCTGGACGCACAGGTAAAGAAGAAAGCGGAAGCAGACCGCTACGCGCGTCAGCAGCAGTCCGAGGCTGAACTGTATGAAAGACAGAAGAGGGCTGAGGCTGAGAAATTCGAGACTGAGAAGAGCGCCATGGCCATGAAGGCTACGGCGGAAGCCCAGGCGTTTGCAAAGGAGCAGGAGGCTGCCGGTATCCGCATGGTCGGTGAGGCGGAAGCGGAGGCTATCCGTGCCAAGGGTCTTGCGGAAGCGGAGGCCATGGAGAAAAAGGCGCTGGCTTACCAGAAGTACAACAATGCCGCCATGGCGGAAATGCTCATAAATGTACTGCCTGATATCGCCGGAAAGATTGCGGAGCCTCTCACCAAGATCGACAAAATTACCATTATCGGCAGCGGAGACAGCGACGGCGTGGGCGCCGTGGCGGATCATGTGCCTGCCGTTATGACGAAGCTGTTTGAAACCATGAAGGAAACCGTGGGAATAGATATGTCCGAAATCGTAAAGGCAGGCACCTATGATGCCAAGGTAAACCGGAATATCAATATCAGCGGCGTAACGCAGGAGGAAGCATCCAAAGCGGCTGCACAGGCTGCGGCTGTTGAGGCTATGGGGGATTAATTCCCAAAAATCACATCGCAGGAAAAGCTGCATACATAAAAACGTTACCGCGGCAATAAAATGTATCAATACATTGCGAACAGGTATCCGTATGCGCACAAAAATTTTTCATGTGATAGTTCTTTCCTGTATCCTGGCACTCAGCTCGGCTGTCCTATTTCCCGTAAGACCTCTTGAGGTATGTGCCCGGGAGAATGATGAAAATAGTACAACCAGTGAATTATACGCCCTGTCCGCCGTCCTTATGGATGCGGACAATGGGCGTATTTTGCTGCAGAAAAATGCTTCGGAGGTGCTGCCCATGGCAAGCACAACCAAGATCATGACCTGTATCCTGGCGCTTGAGCAGGCGAATCTGGACGATTATGTTTCTGTTTCCTCCTATGCGGCGGGCATGCCCAAGGTCCATCTGGGCGTATCCAGGGGGCAGGTGTTCCGTCTGGGAGATCTGCTCTATTCCCTGATGCTGGAATCCCATAATGACGCGGCCGCTATTATAGCCGAGCATGTGGGCAACTGCCTGGACGGAGGCGGCAAACGGAGCGCGGACAATTCGGAGGAGGAGAGCAGGGCGGCCGTACTGCGGTTTGCAGCGCTGATGAATGCGAAGGCGGAGGAGATCGGCTGTACGGATACTTTTTTTATTACGCCCAACGGCCTGGATGCCATTATGACTTATACGGACGATGAGGGGAACGAGGCCCAGCGGCAGCATTCCACCACAGCCGGGGATCTGGCCCGCATCATGAGCTACTGCATTACCGATTCCCCGAAAAAGGAGGATTTCCTTGCAATCACCCGGACAGCCGATTATTCTTTTACCGATTATAAGCTGGGGGAAGATAATCAATGGTTAACGGGAAGCAGGCAGTTTTCCTGTACGAACCACAATGCCTTCCTTAATATGATGGAAGGAGCGCTCACCGGAAAGACCGGCTTTACGGGCAAAGCAGGCTACTGTTACGTAGGGGCGCTTTCCAGGGAGGGAAAGACCTTCTCCATCGCCCTGCTTGCCTGCGGCTGGCCGAACCATAAGAGCTGGAAATGGCACGATGCCAAGCTGCTGTATGAATACGGGCTTGCCAATTATGAGAAGAGGAATATTTATGAAAAGGCAGAGCTGGCGCCGGTGCCGGTAACGGGGGGAATCCAGGCAGAAATGCCCCTTCAGGTGCAGGAACAGGAGATTTCCCTGCTGCTGTGTGATCAGGACGAGGTGCGCATGGAGGTGGAGATCCCTGAGACTATGGAAGCACCCGTACATGCCGGGAAAACGGTGGGCTTTGAAACCTACTATGTCAACGGCGAGGTATATGCACAGTTGCCGATCACTACGGCGGCGGATGTGCTTGCGCTGACCTACCGGTACTGCCTGGACCGTATCCTGGAGCTGTTCTGGCTCTGATGCAAAGCACGGCCGGCTGATCCGTAAAAGAAAACTATGGCAGAAAGGAAAGCTGCTGAAAAAACAGGGGAATTTGCACGGAAAAAAAACGAAAAAAATTTGTTTTCTGCATGAAAATTTTACTTTTTCCATCTAGTCCTTTTTCAGGTTTCGTGTTATACTACTAAAATACGGATGCTGTGAGCACGGGTCAGGAAGCAGCGGTGAGGTTGTCCCAATCGGAACCACTGCCCGCGGCCGCAGATTTCAGCCTGCAGGTGCTTGTACAGCCGTAGATTAAAGTTAACTTTTTTATTAATATAAAATGGAGGGCTGAAAAATGAGTATTACTTCACAAGCGAGTCAAAGAATTACCGCTTTGCTCGATGACAACAGTTTCGTTGAAATTGGCGCTATGGTAACTGCCAGAGCAACTGATTTCAATTTGAAACAGACAGAAACTCCTTCCGACGGATGTATCACCGGCTATGGAGTGATTGACGGCAACCTTGTGTATGTTTACAGCCAGGACGCTTCCGTATTGGGCGGCAGTATTGGTGAGATGCATGCAAAGAAGATTGCCGGACTCTATGATCTGGCGATGAAGACAGGCGCACCTGTGATTGGCCTGATTGATTCCGCCGGACTCAGATTACAGGAAGCAACGGATGCGCTGAACGCTTTCGGGGAGATCTATAAGAAACAGACGCTTGCTTCCGGTGTGATTCCTCAGATTACAGCTGTTTTCGGAACCTGCGGCGGCGGACTTGCACTGTTCCCCGCGCTGACCGATTTTACCTTCATGGAAGAGAAGAAGGCCAGACTGTTTGTAAACGCACCCAATGCGCTTGCAGGAAATGAAATTTCCAAATGTGATACCTCCAGTGCGGCTTTCCAGAGTGAAGAAGCAGGTATCGTGGATTTCGTTGGTGACGAAGCAGCCGTTCTCGGACAGATCAGGGATCTGGTATGCATGCTTCCTTCCAACAATGAAGATGACAATTCTTTCGTGGAATGCACGGACGATCTGAACCGTGCGGAAGCATCTCTGGCCAACTGTGTGGGAGATACATCCATCGCTCTTTCCACTATCGCAGACGACAATGCTTTTGTTGAAGTTAAGGCTGCATATGCCAAAGAAATGGTAACCGGCTTTATGAAGCTGAACGGGATTACCGTAGGCGCTGTGGCTAACCGCTGTGAAGTTTACAATGACGAAGGTGAGAAGACCGCTTCCTTTGATGCTGCGCTTTCTCCCGCAGGCTGTGATAAGGCCGCTGAATTCGTCAGCTTCTGCGATGCATTCAACATTCCGGTGCTTACACTGACCAACGTAAACGGCTTTACGGCGGACAAGTGCTCCGAGAAGAAGATTGCAAAGGCTGCTGCCAGACTTACATATGCGTTTGCGGACGCAACTGTTCCGAAGGTTAATGTTATTATCGGAAAGGCTTACGGAAGCGCTTACGTTGCAATGAATTCCAAGGCTATCGGCGCAGATATGACCTACTGCTGGCCGGATGCTGAAATCGGAACCATGGATGCCAAGCTGGCAGCCAAGATCATCTGCGACGGACAGGGGGCTGACGCAGTGAATGAATGTGCAAAGGAATATGCTTACCTGCAGACCAGCGCAGTTTCTGCTGCTAAGAGAGGATATGTGGATGCTATTATCGAACCCGCCGATACAAGAAAATATGTAATCGGTGCATTCGAGATGCTCTTCACAAAGAGAGAAGACCGCCCTGCAAAAAAACACGGTACAGTATAAGAAAGGATGATACTTAATATGAAAAAAAGGTTGTTAGTATTAGGTATGGCTATCATCTGTATCTTCGGCATGACGGCCTGTGGCAAAGCCGCAGATGAGTCTGCAGCGAATGCACTTGGTATAACGGAAGAGGGGGCTATCAATTATGCGGACCAGGTACTTGATTCCGTAAGAACCATTGTGGAACAGGAAATGCAGGATCAGTATGCAAACGACGCGGTAGTTTCCGCGGCCCTGACCAGCTGGTCTTCCGCGATGGAAGATATCGGGGAATTCAAGTCTATCACGGACCATGAGGTAATTGTTGACAAGGACGGCGCCACCATTCATGTTATGGTGGAAGGAACCGATCATGACGCGGTTGTGGAAATCCTTCTGGATGACCAGCTGACGCTGACCGGTATTACGACGAACGTTAAGTATTCCATGGGAGAGCTTATGGAAAAAGCGGCCCTGAATACCATTCTTGGTATGGGAACCGTATTCGTTGTCCTGGTTCTTATCAGCCTGATTATTTCCTGCTTCGTAGTAATTCCTAAAATACAGGATGCTTTCACAGGAAAGAAGAACAAGGAAACCGCAGAGCCGGTATCCGTACCCGCTGCACCTGCTCCCGTAGCAGCAGCGGCCGTTGAAGAAGATCTGACAGATGATTATGAACTGGTAGCAGTTATTGCAGCCGCCATTGCAGCAAGCGAAGGAGCTGCATCCACGGACGGTTTTGTAGTAAGAAGCATCAGACGCGCCAATACCAGCAAATGGAAAGCTAATTAAATAATTGTTTAACAGGAGGAAATTTCACCATGAAGAATTATACAATTACCGTTAACGGAAACGTATATGATGTAGTAGTAGAAGAAGGCGCTTCCACAGGCGCACCCGCAGCAGCTCCCAAAGCAGCGCCGAAGGCGGCTCCCAAGGCAGCTCCCGCTGCAGCACCCAAGGCAGCAGCTCCCGCCGGCGCAGCAGGCAGCGTGAAGATTGAAGCCGGCGCAGCAGGAAAAGTATTCAGCATTGACGCCAAGGTTGGACAGGCTGTTAAGGCTGGTGATGCTATTGTTACTATTGAAGCAATGAAGATGGAAATCCCTGTTGTTGCTCCTTCTGACGGAACCGTGGCAAGTATTGACGTGGCTGTTGGCGATGCCGTTGAAGCAGGCGGTCTGCTTGCAACATTAAACTAATCAGAAGAAGCGGTTTATACCGTTTTCTACCAAAGCCCATGAAGTCGTGATTTATGAGTTTTGGCTGAAATAACATGGGAGGTCAACAGAATGGATTACATAGTAACCACATTAGACAATCTGGTGCATCAGACGGCATTCTTCAACCTGACCTGGGGAAACTACCTGATGATCGCAGTAGCTTGTATCTTTCTTTACCTGGCAATTGCCAAGGGTTTTGAGCCTCTGCTTTTAACTCCGATTGCATTCGGTATGCTGCTTGTTAATATCTATCCTGATATAATGCTGCATGCGGAGGACGCGGCCAACGGAGTGGGCGGACTGCTCTATTATTTCTACAAACTGGATGAGTGGGCAATCCTGCCATCCCTGATTTTCCTGGGCGTAGGCGCCATGACGGACTTCGGTCCCCTGATTGCAAACCCCAAGAGCTTCCTGCTGGGCGCAGCGGCGCAGTTCGGTATCTTCGCAGCCTATTTCGGAGCTATCGGCCTGGGCTTCAATGACAAAGCGGCAGCTGCCATCTCTATTATCGGCGGCGCTGACGGCCCTACCTCCATTTTCCTTTGCGGTAAGCTGGGACAGACAACTCTTCTGGGGCCCATTGCGGTAGCGGCATATTCCTATATGTCCCTGGTTCCCATTATCCAGCCGCCTATTATGAAGCTTCTTACTACAGAGAAGGAAAGAAAAATCAAAATGGAACAGCTTCGTCCCGTATCCAAGCTGGAAAAGATTCTGTTCCCTATTATCGTTACCATCGTTGTATGTCTGATTCTTCCTACCACAGCGCCTCTTGTTGGTATGCTGATGTTGGGTAACCTGTTCAGAGAATCCGGCGTTGTAAGACAGCTGACAGACACAGCCTCCAATGCCCTGATGTATATTGTAGTAATCCTGCTGGGAACCTCCGTAGGCGCTACAACAAGTGCGGAAGCATTCCTGAATATAGACACCCTGAAAATCGTTGCGCTGGGACTGATTGCGTTTGCGTTTGGTACCGCGGCAGGCGTACTCTTCGGTAAGCTGATGTGTGTGATAACACACGGCAAGGTGAATCCTCTGATTGGCTCGGCCGGCGTATCCGCAGTGCCCATGGCTGCCAGAGTTTCTCAGAAGGTCGGCGCCGAAGCGGATCCTACGAACTTCCTGTTGATGCATGCTATGGGACCCAACGTAGCCGGCGTTATCGGTACTGCAGTAGCAGCCGGTACCTTCATGGCTATCTTCGGAGTATTCTGATCGGAGCCGCCTTTGCAGTTCAGTCTGCCCGGCAGGTAAGCGGGGGAGGCTGAACGGTAACGGACAGTCTTTCAGATTACTACACTTTATTAGAAATTTAGGAGGAAAAGGAAATGTCAGACCCGAAACCCATTAAAATTATGGAAACCGTATTACGTGACGCACATCAGTCTCTGATTGCCACCAGAATGCCTACCGAATTTATGCTTCCCATTGCTGAGAAGATGGACAAGGTTGGCTATGAGGCAGTAGAGTGCTGGGGCGGCGCTACTTTTGATGCATCCATGCGTTTCTTACATGAAGATCCGTGGGAAAGACTGAGAAAGTTAAGGGCAGCTTTCAAGAACACAAAGCTGCAGATGCTGTTAAGAGGACAGAATATTCTTGGATATCGTCATTATGCTGATGATGTGGTTGAGTACTTCGTACAGAAATCCATCGCAAACGGTATTGACGTTATCAGAATTTTTGACTGTCTGAACGACCTGCGCAACCTGGAATGCTCCGTAAAAGCCTGCAATAAGGAAGGCGGACATGCGCAGGTAGCTCTGGCTTATACATTGGGCGATGCCTACACTATGGAATACTGGATGAACATTGCCAAAGAAATTGAGAACATGGGTGCAAACTCCATTTGTATCAAGGATATGGCGGGACTTCTGGTTCCTTATGAAGCAGACAGACTGATCCGTTCCATGAAATCCGCTACCAAGCTGCCGATTCAGCTGCATACCCACTATACCTCAGGTGTTGCCAGCATGACATATCTGAAGGCTGTGGAAGCGGGCGTTGATATTATCGACTGTGCAATTTCCCCGTTCGCACTGGGAACCTCCCAGCCTGCAACAGAGGTTATGGTTGAAACCTTCCGCGGAACTCCTTATGATACAGGATATGATCAGGCTCTGCTTGCTGAAATCGCTGATTACTTCAGACCTTACAGAGAAGAGTGCCTGAAGACCGGCCTGATGGATCCCAAGGTTCTCGGCGTTAACATTAAGACTCTTATGTATCAGGTACCCGGCGGTATGCTTTCCAACATGGTTAGCCAGCTGAAGGAACAGAACGCAAGCGACAAGTATGATGCAGTGCTTCAGGAAATCCCCAGAGTCCGTAAGGATCTTGGTGAGCCGCCGCTTGTTACTCCTTCCTCCCAGATCGTTGGTACTCAGGCTGTATTCAACGTTCTGATGGGTGAGAGATATAAAATGGCTACCGATCAGACCAAGGATCTGCTTGCCGGCAAATACGGTGTAACTGTTAAACCTTTCAATCCGGAGGTTCAGAAGAAGGTTATCGGAGACAGGGAAGTTATTACCTGCCGTCCTGCAGACCTGCTTCCTAACGAGCTGGACAAGATTGAATCTGAAATGAAGGAATGGAAACAGCAGGATGAGGACGTACTGAGCTATGCTCTGTTCCCTCAGGTTGCCATGGACTTCTTCAAATACCGTCAGGCGCAGCAGGAGAAGGTTGATATGACTCAGGCTGACACCAAGAACGGCGCTTATCCGGCATAAGCAAAGCAACAGGACAGATATGATAGTGACAGGCGGACATCTGCAGGTGCCCGCCTGTTGTCTATCAGCCGCTGGAAACGCGGTGTCCGGGAAAGGAAGGCAACGAATAATGACAGAAACAAAGGATTATATAAGAAAAGTACAATATTATGAGACTGACAGAATGGGAATTGTCCATCATTCCAACTATATCCGGTGGATGGAAGAGGCCAGGACGGATGTGCTGGAGCAGATTGGACTTCCTTATGACAAGATTGAGAGAGCGGGGATTCTGATACCGGTTCTGGGCGTATCCTGTGATTACCGTATTTCCTTCCGGTATTCTGAAGTTTTCAGGGTAAAGGTTATTCCGGAGAAGTTCAATGGAATCAAAATGAGCCTGCGGTACGAAATATATGGGCAGGAGGATGGAAAGCTCCATGCAGCGGGGGAGACAAGCCATTGCTTCCTGGACAGGAAAATGAAACCGGTCCATATGAAGAGGGATTATCCTGAAATCTACAGCAGACTGACGGAGTACATGGGAGTGAAGAAAGAGGAAGAAAGCCTCTAACGCATTTTCCCGTATTCCCGGGGAGCGCAGCCGCAGTATTTTTTGAAGTATCTTGTAAAATGCTGCAGGTTGCAAAAACCGCATAGACGCGCTACTTCTTTGACCTGCAGGGCTTCGTTGCTCAGCAGGTTTTTTGCTTTTTCCAACCGGACCTGAAGAAGGTCATTCTTGGGCGTAGTGGAAAAGAACTGGCGGTAGTAGACATAGAACTGGCTCTTTTCCATATTGACGGCCTGGCAGAGGCGTTCCATGGTCCAGCCCTCCTGGCAGTCGGACAGCATTTGCAGACGCAGGCTCTGGAAGGCAGGATAGAGATTCCCTGTATCCTCGCTGCGTACCGCGGAGCTGGTCAGAGTACGGGAGATGCAGATAAACAGCTGGGTGATCAGCGTATGGATGTATTCTTCCCGGAAGTCCGCCGTGGAAAAGTATTCCTGCTGGAGATCTCGGATGAAGGAATCAATCTCCATATAGTTGGCAGGATAAAATATGGTATTTGCCGGGATGCCGAAACGGAGGCAGGGATTGGTGTCGGAAGAAAAGTGCAGATAGCTGTTGCAGAAACGTTTTACAGCCTGATAATGCTGGGGCGTCTGCAGGGTGTAAAGAATACATGCATTTTCCTTGGTGATATGCAGCTTGTCCTCCAGATATACCTTCATTGGAGTTTTCAGGAGAAGAAAAAGGTAATCGCCGCTGCCTGATGGCCTGCAGATCCGGTCATAGTCCTGATTGAAACGGTTGTATTCACAGAAATTGAGAGTCATCATGACAATTTACTCCTCAAAGGGTTTTTCAGGAATCGGGGGTTCCGGATTGAGCATAGCACAGGACCGGAAGAAAAGTCAAATATATCGGAGAAAAAGAACTGGCTTGTTTTTATCTTCCAGATTATGATAGGGTTATTAAGAAGAGGAGATTTGCCGCGTTGGCGGCGGAATGGAGAGGGATGAAGAAAGCAGAGATTATTGTGGACAAATACTACCTGACAGGAAAGGTGGATAAGAGAATTTTCGGATCCTTTATTGAGCATCTGGGACGTGCGGTATATGAAGGAATTTATCAGGAGAACAGCCCTTTTGCGGATGAGCAGGGGATGAGGAAGGATGTTATCGACCTGGTGAAGGAGCTGCAGGTTCCTATTGTGCGTTATCCCGGCGGAAATTTTGTTTCCGGTTACCACTGGGAAGATGGTGTGGGACCTAAAAGTGAGCGCCCTTCCAAGGTGGATCTGGCCTGGTCCGTTATTGAGACGAACCAGTTTGGCCTGAATGAGTTTGCCGATTGGGCGAAGAAGGCCGGAACGCAGATAATGATGGCGGTAAACCTGGGAACCAGGGGACCGGAGGAAGCGAAGGATGTTCTGGAGTACTGCAATTTTAAGGGAGGCACCTACTACAGCGATCTGAGAAAGAAGCACGGCTATGAGCAGCCCCATGATATCAAGCTTTGGTGCCTGGGAAATGAAATGGACGGCCCCTGGCAGATGGGACATAAGACGGCTAAGGAATACGGCCGTGTGGCGGCGGAAACAAGCCGGCTGATGAAATTCATGGATCCTACCATTGAAACGGTGGCCTGCGGAAGCTCTTCCCTGACCATGGATACCTTCGGCTATTGGGAAGATGAGATGCTCAGTGAGTGCTATGATCAGGTGGATTATCTTTCCCTGCATCAGTATTATGGCAACAGAGACAACAATACTACGGAATTTCTGGCAAATTCCAAGGGAATGGATGAGTTTATTTCCTCCGTGCTTTCTATCTGTGATTGCGTAAAGGCCAAGAAGAGAAGCAAGAAGCAGATCAATCTTTCCTTTGATGAATGGAATGTATGGTATCACAGCAATGAAGCTGATTCTCAGCTGGAAAAATGGGTGCAGGCGCCTCATCAGCTGGAGGATGTATATAATTTTGAGGATGCGCTGCTTGTGGGAAGCATGCTGATCACGATGCTGAGACATGCGGACAGAGTGAAGGTAGCATGCCTAGCACAGCTTGTGAACGTAATTGCTCCGATAATGACTTCCGATACGGGAGCATGGAGACAGACAATTTTCTATCCTTATATGCATGCCAGCGTTTTCAGCAGGGGAACAGTGCTGAACACACTGGTTCAGGCTCCTGTTTATGAAAGCAAAACCTACGGTGAAGTTTCCTGTCTGGACAGCGTATGTATCTGGAATGAAGAGGCGGAAGAACTGACCGTATTTGCAGTGAATAAGGATCTGGAAGAGAATATGCAGGTAACCTGCGATTTCAGACAGTTTGCAGATTATAAGGTCGTTGAGCATATCGTGCTGACCAATGATGATATGAAGGCAGTGAATACGGAGGCTGCTCCGGACTGTGTGGCTCCTGTTTACAGCAATGCTTCCGTTATGGAAGACGGACGTTTCAGCACTGTGTTTGGTAAGCACAGCTGGAATGTGGTAAGGCTGAAGAAGAATTAAGAATTGTAAGCATTGAATTTCAGAAAGCGCTTTCCCCGAAAAGGGAAGGCGCTTTTTATGGTATTTCAGGGGAAAAGCCGGCGCTTTTGGACACTTGGAGAGAATTGGGTAAAAAAGAATGCGGAATCCAGCTTGCCAATAATCGGTGAGGGGACTATAATTGCCTCTTGTGAAAGTGACTTAAAGTATATGACAAGAGGTGTCTTCGATGGAAGAGAAAAGAGAAAAAGGGAATTTCTGGTTGACGGTGGCTACATTTATTGTCAACAAACGTAAAGCCATTTATGTGCTCTTTTTTATTGCGATTATTTACAGCGTGGTTTCTGTCAATAAGGTTTCGGTGAATCAGGATATTACCAAATATCTGCCGGCGGACAGTGAGACCAACCGGGGGCTGAATCTGATGGAGGAGCAGTTTTTGACCTATGGCAGCGCCAGGGTGATGGTGTCCAATATTACATATACGGATGCTCAAAAGCTGGTGGATGAGCTGGAAGCGGTCAAGGGCGTGAAGGAAGTGGCTTTTGACGATTCCGAGGATCATTACACGGGGACCAATGCTCTTTATGACATTACTTTTTCCGGAGAGGAAGAGGAGCAGGTAAGCAAGGATGCCATGAACGCGGTCAGGGAAACGCTGGCGGACTACGATACCTATGTGTCTACGGAGGTCGGGGCGGAAGAGGAAACGAGCAAAGCCCTGGCAAAGGACATGAATCTGATCCTGGTGCTGGCCGTCATTATAATCGTTGCGGTGCTGCTGCTTTCCACAAAAGCATATATGGAAATTCCGGTGCTGCTGATTACCTTTGGCGTGGCAGCCATACTGAACAAGGGGACCAACTACTGGCTGGGGACCATCTCCAGCGTCACCGATTCCATTGCGGTGGTGCTGCAGCTGGCGCTGGCGATTGACTATGCCATTATCCTGTGCGACCGTTTTATGGAGGAGCACGAGACGATGGATGCGGAAAGCGCCGTAAAGGTGGCGTTGTCCAAGGCCATACCGGAAATCAGCGCTTCCTCGCTGACCACCATTTCAGGTATGGTGGCCATGATGTTCATGCAGTTCAGGCTGGGCTATGACATGGGTATTGTGCTGGTGAAGGCGATTATTTTCAGCCTGGTTTCCGTATTCCTGCTGATGCCCGGCATCCTGCTGCTTTTTGCCAAAGGGATCGATAACTCCCATCACAGGTGCTATGTCCCTAACATAACGTTTGCAGGGAAACTGGCGAATAAGACAAAATACATCATACCGCCGCTGTTTGTGCTGGTGCTTGTATTTGCTTTTCTCAAATCCAGCGGGTGCGAATACATCTATGATACCAGCTCCGTGGAGAGCGCGAAAAAAAGTGAGTCAAAAATCGCCAAGGAGAAGATAGAGGGAGCCTTCGGGACCTCCAATCAGCTGGTGGTTATGGTTCCCAGGGGAAATTATGAGGCGGAGGAAAAGACGCTGAAGGAAATAGAGAAGCTGGATTATGTGGACAGTGCCCTGGGGCTGGCCAATGTGTCCATCAATGATGATTATGTGCTCACGGATAAGATTTCGCCCAGGGATTTTTCGGAGCTTGCGGATTTGGATATTGAGATTGTCAGGCTTCTTTATGTGGCCTACGCTTATAACCAGGAGCAGTACGGACCTGTTTTTACGGGAATTGATGAGTATGATGTCCCGATTATCGACATGTTCCTGTTCCTGTATGATCAGTATGAGCAGGGATATGTGACGCTGGATGATGAAATGGATAAAAACCTGAATGAGCTGTATGATACGCTGCATGATGCCAAGCAGCAGCTGCAGGGAGAGGATTACAGCCGCTTTGTACTGTCTCTCCGGCTGCCGGTGGAGGGGGAAGAGACTTATGCGGCGATGGATGAGATCAGAGGAATCTGCAGGCGGTTTTATCCTGGGAAGGATGTGATCCTGGTGGGAAATTCCACCAGTGATCATGATCTGATGTCCTCTTTTGGCTCCGATAACCTGATTATCAGCATCCTGACGGCGCTGTTTGTCATGATAATCCTATTCTTTACCTTCCAGTCCGCGGGACTTCCCGTACTGCTGGTTTTGACGATCCAGGGTAGTATCTGGATTAACTTCTCCGTTCCGGCTTTGTCGGGGGAGCCTGTATTTTTTATCGCGTACCTGATTGTATCCGCAATCCAGATGGGCGCGACCATTGATTATGCCATCGTTATTTCCAACCGGTATCTGCAGCTGAAGCAGCTGATGCCGATAAAGGAGGCAATTGTGGAGACACTGAACCAGTCCTTTCCCACAATTTTTACGTCCGGCTCCATCCTGACCTGCGCGGGCTTCCTGATCGGCAGGATCGCCTCCGATGCCACCGTGGCTTCCATTGGTATTGCGCTGGGACGGGGAACGTTGATTTCCATTATCCTGGTACTGTTCGTGCTGCCGCAGATATTGCTGTTCGGCGACTATATTATTGAAAAGACGGCTCTTACCATAAATCTGTCCAAGTACAATGCCAGGGAAATCGGCGGAAGAATGTCGGTTACAGGGCATGTGAGGGGCTACATTCAGGGCGAAATCGATGCGGATATCAAGGGCAGCTTCCAGGGTAAAATGAATGCATCCCTGGAAACCTGGGTGCCCGGAAAGCAGACGAATATTGACATGCTTGATGGCGGAGGACAGGATGGCGGTACTTCGGAAGATACCGTTTTTCCGGAAGGCTGCGGGGCAGCGGAAGCTGCCGGGAAAGGAGGAGATGAGGAATGAAAGCAAAAGCATATATGAAAAAAACCGCGCTGACTTTTCTGCTGGCCCTTTCTCTCTTTGCCTCCGAAACGGGCAGATGCATGGCGGCAGAGCAAGGCAGCACGGGAAAGCATGAAAATGATGCAGCGGAAACAGGTGCAGCGGAAACAGAAACTGCTGTGCAGGGAACAGAAGGTGTGGACAGCATCGAAATATCCAATGTTCAGGAGCTTGAAAGCTTTGCACAGGAATGCAGGAATGACTGGTATAGTTACGGGAAGGTCTTTTCCCTGACTGCAGACATTGATTTGACAGGGACGGATTTTCAGGGAATACCATATTTTAACGGGACGCTGAAAGGAAACGGGCATACCATATCCGGGTTCTCACTTTCCAGGAAAGGTTCCGATTATGGGTTTTTCCGCTATCTTGGGAAAAATGCGGTGGTTGAAGAACTGATTGTGGAAGGGACTGTGCGGATGGACGGCAGCGCGGAAAATGTGGGCGGCCTGGCAGGTATGAATTTCGGCATGCTGTCTGGCTGTTCCTTTCATGGCACAGTATCCGCATCCAAATCAGTCGGCGGAGTCGTAGGCTATAATAAAGCGGACGGGAAGGTGGTGGGATGCAGCGCATCCGGCACGGTTACGGCCACCAACGGCACCGGCGGTATATGTGGTGAAAATAAAGGGCTGCTTAAGGACTGCGTAAGCGAATGTGTGGTGAATGGAGAGGATTTGAAGCCGACTCTGGATTTGGATGGCGTGGATTTGGGAAGCCTGAATCTGACGCAGAATGTGGTTACCAGAAATGACAGCGGCGGAATTGCAGGGATCACCTCCGGGACTGTCACAGGCTGTATTAACCGCGGCCCGGTGGGGTATGCGCATGTGGGCTACAACGTGGGAGGCATTGCCGGAAGACAGAGCGGAACCATTATTGAATGTGAAAATGAAGGGGAGATTCTGGGACGTAAGGACGTGGGCGGTATTGCCGGCCAGGCTGAGCCTTATATGGAATCCGAATATTTGTCGGACCGTCTGGAAAAGCTGCAGGATGATCTGGGGACTATGAATCGTCTGGTGATACAGATGTCGGATGCTCTCAGCCAGACCTCCAGTGATGCCAGCGAGTATACAAAGGCGCTCCAGAAGCAGTATGAGGATACGATTGACAGCCTGAACCGGGAAGTGAATTCACTCCGTGATACGATTTCCGAGGATCATCAGGAAACAAGGGACTATATCGACAGTATCAGCAGTGCGCTGGACAACATCGGAAATCTGGGAAATGATACGGTAAAACGACTGGTGGATGGTGTCCGCAGTGACATCAATAACGCTATGGATACGGTCAACGGCGTTGTCGATGATGTGAAGAATGAGATTGATAAGATTAAGCCGGTTATCCCTGATAAGGGTGAGGATGGCAAGGGCGATACGGATCCTGCGGAGACACCTTCTGAGGATGAGTCGGAAAGCGGGGGGGATAATAAGAACCATTCCGGCGGCAGCGGAGGAAATGGTTCCGATGGCAACGGCGGTTCGGGGAACCAGGGCGGCAGCGGAGCCGGCGGAAGCGGAAGTGCAGGCGAAAGCGGATCCGAAGGAAGCAGTAGTGCGGGCGGAAGCGGATCTGAAGGAAGCGGCTCTTCCGGCGGGAATGGAAGTACGGACGGCGGCAGCGGTATGGAAAGCAATTCCGGCGGCGGTTCTTCGGACAGCGGTTCCTCCGGAAAGGCGGAAAACCGTGAAAGCGGCAGTTCTGGTGGAAAGGACAGCGGAAAAACAGAGGAAGCAGGCGTGCAAGGGGCGGACAGCGCACGGGCTTCTGTGCAGAAAAGACAGAATGATGCGGCAGTATATGGTGTAAGGGCGCTCTTGGGACGAAATCAGGTCCGGGAGCTTACTGCGACAGGAGAAGAGGGGGCATTTATCAGCTGTACTGTTGTTGGCGGGACGGATGATGCTTCCCTAAATGGCGGCAGTGATGCAGGAGATAATTCCGATGCAAATCCGGGCGATGAAGGCGGGAATATAACCGATGGCAAGGATGAAATCAAAGATGAGATCAAGGATCAAATCGATGACATCAAGGATAAAACCGACAAGAAAAAAGGTGAGCTGAAGAAGCCGGAGCCTGATCCGGAGATAGAATCCAACCTGAATAAAATGAAGGACGAAATATCCTCCATCTCCGGGAATATGAAAAATATGCAGAACACTATTTCCACCACAGGGGATTCGGTATCTGATGCTGCGGACAATATTTCCAATGAACTGACGGATCAGAGCAAGCTTTCAGGGGATACGATTGACAGCCTGACCGATTCCATTGACGGCGGCATCCAGAGTCTGACGGACAGCATGAAGGGCCTGATGAATACACAGCAGCGGATTACGGATTCCATGAATGCGGATCTGAACATCCTGATGGGAAACGGCGATCCCCTGCTGGATATTTCCTCCGGAAATGTGACGGAAAAGACGCTGGGAGTTATTTATGGCTGTACGAATAACGGGTCTGTGGACGCGGATATTAACCCCGGCGGTATTGCAGGGACCATGAATGTGGAATATGACTTTGATCCGGAGCTGGATCTGGATTTATCCAAGCTGACGGATGTGGCGGTACGCTCCACCACCAATGATGTGGTGATTCACTGTATAAATTACGGGAAAATAAATGCAAAGAAAAATAACTGCGGCGGCATTGCAGGCAGCGAGGAGCTGGGCCTGATCTACGACTGTGAAAATTACGGCGACATCAGTGCGGAAAGCGGAAAGAAGTTGGGCGGAATCGCCGGTGTCAGCACCAGCACCATCAATAAAAGCTATTCCTTCTGCAATATCAGCGGAGTGGATTATCTGGGCGGCATCGCGGGAGACGGCTATAACATCAGCGGCTGTGCGTCAATGTGCACTCTGGAAAGTGATGAAGGAGAGTATATCGGCAGTATCGCAGGGCATGTGAATGAGGAAGCGGAGCTTTCTGCCAATTATTTTGTTTCCGATGAATGGGGCGGTATTGATAACATCAACTATTATGGCAAGGCCGAGAGCTGTGCCTATGAGGAGCTGATGCAGAAGGAGGAGATACCCCAGGGCTTTACCACGGTTACCATTACCTTTAAAAATGGGGATGAGGTGTGCGGCACACTGACGATCCCTTACGGCGGAAGCATACAGGAAGAGGATGTGCCGAAGATTTCTGCAGAAGGTGGATATACAAAATGGAACATAGAATTTCCGGTCCGTAAGGTAACGGAAAATATTACGGTAGAAGCCGAAGAACAGAGGTGGACATTGAGCCTGGCCTCCGCACAAAAGGCGGAGAACGGCAAGCCGCTGTTCCTTCTGGAAGGTAATTTTTATGAAAATACGCTTCTTTCGCTGGACGGATGCCAGTCTCCGGAAAGAGAAGAAGCCTGTGCCTATGCTTACTCCTGGTCGCTGGAAAAACAGCCTGAGGATGAGAAAACTTCGGAAATGACAGCACATTTCCTCATACCGGAAGGGGCTGACAGCGCACAGGTCTGGATTGCAGGCAGCGACGGTAAGTGGAAAATGGTGGAAACGAAAGAGGATGGAAGCTATCTGACTGCGTCCGTTCCCTATGGCTGTTCCTTTGCTGTTTATGGAATAACAGAAAGCAAGGTTATGTATTACGTGCTTGGCGTTGCCGGTGTGGCGCTTCTTATGGCGGTTATGATTGGCAGAGCAGGAAAACGGAGAAGGAACAGGAGGAAGGCGGCAAAGGAAGAGAAGGACACAAAGGAAGAGAAGGACACAAAGGAAGATAAGGCCATAAAAGAAAAGAAGGCCACAAAAGAAGATTAGGCTACAAAACAAGAATACACAAAAATCGTTATAAATGCCGGTTTATAGAATCAGACAGTTCAAGAAATATATAAAGCTGCGGAAGCGTCGGTGTACAAGGGGTACAAACGAGATAAAATAGAAATGAGGGGCGATAGAGCGGAAATGTCAGATTTTCCACTCTATCTGAACACGGTCGCTGGTGGCCTTGATTGTAGAAATCAAGCCATCGGCGGCTTTTCTTTTGTCGTCAAAATCTATGCTCTCCCAGTTGTCGAGATAATAGGAAAGTTTCTTTATCTGCTGGGGCGATATGGTTTCGACGCTCAAATCGGCTATGGCTTTTGAAATGGTCTGACGGCGGGTGTCCAGTTCTTCGATTTTCTTGTTGGCGTAGGCAAGCAAGGTCGCATTGGCTCCGGTCAGCGTGTCCAGCAGTTTTTCAATTTCTGCCTCCACCTGTGCCAGCTCTACTTGATAGGCTGTCAGCTTCGGATTAACCTTTTCCTCTTGGCCGTGGAGTATCTGAAAATCTTTGAACTTCTCTTGCATGGCCGAGAAAATAAATTGCTCAAATTCTTCTTTGCGGATTTTCCCGCAGCCCGGACAACCTTTGTTTTCCGTCCGTTTGGTGCAGCGGAAATAGCCTGTGCTGTTTGGTACATGGGTGGCTTTCAGCGCATACCCACAATGCCCGCATTTGATTTTTCCGGCCAGCCAAGTGTTTTTTGGTTTCCGCCCCTGCTGGAAGGTGGTATTTGCCATGAGCTTTTTCCGGCATTTCAGCCATGTGTCAGAGGGGATCAATGCTTCATGCGGAGCGATAACAAGTATCTGGTCTTTTAGGCACCTGTCCTTGTCCTCCTTCACATCCCGCCCCTGATAGAGATAGCAGCCGTTTGTTCCGGCAAAATCGGAAGCGTCATTGACAATCGCTGCGCCCTGGCTCTTGAAAAACTCGTACAGTTCCAAGTCGGCCTGTGCGTAAACAGGGTTCCGTAAAAGCTGGGAAAGAAAACTCCGAACCATTGACTTTTCGTAAATCTTGATACCCTGTTCCTCAAAGTAGCGGGTAATGTCTCCGAAAGAGGTTTCCGGTTCGGCGTACATCTCAAACATCAGCCGTACATGGTCGGCGGCTACGGGGTCGGCAACCATCTTTTTTGTACGGATACCCTCTACCACCGTGGGTTCCAACTGATAGCCGTATGGAGCCTGACCGCTCATGTGAAAGCCTTTCAGGCACCGGGAATAATAGGCGTCCGTGACGCGCTTCTGGATTGTCTCACGTTCAAGCTGGGCGAATACAATGCAGATATTCAGCATGGCCCGTCCCATCGGGGTCGAGGTATCAAACTTTTCCGTGGATGATACGAACTCTACATCGTACTCTTGAAACAGCTCCATCATATTTGCAAAGTCCAGAATAGAGCGGCTTATCCGGTCCAGCTTGTACACGATGACCCGCCGAACCTTTCCCTTGCGGATCTCGCCCAGCAGCTTTTGAAACTCCGGCCTGTCGGTATTTTTGCCGGAATAGCCTTTGTCCTTAAATACCCGGCAGCTCCCACCTTTCAATTCATACTTGCAGAAGTCAATCTGACTTTCAATGCTGATACTGTCCTTGCGGTCTACTGACTGTCTCGCATAAATGCAATCTTCTCTGATAAATTCCATATTGGGCTCCTTTCCTTGTTGGAATGGAGCTACCAACCTTACAACTATATTATACTATCAGCAGCCCCGGACAACAATGTTGCGAATGGTTAGTGAAACCTGTCCCCGTACTTACTGAACACCTCGTAAAGACGGCGTTCAATTTCTTTTTTGCGCTGCTCCTTCTCCTTCGGGGAAAGTACCGGCGTGAGGCTTTCCAGCACAATGGTTTTCCCTTGAAAGGGTACAGACTTTGTTTCTCGTTGATATGTGACGGCCTGTGTCATTGAAAACCTCCTTTTCAGAATGGGTGTACTTGCCAGCGTTTCCCTCTTGTCCTGTGGGGAAATGTCAAAAGACGGCACCCGCTGGTGCCGCCCTTTGAGCTTTCTCCACTTCGGGCCGATGTGGCCCGAGGTCAGTACGGACTGGAGTGGAACTTCTGTTTGGCGTCCTCCACACTGTTGAGATCAAAGACTTCATAAAGCTGTCCCACAACACGACGAATATCCTTCTTTGAAAAGCCGCAGTCCTCCATTGCCATGATGACATAGCCGCGGCAGGCGTCGTTGCTCCATTCATCCGGCTCAAAACCGGGAAACATCCCAAACGCATTTTCCATAAGAAACTCCTTTGAGAAAAAAGATGGGGAGCCCCGCCGGATTGGTTGGCCTATCATCAGACAGCATTGCCAGAGGGCTCCCCACAGGTTTTTACTACATTACAGACACACCGGACGGGCATAGGCTTTCTGCCCCATAGTATTTCAACTCTCCCCATTCTGATGGCAAGGCGTTCTCATTGCCTGCGACGGATCACGGCTTGCAAGGCCGCTTCAACGCTCGGACTGTGACTAAACGCAAGTATCCGGGTTATGTGCCTGTTCCGGTGGAACCAGCCTTGCTCCACCTATGACATGAGCCTGATCGCTCGCTCTGTTTTATAGGGACTGTATTCTCCAAAAGCAGAGGTCATGGCGGGCCTGTCACACAGCGCATTTCCCTTCGTATCCGGGTGCCTTTTTATTCAGTTTTCGATTTGCATGAGGGCTTGTCCGAACCTCGGGCCACCTTGACCCGAAGTGTTTTGCCTCTCATAAGCCATTTCATTTTTTGGCCTAAATCGGTACACCTTACAGAGATTTTTTCAAAATTTTTTCCAAGTGCCGCAGCCCGCGCTCGATTGCCACACGGACTACTTTCTCATGCACCCCTTCTGCCCGGGCAATATCCTGTTTCGTCATGCCAAGAATAAAATGGGCGTAAATCCGTTTTGCCTGTTTGTCCGGCAGGCTGGCAATAGCAGCGTGAAGCTCCTGCATGGTAACTTTCCGCTCGTACAGCTCATGGGGCGAAAGTGCGACAAAGACAGCCTCATGTTCCAGCCCATCATCCCGATCAAGGGAATAGTAGGCTTTATGGCGGTATGTACGCAGCCGGTAAGCAGCCTCCTTGCGGTCAAATTCTTTGAACATTTCAGCAACTTCGTCCGATACTTCCATGAAGCAATCCGATGTATAAAACGGGTAGTAATCCCGCAGATTGATAATAGCCATATTGACCTCCGTTTCGGTTTGGTGGTTGACGAGTGACCGAAACGAAGGCGGCGGGGAGCGACACCGGGGAATGACTTCGGGCCAACATGGCCCGAAGCGGCCCCATAAGAACGCAAAAGCGCCCGGGTGGCACAAGGCCACTCGGACGCATGAAATGACATAATAGTTAAGGTTCCAACAAATTTCGCATACATAGCCGGAATAACCCGGAGGCGGGGCTATGCTTTTTTTAGCTGGTGCAAGTTATGAGGACTACGAAAAAGTAAAATTAACATGGCGGCATCCTCCTAATGCCGCCGTGTCTGGTCGCAAATATAGGGTCGTCGTTGAATTTAGCAAAAAGAAGCGGCGGCTCTGAAAGCCGCCGCAGGATAAACTAAGCGTGTCAAAAGGGCTGCTGTACGACGGCTTTTTTCTTTTGCCGTCGCCCGGCAGATTTGTTGAGCTATTTAATTACAATCGTTCCGTGATCGCTGTTTAAGGTCAGTTGGTATTCGCCTTTACCGATAATACCTTGTTTACGAGCAGAAGTTTCAATCTGATAATCGGCGCTTGTAAAATTCACAGATAAATCCTCTGATCCAGACGCCACATCAAAGGTTAAGCTGTCCGGTTTATCTTGATAAGATATGCTTATGTCGCCAGACCCTGTTTGCAAAGAGAGATTTCCATGAGAAACGGCATTGGCAATATTGATTTCGCCAGATTTTGCCGTCAGGGAACAATCCACATACTCTGTTTGCTTCAAATTGATATAGCCGGAAGATGATGTAATAGATATATCCGGGATGAAACTGCTGTTTATGGTTATATCTCCAGATGTCGAACTGACTTGTAATGTATCCGCTTCAATGTTGGTAAAACTCACATATCCGGCGTCATTATTCAAGAGAAATTCAGGGGCCGAAATGTGATTGATTTCCATGTCGCCATACCCATTGTTAATTTCAATGGGTACTGTCAATTCAGAAGGTATGGTCACTGTTATCTGACCTTTCTTGCCTAAAGCGACTTCGTTTTTTCCGCTATCCTCTGACACTTGCAGAATTGTTAATGTTCCGTCAGATAAAGAAATGGCAGGCGCTTCTTCGCCCTTAGAAATCGAACCAGAAATATCAATGTCAACTGCGTTTTCGGAACCAGCAGACAACGCCACGTTCCATGAAGATGCGTTGATGTGCAGCGCAGTAATTTCACTTGCTGCATAGGATTTGGTTTCTGTAACCGTTTTTTTCCCACAGCCACTTAGACATACGAGAATCAATAAACTGATTATTACAAGAGGTGCTTTCTTCATAATACCTCCTATCAGTTCAAATCTTTGGTTTCCACATTGTAAATAGATAGGAACGCAAAAACCAAGGAGAGTACCATAAGCACAGCGGGCAGAACGGCATTGTCCGACAACGAAAAGTCACCAACATTGGCCTGTGTCAAAAAAATCAGCAGGAAAGAAGATACGATGGTGGCTTTTGAGGACTTCATAGCCATACCAACAAACAGAGCGATAAAACTCATGGTAACAATAACAACGGCCTTTAAGAGCAGCTGAACATAAAATCCCATACTTGCCATGTTATAGTCCAGCGGGAACGAGGAAACCATGAATTGTGAGCCAAGCAAAATGCAGCCGTAAATCAGCAGTTTTGTCAGCACCAGAGCCACGAAATTGAAAATCCATACGGCCAGCATTTGAGAAACAAGAATTTTCTGCCGCTTAATTGGATATGAAAACATCAAATTCATAGTTTTGTTTTTATAGGCGCTCACAATGTATGTGGACAACATGACACTGGTAAACACCAGAAATGCCATGCTTGTGAACAGCTCGATTGAGGAAGAAATCGCGCTGTTGCCCGGTGCTGCGTCAGGAACACCCGTATCAGGATCATTGGCAATACCAAGATAGCAAAGAGCAAAAATGAACAGGCAGATCAGGGCCGACATGATAACCACATTGCGAATGTACTTGCCCACATTATTCTTTTTCCATTCAAGCCGAATGAGTTTAAGCATGATCCTTCACCTCCCCGGTCAGTTTCAAGAAGTAGTCCTCCAGCGTTTCAGATTTTTTCCCGATGCTCACAACTTCGACATCATTCAGCGCCAGCGTTTTCGTCAACTGCTGGGTGGACACCGCATGGTCATAGATGCGAATTTTGCCGCTGTCCAGAATCTTGAAATTTTGCAGTCCTAACTTGTCAGTCAGGACATAAGCAGCTCGCTTTTCATCGGTGACAGAAAGTTCCACATAATTGAGGTTCATTTCCTCAATATCCTGCATACGAATTTCTTTCATCATTTTGCCGTGATGAATAATGCCTACCGTGTCTGCAATACTTTCCACTTCGGATAAAATGTGGCTTGAAATCATAACGGTAATGCCGTACTCCGAACACAGCGTTTTCAGCAAGTCGCGGATTTGTTTCATACCCGCAGGGTCAAGACCGTTTGTGGGTTCGTCAAGAATAAGAAGTTCCGGTTTACACATGATGGCCCTTGCAATTCCGAGGCGTTCTTTCATGCCGAGGGAATAGCTCTTAACCGGTTGATCGGCGGCAGCGGTCAGATCCAGCATTTGCAGCGCACTTTCAACGCTGTCAACATTGTAATAACCCATATACTCACAATGGAGCTGCAAGTTTTGGCGGCCAGTCATGTGGTCATAAAAGGTGGGAAACTCGATGATACTGCCCATCCTTTTTAAGACTTCATAAGATTTTGGCGTCAGCACTTCCCCGAACACCTCAATCGTTCCGCTGGTGGGCTTCCAAAGGTTAGTAATCATCTTCATCACTGTGGTTTTACCGGCTCCGTTGGGGCCAAGAAAACCATAGATTTCTCCTTTGGGGATATGAATATCAACATCAGTGACGAGCGTCTTACTTCCAATCTTTTTGGAAAGCCCATTTGTTTGTAGAATAAATGGCATAGTCTTGCCTCCTTTCTACCTGCGATTATAGAGATTTCGATTTTCAAAACTCTTGAATAAATCTTACGAATTTCTTTCTTGAAAAAATGGCCTATGGTTTAATAGGCCATTTTCTTTAGTGTGATAGTAAAAATTGTTTTCTGGTACGGCTGGCTCTCTAAAGTAATGTCGCCGCCCAGCTGCAAGGCAAGGTTTTTTGCAATCGTCAATCCAAGACCATTTCCTTGCATGGCGCTATTTCGGGAATCTTCCATCGTAAACAGTCGGTCAAAAACAGAATCAGCGAATTCTTTTTCAATTCCACGGCCCTTGTCCACAATGTCGATATAGAGATGTGCCTGATCTGTCCGCAAAAATACGCCCAGATACTTTCCCTCGCTGCCATAGCGGATTGCATTAGAAATCAAATTGAACATTATTCTCTGGAGCGCATCTTTATTGGCATTTGCATACAACACTTGATCGGGTATGTCGATTTCAACTTCAAAGTCTTTTTTTGAGAGTAGCTCATAGAAATCCAAAACATTTTCCCGGCAGGCTTCGTTTACATTCAAACGCTCCAACGGCATATCTGTATCGCCAGCCTCTAATTTAGCAAGAGTAAAGAATTGTGTAATCAATTCCATTACACGGTGGGCGGTGTTTTCTATTTTTTGCAACATTTCATTGCTTTGAGTTCCGTTCAAACGCATAATCTCCAAATAGCCAAGGATTACGGTCATGGGGGTCTTAATATCATGTGAAATGTTGGACAACATTTTTTTGGATGCCATTTCAGCCCGCCGATACTCCACTTTTACTTTCTGCCGATCTTCCAACATTCGATTGATCTGTGTCGCAAGCTCTATCAACGCCTTATTATCGGTAAAGACTGTCACTTTTTCGTCGCTGCCGGTATCAAGAAGTTCTTTCAATTTGCTGCTGATCTCATGTATCTTTGCCTTTGTTCCTGCGTGAAACGCAAACTGTTGATAAACAATGATACAGACTAAAAATGCAATACAAATGGTCAGCAAAAAGATAATTGTTGCATTGCTCATTTCTGTTCTCCCAGCTTATAGCCAATCCCCCATACGGTTATAACAACTTGCGGCTTTCGTGGATCATCCTCAATTTTCGTTCGTAAACGGCTGATGTGGACATTGACGGCATTTTCATCTCCCATATAGGCATCGTTCCAGATCAGAGAATAGATTTGAGCCTTTGTATAGACCCTTTGTGGGTTTTTCAGTAGCAGCCGTAAAATGTCAAATTCTTTTGCGGTCAGTTCGATAATCTCACCTGATTTTGTGACGGTGTGATTTTCTAAGTTCATAACCAATGTTCCCCACACAAGTTTCGTTTGCTCTGGCTGTACGGCAGCATATTCGGTATTTCTCCGTATGTTTGCTTTAATACGCGCCATAACCTCTGTTATGGAAAACGGTTTTGTAATATAGTCATCCGCACCAAGACCTAAACCTAAAGTTTTATCGGAATCCGAATCCTTTGCAGAAATGATGATAATTGGCACCGTACTTTTTTGACGAATATACTTCATTACCTCCATACCCGTGATTTGGGGAATCATCAAATCCAATAAGACGATACCGTAAGAACCTGTATCGAAAGCCTCACATGCCTTTTGACCGTCGGCAGCGCAAACAATTTCAAAGTTTTCTGCCATGAGATAGCTGCTTAACATTTCGCTTATCTCCTTATCATCTTCAATCAACAATATTCTCATTGGTTGTTCCTCTCTTTCTTTCTACGCCCATCAGCGGGCTTTTCTGCCTCTTTTGGAATCAGCCAGATTGTTGCTACTTTAATAGCACCTTTAATGCGATTGGCTGTACAATAATAATTTATCTGCCGAACCGAAACTCCCCATTTTTCACTTGCTTCTTTTAGCGTCATATAATCCATATCTACACCTCCGGCAATCTATTCTATTATATTTCTATCGCTGGAAGAATACAAGTTTATGCTGCTATAAAGGCGAAATAAAATATTACTTCACATCAAATTGCATTACATTCTCATAATCCAACCCGAAATGTACAATGATATAGGGTGATATGAGAATGAACCAAGACGAAAGAAGGTTTGACTTTCATGGGCTCGGGTTGGCTCTGAAACAGGCCAGAGAGGAAAAGGGCTGGACGCAAGCCTATGTGGCGGAGCTGGTCGGCAAAACTGACCGCACCATTATGAACATTGAGAACAAAGGCCAGCACCCCAGCTTCAACCTGTTTTTCAAACTCGTCACTCTGTTCGACATTTCCGTAGATCAGTTTTTCTATACAGAAGGTCAGCGTGGAGAGAACAGTTGCAGAAAGCACATTGATGTGCTTTTAAGCTCGATGAATGAGAAAGAGCTTGTTGTTATGGAGGCCACAGCCGAAGGGCTCAAGAAAGCCAGAGAAACGGAGGTTCCAGAATAAGGGCCTCTGTTTTTTTGCGCCATTTTCGGGGGTGCCGCTAAGTGGCAAGCAATGCCTCCGTGGCCACAAAGGCCCGGACGCTGCTTGTTGGGGCTCGCCCCAAACCCGTATCTTCGGGCCAACATGGCCCGAAGTATTTGCGTCGCTTTGCTCCTTGTTTTCATAACCTCAACGCTCCTTTTCCTGCTTTCTGCCCGGCTCGGTGTAGCCCAGCAGAGTATCAATATTTGCCTTGATGGTGACGATCTCCTGCATATCCCGGCGCGCCTTTTGGTACTCACCATAGAGGCGTTTTTTCTTTGCCGTCAGCTTGCGGCCTTCCTCCTTCAGCACATTCATTTTCGGGAGCTTCGCCCCGCCCAGCAGACGGCGCATTTCCGCCTGTGCCGCCCGGTACAGTTCAATATCGGCCTCATGCTCCGCAAGGAATTTCCGGCTGTACTTGGCAGCCTTGTACTGCTCAAAGACCGGGCGTGTTCTGGCATACTGAACCGTTGCGGCCTTTAGCCCGGCATTGGTTTTCATGGCCTGCTCCGTCTGCTTGATCTGCTCGGAAAGCGCATGGAAATGGTCGGTTGCCTCGGTGGCTTTCTGAGCCAACTGCTCATAATCAGTCAGGCCGTTGTCCTGTATATAGGCGAGGGCGGCGGCCATCTGCTTGATGTTGAACACCTTCGCCCACCGCTCGTAGCCCGGTCCCTTACCGGCAGCCAGTTTTGCTTGAATATCCACCGCTAGACTGATTTTTCGCTCCGGGCGTCCGGGGCGTTTTTCTTTGCCCTCAATGGCGGCAAGAACATCTTTCAGATCGTAGCCGTCCCCCAGCGTAGAGGCCCGCAGACGGGTAAAGCGTTCCTGTCCCTGGCCGGTCAGCCGGAAGCTGATACCACCGCCCCGAACCTTCTTGACTTCATATCCGGCCCGCTTCATCAGACCGAGAAATTCGTCCAGATCGGCGGGGCGCTCCGCCAGCGCAGTATCAATGGCAAGGCGCAGCCGGTCCTGATACGAAAGCGGCCCTTTCCGTTCTTTCTGCCACTCCCCATAGTTCCGGTATTTTCCCTTGCTCCGGGGCTTCGGGTTCTCTACAATAGACAGCCCGTTTTCAAGGCACAGTCTGTCGGAGAGCCGCCGGAGGGCGAAGCTGGAGCCCCAGAAGTTTCGGAATTTCCGGGTACAGTCAAGGGTGGTAGAGTTGTAATAGATGTGACAATGGATGTGCTGCTTGTCGGTATGCGTGGTAACGATAAAAGCGTGCCGCCCCTTCGTCCAGCGCATAGCCAGTTCATAGCCGATACGGTTCGCCTCCTTCGGGGTGATCTCTCCCGGATAGAAGGACTGTCGTATCTGATAGCACAGTACATCATTGGCCTTTTTCTGTTCCCGGCCTGTCATGGCGGCATAGCTGGCTTTCGCCAAAAGAAACTCGTCCGCCACGGTGGCAGGGTCGCACTCATAAGCGGAGATATACTTTCCGCTTTCTGTTTTTTCCGGGTTTTTTCCATAGTCCAGACAATCCCGGATGGCCTCGGCAATCGTTTCGCCTTCGCCCGCATGGCGCTGCAACAAAGTTGTGGTAGCCAGAAATCATCCCTCCCTTCTATGAAAAAAGGGCGGCCCATCCAGACCGCCCCGACTTCGGGCCAACATGGCCCGAGGCTGTTTAACTTGCCAGAAACCGATACAGAGCGGATTTTCCTCCGTCCAGCGCCCAAAGCAGAGAACCAGCCGCCGCTTGCAGCCCATACGGCGAAAGGAGGAAGGCGAGGAACAGAAATACAATCCCGCCAATGGGGGTCGGCGTGAAAAAGAGGGCGATACCCAGCACCGCCAGGATCACGGAGGCAATCGTCAGCAGGAAGGCGCAAATATCAAACAGAAACACCAGCAGAGCCGCCAGAAGGGATAGCGCCAGAGCGAAGGGCGCGACTAATATTTTCAGCAGTATCTTCATCATCAAAACCTCCTTTATTCTTTCTATCTCTATTTTATCATGCCTGCCCGGGGACATAAATGTTGCGAAAGATTAGTGAATCCTGTCCCGGAGCTTCGGGTCAACATGGCCCGAAGTGGTAAAAAAAGAACAGGGCGGCAAGCCCCACACAACGGAAGCCTGCCGCCCTCGTCTTACTTTGCCACCAGCTCGGAGAGCTCCCGCAGCACCTTTGACACCTCGCCCCACAGCTTTTCATAGTCCCGCTTCAATCCGTCGATTTCCTCCGGGTACACGCCGTAGGTATGCGCGTGTACGGCGACCTGATTGAGATTGTTGGAACAGCGCCTTTGCAGAGAGATCAATTCTTTTATGGGCGCAAGGTCAATGTGCAGGATATACCCGTTCAGAGCCATCTTCCGCACATAAGCCCCGGCATTGGAAATGCCCGCTTCGGCCATCCGCTCATGGATGGCCGCCAGCTCGTCCGGCGTCACCATGACGTGCAGATGGACATTCCGCTTGCGGTTCTCCATCAGCGTTCCAGCTCCCGGCCCTTTCTGCGCTCTTTGGGCTCCTTCACTTTATCCAGCGGTTTTGCGTCCAGCTCCGGGGGCGCAGGCGGGATGGGCGTGTTGTTGGGTACGCCGTCGATCATGTTGCAGTTCTGCTCCGTGGAGAGTTCGGCGGTTTTCAGATAGTTGTCTTTTTCGTGCATGGCAATCCTCCTTTATCGTTCCTCATGGTTTTTATGGTCCCGCTTCTGGCTGGGTTCCTTCGGGGGTTCCTGCCCTCTGGCTCCATCCTTGAGCCGGGCGGTGATGGAGGGGCGCGCCCGGTCAGGATTAGCCGGCGCGGGTTTCAGCTCATAGTCCTCCATCTGTTTTTCGGTCAGCGGCTTTGCATAGGTCAGTTCGCCCCATGCCATCAGCCTGCCATTTGCCACAGGACGCCGCCTGTCGTCATCGTAGTTGACGATGGAAAGCGGAAGGTTATCCGGGGGCTTCGGGTAGGTGCCTATGTCCACAGGGCGCTGGGTGGAATAGTAGCGGTAAACGCCATCCGGGCCCAGCTCTGTATTTTTGACTGCTGCATGGTAAAGGTGCTGATAATCGTCCACCCGGCGATCAAAGTCCCGCTGCGCCCATTCCAGACTGTTTCCATAGCGGCCCCAGTAGTAATCCCGCTGGCCCTTTTCGCCTTCGGTAAACTGCCAGGTCACAAATGGGTCCGGCGCTCCCGGATTATGCCCCAGCGCAAAGCCGTGTCCGCTGTCAAAAGTGGTTGTTTTCAAAATGGCATAGCCTTGTACGATCTCCAAGAGATACCTCCTTTCTGTACCTCGGGCCAACATGGCCCGAAGTGTGGTATGTTACGAAATGAGGGAGTAAACCGGGGCGGGATGGGTTGCAGTATTCCCGCCCCGGAAACGCCCTCAAAAAAGCCCGGAATATCAAGCCTTTCGGGGCGGCAAATCGTAACCGCCGCCCGGCCTTTTCTCCCGCATTTTCCTCATGCGTTCCCGGCTTTTCCGGCGGTTTCCTTCGGCCTTGCAGGCGTCGGAACAGTAGGCTTGACGGCCTTCGGGTAAAAATGCCCGCCCGCAGACCACACAGGCCCGAAGCTCCGGGGAGCTGCCTTCCACGGTCAGCGCCGCAAGAAGCTCCGGGTCAAGGGGCAAGACGGCCTCCCGGAAATACCGACAGTAAGCGCCCGTCCAGCATTTGTGCAGCATATAGCAGGCGCAGTCCAGCGGCAGGCACAGGCCCGTTTCCCGGTCATAGTTGGCGCACATCCCCGTGACAAGGGAACGGATTTTCTTCTTCTCGTCACGGGTCAGCTCCCGGGCGTCCATTCAGGACTTCGGGCCACGATGGCCCGAAGGGCGGGGCTCCACGATCAGCGCCCGGAATTTCTTCCGACACTGTTTTTTCCTGCCTTTGCACTCCTTGTAGTAGCGGCATCCGGTACAAGGGTCATCGCTGCCCCGGCCCGGCCACGGCACTTCCTTCATCATTCGTTCAAAGGGGCTGTTGGTAAAATTCACTGGTGGGCCTCCTGTTCTTCCGTGTCCTCGTCCCACGGAGGGGTATCCTCGTCCTCGGATTCCTCTGCGATTTCCTCCGGCCCTTCGTCCTCATATTCGCAGTAGTCGTCCTCCAAGTCCGGCGCTTCGTGCTTCGGCTTGTAAATCTTGAAGTAATAACCGGCACCGCCGCCGATCAGCACCACCGCCCCGATCAGGAGCAGCGAAAGAAGTGGGCTGTCTGTTTTTTCGGCCTCGGGTTCGGGTTCCGGCTCGGTCACTTCCTCCACGGGTTCGGTGGGCTCCGGCTCCGGTTCGGGGGTCACTTCCTCTGCTGGTTCCTCGCCCTGTTCGGCAAGAGGCAGAAGGTCATCCACGGTTACAGCGTTGAGGAAATAGACGTTTTCGCTGGTTTTCTGCTTGTCGATCACCAGATAGAAAACACTCTCGTCTGCGGTGGTAATGGTGTAGAACTCTTTGCCGTCCTCGTCGGTGGCGTTGTCCACCACCGTTCCCGTTCCATCCGGGGTAAAGGGGTTCTGGGTTTCCGGCTCCGCCTCGGTTTCCACCGGGGCGGGAGTGGCCTCGGGCTGCGGCTCATTGCTCTGGGCGTAAGCCGGGACCGTAAAGATCAGGCAACACAAAAGGCTGGCAGTCATCACCGCCAGCCTGCGAAATTTAGTTTTCTTCATGGGCCGTGTCCTCCTTTTCGGGTGCCTCCGGCTTCGGGCCATTGTGGCCCGAAGCGGCAAGGCTGTTTTTGGGGTCGTTCAGAAATGCCATCAGCTCGGCGGGGGTCAGTTTGAGAGAGCGCACCGCCTGCACGATCTGGCTGTTTTCTTCCTCCTGTTTCTGCTTTTCCAGCTCCCGGATTTTGGCCTGCCACTCGGCGGCCTTCTCCCGGGCCTTTTCCAGCTCCTTATCGAGCTTGTCGATCTTGTTCATGCAAGGACTCCTTTCTTCTGGCTCACAAGCGCCCGAAGGCGTAGAAATGTGTCTGCCAGTAGCTTGAATTGATATTTGCGTATTGGATGGGAGAACCACAATGGAGCATCATCCCGTCGCCCACATAAATCCCCACATGGGACACAGGGCCGGGGCTGTCATAGGTTCCCGTGAAAAAGATAATGTCGCCCGGCTTTGCCTCGGAGGGGGAAATGATGGCGCACTGGTTGTAAATGCCCTGCGCCGTGGTACGGGGCAGGTTGTGGACGCCGCTGGCCGTGTACACCCAGCAGACAAAGCCCGAACAGTCAAAGGAGGTGGACGGGCTGGAGCCGCCCCACACATAAGGCCAGCCGATGTACTTTGTCGCCTCCGCCATGAGCGCCGCAAAGGCCGGGTCATCCAGCGCCTCGCCGGGTATCTCATAGCTGGGGCCGGTGTCCTCGCCGCCGGTATAAATCCCTTCCCACAAATAAGGCTTGTTGCCTTTGAGCTGCTGCATGACGGTGTAGATTTCCCGCTGCTGTTCATCCAGCCTCAGCAGGATCACGGCAGGCAGCGTTTTGTTTGTGAGGGTCACATTGAGGATGTAATACTCATAGGGGACTTCCTCGGTGGTGGTTTCTCCGGTTTCCGGGTCGGTGCTGGTTTCGGTGCGGTAGCGTATCTCGATTTCTTCCGTCAAGGTCAGCTCATACTGTGCCTCGAAGATCTCCCGCAGTTCGTCCTGCACCTGCTCCCGGAAATACACATGGTACTTTGCCGAGAGATAGGACGCCAGCTCATAGGGGTTGTGGCCGATCTCGTCCACGGAATAGCGGTACTCGTCATAGCCTGGATGGATGCTTTCGATGTTCGCTACCGTCTGCGCCAGTTCATTTTCCAGCGCCGTGTAGTCCTCGTCCACGCCAAGCAGGTCGGCGTCCTCCGAAGCATAGGAAGTGCCGGACACCGCATTGGCAAGACCGCTGCCAAGCGTGGGAAAGATGGAGCTTACCGCCGACAGGATATAGCAGACCAGCAGCAACAGCACCAAAACCAAAACCGCCACAGGATGACGGGTCACAAACTGCGCCGCCCGCCGGGTCATATTCCCCGAAGCGGCAGCGGCTTTCTTTGCGGCCTTTGCGCTCTGTTTTGCCGCCGCCTTTGCCTCTTTGGAATACCGGCGTTTCAGTTTCCACTTCTGCTGTATCCGGGACAGCGGATTGCTGGCAAGCTCCGGGTGCTCGGCGGCCATCTTCTGAAAATCCACATTGGCCCGGGCTTTTATGTCCTTCCGTTCCCACTTTGCCACCTTCCGGGCCGGGTGTTCCCGCCAGCGCCGTTTGGCATACCGGGTCAGTTTCCGGGTCCCGGCCTCGGCGGTCAGCTCGGATTTATGCGCTCCTTCCACGCCCACATTTTCATGCTCGACTTCGTGGATTTTGTTGTGGAAATAAAACCATGCCTCGGTGCGGGCTCCCCGGACGGCTTTCTTTGCAAGCCCCGGCGGCTTCTGCGCCGCCCGTTTCGCCTCGGCCTTATCCAGCTTCTCCCGGGCCTTTCCCAGCTTTTCCCCGGCGCGCTCCGCTTTGGCCTGCGCCTTCTGGTACTTGTCCTTTTTGCTCCCGGCTTTCTCGGCGGAGCCCTCCGGCTCCTGCGCCTTGCCGGTATCCTGCGGGCCGCCCCTGTCATCCTCCTGCCTCATGCGGTCAGAAGGGCGGGCTTTGCGGCTGTCCTCTTGAAACTTGCCGCTTTTGGACTTCGGGCCAGCATGGCCCGAAGCGCCGGTCTGCCCGGTATCCTCGTCCTCAAACCGCAGGCGTCGGGACGGCGCGGGGGAAGGCCCTTCCCGGTCAGCCGGTCCGGGGCGAGTGCTCCCGGTATCCTCCGGCGGCCCCGGCCTTTGAAAATTCCGTTTATCCGGTTTCTTTCCGATGGCGTATCCCTCCTTTCCAAACCTCGGGCCAGCATGGCCCGAAGTATGTTACGCCCGCTTCATTTCCTGTTTCTTGTCCTCCGGGCGGGTTGTCATAATGGCGTACAGCTCGGTATTCTGCGGGAAGCGGTCAACAAACGGGATGGTGGTGTTCCCGAAGAACAACAGCCCTTCGCCGGAATTGGTGTGGGTCACATAGGAAAGCTGGTGGGGGCTGATACCGAGCTGTTTGGCTAAAATCTGCCTGTCGCCCTGCGCCTGCGAGAGCAGCACAAGGAAGTCCGAGTTTTATAGTGATAGGTAAGCCCCTGATATCATCTCAGGCTTTTCCCCCACTTCACACCGTGCATGCGACTTTCACCGCACACGGCGTTCCATCGGTTAGTAGATTTCGTTGTCTAAACAATCAAACCTGT
>NZ_VUMI01000025.1 GCF_009696275.1 Eisenbergiella porci
CCTATAACTTCTGATGGAGGGGGAACTCCTCCTTCCGTTATATCTATATAGATTTATTAGATTGGACTTTGTAACTGTTAACCAGTAGTCGTTCTTGACTACACCATTATTATACTAGGAGGAAAAAGACATGGAAACACGGAAAAATATCGAAAGGCATTTGAACGTACTTTGTAAGGAAATCGGTGCAAGGCCCACTGGCTCAGAGGCAAACCATACGGCGGTTGAGTATGCGTGCAGGGAGAGCTTCTCTGCGTCAGTTCACGGGAGGAGCTGCGGCGCGCGCCTGTCGCCGGGAAAATCGTTTTGCTTTGTGGTGAGCTGGCATCGGAACCGCTGATGCCCAAAGGCTTTGTATTCTGGAATCCGGAGGAACACAGGGAAATCATCTCCCTGCTGGAAAACGGCGGCGTTAAGGCGGTGCTTACCGTCAGTCTTTCTCCGGAACGCTTTGTGCCGGTCATTGAGGACGGGGACTTTGAAGTACCCTGCGCCGTGGTTCTTCCGGAAAGCCTGCCCCGGCTATGCAGCGGGCTTCCCGCAGCCCTTACGCCGAACGCGGAACGTCGCCCTGCAAAGGCCGCCAATGTAATTGCCGTCTATGGCAGCGGAAAACATAAGGTATGTTTTTCAGCGCATATTGACACCAAACCGGGAACCCCGGGCGCTTTGGACAATGCCTCCGGCGTAGCCGTTTTACTCGCGATGGCAGAGAAGCTGTCGGGCAGGGAGCTGCCCTACCGCATCAATGCCCTTTCAATCAGCTCCACGCATCTGTCATATCCCAGCGTTGTGCTGTTCAGGCACAGATCATAGTTCATGGGATCTCCCCATTCCCTGTCCGTATACTGTTTATAATAATCCCTGCGCTGTCTGTCCTTCATACGGATGTAATCCTCCGTTTCCACCATGGCGATATTGTCAATCTGGTTGGCGCGTTCTTTGCGCTCCGCCATAGAGGAGGCATAAATAAACACATTCAGGCTTCTGCATTTCCCCCGCAGCACCTCGCCCGCGCAGCGGCCGATAAAAATGCAGGGGCCTTCCATGCTAAGACGGCGTATGGTTTCCGCCTGGGCCTGGTAAATCCGGTAAGGCATCATGCCTCTTTCATTTCCCCGGAAATTTTCCACGGCGGACGCCACGGTATACAGAAGGCTTTTATTTACCTTTTCATCGTTTGCCTTGACCACGCCGGGGTTCAGGCCGTATTTTTCAGCCGCCAGCATGAGAAGCTGCCCGTCATAAAAAGGGATGCCCAGCCTCTCCGACAGCCGTTTCCCGATTTCACGGCCGCCGCTGGCATATTGTCTTTCAATTGTAATTGTTCTCAGATGAGCCATTTTTCCGTCTCCTTTTCTGCTGCCGCAAGGCTGCTGTACTGTCCTGTAACTGTGATTTGCAGCCTCTTGCATTACGCAGTGGCATCTACGAACTGCGAATTGTAAAGCTCCGCGTAAAATCCGTTCTTTGCAAGGAGTTCCTCATGATTGCCCTGTTCTATAATATCGCCATCCTTCATCACCAGTATGAGATCCGCATCACGGATGGTGGAAAGCCTGTGGGCGATGACAAAGCTGGTTCTGCCTTCCATCAGATGATTCATAGCCTTCTGGATCTGCTGTTCCGTCCTGGTATCCACGGAGCTGGTTGCTTCGTCCAGAATCATGATTTTATTGTCCGCCAGAATAGCGCGGGCAATGGTGAGAAGCTGCTTCTGGCCCTGGGATACGTTGCTGGCATCCTCATTCAGCTCCATCTGGTAGCCGCCGGGAAGCGTCTGGATAAACCGGTGCGCATGGGCCGCCTTGGCCGCCGCAATAACCTCTTCGTCCGTGGCATCCAGCCGTCCGTACCGGATATTTTCCATAATAGTGCCCTTAAACAGCCAGGTATCCTGAAGCACCATGCCGAAAATCTCACGCAGCTCGCTCCGGTTGAATTCCTTTACATTGTGGCCGTCCACCAGGATAGCGCCGCTGTTCACATCGTAAAAACGCATCAGCAGCTTCACCATGGTTGTTTTCCCGGCGCCGGTGGGGCCTACGATAGCCACTGTCTGGCCCGGCTTCACGGAACAGTTGAAGTTATGGATGATCACCTTATCCGGGTTGTAGCCGAATACCACATTCTGGAAATCCACCCTGCCTTTGGGGAATTCCAGGTGCACCGGATTCTGCGCAAGCTGTTCTTCCTCCTCTTCCTCAAGGAATTCAAAAACACGCTCCGCCGCGGCCGCTGTGGACTGCAGCATGTTGGATACCTGCGCCAGCTGGGTAATAGGCTGGGTAAAGTTTCTTACGTACTGGATAAACGCCTGGATATCGCCTACCGTAATGGTTCCTCTCACGGCCAGGATGCTTCCCAGAACCGCCACGGATACGTAGCCCAGATTTCCTACAAAGGTCATGATGGGCTGCATCAGGCCGGAAAGGAACTGGGATTTCCATGCGGACTGGAACAAAATATCATTGGTATCATGGAAGGTCTTTTCCACATCCTCTTCCTTGTTATACGCTTTCACGATATTGTGGCCGCTGTAAACCTCTTCCACCTGGCCGTTGATTTCGCCCAGATATCTTTGCTGCGCCACGAAGAACTTCTGCGATTTTTTTACCACAATCCCAATCAGGCCTGCGGAAATGGGCAGGATGACTATGGCAATCAGAGTCATCAGGGGGCTGATGCTCAGCATCATGATCAGGACGCCGATCATGGTTGTGATAGAGGTAATCAGCTGGGTGATGCTCTGGTTCAGGCTCTGCCCCAGCGTATCCACATCGTTGGTAATACGGGAAAGGACCTCGCCTACCGTTCTGCTCTCAAAATATTTCATGGGCATACGGTTGATTTTTTCACAGATTTCCTGCCGGAAGCGGTAGGCCAGCTTCTGGGAGATACCTGTCATAATCAGCCCCTGTACAAAGGAGAGCACCGCGCTGAGCACGTACAGTCCCAACAGAAGCAGGAGGATATGACCTATACGTTCGAAATTAATGCTGCCGGTGCCGGAAACCTTGGCAACCAGGCCGTTGAAAAGCTCTGTGGTGGCTTTCCCCGAAATCTTGGGGCCGATGATGCCGAATATGGTACTGCCCACCGCAAAAATAAGCACTGCCACAAAGGCAGGCCAGTAACGGCCCATATATTTCACCAGTTTTTTTATGGTGCCTTTAAAATCCTTGGCCTTTTCACCGCCCATCCGGACGCCCGGGCCATGCATTCTGGGGGGTCTTCTCTGTGTTTCACTCATGATGCGCTTCCTCCTTTCAGCTCCGCCTCAGACAGCTGGGAACGGGCGATTTCCTGATATGCCCCGCAGGTTGCCAGCAGTTCCTCATGGGTGCCGATGCCGGCGACTTTGCCGTCATCCAGAACGATAATCTGATTGGCATGAAGGATGGTGCTGATTCTCTGCGCCACAATAATAATGGTGGCGTCCTCAATTTCTTCATGCAGCGCTTTTCTCAGAACCATATCCGTCTTGTAGTCCAGCGCGGAAAAGCTGTCGTCAAACAGGAATATCTTGGGATCCTTGGCGATGGCCCTGGCGATGGACAGACGCTGCTTCTGCCCGCCCGATACATTGCTTCCGCCCTGAGCAATGGGACTTTCATAGCCTTCGGGCTTGCTGTCGATAAATTCCGTGGCCTGGGCGATTTCCGCCGCTTCTATCATTTTTTCATCTGAAATATGGGAACCGCCGTATTTGATGTTGGAGGCGATATCCCCGGAGAACAGATTTCCCTTCTGGGGTACAAAGCCCAGCAGGCTGCGCAGCTTATGCTGGGAAATTTCCCGGACATCCACGCCGTCAATCAATATCCGGCCCGCCGTCACATCGTAAAATCTGGGAATCAGGTGGATCAGCGTGGATTTGCCGCAGCCGGTGCTTCCGATAATCGCCGTTGTTTCTCCCGGCTTTGCCGTAAAGCTGATATGCTCCAGCGCATCCTCCGCCGCCCCTTCATAGCGGAAAGACACATCCTCAAAGGTAAGCTCGCCCTTCGCTTTTTCCAGCTCACCGTCCCTGGAGGCGGAAGGATCATGGATGCTGGGCCGGGTGTCCAGCACCTCCTGGATACGTTCCGCCGCCACGCCGGCACGGGGCAGCATGACGGAAATCATGGTAATCATCAGGAAGGCCATGACAATCTGCATAGTATAAGTAATAAACGCCATCATATCGCCCACCTGGAGGTTTCCCGCATCGATCCCCTTTCCGCCGAACCAGATAATCATAACGGTAATGCAGTTCATGATCATCATCATCAGGGGCATCATGAAGGTCATAACCCGGTTGGTGAACAGCTGGGTTCTCATCAGATCCTTATTGGCTGTTTCAAATCTTTTTTCTTCAAATTTCTCACGGCTGAAGGCGCGGATAACGGGCACGCCGGTGAGTATTTCCCTGGACACCAGGTTCAGCCGGTCAACCAGGGACTGCATTTTTTTAAACTTCGGCATGGCTATCTGCATCAGGATCAAAACCACCACGGAAATTGCCGCAACCGCTACGCCGATAATCCAGCCCAGCCCGGTTCTGGTACTGGCTACCTTGACAATGCCGCCGATACCGATGATAGGCGCATAAAGCACCATACGCAGCAGCATGACCTCTACCATCTGTACCTGCTGGATATCATTGGTACTCCTTGTTATCAGGGAAGCGATGGAGAATTTATTCAGTTCATTGCTGGAAAAGGAAACCACCTTGGTGAAAACCTTTCCTCTCAGATCCATACCTATCTTTGCCGCCGTCCTGGAGGACAGAAGGCCCGCCAGTATGGCCGCCGCCATCATAAGAAGCGTCAGGCCCAGCATTTTGGCTCCGGTAGAAAGCAGGTAGTTCATCTGCACATCATTCAGGTCCATTCCCATGGCTTCATATTCAGCCTTAATAAAAAGAATGGCTTTCTGGGTGATGATGGAATCGCTCATATCTCCCATTTCCTCAGCTGCCTGTTTTTTCATTTCCTGCAGCTTTGTATCGTCAATTCCCTTTGCCGCCATCATTTCCTTCAGGCCGGCCATGTCCGTCTGCCCGGACTCCTGAATGGAACTGAGTATTACCATAGGCATTCCGAAATCCTGGTTGAGGCGGTCAATCGTTTCCTTATCCGAGGTATTCCGTTCATAAATGCCGTCCTTCAGATCATAAGCCTGAAGGGCCTCGTTTTTTTCGTCCTCCGTCAAAAACAGGGACAGGCTGTCAAAGGTTTCCTCTCTCATTCTTTCAGGGACGGCATTTTCAATACCTCCCTGCTGTATTCCCACGTCCACAATATCCGAGGTGTAGGAAGGCAGCGCCAGGTCGCAATACGCCTGACCTACCAAAAGAAGAATGATTAAAAGGACGGCAGCCTTATGCTCGCCCAGGTGTTTAAACAATTTCCACATTCTTTCCTATTTCTCCTTTCTGCTGTTCCTTCTGTGCCATTCCTTCAAAAACGTCTCTGAAATTACTTTTCCATAATTCCGGGGCACGCTCTAAGAAGGATTCTCCGAAACCATTCCGATGTTTTTCTCCATGATGTCTACCAGCTCCTTCCACAAGGCAAGGAACGCATCCATTTTTTCTTCCCCCATCTCCTCCATCACCCGGTTGATATACTCGGTGGATACCTCCCAGGCGTACTGCCGGGCCTGTTCTCCGGCCTGCGTTAAACGGACATAGGTTTTCCTCCTGTTTTTATTGTCAATCATCCGCTCTGCAAGCCCTTTTTCTTCGACGGATTTCAATGTCCTTGACATGGCGGGCGGCGACATAAAGGAACAGCGGGCAAGCTCGGATACACTGATTCCGCTGGCGTCAGGATTCCTCTTCATATAGATATGAACCATCTGAAGAGCCGTGAATTCTCCATGGGTAATGTTTCCAAGCCTTATTCCCATATTCACCCGCCCGTACCGAAATGTTGTTCTCAGCAAATCAATACGCATCTCATCCGTCGTCATTTCCATTCCTTTCCGCGACTGTTTGCAGCTGCAATATTTAACATTGTTAATAGTTGCTTTGGTTAAAGATTATAGTCTCTCCCTGCCTGAAATACAATTCTTTTTTTAGAAAAAAAGTATAAAAAAACTATAAAGAATCCATCAATCCGCACAAAAAAACTCCGGTAAGTCCTCTGCTGTTTCCCGATAAGCTCCTGCTGTTACTTATTGAAATAATCGGATTTATCAGGTAGAATCAAATGAAACCATGTACTTGCATGGAGGAATGGATGGACGAAACAAGTCAGAAAATAATTGATGCGACAATGACCCTGATCCGGGATAAGGGCTATGTGGCCACCACCACAAAGGATATTGCAAAGCTGGCCGGTGTGAACGAATGTACCCTCTTCCGGAAATTCGGCAGCAAAAAGGATATCGCCCTGACCGGCATTGGGCAGGAGAAATGGCGGGGGAATATTTCCCGGGATATTTTCCAGGATGTGGTATGGGAGCTGCAGCCCGATCTGGAAATATTCATGAGCGCTTATATGGAACGGATTACGCCGGATTTCGTCAATCTTTCCATCGGCCTGCGCGCGCCGCAGCTTTATGAAGAGGCGGCCCCTTATATTATGAAGGTCCCACAGGCCTTTTTATCCGCCCTGACCGAATATTTCCAGGAAATGCACAGGAAAGGAAAGCTTCCTTCCCTGGACTTCCCCAGCCTGTCCATGACGATTTTTTCCGCCACCTTTGGTTTTACTTTTTTAAAGGCATCCTTTGAGCAGAAGCTGTCGCCGGAGGATAAGGACGGATTCATACGCAAAAGCGTGGAATTGTTTATCAGCGGAATTCCCCGTTGTTAAGCGAAACGGATGGGAAAGAGATTTTTATATCTGGATGACAGGATAGTCAAACACCACACCGCAAGCAACGGGGCATCAAATTTGAGACGCCGTGAACTTAAAGGAGGCTGAAAATAATGCAGATAACCGGAGCCCAACTATTTGTAAAAGCACTGCAGGCGGAGCAGGTGGACACCCTGTTTGCCTATCCCGGCGGCCAGGCAATCGATTTATTCGACGCGCTGTATGGAGCCGCTGTACCCAAGGTTATCCTGCCCCGCCATGAACAGGGTCTGGTACACGCTGCGGACGGCTATGCGCGTTCTACCGGAAAAACAGGAGTATGTCTGGTAACCAGCGGGCCGGGAGCCACCAATCTTGTAACGGGAATCGCCACTGCCAACTATGACAGTGTCCCTCTCGTATGCTTTACCGGGCAGGTTCCCACCGGGCTGATAGGAAACGATTCCTTTCAGGAGGTGAATATTGTGGGCATTACAAGGAGCATTACAAAATATGCCGTAACGGTACGCAGACGCGAAGAGCTTGGTAGCGTCATCAAAAAGGCCTTTTACATTGCCGTAGATATCCCTGTTGTGGCCGATGCAAAAAGCGCAATCTCCACCCTGCTGGAAAAGGCAGAGCCGCTTCCTACCGGGGAATGGCTGGCGCAGCTTGAGCGCTGGAAGCAGCAGCATCCCCTGCGCATGAAGCCCTCTGCCCTTTCTCCCCAGGCCATTCTGCAGGCGGTCAATCACTGCTTTGAGAACGCCATTATCGCTACGGATGTGGGACAGAACCAGCTTTGGGCAACGCAGTTCCTTGCGCTTGATGAGCACCGCAGGCTTCTGACCTCCGGCGGGCTGGGCACCATGGGCTATGGACTTCCGGCGGCCATTGGAGCCAGCCTGGAAAATCCCCGCACAGATGTCCTTGTGATCACAGGCGACGGCGGCATGCAGATGAATCTGCAGGAACTGGCAACTGCGGTTGTTTATGAGCTTCCTGTTATCATCTGTATTTTTACAACAGCTGTCTGGGGAATGTGCGGCAGTGGCAGGAGATGTTTTATCAGAGACGCTATTCCTCCACCTGCCTGCGGTACCGGAAAAGCTGCCCTGTCCCCTGCACCGGCCCCGGGGAAAACTGTCCTGAATATACGCCGGATTTCATCAGGCTTGCGGAAAGCTATGGCGCCAGGGGCATCCGGGTAACCACTCCTGAGGACATAGAACCGGCGCTGCTGGAAGCCAGGAACAGGAAAAACGGCCCCACGGTTATTGAATTTATGATTGAAAGAGAAGAAAATGTCATGCCCATAGTCCCGGCGGGGACCCTCGGAGGACCCTTCCATCTACCGGGTTACCATCGGGCTGACCGGTGACGACCGCACCTTTGAACAGATTAAAAAGCAGCTGAACCGGAGCGTTGAGGTAATCAAGGTAATGGATTTTACCGGGATTCCCGTACATTTAAAGGAGCTCATGTTCCTCCGGGTCAGCGGCTGCAGTCAACAGGATATGACGGAGCTGTTCAGACTGTCCCATGTCCTGGGTACCCTGGTGATTGACTATGGTCCGTCTGCCGCGCTGCTACAAAGTGTACAGACAGAGTTGAAAAATGACGATCTGGTATCCCTGTTTCAGTCCCTGTTCCCCGGACGGATCGAAATTGTGCGCGGCGGGAGCGTGGGGACGGAGGAGATCAGCCTTCGCGGAGAATAAGCTTTCTGGCGCTGAAGACAAAAGGAACGGAGGAAGCCGCTGCTTCCTCCGCCTTTTATTTTTTCCTTCGTTTTCTATAACAGCCCCGGATTCCTATAGCAGCCCCAGATAATGAAATGCATTCTTCAGGCCATCCTCGCTGATATCCGTCGTCACATAATCCGCGGCCTCCTTCAAAGCCGGTATGCCATTGCCCATGGCAATTCCGATCCCGGCGGCCTGTATCATTTCAAAGTCATTCATGCTGTCGCCGATTGCCGCCGATTCCTCCCGGCGTATGCCCCAATGCTCCAAAAGAAGCTCCAGCCCATAAGCTTTGGAGAGATGTGCCGGGATGACATCCGCGCCTCCTGTAATTTCGCTCATTATGGGCGTGCGCAGCGCCGGGAAGGTCTGTTCCACCAGCCTGGCCGCTTCCACAGAGTCATCCAGATAGAGCGCGTGCATGGGGATTTCATAAAGCTCTCTGGCATCGTACATTTCCCGGAGGAACAGGTGCTCCTTGCCCTTCCACCGGGCCGCCTGCTTTTCCGGGTTGGTGGTATACCATTTTCCCTCATGCTGGCCGCCCAGGCATAAATCATTGGCGTAGGCAAAGTCCAGCACCTCCTTCTGCAGCTTCGGATCCAGGTAGGTTTCCTTCAGCACGGTTCCCTCCGCTTCCACCAGGGAGCCGTTGGAATGGATGATGCCGTCAGGCTTTACCAGCTCTTTAATAGGCGCGTTCCACGCATCGTTGAAAAAACGCCCGCTGGCAAGCACCAGCCTGCACTTTCCCCTCACGGCCTCCAGCGCCTCCCTGGCGCTTTCCGGGATGTTACCGAGGCGGTGGTCAAAAACCGTATTATCATAATCCAGACAAAGTACTTTTATCATTCCAGCTCCAGTCCCCAGGCGCCTACCGGTGTTTTGTCCACAGCCCGCAGCAGCACCTGACTTTCCTTATTCTGCGGCAATCCGCAGTACGGTTACGGAGTACGGCTTTATTTCCGTGCTCACTTCATTTCCTGCAAAGCTTTCCCGGGTCTGCCGATCTGTAATCCTGTCCGGGGCAGCAATGGAATTCACCTGCTGCAGGCTGTCCGCACACAGCTCGATCCGTGTAAGCTTACCCGAACAGCTCCATTCCTCCAGCCCAAGGCTCACCGTTTCAGCTTTCTCTCCGGCATTTATCAGCTTTACAATCACTTCACCCTGTTCCCGATCATAGCTGACCGCCGTATACAGCCCTTCTCCCAGCGCAGGTTTAATTTCCAGTTCCTCCTGCCCCGTATGTACACTGTAAAGCTTCTGTACATAATAGCTGGGCGTTCCATAGGCATGAACATCGTCAAACCAAATCAGATCCGGCGACCACTGGGTATACCCGATTCTTGCAAATAACGGCGCATAACAGGCCAGCACCACTACATCCGCATTCCGTTCGATTCCTGTAAGCAGAGCCGCCTCCGCAAGCGCCGCTTCCATATTATTGCGCAGGGCGATGTCTTCTATACCCTGGGGATGCGCCGCATATTCCCCTGCAAACACCTTTACATTACGGGGATAATTGTCATAAAAGCCCGTGTTGTCAAAACACCACTTTGGCGGCACATAATAATGCTCATCCACCGCATAGACAAAATTTTCTTTTTTCTCTGCCGCCGGACGGATCCAGTTCCAGGCCGCTTCATATTCTTTGGAATTCACATTGGGCCCGGCGGAACCAAGCAGCCGGATTTCCGGATATTTTTCATGAATCGCCTGTTCGAACAGCTCATATCTATGGAAGAAATCCACCTCTTCGGTTTCCCACTGCTCGTTCCCGATGCCCAGCATACGCAGCCCGAAAGGCTCCGGATGTCCGCAGGCAGCGCGCAGCGCCCCCCATTTTGTGGAAGCATCCCCATTTGCAAATTCAATCAGATCCAGGGCGTCCTGTACAAACTCCTTAAATTCCACACTGTCCGAGGCCACCTTCTGGGTGGACTGATACTGGCAGGCCAGGCCCACATTCATCACGGGAACCGGTGAGGCCCCCAAATATTCGCACAGGATAAAATATTCATAATATCCCATTCCCAGCGTCTGGTTATAATGGGAAAAAGGCGTTTTATAGCCGCACTCTTCCTTGGTGTCATGGACGGACCAGCGGCTCCAGTTCACCCGGCGCTCTTCCATAGGCCCCACGCTTTCCTTCCAGCGGTACCGGTTATCCAGCGTATTGCCTTCCACGATACAGCCGCCGGGGAAACGCAGGAATCCCGGCTGCAGTTCCTTTAACAGCTCCGCCAGATCACGGCGGAACAGGCCGCACACCGCATTTTCCGGCATCATGGAAATCATGTCAAAATCCACACAGCCGGCCTCAGACAGGCATATGACAAAGGAAGCGCTTCTCACCTGCGCGGCCGCTGTCAGCGTAAGCTCATATTTTTTCCACTCCCCGGTCAGTCCAGCGATCTCTGCCTGATCTGTATAAAGCTGACCGTCCTTTTCCACATGCACCAGTACCTTGCCGCCGAAGGCAGACGTTCTGGCCCAGAAGCTGACGCGGTAGTTCTCCCCTTTGTTCAGGCAGATGCCGTCGTATGCCTTATTTGTAAAACCGTCCCCGGCTGCCATCGCCGTAAAATGCAGATAATGCGGGTTTACTTCGTTTTGCGGCTTCTGCGTATCCAGCGCCAGCTTTCCCTGGCCGCGGCAGGCGCTCCAGCCATATAGCCCGTCGAAATCCTGGCTGTAATGATCATAGTACCCCCTGGATTCCTGGAATTCAAAATTCCGGTTTTCCAGCATCTCCGCATACAGCCCGCCGTCGGCCGCATAATTGATATCCTCAAAAAACAGGCCGAACATCCCCGGCTGTATGGGCGTTTTCACATTTTTACTGATTTTTACCTGATTCATTTTGTTTCCCCTTTTCTTCCGCTGTACTTTCCGGCATGATTTTACTGATTATCGCTGTTTCTACCCGCTGATCCTCCAGCAGCTCCACATGGACGGCCAGGCCGTTTACCTGCACGTCAAACTGGCTTCCATCCGCGGGGATAGAGCGCAGGCAGCTGAAAATCATGCCTCCAACAGTATCATAATCCGTATCCTCCGGCAGGTCAATATCCAGCTCCTGTGCCAGATCCTCTATGTCCACGCTGCCGGAAACCCGCCAAAGGTTATCCTCCAGCCGGACCATTTCCGGAGGCTGGGCGGGATCGAACTCATCATAAATATTTCCCACGATTTCCTCCAGAAGATCCTCCATGGTTATGATTCCCGCCGTCTGGCCGTACTCGTCGATAACAATTGCGATATGGATTTTATTTTTCTGCATATCACGGAACAGATCGTCCGCATGAATGGTATCCGGTACAAAATAAGGCTCACGCAGCAGCTCCTGCAGCCCGGCGGAGCTGTCGCCGTTTCTACTGAGCAGATAATCCCTGGCATTTAAAATCCCGACGACATCATTAATATCCTCTTCATACACAGGATAACGGGACAGGCCGCTTTCCCGGATGGTGCGCAGGATATTTTCTTCGGTTTCCTTCAGGGAAAAGGCAACCACGTCCGGCTCCCTGGTCATGGCGTCCCGTACGGATATATCATCAAAACGGAACACGTTCTGTATCCATTCCTGTTCCTCCTGGTCAATTGTGCCTTTTTCACCGCCCAAATCCACCATCATGCGGATTTCCTCCTCCGTAACGGATTCCTCCTCCGCCTCCGTTTTCATATGAAGTATCCGCAGCACGGTATTGGTGGAAAAGGACAGGAACCATATCACAGGCCTCATAACCACCGCAACGCCGGAAATAACGCCGCTGCTGAATTTTGCCACCTCCATGGACTTCTGCATGGCGATCCGTTTGGGCACCAGCTCGCCGAATATCAGTGTAAAATAAGACAGGATGATGGTAATGATAATAACTGATATGGTATCCAGCGCTTTCTCCGGCAGTCCCCTGAAACCAATATCATCATAAATCCATCTCACCAGATATTCGGAAAAATTATCCGCCGCAAAGGCGCTTCCCAGGAATCCGGCCAATGTAATGCCCACCTGGATGGTAGACAGGAATGAGGCCGGTTCCTCCACCAGCTTCAGAAGCTTTCCCGCTTTTTTATCCCCTTCCTCCTCCTGCCTGCGCAGCTTCGTTGTGTTCAGGGAAACCACCGCAATCTCCGCCGCCGCAAAAAAGGCGTTCAATAAAATCAAAATAATCTGCAACAATAACTGTCTTGGTATGGAACTCAAAGTTAATCTCTCCTTTTCTTTTTGTAATGCCGGCGCCTTTGCCGCCGGAGGGCAGTGTTTTTGTTACTGTTCACACCAGTAACTGCATAAATCCATTAAAAATTGCCTGCGGCAATGGGATTTATGCACTCTTGAATCACTTTCTTACGTACTGTGCAGTAAATGCACAGTACTGAGTGAACAGTAACATGTTTTTTCCTCAAAAAAACACAAAAAGACACAGCCTGTCAAGCTGATGCTAACAGGCCATGCCCTTTAAAAGCTTTCGTTGTCTATAAAGGTTCGTTTCCCCGTCAGGGTCCGCGTCGTCCATCGAATTCTTTTCCTTTCTTCCGGTAAGTTGATAGGAACATTATAAAGAATCCGGGCGGAGGCTGTCAAGATAGTTTTGAAGGGCGGAGGCCTCTCTCCGCTGTCCCGCGAGCCTGCGCCCGGCTTTTTCTGCCTTCCCGGCGGGGTGGTGGGGAGGGCTGATATGGCAGTTATTGTTCCGGATGGTAATGATTCACAGGCCGGATTATAAAACAATTCTTAATCATTCCTTAAATTACCATAAATTTAGACAAATGTGGCAAAATGAGTATAGGAACAGGCGTTGTGGAGGGTTATAATAACATAACATATGTTGGGGTCTGTATGAAAAACCAGTTGGATCCGGCCGGAAGGGTATGGATATGTTATAGCAGAGCAGGTAACTGTAAAGCAATTGAACAATTGTACAGTTACCAATGCAGAAGGAATGATTGCTTATGAATTGGAAGAAAAACAGCAAAAGCCTGGAAAACCAGGAAGCAGGGAAAGGAAATGTGGACACAGAGGAACGCAGGGAAATCGCGGTTTTGGAGGCGGATCCCGGATGCGGGCTGGATGCTGAGGAGGTGCGGCTGCGGGTAGAAAACGGGTATGTCAACCGCAGTGATTCTTCTCCCACGAAAAGTGTGGGGGATATCATTAAGTCTAATACGTTTACTTTTTTCAACCTGGTATTTGTTGTGCTGGGGGGCTGTCTGATTGCAGTGGGGTCTTATACCAACCTGCTTTTTCTTGTGATTGCCGCTGCAAATACGTTTATCGGGATTTTTCAGGAGGTCCGTTCCAAAAGGGCTGTGGACAGGCTCACGCTTCTGGCAGAGCAGAAAATACATTGTATCCGGGACGGGGAATGGGAGGAAATTCCTTCTTCAGAGCTGGTGCGGGACGATATTGTGGAATTTGATAACGGGAGCCAGATTTGTGCGGATGCCGTGATTTGCTCCGGGCAGGTAACTGTGAATGAGTCGCTGCTTACGGGGGAAACCGACGCTATTTTAAAGCAGTCCGGGGACGAGCTGAAGTCGGGCAGCTTTGTAAACGGCGGGCGGTGTGTTGCCAGGCTTTCGCAGGTAGGCAGTGATTCTTATGCTTCCCGTCTTGCAAGAGAGGCGAAAAGTGATGTAAAGCTGGCAAAATCCGAGATGATGCGTTCTTTGGACAGGCTGATCCGGGTGATAGGTATTTTGCTCGTCCCCGTAGGGATCTGCCTGTTCATCAATCAGTATCAGATGCTGGGGCTTCCGGTGAAGGGGGCTGTAGAGGCGACGGTTGCCGCGCTTATCGGGATGATCCCGGAGGGGCTGTATCTTCTGACAAGCATCGCCATCGCCGTAGGGGTTCTGCGTCTTTCCAGGCGGAAGGTTCTTGTGCGGGATATGAACTGTGTGGAAATCCTTGCCCGTGTGGACACGCTTTGTGTGGATAAGACCGGCACCATCACTGAGCCGGGGATGGACGTGGATCGTTTTATTCTGCTGGATGAGGAAAATTTCCCTGAGGAAGCGGTAACGGAAATGCTGGCCGCATTTTATGACAATATGGATGCGGATAATGATACGGGACGCGCTATGGCGGAGCGTTTCCGGCAGGATTCGGACTGGGAGGCCGCTGATATCGTTCCCTTTACCTCAGATACCAAATGGAGCGGCATCACCTTTGAGGAGCATGGCAGTTTTCTTATCGGCGCTCCGGAATTTATTATGGGGTCCCGTCTGAAGGAGCTTAAGAAAAAAATCCGTCCCTGGGCGGAGCAGGGCATGCGTGTCCTTCTTGCCGCCGCTTACGATGGCAATCTGAAGGAAGACGGGCTGCAGGAGGCGTGTATCCGTCCCATGGCTCTCATTCTCATCACCAACCGGCTTCGGGGCGAGGCCGCGGAAACGTTCCGGTATTTTAAGGAGCAGGGCGTATCCGTCCGGGTTATTTCCGGCGATAATCCTTCCACCGTATCCGAGGTGGCAAGGCAGGCCGGCATTGAAGGCGCCGAGCTTTATGTGGATGCTTCCACGCTGAAAACGGAAAGCAGCCTGGAGGCGGCGGCTGAAAAATACCGTGTTTTCGGACGCGTCACTCCTGAGCAGAAATGCAGGCTGGTGAAGGCGCTGCAGAAAAACGGGCATACGGTGGCCATGACGGGAGACGGCGTCAACGATGTGCTTGCCCTGAAAGAGGCGGACTGCGGCATCGCCATGGCCTCCGGCAGCCAGGCAGCCTGCCAGATCGCCCAGCTTGTGCTGCTGAATTCGGATTTCCAGTCCATGCCCGCCATCGTTGGCGAGGGACGGCGTGTTATCAATAATATCCAGCGGGCGGCATCGCTTTTTCTGGTTAAAAATATTTTTTCCTTCCTGCTGTCTTTAGTAAGCCTGTTTGCCGGCTTCCCTTATCCGCTCCTGCCGCTGCAGCTGTCCTTGATCGGATCCCTGACCATAGGCATTCCCTCCTTCTTCCTGGCGCTGGAGCCGAACAGCAGCCGTGTGGAGGGGCATTTTATGAGCAATGTCTTTTACAAAGCGCTTCCCGGCGGCCTGACAAACCTGTTTCTTGTTTTGGGAATCGAGCTGTTTACCTACGCCTTTGATTTCCCGGTGGAACAGCTTTATAGCATTTCCGCCGTAACCGTCCTCTTCGTGGGGCTGCTTGTCCTTTATCAGGTATGCAGGCCCTTTGACTGGAAGAGGCGCACGGTCTGGGGCGTCATGACCGTTGCCGCCCTGGTCTGTGTTGTCTTTTTCGGAGAGCTTTTCAGCATACGGCCCCTGACGCTGCAGACCGCGCTGGTTCTGGCAGTATTCCTTCTCCTCGCCCAGCCCGCCATGCATCTGGCCCTGTGGCTGTTTGAGCAGGGTAACCGTCTGTACCGCTGCCTGAAGAAATACGGAACGGAAAACAATTAGCCAAAATCCGTCGCGGCAGATAATCCGGAATGTTTCCGGGCAGTAACTGTGAGGGGTACTGAACAGTTACAAAAAAATCTTATATCTTTCTTAAATCCATTGATTCACTGGCAAAAACGCGCCATAATCATAGTATAAAGAGTAACGTTTCAGACCGGAATGTTGCGGCCGTTTCAAAATGGAAAGGACGTGTTGCCGATGGACATTACATTGTCGGAGGATATTGACGCAGAGTATCTTGAGGATGTTGCCGACATCCTCACAAATAAAGAATTTCTGGCCCTGAACAGCTACAGACACCATGTGGCCACGACAAGGCTGATGCACAGTATTAATGTTTCCTATATCTCGTGGCTTACGGCAAAGAAGCTGGGATGCGACGCCCAGGCAGCCGCCAGGGCGGGGCTGCTTCATGATTTCTTTCTGTATGACCCCAGAGAGGGCAGGCCCTCCAGAGAGCTGCAGGCCTTCTGCCATCCCAAGGTAGCCGCCAGGACCAGTGGGGAAACCTTTGAAATTTCCGAAAAAGAAAGGGACGCCATACTGTCCCATATGTTCCCGCTGGGACCTCTTCCCAAATCCCGGGAAGCATGGATTATATCCGGCGCGGACAAAATATGCGCCTGTGCGGAAGTATTCCATATTACGATTGCACTGGCAAGAGACGGACGCGTGGCAGTCAGCCCGGCGTAAGGATGAAGGTTTTCTTTCCAACTGCATAAAGAGTGCCGGAGAGGACGCTTTTCAAGGCGCTGTTTCCCTCACGGCAGTACAAAGGACCGGCCGGGTTTATCCCGCGCCGATCCTTTGCTTTTTTGTCATCCTATAGTAAAGCGGCCTCCGCTGCCTGCCAGGCCTGAAGCCTGCTGCCCGCCTCATTGTCATGCAGTCCGTCAGGCTCACATCTGGCAGCCTCACATCCGCCTGTTAAATTACGGTATTCCCTTATCCGTTAAATATAGTACTCCCTGCCTGCGATTTCCTCTGCGTCAAATCCCAGCACATAAGAAATTCCTTTTTCCGCAGTGAAGCTAACCATGCCGTCCTGCGCCCTGACGTTTACGCCGGGACCGCTTACTCCGGCCAGCCCATTTGCCTTCACACAGCACGGGCCGCCGATAAGGGCTTTGATTTCTCCGGTCCGAAGCTTTCCCCTGTCCCAGGAAGCCGATACCTCAAAACCGCCTCTGGCGCGCATTCCCCGGAAATGACCGTCAGACCAGTCCACCGGCACCGCAGGAAGGAGCTCAATGAAGCCCTGGTGACTCTGCAGAAGCATTTCCGCGATTCCGGCTCCCAGACCGAATATGGCGTCAATCTGCTGGTTCACATTGGTCATCATTCCCGCTCCCAGACCCTCTCCCGTGCTCTTTAAAAGATGGCCGCATTCCAGTGGATTCTTGAACCGGGCCATCAGGCAAATCTTCCAGGATCCGGGCCAGCCGCCCTGTTTTCTGGCATGAAGAAGCCTTCTTTCCAGGCTGCGCCTGGCCGCTTCAAATAACTCCGGTGTTCTGGTTTCCGTAATCAGTTCTCCCGGATAGACCGGGTACATATGGGAGGTGTGGGACATTCCCGGCGTACACTCCTCGTAATCCTCATACCATTCCAGCAGCTGTCCGAAGCGTCCGGTACGAAGAGGCGGGAATTTTTTCATGGCTTCCTGAGCCTGTGCAGGGACAGGATCGTCCTCCAGCTTGAGAATATCGGCAGCCTGCGCCACATTGGAAAACAGCTCACGCAAAATACTCATATCCATCGTGGATCCGATTGTCACCGCGCTGATCCTGGGGTGATTGGGCGAACATCTGCTTTCCCTGGATACCTCGTCGATAAGCTCAATTACCGTATCCTCCCCATCCGTGATGAATTTGTTTTCCGGGGAAAGGGAAGGCGCCGTCACCAGATAGCCTTCCTTATTTTCCACAAGGAAATCCAGCATAAATACCGCGGCCTCCCTGAGCACCGGATACATTTTCCGCAGGAATGCCTCATCCCGGGTAAATTCATAATGCGTCCAGATATGCTGGCACATCCATGCGCCTCCGAAGGGCCACCAGCTCCAGGAAGCATCCTCACAGCTTGGCTCCGTAGAACGCCACAGATCCGCATTATGGTGGGTTACCCAGCCCCTGCTATGATAATAGCCTTCGGCTGTCTGTTTCCCGCTTTCGGAAAGCTCCGTCAGCAGATCCATCATGGGCAGATGGCATTCGGGAAGCCCTAACGCCTCACAGGGCCAGTAATTCATTTCCACATTAATGTTATTGGTATAATTGCTGGACCAGGGAGGCGCGGGCGTATCATTCCAGATACCCTGCAGGTTCAGCGCCTGTGTGCCCGGCCGGGAACCGGCAATGGTCAGATATCTGGAATACTGCAGCAGCAAGGCGGCCAGGGACGGATCGTCCACACCCTCGGCGCAGTAGGCCAGCCGCTGTGTTGTTGGCAGGTTCCCGCTAAGCTCCCGTCCCAAATCCAGATCCAGCCGGTTATAAAGCGACTGGTAATCCGAAATATGCCTGTTTTTTATGGGACCATAGCTTATGGACTCCGCGGCAGCCCCGACTGTGCTCCCGTACGCTGCCTCAAGGCTGTCCAGATCTTGCCGGATCTGTTCCAGAAGCTTTCCTGCATCCCTGTCACGCTCTTTACGGAAACCTGCATAATTCGTTTTTGCCTGTACGGCAATCAGCGCATAGCCTGCATGGTTCACATATACCCTGGCCCCATCGGAAAAAACCTTCCCGTCACAGGATACCACTCTGGCGCAGCAGGCAAAACGTATGGCATCCGATTCCTCCGGCGCCTTGTAGATGAAGCGGGGCGTAACCGCCGTATAATTGGGTTCCGCATGATCAGGGGCAATCCCTGTCAAATAAGCCTCCCCGTCCTGTGTCCCGTTAACATAATGCAGCGAGGAGTCCAGGCCAAAAGCGAAATCCAGCAGTTTTTCTCCATCCGCTCCGCCTTCTTCCCTTTCTGCGGTACAGTAAATAAATGCTTTATTATCCGGAAAGCTGACGAAATATTCCCTGGTATAACGAATGTTATCCCTCACCCAGGAAACAGTCTCCACTGCAGTTCCAAGCTGCAGCTGCCTTCTGTAATTGCTGATATCATCATTTTGCGGCTCTATCACCATCTTTAGCGGCATATTCCGTCTGTTATTTGCCTGCCCCACAGTTAAATGCAGGCTTGCCAAAGGCAGATACGCTTCAAACCAGCGCCCTTCCATATCATTATTAATGATATTGTTGGCTTCCTTCACCTTTCCTTCCAGGGAAAGCCTTCTTGCCTCTTCAAATTTGTCATAATGCTGAGGATTCAGATAGAATTCCTCGCTGCCCGACCAGAGAGTGTCGTCGTTGATATAGACCTCTTCCAGCGGCGCGCCTCCCATCACCGACATGCCAAGCCTGCCATTGCCCAGATAATGGGCGTCACAGAATTTTTCCGCAGGCTTATCTTCCCAAAGCAGATAATCCTTCATTCCCTTGTTTCCCCTTTTCCCGCTGCCCGGTTAATTCTTCTTTATGTGCGGCAGCCTATCTTCTTTGTACCACATTCGGGGAAAAATGGAAAGGAACATTTCTTCACATCCGGTTACAATATTTCATGCGTTTTCCTCTTCCATGAACAAAAGCGCTCCTTCTGTCTCCAGTTCGGGAGCCTCCTCTTCCATATCCTCCGCGCTGTCCGTAAGCGCACTGCTCTTCCAGACACCTTTTTTATAGAAGGAAAGGGAAAGCACCATGGCCACCATCCAGCCAATCGGCCAGGACAGCCAGATTCCAAGCGTTCCGAAGGGGCCTGCCAGAATAAATGCCAGGATAACGCGAAGCAGCAGATCCGAAAATGTAGCTATCATAAAAGACTTCATTGCGCCGGCTCCGCGCAGGACACCATCCGCCATCAGCTTCAGGGAAATCACGAAATAGAAGGGCGATACAATTTTTAAAAATTCCATGCCCGTTTCCATTGCTACCGTGCTGCCTTCATTCATAAACAGGGACAGCATGACGTGGCTGCCGAAGAAAAAAGCCACAAAAAAGGGTACCGTAATAATCAACGCCAGCTTCACAGCTGCGCCAAAGCCCGCTTTCACTCTCCCCTGCTTTCCCGCGCCCAGATTCTGTGCCGTAAAGCTGCTCGTTCCGTTTCCCAGCGTGGTCAGGCTGGTGATGGCGAAGGTATTCAGCTTAATCGCCGCAGAGTAACCGGCGATAACAGAAGAACCAAAGGAATTTATCAGGCCCTGGATGAAAATATTTCCGATAGAGATAAAGGACTGCTGCAAAATACTGGGCACTGCGATTCTGCTGATTTTCCCAAGCATATTCCATGAAAACAGCGCCGCCTTACCAGTCGTTTCAACAGAGGCCAGCCTTCTTTTCAGGGTAACGAGCGCCAGCACGCAGGCAACGCCCTGGGCAAGGAAGGTAGCCCACGCCACACCGGCCACGCCCCAGTGGAAAACCGCCACAAATAGCGTATCCAGTAAAATATTTCCGATGGAGGAACCAATCAGAAAATACAGCGGCGTTTTGGAATCCCCCAGGGAGGTAAAAATTCCTGTTGCCACATTATATAGGAAAAGGAATACAAATCCGCCGATGTAAATCCGCAGATACAGATCCCCGTCCGCAAAAATATTATCCGGTGTGTTGATCATCACCATCAGGCCTCTGCTGCCCAGAAGCCCTGCGACAGTAAGCACAAGGGAAAGAGCCAGGGAAGCGATCAGCGTGGTGGACACCGCCGTTTTCATTTTGTCATACCACTTCGCGCCGAAATACTGGGAAATCACTACGGAGCAGCCGATATTGCTTCCCACGGCAATCGCCATAAAAATCATGGTAATGGGATAAGAAGCCCCTACCGCAGCCAGCGCGTCCTCTCCTGCAAATTTCCCCGCAATCACGCTGTCCGCAATATTATACATCTGCTGGAAAATCACGCTTACAAACATAGGAATCGAAAATTTCCACAGTACGCTCTGCGGTTCTCCTACCGTCAGGTCCTTATTCATCACTCTTACCTCTCTCATTCTGCCGTCATGCCGGCCATTTCTGTTCTGTTCCGGCTTCCTGGCCGCCGGCGGGTTACTATGCAGCCTGCAGCCGCTCTGTAATTACAACCACCCTGTAACTGCATCCATATTGTAACACCGGCGGACAAAACCTCCGCATAACATTTGCCTTTCAAACCGTCCTGTATTATACTACTTCTAAAAAGATAAATAAAATCAATCATTTCTATGTATTACATAGATTTTATCTATAATTGTATCTTTTCATGATATAAACCGGGATAAATGCTGACGAGGGCAGTGTTGGAAAAAGCAGAAATATATCTGCCTATGAGAGGAATACCGAATGAGCGTGAGCTTTGATTCTTACAAAACTTTTTATTATGTTGCCAGGCTGGGAAGCTTTACGGAGGCCGCAAAGGCGCTTTACGTGACCCAGCCCACAGTCACCCACGCCATACAGATGCTGGAACAGGAGCTGGACTGCGTGCTGTTCCAGCGCTCCCGCAAGGGTGTTTCCCTGACCCCCGAGGCCGCCATGCTCTATGAGCACGTCAGGGCCGCCTGTGAGCACATTTTTGAAGCGGAAAACGCGCTGAAGGCAAAAAAGAAACTGCTGGAGGGCCAGGTGAGAATCGGCGCCAGCGAAACCACCCTGCACTTTTTCCTGCTGCCCTTCCTCAAGGAATTTAAAACCCTGCATCCCGGGGTGAAGATCAAGGTGAGCAACAGCAGCACCCCCACTGCCCTGGCAGCCCTGCGTTCCGGCCATATTGACTTCGCTATTTTGGTCATGCGTCCTGGTTATAAGGGGGCTTTCCTGCCACAGGATAAATTCTCCGTTACCAGGCTGGCCGGCTTTCAGGATATTTTCATCGCCGGAAATGACTTTTCCGATTTGGCCGGCCGAAGCGTCACGCCGGGGGAGCTTTGCGGCTACCCTTTTATCTGCATGGAGCCGGGCACCGTCACCAGACAGTTCCTGGATGATTTTCTTCTTCAGTTCCATCTGGCTGTAAGCCCGGACATCGAGCTGGCCACCACCGACCTGATCACCCCTATGGCCGCCAATAATCTGGGTGTGGGCTTTGTCCCCCGCGCCTTCGCCCGCAGTGCGCTGGAGGAAGGAAGCGTCTTTCAAATCCGGCTGACGGAAACAGTTCCCGAACGGGAAATCTGCGTCATATCCCGCACCGATACGCCGCTGTCCCTTGCCGGGAACGCCTTTTTGCGGCTGTTTTCTGATTTTGCAGAACCTTCCTGTATAAAGAAGGACTGCCGGTAAGCGGCAGTCCCTGATAATTGTGTCACCCCGCGCATGTCCTGGCAGTCCATCTTTCCCTGGCCTTACCCGAAGTCCACACTGTCAACTGCCACTCCCATATATTTTTCCCACAGCTCCCATTCTCCGCGCCCTGCGGCCTCCTCCAGCTCTGCCAGCAGCCTTACCCTGACAGCGCTCCTGTGGATAAAGCAGGGATTGGGATCATTGAAAAATTCCTCGCTCTTTTCCAGGATAATCTCTTCCTTCAGCGGCAAATCGGTCAGCGTTCCCCTGTAAACTTCATGTTCTCCCAACCGGACGCAGATTTCATTTTCCTGCTTTTTCTTTTTCCCAAACATGTTTCTCCCCCTAAATCAGCATATACAGAGAAAATACAGCAAACACAATAAACAGCGCCGCATAGCACAGCTTTACCGCCGGCATCCGCCGCAGGCTTCCTTCCGACAGCGCCAGGATGCTCTTCCCTCCTGCAACCAGAAGAATGATGAACAGCGCAGGAATACACATAGCTCCCACATACAGGCAAAAGACGAAGACCGGAATGCCCTTCTGCGCATCCGTCTGCACCCAGCGCAGTATGGAAGCCAGATAAATCTGCCCTGTGCAGAAAAATTCCCCCAGGGAAACCAGCACGCTCCCGCCGAATACAGCCAGGAAAAGCAGCCCTCCCAGCCCCGGACGGACTGTGGACTGCAGAAGCTTTTCATTCCATCTGCGCAGCCCTGCGGGAAGCTGCATTCTGACCTTCCCATAATTTCCTCTTTTTATCTGGACAAAATCCCAGATGTTTCCCAGTGCCGCTGCCAGGCAAAAGCATACCAGTATTACATTCAATATATTCCGGGCCAGTCCGAAGGCCTCCAAGGGTATAGCCGATGCGGCTGCGGAAACTGCCAGTCCCAGTCCCAGATAAGCCGCAAATTTTCCAGCCAGGAAACAGAAACCGTACCGCAGGAAACGGCCGCCGGCCGCCGCAAGCAATGAAAGGAACAGAAGCGTCATGGAAAGCGCACAGGGATTCAGGCCATTCAGCAGCCCCGTAAGAAGGATGCTTCCGACAGAAACCGCTCCTTCGAAGCCTTTTCCCGCCGCGCTGCCAGGCACCCGTCCCCCATCCGCCGGCTTGCCGTCCGAAGGCAGATACAGCGCCCCAAGGCCTTCCAGTGCATTAATATACTCTTCCAGCCTCCCGCTGCGGATCTGTTTTTCTCCAGCAAGATAGCGAGTTCCGATAAATACCACAGGCACCTTCTGATCTGCCGGCGGCACCTGGTAGGAGTCATACAACTCCATCAGGTACTCCGCATTGTCCTCCTCCATCACGGAAATTTCACCAAGCTCAACGGGATAGCTCCTCCCGTCCGCTACAGCTTCCGTCGGCAGTCCTGCCAGATATTCCTTTGCCTTCTCACAGCTGTTGCAGCTTTCCGTGATAAACAGCAGAATATGTATGGAATCCTGGGTTTTCCAGCGGAAACCGCTTTCGCTGCTTCCATTCATTCCGGCGTTTCCCCCGTTGACAGAATCTTCTTCCCCGGCCTTTACCACTCCGTCTACGGCTGCTTCCCCTTCCTCTTGCGCCCCGTATCCGGCTGTTTTCCCCGACCCTGCCTCTCCGCTGCTTCCTTTTTCAGCAGCCAACTTAAGGCTGTCGTATAATTCCTCTCTTATCTGGGTATAGCCAATCAGACAGCGTTCTCCTATAATTGCCAGCGGATAGGAAATATCCTCCTGAGAAATTCCCCTCTCTTCCATGAGCCGGTTCATTTTTTCCTTATTTTCCGGCCGGTAAATATAATATTCATCTATCCAGTAGGGAATGTTGTCTTGCTTTTCCGCAAGCGTATCCCTGACCAGCTCCCTGAATTTTTCACCCTCGTGGCAGGATTCACAGGGATTATTATGGAAAAAATAAATCACTGTTTTTTCCGGTTCCGTGTCCGCATCAGCCTCTTTTTTCCCCGCTGTCCACAGTCCAAAGAAACCTGCCGCCGCCAACAACACAATAACAAGAACCGCTGCCGCTGCTTTCCTCATACTCCCGCCCCTGCCTTTACTCTGAATTCACCAGCTATTTACCACTGTCCGGTATCTGCACATTTAACTGAATTATAGCTTTTCCACGTCATACACGTCAATAGCCATGCTGCCGTTCTTTTCCTGCAGAACCGCTTCATTTTGAATGAATCAGCGCATTTTCGTATACAGATGCCTGCACAGAACCATTCCCAGACACAGGCTGGCATCCTGCCACCACACAACAGCCGGTTCCGGCTACCTGCTCCATACGAACCGTACATAACTTCTGCCCTCCCATACGATGCTTCCACTCCTCTGCCCGCCCAATTTCCGGCATACAGCCAGAGAAGCGCCATTCCTCTCCGCCGCCAGCGCCTGCACCCGCTCAAATCCCAGCTCCCGGAATCCATACTCCAGTATTGCGCCACAGGCCTCCATACAGTACCCCTTCCTCTGTGCCTCCTGGGCAATAATGAAGCCAAGTTCCGGTTCATCGAACCCTTCCCTCATAAAAAACCCCGCTCTTCCCACACATCTGCCCGATTCCCTCTCCACAAGCATCCAAAGCCCAAATCCGTAAAAAGGATAGGCCCGTTCTATATAAGCCCTGACATATGCCCGTTCCTCCTCCCTATCCTCCGACAGCCCATCCATAACATCCTCAATTCCCGACTGGTCATAGATCTGGTACAGCGCATCCAGATCCTCCTCTGTCATTTCCCGGACAATAAGCCGGTCCGTCTGCAGAATCTCCCAGGGCTCCTTCACATGCCGCTGATAGACCTTTTCCAGGAAATCTCCGTCCAGGCCTTCCAGGCCTTCCACCGCATAAGGAATATCCCCCCATACTTTGCCCCTGTTTTCTTCTGTCAGATACAACAAAATGCAGGCATCTTCTCCCGCTGCCGCCCTGACCGCATCAGGCCTGTCCGTAATGTAGACGGCAGCGTCTTTCCCGGAAGCTTTTCCCTCAGCAATCCGGCCCGCCCCAACCGTTTTATCCGTCCTGTCTGCCTTATCTGCTTTGTCTGTCTTATCCGCTTTGTCTGCCTTATCCGCCTTATCTGCATTTCCCGCCTTACCTGCCCGTTTTTTCCCCCCACACAGCCCTGTATCCACCAGCAGCTCCGTCTGATACAGTGCAAGATTCTCCCTAAGTTCCTTTATTTTATCTTCCGCCGCCTCTTTTTCCAGCGACACAATCACTTTTTCCAACATAAACCGGTTAGCTCCCTTTACGAATTCCCGCATTTCGGCTACAATAGACCTGTCGGCCATGCGCCTTGCCGCATAGGCTTATTGCAACGTAACTGTGAGGACATTGAACAGTTATATTGTAACCAAATAAATACCAGAAAGGAAGTTTTATTTATGGCACAGAATCCCGTTGTAACAATCACCATGGAAAACGGAAATGTTATAAAGGCAGAGCTTTATCCTGAAATCGCCCCTATTTCCGTAAATAACTTTATCAGTCTGATCAATAAGAATTTCTATGACGGGCTGATTTTCCACAGAGTCATCAAAGGCTTTATGATCCAGGGCGGCGACCCGGTTGGTAACGGAACCGGCGGCCCCGGCTACTCCATCAAAGGAGAATTCTTCCAGAACGGTGTAAAAAATGACCTGAAGCACACGGAAGGCGTTCTTTCCATGGCCCGTTCCATGGCTCCCAACTCCGCAGGCAGCCAGTTCTTCATCATGCATAAAAATTCACCCCATCTGGATGGCTCCTATGCAGCCTTCGGAAAGGTCATCGAAGGAATGGACGTGGTAAACAGCATCGCTGAAACCCGCACGGATTATTCCGATCGCCCGCTTGAGGATCAGCGCATCAAAACCATGACCGTGGAAACCTTCGGTGTGGATTATCCGGAACCGGAAAAAATGTAAGCTATAGCCGTCCGGGCAGCCGGATGGTTACACAGGCTTTTCCCAAAAATTTCAGCCGGAGCCGGAAAGCGTATTTACGTAACAGTTCAGATAATCCTGAACCTGCTGCCGCCTCCGGCTCCGGCTGAATCATGGACTTTTCCTCACTCACACCGCAGCATAAAATAATCACCATAGGCCGTCCCATCATGGCCTTTCAGCTTTTCCGCCGTCTCCTTAAATCCCAGACGTTCCAGAGCCTTCCGCCTCTCCGCCGCTTCCTTCACCGCCTTGGTGGAAACAGATTCACACCCGAACAGCTCCGGCGCCTGCTCCAGCAGCGGCTCCAAAATACTGCAGATCACATCTTCCTTCTCATACTCACTTTTTAAATCCAGCCGCAGCAGCCCCGTCTTATTAAAAAAATCATCCGCCATCCTGCAGAACATTTCAATCGTTCCCACCGCCTTGCCGCTGCTCCGGTCAAAAATACTCCATCTGACAAATGCCCTGCTCCGATAAGAAGCTTCCCAGAAGTTTATCTCTGCCTGCATCTGCTCCAGCGTCCTGTAAAAAAAATTGTCCCCGTTACAGTTATCACTGTTGAAAAAAGGCACCGCCTTCTCATCAGAATAAACCTCCAGAAGCTCCTGAGCATCCGCCATCACCGTTCTTTGCAGCAAAAAAGCCTCGTTTCCTAATACCGGACATTCTACATACACATCTTTCATATTGCCCTTCCCTTTCCCACTGTTTTTCCCAATGTTTTGCTTAACCTTTCACTTGATATTTGACATGCTGTTTTACTTGATGTTCTGCTTAACCTTTTACTTAATCACCTGCGCTGTCCCTTCCGTTCTCTCAGCGCCGAGATACGCCCCGAACCGTTTCCATGCATCCGCCAGAGACTCCCGCATATCCATGTCACCCCCGCAGCCTTCCTCCCACCACCAGTTTTTAATCCGCAGCACAGAATCCCCCTGCCGATACTGCTCCGGCTCAAACCTTCCCGCAAACCGGCTTCCATACAACACAGGCAGTACGTAGTAACCGAATTTTCTTTTATCTGCGGGCAAATATACCTCCCAGCTGTAGGTAAAATCAAACAGCACCCGCAGCATCTCCCTGTCCCACAACAGATTATCCAGCGGCGCCATAAAAGCCGTCCTTCCCTCCTGAAACGGCCTGTTCAGAACATCCGCATCCTCTGTGCGCATATAAAAAGGCTCTTCAATCCCCTCCACCCGGAATTCCCGCAGCTCACCCCTATCCAAAAGCTGCCGGATACACGCCCCGCGCCGCTCCCTGTCCGATACAAAGTGCCCCAGCCAGGCGCCTCCGTTTTTATTCCACAGCATTCCCACACTGCCAATCCTGCGCTTCACATACCATCGGAAAAAAGCTGCCTCTCCATCCTCTCCCTGGAATTCCTCTGTCCTTACTTCGTGAAACAGATTTTCAGTGAAATCAAATATCTTCTGAGTGCCTGTTTTTCCCGCAACCGACAGCTCACCCGTATTGTAAAGATAATCCAGCGCCGAGCTGGACAGCTTTTTCGGCCCCCACCTTCCCTTCCGGTTACAGCCGATGGAAAAATCCTTCGCCTGGGCAGGCCCGTTCCTGCGGATATCCTCCCGTATCACATCCAGAAGCTCCAGCGCTTCCGTCTGTCCCCGGCGCCGCATCACAGCCGCCGCGCCATCCGCCGCCGCTTTCCTGACCCGCGCCATCCTTCCGAAATCCTCCGTCCTGTAAATGCACATCATCTTGTCATAGCCATCCACCAGGCTCCGATCCGTATACAAAAGCTCCTCCAACAGCCTGGGCCGATAGCCTTCAATTCTTGACTGCAATACTAAGTCCGCGTTCCGCCCCGCCACATTCAGCGGATCGTACTGAATACAACCCACGCGGTTCATAAACCGCATGATCCCATCCTTTCCCGACAGCCCCTGGCTGCCGTCCAGTCCATGGTACTTCACCAGGAAACGCCTGGCCTCCTCTTTTGATATACAATTGCTGCCAGCTGTCATACCTGCCCTTCCTCTCCTGCATTTCTTACATTATACCAGCCAAAGTATGACAGCTGTATGTCATAGTTGCCCTGCCCGGAATTTTAGCAGCAGAAATATTCGTAACAGACGGGGCCTGACCATCATAACTATTCCTCTCCGGACCTTAATGAATCCATATCAGACATAATCTCATAATAATGATAATCCCCGCTAATCCGTTCACACACCGGAAAATTTTTATATTCGGTTTTTATATAACGCATGCCGCTTTTCTGCATAACACGCAAGCACATCCCTGCAGTCCCGGCAAATCCGTTCCTTCAGGCTTTCCGGCTCCAGAACCTTTATCTGGTTTCCCAGCCCCAGAATTGTCCCATACCAGAAATGCTCATTTTCCGGCACCCTGAGCCGCATTATGAAATCCCCGTTTTCCTTCTCCTCCTCAATTTCCCCCTTCAGGTATTCCATACATTTTACCTTTACCTTCTTCCTGCCCTCCAGCCTGATGTCCAACTGTTTTCTTGTATCCGGCCTGCTGCGCAGTATTTCCGCAGCCTCCCCTGCATCATGCTTGCGCTGCATCCTCTCCTCCATACAGCAAAGTGTGCGCATCCTCACCAGCTTAAACAGACAGTAGCTTTCCTTTTCCGGATAATATGCCGCCAGATACCAGGCGTACCATTGAAAAATACAGGCGGCAGGCTCCACCTCAAACTGCTTTTCCCTGTCTTCGGCATTCGTATAAAGAAAGGACAGCTTTTTCCCCTGATCCATGCATTCCCTGATAATCGCCAGCTTTCCGCTGATGCCGTTTTCCTCCCTGGCCACGCTGAAGTCAAGGATTACCTCCGGAGCGGATGTTCCCGCCAACGCCTTCATTTTTTCAAGCGTATCTTCGGCCGTCTCTTCCTCATATGCGGAGAGCAGGCCCTGCAGCGCCGCCACAATATGCTGATAATCCGTCTGCTCTGCGGTCTGGCGTTCCATGCAGAAGGTATCCAGTATTTCATAGCCGCCGTCAGCGCCCATGCTCGCCGCAACAGGGATTCCCGCCATACACAGGGCTTCAATATCTCTTTGAATCGTGCGTACTGAAACCTCAAAGCGCTTTGCCAGGGTACTGGCGCTGGTTTTCTCATGGTTCAAAAGATAAATTGTGATTCCCAGAAGTCGGTCCAGCTTCATTTTCACCTCCGCCGTCTGCTATTACAGACGTATAAAACATGTTTTTTTCTGTCAGTTTTTGCCAAAAACAGCGTTCATATTTTGTTCATATTTATTTCAAAGAAAGTTAATCTGCCAATCACTGTTTAGACACTTCTCTTTACTATACTATAAACATAAGATGAAGCGAGAAAAACATACAACTTCATCTTCCCTCCTTTAGCGTACAACAAAACTTTTTATAAATAGCTTTTTCATAATAAATGCCAGGTAAACAGTTACCTGGCATCCTCCCTGTCCAGGGGAGTTTTTTTTGCGTTTTTTTGAAGTCAAATCAAATAAAATTCCTTCCGGCTTCCCTCTCCGCCGCTGCTTATCCTTCCCTCTGCGTCCACAGTAATCTGCGTATAGTGGGAAGGCGATTCATAATCCCTGCTGTATCCGTCGTCATCATACAGCTCATAGGAGCCTTCCTTTTCCACAAAGCCCAGGAGTCCAAGATGATCAAAATCCACCTTTTCCACACAGCTTCCGCCCTTTGACATGGGAACCAGATGGTCCGGCCGGATAAAGAAAACCACCTCATCCAGAGCGATATCCACATAATGGTGGCCCTTTTCAAGCACCTCTTCCTTCCTGTCCTCAGGCCCCCGGAAACGTACCAGCTTCATTCTCTCCGGCAGATATACATAACGCCCCTTTGCGTTCTGCTCATACACAGGAGCAATCATAATGCTTTCGCCCACCATCAGCTGATCCTCCACACGGCGGGCAAAGCGATCCCCGGCATACACAAAGGACAGCGGACGGAACATCATTTCATCTCTCAGCGCCGCCTTCATATATTCACTATACAGGTAGGGAAGCAGACAGTAGCGCAGCGCAATTATTTTCCGGAAGCTCCCTGTCTGGGTAAAACGGTAAACCTCCTGCCGTCTTGTCCCCCAGGCAGAATGGTTGCGCATCAGCGGCGTGAAAATTCCCAGCTCCAGCCAGCGCATGAGCAGTTCCTCCGTCGTATTCGAGCCGAAGCCTCCGAGATCAGCCCCTGTGTACAGGAAACCACACATATTCAGGGAAGGCATCATATGCAGATTCAACAGGATATGGGACCACCAGGAAAGATTATCCCCCGTCCAGATACCGCCGTAACGATGCATCCCGATATAGGAGGAACGTGAAAACATAAGAATCCTCTTATCCGGCTCCAGCTCCTCAAACGCCTCTCCCGCAGCACGGGTCATATTGTATCCGAACAGATTATGTACCTTATCATGCCTTACCCTGCCATCCTTATGCTCATGGTAAAAAAGCTTATAATCCTCTTCATTATTGCTCAGTCCGCCAACCAGCCTGTTCAGGGACGCGGAGGCTTCATTATCCAGATTGATCCCCCTGAATTCCTCCAGCTGCTCAAAAACCTCCTGCAAATGCTTTTCGGAATAGAAAATAGCCGGTTCATTCATATCATTCCAAAAGCCCTCAATCCCCTGATCAAGAAGCACCTTATATTTTCCGCCGAACCATTTTCTCGCATCCGCATTGAGCATATCAGGAAAATGCACACGCCCGGGCCATACGCCGGCCACAAATTCACTGCCGTCCTCTTCCTTGCAGAAATATCCGCCCGCCATGCCTTCCTCGTAAATATCATAGCCCTCTTCTATTTTCACACCCGCATCGATTATCGGCACCAGATGGATTCCCTGCTCCTTCATCTCTTCCGCAAAGCCCGCAAGATCCGGGAAGGTTTCCTCATTTACGGTAAAATCCTTATACCTAACCATATAATCAATATCCAGATAAATGCTGTCCAGGGGAATACCGGCCTCCCTGTGCTTCTTCACCACCTCCCGGATTTCATCCTCATTCATGTAGCTCCATCTGCTCTGTCCATAGCCGAAAGCCCACTTGGGCGGAATGTAGCTGCGTCCCACAAGCCCGCGGAACTGCTTCGCGATGTCCTCCGGCCCCTCTCCTTCGATCACATAAACATCAATATCCCCTGTCTGTGCTTCTATGAGCATCACGTTCCGGTCGGTATAACCGATATCAAAGGTAAGCTTACCCGGATAATCAAAAAACACGCCAAAGCATTCCTTTCCATCCACTATAAGGAAATTATGGGCGCCGTAAAGAGAGCGCTTGTCCTCCCTGTGGTTCGGATCATCGCTGCATTTGCTCTCATAAATCCAGCCTCGCTTATTGATTCCGCGCACATTTTCCCCAAGGCCGAATACAATATCCTCCTCCGCCATCCTGTAGGAAAATTTTCTTCCCTCTTCCTGGGAAAAATAAGGCAGCTCTCCCTGCCAGCTTTCATAGGCTCCGGTAACCGCCTCCGTATCGAAGGGGGCTCCATAGGTTATTTTCTTTATCATCCTTCTGCATCCTTTCTGCGGTATTGCCATAATTTGATAACACCCTTTTGCAAAACCTCAATTCCGCCGGTTCCTTCTGCCAGCCCGGCTCCCTGGCAAAACCTTTTCACCTTCCTGGTAATCCTGGTAAAACCGGCTCTTTTTTATACTATAACCGTGCAGGTCCGTAACTGTCAATCCGAATATTATTGACTGTCAGGATGAAAATTTTTTTAATAATATGCATCAGCATAAAGCTGCAGGTACACCGTCTTCCATTTTTAATTCTTATCTGCATGGCTGTTCTGCACAGTTCCCGCAGCAGGCAGAAAATCACCTGCCGCCCCCCCGCTGTCCCGGCCCATCTATTTAAAAAGAGCGCCGGCATACTGCCGACGCTCTAATTTTATCTGTAATTATAAACCTGTGAAAGTCCGATAAATACGCAAGCGCATTCATCCGGCCTGTCCCCGGAAGAAATAAAACCTATATTCAGGCTTTTCCAACGGAACCGAACATTTCCATTTTCTCTTTCACAGTATCCTTGATAGCCTGTGCTCCGGGAGCAAGAAGCTTACGAGGGTCGAAGCCCTTGCCTTCCTGATCCTTGCCTTCTTCGATGTACTTTCTGGTAGCTGCTGCGAAGGAAAGCTGGCACTCTGTGTTAACATTGATTTTGGAAACGCCGAGGGAGATAGCTTTCTTGATCATGTCTTCCGGAATACCTGTGCCGCCGTGAAGAACGAGAGGCATGTCCCCTGTCAGCTGCTGGATGGCATCCAGGGTTTCGAAGGAAAGTCCCTTCCAGTTTGCAGGATATTTTCCATGGATGTTGCCGATGCCTGCTGCCAGGAAATCAATTCCCAGATCAGCGATCATCTTGCATTCCTGAGGATCTGCACATTCGCCCATTCCGATAACGCCGTCTTCTTCACCGCCGATGGAACCAACTTCAGCTTCGATGGAAAGTCCTTTTTCATGAGCCGCTGCAACCAGTTCTTTGGTCTTGGCAACGTTCTCTTCAATAGAATAATGAGATCCGTCGAACATGATGGAAGAAAAGCCAGCTTCGATGCACTTGTAGCAAGCGTCATAGCTGCCGTGGTCAAGGTGAAGAGCTACGGGAACAGTGATGTTCATCTCTTCCAGCATTCCGTTAACCATACCAACTACAGTCTTGTATCCGCACATGTATTTGCCAGCGCCTTCGGATACACCGAGGATTACAGGAGAATTCAGTTCCTGTGCTGTCTGCAGAATGGCTTTTGTCCATTCCAGGTTATTAATGTTGAACTGGCCGACTGCATAGTGGCCTGCTTTTGCTTTGTCGAGCATTTCTTTAGCTGATACTAACATTTTATTTACCTCCGTTAAATTGTAAAATAAATTCCCTTTACTGGTGTTATTATAACCCATCTTCTTCAAAAAGGAAATAAGGAAAGTTAAACTTTTCACATAACTTGCCTGAATGTAACTGTTCAGTCCCTCCACAATTACTTCCCAAAACACAGCGGGCCGGAAGCCGCTGCCTTAAATCAACACATTTTCAGGCCAGGGAACCCTGATTTCCAGAGCCTGCTTCCGGTTTTCCATATCCACTACCCTGTGGCGCCCTCCGAATTCCCCGTCCAGGGTCCAGGCAACCTCTTCTTCGGATTCAATATGAAGGGAAGCTGTCTTAAAGCAGTACATCTGATCCGTATCTATGTTCCTGTTTACAAGATCAGTAAGGATCTGGTTCAGCTCAATGGCATTGATGGGTCGCTTAATCAGGGTCACTTCGAATTCCCCGTCATCCAGTTCCACATATTTTCCGGTTATCCGCTTGAAGCCTCCCACGGACATGGAATTGGTAATCATACCGAAAATGAAGTCGCCTTCAATCTCCAGGTTCTCCGCCGTTACCTTCATCTGATAGGATTTGATGGAAGGCAGGCGCTTCATCCCTTCCAGGATATATGCCATATGTCCCAGGACGTTCTTATATTCCTGCTTCGTCTCATAGGAAACATCGGTAAAAAGCCCGAAAGCCGCAATGTACACAAACGTGTCGTCATTAAAGGCGCCGATATCGCAGGCAAAGGGTCTGCCGCCAACCACTGTTTCCGCGGCGGCCTTCATATTCCTGGGAATCCCTAGGCTGTTGGCGAAATCATTGGTGCTTCCCGCCGGGATATAGCCCACCGGAACCAGCTTGTTGCTCTTCATAATACCGGTGACCACCTCATCCAGCGTCCCGTCGCCCCCGCTGCAGACAACACAATCGTATTTCTTTGACTTCTCAGCAGCCATCCTTACCGCATCCCCTGCATACTGGGTGGGATAAACGGTGACCTCATTCCCTGCCTTTACAAAAACATCTATAATATCACAAAGGTTGTTTTTAATCTGTCCCTTGCCGGCCTTTGGATTATAAATAAACAGCATTTTTTTCTTAGCCATCTCAAATCCTCCATGTTTTGCGGAGCAAAATGCGAACTCACTGTTTTCCTCTTTTTAATGGCCCCCTCAGAACTCCAAAAAAGGAGCATGTAAATGCTCCTTTCGCTATTATTTTAAAGCCTTTTCTTCATTCAGTTGCTTTTGCCGCTGCAAAGATATTTTGCAATGTCTTCCACCGCAACCTCCTCGTCAGGGCCATCGGCGATTACAGTTACCATTTCGCCGCTGTCCAGTCCAAGGCTCATCATTCCCATGATACTCTTTGCGTTTACCTTCTTGCCTTCCGATTCCAGATAAACAGTACTGTCATGCTGGCTGGCCACCTGAACAAGCATAGCTACGGGTCTCGCTTCCAGTCCGCCGTTTAACTGAATTCTGACTGCCTTCATTTTCATAATTACTCCTCCTTTTACTGCTTTCCTTCCACTTCTGTTAACTCTTTATCCCCTGCTGTGATCTGACCTTGTCCGCCAGCTCACCCAATTTACGAAGCCTGTGATTCACACCGGACTTACCAACAGGAGGATCCAGATATTCCCCCAGCTCCCTCAAGGGGGCGTCGGGATAGGCCAGTCTGACCTCCGCCATCTCCCTCAGGCTTTCCGGAAGATTCTCAAATCCGTATTTTTGCTGCAGGAGAAGGATATCCTCCGCCTGTCTTGTGGACGCACTAACGGTTTTGCCGATATTCGCCGTCTCACAGTTCACTCTCCGATTTACAGAATTGCGCATTTCTTTTACAATCCTGAAATTTTCAAAATTCATCAGGGATACATGCGCTTCCACAATGTTCAGGAAGTCTGAGATCCCGGTGCCGTCCTTCATATAAACCACCTGGTACTTCTTCCGCTGTACAATCCTCGCTTCCACTTCAAATGCAAGAAGAATGGACTGTATCTGCTCCGCCTGGAATAAATTCGTACATACAATTTCCAGATGGTAGCTCTTTCCCGGATCGCTCATAGAACCCGACGCCAGAAACGCCCCTCGCAGGAATGCCCTCTGACAACATGAATTCTTGATAAGAATCGCGCTGACAGGCGCTTTCATATCCCTCAGATGCCCTTCCCCGTCCATGAATTTAGTGGCCTGGAGAACCTGCTTTATCTGAGAGGGATCCGTAAGCTCAATCTCATAAGCCCTGGGCTTTGCACCGGTCCCGGCGCCTGCTTTTCCGCTCTTTCCGACTCTTTTTTCATTCACGCTAGTATTTATATTAAATGTTTTCTTCAATAATGTAAAGCATTTTCTGATAACCGCCTCATTTTCTGCCTGAATCAGCAGCTTTTCAACGTTAAAAATGCTCTTTTTTTCTTCATTTTGTAAATTATTACTGCCCTCCGCCGCCGTATGGCTGCCGCAGAAATGCAGTATGGATGCAAGCTCCGCCAGCTGGCAATGCCTGGCCGGAGGCGTGTGTTTCATCAGTTCTTCTTTTACTTCTCCCGAAAAAGACATATTGCGCCCTCCTGGATATGAGTCCCGCCGGCCATTTATTTCACATCCCGGTGGCTTAATGTCAGTCCATAGTTCCCTTTATCCTTCATGCGCCCGTACAGTTCATTTGCAAGCGTCACGCTGCGGTGTTTTCCTCCGGTACAGCCTATGGCAACCACCAACTGATATTTACCTTCTTTAATATAGTTGGGGATCAGAAAATGCAGCATGTCCTCCAGCCTGTCCAGAAACTGCCCGGCCTCAGGAAAACTCATCACATAATCCTGTACGCCTTGATCAAGGCCTGTCAGATATTTCAGCTCGTCAATGTAAAATGGGTTGGGCAGGAATCTCACGTCAAAAACAAGATCCGCGTCCGCCGGTATTCCGTGCTTGAAGCCGAAGGAAACAATGCTTACTATAAGATTATTATATTCCCCGTTCTGCACAAAAATTCTGTCTATTTCTTCCTTCAGCTCGCGGGTCAGCAGCTTGGAAGTATCTATGATATAATCCGCCTGTTTTTTCATGGCGGTAAGGATTTCCCTTTCCCTGCGGATGCCGCTCTCAATCCGGTTATCCTCCGGCGTAGCCAGGGGGTGTACCCTGCGGCTTTCCTTATAACGCTTCATCAGGGTTGCATCGCTGGCATCCATAAAAAGGATTTCAAAAACAAAGCCGTTCTGGCGCATCTTATTCAGGATTTTCATGGCATCGCCAAAGGACTGGTCAGCCCTCACATCCAGCCCCAGCGCAGCTTTGGATATTTCGTTATTGGGCATCATGAGCAGTTCCATGAACTTCTCAATTAAAGGCACCGGCAGGTTGTCCACGCAGAAAAATCCCGAATCCTCAAGCATTCTCATGGCTGTGCTCTTGCCCCCGCCGCTCATTCCCGTCACAATTACGAATCTCACCTTTTATACCTCCTGCATATCGCAGGCCTGCCTGCGATACTGCATAAATCAGTAGTTTGAAAGGAATCTTGCGCTTCCCTTCCGTATTCCGGCAGGCAGAACGAAAGCCCCTGCAGGGGCCTCCGTTTACCCGTTTCATACTGTTAAAAGCGCTGTCCACACAAAGAACAGCCGCCTAAAAATCTCCCAGGAAAATAACCTCCGGCTCCAGTGTGACTCCGAATTTTTCCTTTACAGTCTCAATGACCTCCTGGATCAGCTCCGCAATGTCCGCCGCTACTGCCGTGCCGTCATTAATCACAAAGCCGCAGTGCTTTTCGGACACCCGCGCGCCGCCGATTCTGGCGCCCCTCATACCGCTGTCCATAATGAGCTTTCCGGCAAAGTGGCCTTCCGGCCTCTTAAAGGTACTGCCCGCGCTGGCGTATTCCAGCGGCTGCTTTTCCTTCCGTCTTGCCGTCAGTTCATTCATTCTGGCAAGGATCGCCTCCCTGTCACCCTCCTGAAGCCTCATGGAAACCTGGAGCACCACATAAGGCCTGTTTTTGATTACGCTGTTGCGGTAACCGAACTCCATGGTCTCATTGTCAAGGTCCAGTATGCTTCCGTCCTTGTACATCACCTGTACGGATTCCACGATATTGCGCATTTCGCCGTCATAGGCCCCTGCGTTCATCTTGACGCCTCCGCCCACGCTTCCCGGGATGCCGGAGGCAAATTCCATTCCGGCCAGGCCGTTTTCCATGGCCGCCCTGGCGGCTGCGGACAGCAGTACGGAAGCCCCCGCCGTCAGAAGCGTCCCTTCCACCGTAAGATGGTTGAAATCACCGCCCAGCCGGATGATGACTCCCCGGTAGCCTTTATCCCCTACCAGCAGGTTGCTTCCGTTGCCAAGGATAAAATAAGGCCGCTCCACAAGATTCAGGTATTTGATTATCTTTTCCAGTTGTTTACTATTCTCGACAGTTACAAATACCTCTGCCGGTCCTCCCACCCGGAAGGTGGTATGCTTGTGCATGGGTTCCTCCAAAAGGATGTTCTCTGCCGGTACCACACTTTCCAGATATTCTATCAAAGCTCTACTCACTTGTGCTCCCATTCCTCATAAACTTAAAAATATATTATGCCGTATCCAGCGCTTTTAGTCCAGCACCATCTTTGCCGCTCCGTAAATACCGGCGTCATTTCCCAGGGTCGCCAGCGCAAACAGCGCGCCCCTGCTTCCTGCGAAGACATAAGGTATGTAATTCTTCTGGATATAATCCAGCAGAATCGGGCCTGCTTTGGATACGCCGCCGCCGATTACAAAAATTTCCGGATTCACAACGCCTGCAATGTTGGCAAGCTCCTTACCCAGGATTTCACCGAACTGCTCCGCCACCTCGATTGCCAGCTCATCCCCTGCCTTTACCGCATCGAATACGGTCTTGGCGGAAATGCTGTCGTTCCCTCTCAGGCTGCTGGGCTTATCATCAGCCGCCAGCCTGCGCTTTGCAAGCCTTACGATACCGGTTGCGGAGGTGTACTGCTCCAGGCAGCCGTAGTTGCCGCAGTTGCACATTTCCTGCTCGCCGTCCATCACATGGATGTGTCCGATTTCCCCCGCGGCTCCCGTGGCCCCGGAAAGAATTCTGCCGTCGGCGATGATGCCGCCGCCAACGCCGGTTCCCAGCGTAACAGCCACCAGGTTCTTATGGCCCTGGCCGCCGCCCTTCCACATCTCTCCCAGAGCGGCCACGTTAGCGTCATTGCCTGCCTCTACGGGAATGTTCAGAAGTCCCTGCAGCTGGGTCTTAATGCTGAAGGTTCCCCAGCCCAGGTTTACGGCATTATAAACGGTTCCTTCCCCGTCAATGGGACCGGGAGCGCCTACGCCCACGCCGATAACATCTTCCCTGGAAATCTCACGCTCTTTCATCTTGTCCAGAATGCTGGCGGCAACGTCGGGCAGAATCGCCTCGCCGCCGTTGGCCGTCCTTGTGGTAATCTCCCATTTTTCCAGAAGGGTTCCCTCCGTATCAAAACAGCCCAGCTTGACGGTGGTGCCTCCCACATCTACTCCGAAACAGTACTTTGCCATAATCAATCGTCCTCCTCATCTTCTTCTCTTCTGCGGGCCAGGGAATTCTGGACACGGGTGTACAGCTCCTGCGCCGCGTTATAGCCCATCTTCTTCTGGCGGTGGTTAACTGCCGCAGATTCACAGATAATGGCCAGATTACGTCCGGGACGGATGGGAATATTGTGGCAGACAACCTTGTTGCCCAGATAATCCGTATATTCCTCCTCCAGACCGAGTCTGTCATATTCCTTATCCTTATTCCAGTCCTCCAGACAGATCACCAGATCAATGGACTGGGTATCCTTTACGCTGGAAACACCGAACAGCGTCTTTACATCAATGATTCCAATACCGCGCAGTTCAATGAAATGCTTTGTGATATCAGGCGCATTGCCAATCAGAGTATCATCGCTGACCTTGCGGATTTCCACCACGTCGTCGGATACGAGACGGTGTCCTCTCTTAATCAGCTCCAGGGCCGCCTCGGATTTACCAATTCCGCTCTCTCCGGTAATCAGCACACCTTCGCCATAAACGTCCACCAGCACGCCGTGTACGGAAATGCAGGGCGCCAGCATCACATTCAGCCAGCGGATAATTTCCGCCATAAAAGCGGATGTCGCCTTCTTTGTCATCAGAATAGGCACATTTTTTTCCTTTGCTATCTGCAGGAAAAGAGGGTCGGGATGAAGCTCCCTGGAAAATACGATACAGGGAATGGGATAGGACAGTAGCTGGTTATAAATCTTGTTCTTCCTCTCCTCCGTCATCGCTTCCATATAGGTATATTCCACAAAGCCGATAATCTGCAGGCGGGTGGCCTCGTAATGCTCAAAATACCCCGCCATCTGCAGCGCCGGCCTGTTGATGTCCGGCTGGGTGATTTTGATCCCCTTGACATCGATTTCCGGTGTCAGGTTTTCCAGTTTCATTTTCTCAATGATCTGTGTTAGATTCACATGTGACATACCTTGTCCTCCACTTTTATATTTTCCGCTGTAATACATATATCGCTGCGCGTTTATCTTTGCTTATTTTACCACAGAACCATGAAAAAAAGAATAGATTTCTTCCGCGATATGCTCCGGTATCTCCGGCACCCGGGAAAGCTGCGCCGCGTCCGCCGAACGGATGTCGTCTATGGATTTGAAATGCCGCATCAGCGCCTTGCGCCGCGCAGGCCCCACGCCGGGTATATCGTCCAGCACGGAGCGCACCTGTTCCTTGCTCCGCAGGGAGCGGTGGTATTCTATGGCAAACCGGTGGGCCTCATCCTGGATGCGGGTAATGAGCTTAAAGCCCTCGCTGCGGGTGTCTATCTCAATTTCTTCATTCTGATAGTAAAGCCCTCTGGTACGGTGGTTGTCATCCTTCACCATGCCGCACACCGGTATGTTAATATGCAGCTCCTCCAGCACCTGCTTCGCCACGTTCACCTGGCCCTTGCCGCCGTCCATCAGCAGCAAATCCGGGAATTTGGTAAAGCTGCCGAATTCCTTTTCCAGCTGTTTTTCCTGCAGCTCCTTCGCTTCCTCCATACCGTGGAGGAACCGCCTGGTGAGGACCTCCTTCATGCAGGCGTAATCATCCGGGCCGGACACTGTGCGGATTTTGAATTTCCTGTAATCGCTCCGCTTCGGTTTTCCTTTTTCATAGACCACCATGGAGCCCACGTTTTCAAAGCCGCTGATGTTGGAAATATCGAAGGCCTCCATCCGGCTGATTTCGGGCAGGGAAAGAAGCGCGCAGATCTCCTTCACGGCGCCGATGGTCCTACCCTCCTCCCGCTTGATGCGCTCCCTGTCCTTGCTCAGGACAAGCGCCGCATTGGTAGCGGCAAGCTCCACCAGCTTTTCCTTGGTTCCCTTTTTGGGCACCCGGATATGGACGCGGCTTCCCCTGCGGCCGCTGAGCCACTGCTCCACAACCTCCGTATCCTCAATTTCCTCCTGCAGCATCAGCTCCCTGGGCACAAAAGGCGTTCCCGCATAGAACTGCTTGACGAAGTCCAGGAGTATCTGGGCCGAGGTGCTGTCCGAAATATGCGTCATATAAAAATGCTCCCTGCCGATCAGCCTGCCGTCCCGGACAAAAAACACCTGGACCACCGCATCGTTATCATCCTTGGCAAGGGCGATAATGTCCTTATCCTCCCCGTTGCTGTCCGTGATTTTCTGCTTCTGGGCTACCTGCTTCACACTGTTGTACAGATCCCGGTAGCGGATAGCTTCTTCAAAATCCAGGTTTTCCGACGCTTCCTCCATCTTCTGCTGCAAATCCGTAAGTATGGGCTTGAAGTTGCCGTTCAGGAAATCCAGCGCCTTATCCACCTGCTCCCGGTATTCCTCTTTGGTAATCATTCCCTGGCAGGGCGCGCTGCACTGTCCGATATGGTAGTTGAGGCAGGGCCTGTCCAGACCGATATCCCTGGGAAGCACCCGGTTACAGGTCCGCAGACGGTACAGCTTATTGATCAGCTCTATGGTGTCCTTCACCGCCGCGGCGGAAGTAAAGGGCCCGAAATATCTGGATTTATCCTTTTTCATCTGTCTGGAAAAAAGGACTCTTGGATATTCTTCCCCTGTTGTCACTTTAATATAAGGATAGGTTTTATCATCCTTAAGCATGGTGTTGTAGCGCGGGCTGTGCTCCTTAATCAGATTGTTTTCCAGCACCAGCGCTTCCAGCTCGGAATCCGTAACTATATATTCAAATCTGGCGATTTTAGTCACCATTTTTTCTATTTTGGGGCTTTTATTTGTGCTCTCCCGGAAATAGGAACGCACCCGGTTGCGCAGACTGATGGCCTTTCCCACATAAATAATCGTGTCATCCTTGTCATGCATAATGTAAACACCGGGCTTGGGGGGGAGCTTTTTCAGTTCTTCTTCGAAGTTAAACATATGTTTTTCCTCCCTGCGGGTGTAAAAGTGTATAGCGGCAAAATATATGGCGGCATCAGGAGACTGCCGACAGGAAAAGGGATTCTTACTTTATCTTAACATAAGAATCCCTTATCCGTAGCTTTTTTTATGAATTTAATGTCCCGCCTCGCTTTGTTTCCTGCGAGGGAATCTTAATTACAGGTTATTTCCTGTCTGACGGCGGAAGAACCGTATTGGAAAACCTGCCTACCGGGCCGGCGGGCTTGCCCGCTCCTGCCGCGCCGTCATCCGGCGCGCTGCCGGCGTCTGTGCCGTTTTCCGGTTGTCCGGCCGCCTGTTCTGAAGAGCCTTCCTGATGGGAATCACTTCCGTTCCCATTCTCCTCCGTGCGGAAGAAATTCAAATCCTGCCCGGGGATGCCGCTTTCGCCGCCGCTCCACCAGTCATTGCCGTCCGGTCTGTTAGATTCGTTTCCTGCCGGGGCTGCGTTAGCTTCCCCTGCTGATGCAGGCGTCTGTCCCATGGGCTGCTGCCCTGCGGGCATTTGCTGCATTCCTGCCGTATTTTCCCCTGCCGGCGCGCTGTTCTGCGTCTGCTGGAAATGGAGATCCCAGGGCTTGGGGACAATCTCTTCCTGCGGCTGTGCCGGAGCGCCCTGTGTTTTCTGTATGTCCACAGTTGTAACGGAAGGGGTATTTTCACTGATCCTCGGCCTGGCCTCCTCCGGGGTCTCCGTTTCCTCAGGCTCCGGGATTCCCTTTTCCCTGCGGTATATCTTCATAAATTCCTTACCGGTAATGGTTTCCTTTTCGATAAGGTACTCTGCGATCTTATCCATAACGGCGCGGTTTCCGCCAAGCAGCTCCAGCGCCTTTGCGTAGCATTCCTTGAGGATGCGCATTACCTCGGAATCCACCTCCGCCGCCGTCACGTCGGAACAGTTCATAACCGCGCGGCCGTCCAGGTACTGGCTCTCCACCGTCTGCAGGCCGATCAGGCCAAATTTCTCGCTCATGCCGTACTGGGTTACCATAGCTCTCGCGATGCTGGTCGCCTTCTCAATATCGTTGGAAGCGCCGGTAGTTACCGTATCAAATACGATTTCCTCCGCGGCCCGGCCTGCCAGCAGGCCTACCAGCATATCGTGAAGCTCCGCCTTGGTATTGAGGAACTTCTCCTCCTCAGGCACCTGCATCACGTATCCAAGCGCGCCCATGGTCCTGGGGACGATGGTGATTTTCTGCACAGGCTCCGAGTTTTTCTGCAGCGCGCTCACAAGCGCGTGGCCCACCTCATGATAGGAAACGATGCGGCGTTCCTCCTTGCTCATGATGCGGTCCTTCTTTTCCTTACCTACAAGCACCTGTTCCACCGCCTCGAACAGATCCTTCTGGCAGACATAATCCCTGCCCTGCTTTACCGCATTGATGGCGGCTTCATTTATCATATTGGCAAGATCGGAGCCTACGGCCCCGCTGGTTGCCAGCGCAATGGCGTCAAAATCCACGGTGTCATCCATCAGCACATCCTTGGCGTGCACCTTCAGGATTTCCACGCGGCCCTTCAGATCCGGCTTATCCACAATGATCTGACGGTCAAAACGGCCGGGACGCAGAAGCGCCTTATCCAGGATCTCCGGGCGGTTGGTAGCGCCCAGGATCAGGATGCCCCTGGAGCTGTCAAAACCATCCATTTCAGACAACAGCTGGTTCAGCGTCTGCTCCCGCTCTTCATTGCCTCCGCCGTACTTGGAATCACGGCTGCGGCCGATGGCATCAATTTCATCGATAAAAATAATACAGGGGGCGTTCTTGGTGGCCTCCTTAAACAGGTCACGCACACGGGATGCGCCCACACCTACGTAAAGTTCGATAAAGTCGGAACCTGTCAGGGAAAAAAACGGCACATGCGCCTCTCCTGCCACCGCTTTGGCCAGCAGCGTCTTACCTGTTCCGGGAGGTCCCACAAGCAGCGCGCCCTTGGGCAGCTTGGCGCCGATTTTGGAATATCTTCCCGGATTGTGCAGGAAATCCACCACCTCCACAAGGGATTCCTTGGCTTCGTCCTCTCCGGCAACATCCTTGAAGGTAACACCGGTTTCCTTCTGTACATATACCTTGGCATTGCTCTTGCCCACGCCCATGGGACCGCCGCCGCCGGACATTTTCTTCATCAGGAAATTGAAAAGGAAAATGATTACTACAAAGGGGAGTACATAGGTCAGTAAAATAGAGAGCAGAAAACCTGAATTATCGGGGATTTCCCCGTTGATTTTCACGTCCTTTTCCAGAAGGTGGGAAATCAACGTGGCATCCTCCACCCGTCCAGTATAATAGGTAATTTCTTCCGCGGGCATGAACGGGTTTTCCTTGGCGTCGGATTTGGGGACTATATTGATCTGTTCATCCGTAATCTCTACGCTTTCAACCTCTCCCGCGTCCACTTTTTCCAGAAATTCATTGTAAGTGATTTCCTGGTTGGAAACGCCGCTGAGCATCTTCATAAAAAAGCTCATGCATACCAGCGTCACCAGCGCCGCAACCAGAAGGAGCATCAAATTCTGCTTCTTCGGAGGCTGCCCGCCGCCCCCCGGTCCGCCCTGGCCGTTACCGGGACCGCCGCCCTGGCCGTTATTGTAGCCATTGCCGCCGTTATAGCTGTTCAAATTATTATTATCCATAATGTAAAAACCTTTCTATAAACAGTTTCCCTCGGGAAACTGGCTAAATTCTGATAATCATTTCCTATTATAGGGTTTCAGGAAATATAAATCAATATTAATTCTATGAAAATATGGGGCAAACTATAAAAGATTTATTAATTTTTTTGCATGAAACGCTGGATTTTTTTACGTTTCCCGTTGTATAATAATGAAATTGGATTGTTTTTGCGCGGGTTTGTGAAAAGCCGGAAACAAAGGGCGCAGTCCAGTTCCAGAAAATGCATGTTTTCTATACTGCATGCTATACAAAGGACGGGGAACCGGTACGCTTAACGGCGTACTTTTCTAATTTATCCATAACTGTAAGCCCCATCACAGTTGCAGCTTGCTGAAGCTTTGTATTGTAAAGCCGTCACCTACGGCAAAATGGAGAACGTCATGGCAGTAAAATATGTATTTGTAACAGGCGGCATGGTATCCGGGCCCGGAAAGGGAATTACCGCCGCATCCCCGGGAAGGCTTCAACAGGCCACACCCCCTTTTCAGGGGATTTGTGTCTGCGGCCCTGCAGAAGTAAAATCAAAAACCCCGCTGCAAGCAACGGGGTATCAAACTTGCAGCGCTGCAGAGCAGCGGGGTATTTGACCCTCGCGGCAGTCGCCAAATATCCATGCAAGCATGGCTACTTGGCTCGTTGCTCGCGGGAATAAATAGCTGTAAAAAACTGAACACAAACCAAAAAAATAAAATACAAAGAGGGAACTATGAAGTACGGATTTGATAATAACAAATATCTGAAAATGCAGTCAGAACACATTAAGGAGCGGATCGCCATGTTCGGCGACAAGCTTTATCTGGAGTTTGGCGGAAAGCTTTTTGACGATTACCATGCTTCCCGCGTCCTTCCCGGCTTTGAACCGGACAGCAAATTCAAAATGCTCCAGCAGCTGAAGGATCAGGCGGAAATCGTACTGGTCATCAGCGCGCCTTCCATTGAAAAAAATAAAATCCGCAGGGATTCCGGCCTTACCTACGACGCCGAGGTCCTGCGCCTTATCGAAACCTTCCGCAAAATGGGCTTCCTGGCCAATTCCGTTGTTATCACCCAGTATGCGGGACAGCCCTCCGCCGACCAGTACCGCCGCCGCCTGACCAATCTGGGGCTCCGTTCTTATCTTCATTATGTAATTGAAGGTTATCCGGATAATATCGACCTGATTGTCAGCGATGAAGGCTACGGCCGCAACGAATATGTGGAAACCACCAAACCGCTGGTTGTCATCACAGCGCCCGGCCCTGGAAGCGGCAAGATGGCCACCTGCCTTTCCCAGCTGTATCATGAGCATAAAAGAGGGATCCAGGCAGGCTACGCCAAATTCGAAACCTTCCCCATATGGAACCTGCCTCTGAAGCATCCTGTGAACATGGCCTATGAAGCCGCCACCGCGGATTTAAACGATGTAAACATGATTGACCCCTTCCACCTGGAAGCCTATGGCCAGACAACGGTCAACTATAACCGTGACGTGGAAATCTTCCCTGTCCTCAATGCCATTTTCGAACAGATTCTGGGGGACAGCCCTTATAAATCACCCACGGATATGGGCGTCAATATGGTAGGCAACTGTATACTGGACGATAAAATCTGCTGTGAGGCCGCCAACCAGGAAATCATCCGCCGCTACTATCACTGTCTCTGCGATCTGAAGCGGGGCAACAGCTCCAAGGAAATCCTTTATAAGCTGCAGCTGCTCATGAAGCAGGGAGGACTTACCATCAATGACCGTCCCGTAGTGAAGGCCGCCATGCAGCGGGAGGAGGAAACCGGCCATCCCGCCGTGGCGATTGAGCTTTCCGACGGCACGCTGGTCACCGGAAAGACCACGGAGCTTCTGGGCGCCGCCTCCGCGTGCCTCCTGAATTCCCTGAAGGTGGTGGAGGGCATTGACCACGAAGTGCATCTGGTATCCCCTCAGGCCATTGAACCCATCCAGACACTGAAAACCTCTTATCTGGGAAGCATTAACCCCAGGCTGCATACGGACGAAATCCTCATTGCCCTGTCCATCAGCGCCGCAACGGACAAGCAGGCCGCGCTTGCATTAAGCGCCCTGCGCCAGCTGAAGGGCTGCGAGGTCCATTCCTCCGTCATGCTTTCCTCCGTGGATGAAGCGGTCTTCAAGAAGCTGGGAATGCATCTGACCTGCGAGCCGAAAACAGAATCGGATAACCATCAGTAAACAGACTTCATGCAGGAAAACTGTCAGCAAATAAAAACAGCACAAAACCCCCGGAAAGAAAAGCCGTCTGTCAGGCAGGGCGCTTTTTCTTTCCGGGGGGTTTTTACACGGCGGACGTGCATAAGCACGTCCGCCGTCATTTAAAAGGCATAAATCAAATTTGTGCTTCCATATTACAGGCTTACAGACGCGTTTTATAATTTCTCACCACGTTCACGCCTTCGTTTACCACGATAAAGGCATGGGGGTCATATTTATGGACTATATTTTTCAGCTGGCTCAATTCGTACTTGGATATGAGCACAAATAAAATGTGTACGGACTCATCCGTATAAGCGCCGATGGCCTCCCACTTGGTTATGCCGCGTTCCAGCTCGGTGAAGATCTCTTTTTCCATCCCCTCGTCCTGCGCCTTGGTTATGATGCGCACCTCCACGTTTATCGTCTGGGCGTGCACCTTATCTATGGCAAAGGAGCTCAGGGAAGCGTAAATAAGGGAATAAATCACCGTAGGGATATCAAACAGGAACAGGCAGACCGAATACAGGATAATGTTGGTGATCAGATTCACCCGGCCGACCCTGAAATCCTTGCGCCATTTAATCAGCATCATGCCCACAATGTCCATGCCGCCCAGGGAACCGCCGTTCTTTAAGGCAAGTCCCATTCCCAGGCCGCAGATAATTCCGCCGATTACACAGCAGGCCAGCGTATCATCAGGCAGTATGGGCTGCATAGGAATCGGTATCACCGACAGAAGGACAGTAACCGTAGTTACGCACATCACCGTTTTAATAAAGAACCTTCTCCCAATCCGCTTCATGGAAATCAGCAGAATAGGAATGTTGATCAGATAATAAATTACACCGGCGATATCAAAATTCTGCAGGGGCAAATTCAGGTACTGGATAAGAATCGTCCTCAGTATCTGTGAAAAGCCCATGATTCCGCCGCTGTACAGGGCTACCGGCACAATAAACAGATTGATACCCAGGGAATAAACCACCGCGCCTGCCAGCGCGCCGAAGAATCTGTTAATCTGATACCACTTCCAGCTTTTTTCCATATCCCTGAACTTCTGCATCGCAGTTTCCATTGATAAAATCCTCCTGTTGCCAGTATTTCCAAATCTATTATAACTTACCCGCAGAGGGATTGCATCAACCATTTTTACATTATTTTGAAAATTATATGCAAAAAATAAAAAATACCGGAAACCGCTGACGCAATACCTTTCCTGCAGAAAGAAGAAGCACTAAAAGCGTACCAGACAGCGATAATGAAAGAACAAGCTTCCATAACTCACTCATCATTTTCCCCCCTGTCCCAGAATTCCTGCAGCTTTGCGTAGTCCTCCGGCGTAAGCATTTCCTTTTTAATCAGGGTGGCCAGCAGGCCCTGTACGTTTCCTTCATAGATTTTTTCCACAAAGCTTTCCGTCTGCCCCGCCTGATATTCCTCCTGGGAAAGCAGCGCCGTATACCGGTTCCTTCTGCCGAACTTGTCCGTACGAAGCATTCCCTTTTCCACCAGGCGGGAAAGCAGGGTTATTATGGTATTCTTATTCCAGGTATTTCCCTCTGCCGCCAGTCTTCCGGCTATCTGCGCATAAAAAGCGCTGCCTTAACGCCGTGTAGTCCAATTGTCAACAGAGGATTTGAAAAATGCCATGCTGAATCAGCTTTTCCTGTTCAGCATGGCATTTTTATCTTCCATGATAACAGATCAGGACAGTGCTCCGTCCCGATCCATTACCATCAATTATATATATTACTGCGCTGCATTCAGCTGGTCCAGAAGCCCCGTCAGCTGCTCCAGGGTTACCTTGCCTCCGGCAAAGCTGAGGATTCCGCGGATTGGCATATATTTCATCATGGCTTCCATCATCTCGCGGGATATTGCCTCTGCCGCTGCATCGCTTTCATTCTGCTGGCCGCCGATATTAAGCTGCATCATGGGAGCAATGATCTGCATGGCTTTTTCGTCCTTCATCAGATCGCCGAAGGTGGTATCCATCGTATAATGTACGGGAACCTTCACTGTGGATTCCACGGTCACCGCTGCTTCCAGCTGGATATCCCGGGAGGATTTTCCGATAAGGATACGGAATTCTCCGGTTTCCACATGCCAGTCATGCAGCTGGGTGTTCCAGTAAGCAAAGGCCCTCTTATCCAGGGTGAAGGTGACAGTCTTTGTCTCTCCGGGCGCAAGCTCTACTTTTTCAAAGCCCTTCAGCTCCTTAACGGGGCGGATCACAGTGCTCTCCACGTCGGAAACGTACAGCTGCACCACTTCTTTTCCTGCCATGCCGCCTGTATTGGTCACGTCCACGCTGACCTCCAGGACGTCGGTGTCTTTTATGTGATCTGCGCTGACCTTCAGGTTGGAATACTCATAACTTGTATAGGAAAGGCCGAAGCCGAAGGGGAAACGGACCTCCATTTTCTTGGTATCATAGTAACGGTAGCCTACAAACACGCCTTCTCTGTACTCCACCCTGTCGCCTTCGCCAAGATAGTACAGGTATGACGGATTATCCTCCAGCTTGTAGGGGAAGCTTTCTGGAAGCTTTGCACTGGGATTCACTTTCCCGAAGAGGATATCCACAGTAGCAGCGCCTACAGCCTGGCCGCCCAGGTAGGCTTCCACAATGCCCTTTACCTTGTCCGTCCAGGGCATTTCCACGGGGGAGCCATTATGTAATACCACGATGGTATTGGGCTGAACGGCCGCAACGCGTTCAATCAGCTCGTTCTGGCAGTCCGGCATTCCCATGTGCGCCCTGTCAAAGCCTTCGGATTCAAAGGCATCCGGAAGCCCGGCAAAAATAACCGCAGCCTTCGCTTTGGAGGCATTGGCAACCGCTTCCGCGATCATGGCCTCATCCACAACATCCGCGTCATCCGCATATCCTTCTGCAAATGTGATATTTCCCCAGTCCTTTACGCAGTCCCAGGCGCCGGTTACCTTATGGCTGTTGATGTGTGAGCTGCCGCCGCCCTGATAGCGGGGTTTTCTCGCATATTTGCCGATAAAGGCGATATCTTCCTTTTCGGAAAGCGGAAGAAGATTGTCTTCATTCTTCAGAAGGACAATGGTTTCTTCAGCGACCTTTTTCGCCATTTCATGATCCCTGTCTCTGTCAAATACCGCTGTTTTATCCCTGTTTTCCTCAAAACGGTATACAATGTTCAGGATACGCTCCACAGCCCTGTCCAGCACCGCTTCATCCAGGCTGCCGTCCTTTACCGCATCCACGATCAGCTTATCATTGATGCCGCCGGAGGAGGGCATTTCCAGATCCAGGCCGGCTTCCAGATCGGGCACTCTGTTGTTCACCGCACCCCAGTCACTTACCACAAAACCATCAAAGCCCCATTCCCCTCTCAGGATATCGGTGAGCGCTTCTTTATGCTCTGCCGCATAGGTGCCGTTGATTTTGTTGTAGGAGCACATAACGGTCCAGGGCTTCTGTTTGCTTACCGCCCCTTCAAAGGCCGCCATATAGATCTCGCGCAGCGTCCTTTCGTCAACCTCGGAGGATGAGGACATCCTGCGTGTTTCCTGGTTGTTTGCCAGGAAATGCTTGATGCTGGTCCCCACGTTTTTGCTCTGTACGCCCTTGATCAATGCGCCTGCTATCTCGGAAGCCACAAGGGGATCCTCGGAATAATATTCAAAATTACGTCCGCAGAGAGGAGAACGCTTGATATTCACCGCCGGCCCGAGGATAACGCCTACGCCCTCCGCCTGGCATTCTTCTCCCAGTGTCTCTCCCATTCTGGTAATCAGCTCTCTGTTGAAGCTGGCCGCCGTGCCGCAGCCTGCCGGGAAGCACACAGCCTTAATGCTGTCATTCATTCCCAGGTGATCCGCCTCCTGGTCCTGCTTTCTTAAGCCGTGAGGGCCGTCGGACACCATCATTGCCGGAATCCCCAGCCGGTCAACGCTTTCCGTATGCCAGAAATCTGCGCCAGAACACAGGGACGCTTTTTCCTCCAGTGTCATCTGTTTGATTAATTCCTGTAATTTTTCCCTTTCCATACCTTCTCCTTCTTAAACTTGCTGTTATCCCCCAGCCGGCTGCCGTCTCCGGCCGTCCTCAGCCAGGGCTTTCCTGAACCTCCGGCGCCGTCCGCCGGCGCCTGTATTTTCATCATAGCATGTTATAACCTGCTTTTCTATTGCAAAAATGACTTACATTGGGTCAATATTGACTTATTTTGAAAAATAACGGATAATTAAGAGGTATTTTAAGGCAATTCTTAACCTTATGGAGGTTTTCATGAAATATTATAATGAAGCGGGGCATTTCCCCGCAAACTGGGGTGAAAAGGAAATCGGTTATCAGGGTACCTCCGATTCCTGTCCCGGCAGTTATTTTGACGGCATCCAGGTAAAGGAATCCTTTTCACCGGTTGTTTATACCCATGAAAACATCCAGGTGGAGCCGGATATCCAGGTCCGCTGTTTTTCCTATGAGGATGCCGGAATCCTGGTCCCCCGGCACTGGCACAACAGTCTGGAAATTCTCTATATCGAGGCAGGGGATATGGATCTGCTGGTCAATGATCTCTCCATACGCCTGGAAAAAGGGGATTTTGCCATCATCAATTCCAGGGATATCCATGCCACCAGCAGTTCCGAGCATTCCCGCATAGATGTGCTTCAGATTCCCTATCAGTTCCTGAAAAAACACATTCCGGATTTTGACCGCATCCGCTTTATGAACGGCTCCTGCGGGGAAACGCGCTCCGATGAAGCCCTTGTCTACTGTCTAAAGGAAATACAGGAGATTTACATCCGTAAGCCCTATTGCTATCAGCTGCATTTCACCAGCCTGCTTTATGAGCTGCTTTTTCTTTGCGTCAACTGCTTCCGGCTACCCGCGGGAGAGGGCGGAGGCAGCCTGAACGACGAGGAGCGCGCCCGGCTGATCACGGTAATGGATTATGTAAATGCACACTATCAGGAAAGCATCAGCCTGCGTGACGCCGCCGCCCAGGTGGCTCTGAACCCGGAGTATTTCTGCCGTTTTTTCAAAAAAAATATGGGAATGACCTTCCTGGAATTCGTAAACCAGGTTCGTTTTTCCCATATCTGCGAAGACATTCTGCGTACCGATACAAGCATTACCGAGCTTCTGGTGCGCCATGGCTTTACCAATTATAAATTATTCCGGCGGATGTTTTACGAAAAATACGGCTGCACGCCTTCCGCCAAAAGAAAAGAGACCTCCGGAAAATAATTTTTTTCTTCCGGAGGCTTCTTCGTATTTTCTGCTTATTCGTCTCTTCCGTTTCCAACACGGCCGAAAAAGGTAAGCAGATAGATTCCGCAGATACCCACAATCACATAAATGATTCTGGAAATCCAGCTCATCTGGCCGAATATCAGCGCTACCAGATCCAGTCGGAACAATCCGATAAGTCCCCAGTTTACGGCGCCGATAACTGCAATCACAAGTGCTGTATAATCAAGACCTTTGTTTCCCATGACAGCTACCTCCTTTTTCTTACATAACTATCATGCCCGTTCAATTCCTTTTTTATACTTTTTTTGTATTTTCCTTTTTTAAGTTAAAATGTTCTGAAAAATACGGCGGTTCAGGCGATAAAATACGTATTGTGTCCTTCCTTTTTTGCCCGGTACAGCGCTTTATCCGCCTTGATGTAGAGGGAATCATAATCATTCTGCGGCCTGGCCAGAACAAGGTCATCCCCAACTGTATGGGATACCCTACACGAATCATCTGCCTGCCTCCGTCCGCAGCCAGGCTCTGTATCGGCAGCAGATGCCAAAACAACAGCATCAGCAATCCCGCCAGGCAAAGCTTCCCTTTAAAAAAACGCCTGCTTCCCCCTGTCACAGCCAGCTTATTATGCATATGTTTTATCCTCCGGACACTTCCGTCCCTGTAATACTGTTCCTGTTATTTTATCACGGAGTGAAGAATAAAACCATACAGAATAATAAAAATAAATGAAATATCGGACTGGCGCTTTCAAACGCCCCTTACAGGAAACACTGCCGGGCCAGGGAGCAGCCGGGAAGAACGGCTCGTCGCACCGCAACGGATAAAACTGTGTTAAAATTCGGCTATTTTGAAAGATTCAGATATTCCGTTATTATTTCTTCAGGCATCAGGCCTCCGCCTGTGGCCCACACGATGTGGGTCGCCTGGGCGGTCTTTTCATAAAGGCCCTGTTGTTTGAGCCAGGCGCGTCCCTGTTCTCCGGCCAGGATTTTGGGGCCGCCCAGGCAGGCGCAGGCGGAGGGTTCTATTATCACGCCTTCCGTTTCGTTAAGCCGTTGCATCCATCCGGGAAGGCATTCGTCCTGTACCGTATAAATGCCGTCCAGAAGCGGACGCATATTGCGTGCCACAAGCTCTGAGGGCCGCCCTACCGCCAGGCCGTCCGCCAGCGTTTTCCCGCTCAGTCCGAAGTCCTGTACGCAGACTTGATCCCCTTTGCCGGTTGCCATGCCAAGGAGCATACAGGGGCTTTGCACCGGTTCCGCAAAAAAGCAGTGCACCGCGTCCCCGAATACATATTTCAACCCCAGGGTAATGCCGCCCGGCGCGCCTCCCACGCCGCAGGGCAGGTAAACAAACAACGGATGATCACCGTCCACGGGGATCTGTTTATCCGCCAGCTGTTTTTTCAGCCGGAGTGCGGCGGCGGCATAGCCCAGAAACAGTCTGGAGGAATGTTCGTCATCCACAAAATAACTGTTTTCATCCGCATCGGACAGCGCCCTGCCCTCTTTGACCGCAGCGCCGTAATCTCCCTCATATTCTTTTACAATAACCCCTTTGCTCCGGAGGAGATCTTTTTTCCACTGCCTGGCGTCCGAGGACATATGCACCACCGCCCGATAGCCGATGGCTGCGCTCATAATGCCGATGCTCAGTCCCAGGTTTCCTGTAGAGCCCACCTGCATGGTATAGTGTGAAAAAAAGTCCCTGTGCTTCAAAAGGACGGAATAATCATCCGTTTCCTTCAGAAGCCCGGCCTTCAGGGCGAGCTCCTCCGTGGCTGCAAGTACCTCGTAAATGCCGCCTCTGGCTTTGACGGATCCGGCCACCGCCAGCTCACTGTCCAGCTTCATGAGCATGCGTCCATGTCTGAGAGGCTCCCCCTCTCCCGCCCCGCAGCCGTCCCAGAGGCTTTCCGCCATGGCCGGGATATCCTGCAGCGGGGATTCGATGATTCCTCCGGTTTTCTGAAGCTCCGGGAAGCAGCCTTCCAGAAATGGGGCGAACCTGAGCAGGCGCGCCTGGGCCTCTTCTATATCCGCCATCGTAAAGTCCAGGCTTTCCTTCGCTTTTGCGAAAGAAACACGGTGGGGATTGATCCAGAAGACCTCCCTCTGCGCTGTCACCCGGGCGATGATATCCGATGCTTCCTCCATTGCCGCATCCGGCACTGCCTGTGGCTGCGGACCCACCGTTTCCTTTGTGGAAACGGCGTGATCCAGGGAGCGCTGCAGGCGGAATACCTCATCAGGGAAGCGGTTCAGCGTTTCCTCCTCTGTCAGCGGCTCCGTATGGATCCGGCCATCCCAGACCATTTTTTCCCGCTCGTCTCCCAGCGGCTTCCATTCCGGGATGCCCTCCCAGTTGGGATCTCCGGTTTCGAAAAAGCGGACGTAGCTTTCATAGATAATTTCCGCGGTCTTTCTACGTTCCTCCAGGGCAATTCCGGGGAATAAAGCATCATCCCGCCAGGCGCCGTCAAATGCGGCGGACTGATCCAGCACATGGGACGCCGTACCGAAATCCATGCTGTAATACCAGACCTGGCTTCCGTTTTTCGCCAGAAGTTCCGCCAGGCGCCTGCTGTAGGTACGGTACATGTAGTCGGAAAGAAGCTGTTCCCATTTCAGCGCCCTGCGTAAAGCTAAACCACTTTCTTCCTGCCGCTCCCCGGCGTCGAACTCCTCGAATTCCTCTATGGCAATCTCCGCGTTCTGCCCAAACAGGGCCCTGGCAATGGCAGGGCAATGGGCCGTAAAATCAGGATCGCCCAGGCGGCGGAATACCATTTCATGGCGGCAGCTGCCCACAATTGCCTTGCCCGACCAATGCCTGCCGCTTCTCAGCGCTTCCCTCCAGTCCATGGGAACCGTAATTCCATCGGCAACCGGGCCGAAGGTACAAGTATTTCCCGGATTATCCACAAGCCGCTCCTGTACTGCCAGCAGGTTATCCACATCCATGGTCAGGATATCCTCCGGCCTTTTAAGCCCTGCCAGCGAGAAAAAGGAATCCGCAACCGCAGCAGCTGTTTCTTCTTCACGGATACACTGGTAAGCGCCGCTGGCCATCAATACCTGGCTGCAACAGGTTTTCAGCTCCGGCCTCAGCAGAAGCGCGCCAAGAGTCTTGGCTCCTGCGGATTCGCCAAACACGGTAATCCTGCTGCGGTCGCCTCCAAACTCCCCGATATTATCATATATCCAGCGCAGGGCCGCCAGCTGATCCAGGGTCCCGTTGTTTCCGGTGCCCCGGTATTCCTCACCCAGCGCAGTTCCCAGATAAAGATAACCCAATACGCCCAGGCGGTAATTTATGGAAACATAAATAAAGCTATGATCGCGTATGATCTGTTTTCCGCTCCGGTCACGGTTGCTTCCGTTCTGGAATGCGCCGCCGTGAATATAGACCGCCACAGGCAGGCCCCTTCCTTCCCGGCGCGCCTCCAGGGCGGCCCGCGCCGAAACATAAATATTCAGATTCAGACAGTCCTCCCCGTATTCCTTCCGCCCTTCCAAACCGGCCTGCGTTTCTTGCGCAGGATGGGACTGGACCGCTTTTTTACCAAACGCGTCAGCCTGAAACATCCCTTCCCAGTTTATTTCCCGGGGCGCCTGAAACCGCTCCGCCCGGGCATAGGGAATCCCCAGAAAATTCTGAAGTCCGTTTTCCTCAAATCCTTCCACATAACCGCCTGTTGTTTTGATTCTCATGTTCTCTCCTGTTGCAGCAACCGGGCCGCTTCACCGATGCCCTCCCCAAAGGTGGGATGGGGATGGATGACTCCGGCCAGCTCCCCTGCGGTAATTCCGCGGCTGATTGCCAGCGCAAGCTCTCCAATCATATCGGTGGCGCGGGCGCACATCAGCTGCGCTCCCACAATTTTTTCATTATCCTCCCGTGCCACAAGCCTGATAAAACCTCTCTCCTGGCCGGAAAGCACGAATTTTCCGTTCAGGGACATTATGTACTTCGCTGTTTTTACCGGGACGCCTGAAGCCTTTGCTTCCTCACAGGTAAGGCCCGCACAGGCAATTTCCGGATCTGTATATACGCAGGAAGGAATGACCCTTCTGTCTATGGAAGGTTCCCTGCCTTCCATATGATCCAGCGCAAGCAGCCCCTCCGCAGTGGCAGCGTGAGCAAGCTGTATGCCCCCTGTCACGTCTCCCACGGCGTATATGCCGGGAATCCGGGTCCGGTAATTCTCGTCCACAGGAATGCGTCCACGCTCCGTCCCGCTTGGCCCCAGCAGCTGCCCTGACCAGACGGACTCCCCGTCCGCCCTGCGGCCCACCGCTGCCAGAAGCCCTTTTGCGGAAGCCGAAAACGCCTGTCCTTTTTCTTCATAATAACATACAAAGCCTCCCTCTTGCATTCTTTCCACACGGGTTACGGAAGCTTTTGTATGGATATCCACACCTCTTTTTTTCAGTATCATTTTCAGATTCTGGGAAATCTCCCGATCCATGCCGGGCAAAATCCGATCCATGGCCTCCAGTACGGTGACCTTTTTCCCCAGGTCAGAATAGAAGGAGGCAAATTCCATGCCGATCACGCCTCCGCCTATAATAATAAGGCTGTCGTATGGTTTCTGTCTTGCAAGAAGGCCGGCGCTGTCCTCCACACCGGGCAGATCGATTCCCGGAATCGGCGGAACAGCGGTTTTAGCCCCGGCCGCGATAAGGATGCGGGGCGCTGTAAGAAGAATTTCCTCTTTTCCTGTCGTTACCAGCACCTTTTCTTTTTCTAGGATCCGGCCGGTACCGGTAAAAAGAGTCACACCCTTTTTCTGAAACTGCACGGCAATTCCCTCCCGCAGGGAGGAGATTACCTCAAGACGGCGTTCCTGCAGCCGGGCCATATCCACATGAGCCTCCGACACGCTCAGCCCCTCCGCCTGCGCTTCCTGCAGCCTGCGGTACAAACCTGAAGCATGAAGCAATGTCTTTGTGGGAATACAGCCGCGATTCAGACAGGTTCCTCCCAGCTCATCTTTTTCTATGACAGCCACCCTGCGGCCGCCCTCCGCCGCACGAAGCGCCGCCGGATAGCCTCCCGGCCCTGCGCCGATAACAATCAAATCAAATTCCTGTGCCATTAATTACCTCCCGCTGCCAAAGGCCGCATATTATAAAAGCAGGCCCAGCAGTCTTTCCAAATCATCCTTCATGGATGCCTGCAGCCTGTTTTGCGCCGGTATCTGCCGGAAGGCCTCCGCAACCGCAGCCTTCGTCAGCTGTGTTCCGGGAAGCGCCTCCGTAAGCGCAGTCACCAGCTGTGTATCCAACGCATCCGTATGGAGGATCAATTCACTAATCCTCCCCCCATCCGCCTTCAGCGCAAGCTGTACCTCTCCCCAGGAAAAACGGCGGGAAATTTCATCGCTGAAGGGAATCTGTCTGCCATACTTCCATTCCCAGGAAGCAAAGGCAGCCGCCCGGCTGCGGATTTCACCACCCTCCAGCCGTTCTCCCGGAAACGGCTCCACCGGCAGCCCGTAGCGCCCGGCGAAGGCCTCCTTCAGCACAACAGCCATCCTTTCCTTCGTAAGCTCCGGCATCAGATCACACAGATTGATGACCCGGCTGCGCACGGACTCCACCCCTTTGGATTCCAGCTTCTGCCTGGAAACATGCAGATATTTTTCCATCTGCTCCTGATCCGCGTGCATGAGTATCGTACCATGATGGTAACAGCAGTCTCCCGTAGAATAATACGCATTTCCTGAAAATTTACATCCGTTGATGGTGATATCGTTACGGCCGCTTTTACAGGCGGAAAGCCCCAGGCGTTTCACCGCCTCCAGGACGACATCCGTCTGTTTATCCACATCATAATTGCACCTGCGCGCCAGAAAAGTGAAATTCAAGTTCCCCAAATCATGAAATACGGCGCCGCCGCCGGAAAGACGGCGGGCAAGATACCCGCCGTCCGCCTCCAGCTCCTTCGTCCTGCATTCCTTCCAGGCATTCTGGTTCCGTCCGATGACCACCGTCCGTTCATTCTGCCACAAATAAAGAATACATTCGTCCTCTCCCGCCTGGTACATCAGATATTCTTCCAGCCCCATATTCTGATACGGATTAAAACAGCCTGATTCTATGGTATATATTTTTTTTATCATAATCCATAATGCAGTTTGGGATTCCTGGCCGCCTGCACCTCATCCAGCCGTGAAATTTCCGTCTTATGGGGTGCGCTGCGTATCCACTCCGGATCCTCCTGCGCCTTTCTGTGAATTTCCATAAAAGCCGAAATCAGCTCCTCCAGATTCTCCGGGGATTCCGTTTCCGTAGGCTCAACCATCAACGCTTCATGCACGATGAGAGGGAAATACATGGTAGGCGGATGGATCCCGTAATCAAGCAGCGCCTTTGCAATGTCCATGGCGCTGACCTGCAGCTCCTCCTTTTCCGGCTGAAGGGTCATGACAAACTCATGCATGCAGGTTTCCTGATAGGCCATGTGATACGCCTCCGACAGCCTGACACGCAGATAATTGGCATTCAGCACCGCCATATGGGCGGCATCCCTGATCCCCTCGGCCCCCAGTGTAAGCGCGTAACACAACGCCTTCACCACCACGAGGAAATTGCCGTAAAACGCCCTTACCATGCCAATGGATTTTTCATAATCCGCTCTGTAAAAAACGCCGTTTTCTTCCCGGATTTCCTTACCCGGCAGAAATTTTCCCAGAAAAGCCTTACAGCCCACCGGACCGCTTCCCGGCCCTCCGCCTCCGTGGGGCGTGGAAAAGGTCTTATGCAGGTTCAGATGCACCGTATCAAAGCCCATATCTCCCGGCCTTGCCACGCCCATCACCGCATTCAGGTTGGCGCCGTCATAATAGCACAGGCCGCCGGACTCATGGACAATGCGGGTAATTTCCAGGATATTTTTGTCAAAAAGCCCTACAGTATTGGGATTGGTCAGCATCAGCCCAGCCGTATCCTCTCCCACCGCCGCCTTCAGCGCCTCCAAATCCACACAGCCTTCCTTCGTGGAAGGGATATTGATGACCTGATATCCTGCCATCGTGGCGCTGGCAGGATTGGTGCCGTGGGCGGAATCCGGAACGATGATTTTTGTCCGTTTTACGTCCCCCCGGCTTTCATGGTAGGCCCGGATGAGAAGAAGGCCGGTAAACTCCCCATGCGCCCCGGCCGCCGGCTGGAAGGTCATGGCATCCATTCCCGTGATTTCACAGAAAACCCGCTCTGCATCGTGAAGGACATGCAGACAGCCCTGCACCGTCTCCTCCGGCTGCAGGGGATGAATCCGCGTGAAGCCGGGAAGAGAAGCCATTTCGTCATTCAGCTTGGGGTTATATTTCATGGTACAGGAGCCCAGGGGATAGGAACCGTCATTCACTCCGTGGGTGGCATTGGCCAGCGCGGTATAATGCCGGCTGATGTCGTTTTCCGATACCTGGGGAAGACGCAGCGGACTTTTCCTTCCGGCCGCGGAAAGCGGCTTTTCCCCGGTTCCGATTACCGGCACATCACATTCCGGCAGTATACTGCAGCGCCTGCCCGGAACACTTCGTTCAAAAATCAGTTTCATTGTCCGCACACCTCCTTCACCAGACTTACCAGCTCATCCATTTCTTCTCTCGAATTCTTTTCCGTGGCGCACCACAGCAGGTTCCCGTCCGGCAGCAGAAGCCCGCCCAGAAAACCCTTTCCCTCCAGCGCTCCCAGAAGCCTTTTCCCATCCACCGGGGAAGCCGTAACAAACTCATGGAAAAATTCCTTTTTATAAACCGGAGGCAGCCCGGCTTTTTCCAGCTCCTTCTGCAGATAATGCGCCTTGGAGGCGCACAGGACAGCCGTCTGTGTAATCCCCTCCGGCCCCATGGCGGACAGATACACGGACGCGATCAGAGCACAGAGCGCCTCATTGGAACAGATATTGCTGCCTGCTTTTTCCCTGCGGATGTGCTGCTCCCTTGCCTGAAGCGTGAGCACAAAGCCTCTGTTCCCCCTGGAATCCACTGTTTCCCCCACAATACGGCCCGGCAGCTTACGCATCATATCCCTGGAAGCTGCCATAAAGCCCAGATAAGGGCCGCCGAAGGATAAAGGCAGGCCCAGCGGCTGCCCTTCCCCCACCGCCACATCGGCCCCGCATTCCCCGGGTGTCTCCACAATAGCCAGCGCAATGGGATTGCAGCCCATGATGAGCTTCCCACCCCTTTCATGGACGGCCTCGGCGCATGCCCTCCCGTCCTCCAGGATTCCATAAAAATTAGGCTGCTGCACATAAAAACACGCCACCGTGTCATCCAGCATGCTTTTCAGAGCCTCCAAATCCGTGCTTCCGTCCCTGGCCGGCACCATTTCCACTACAGCCTGCCTGCCGTGGCAATAGGTTTTTATCACCTCCGTCACCTGAGGATTGGTGGTTTCGGAAACCAGCACGCGGGTGCGTTTTCTTTCCCTGCACATGAAAACACCCTCTGCCGCAGCGGACGCGCCGTCATAAACGGAAGCGTTGGCAGCGTCCAGGCCTGTCAGTTCACAGATCATCGTCTGATATTCGAAAATAGACTGAAGCAGCCCCTGGCTGATTTCCGCCTGATACGGCGTATAGGCGGTGACAAATTCCTCCTTCGAAACAACCTCCTTTACAATAGACGGAATATAATGATCATAAGCGCCTGCGCCCCTGAAAATATGGCGGAAGATACGGTTTTCCTCCGCATAGTCTTCCATTTTCCGGGCAGCTCCCAGCTCTGACAGCCCTTTAGGCAGCTGCAGTTCCCCCTTCAACTTTACTTCCTCAGGCAGCGCCGCAAACAGCTCCTCCGTGGAAGTAAGGCCCACAATTTCCAGCATCCTCTGTCTTTGTTCTTCTGTTGTCGGTATGTAGGATCCCATTCCCTTTTCCCCCTTTCCCGGCCGCATTACTGCTTCCGGGTTTCCACATACACTTCATAATCCGCAGCGTCCAGCAGCTCCTCCTGATCCGTAATATCCTTTACCCTGATCATCCAGGCTTCATTGGCATCCGTATTAATCAGTTCGGGACTGTCCAGCAGCTCTTCATTGATTTCCTCCACAATTCCGGTCACCGGGGAATACACATCCGATACCGCTTTTACGGACTCCACATCCCCGAAGGGCTCCCCGGCGGTTACCTCATCCCCTTCCTCAGGCAGATTCACGAATACCAGGTCTCCCAGCTCCTTCTGCGCATAATCGGTAAGGCCGATCCGCGCGCTGCCGTCTTCTTCAAATAAAACCCATTCATGAGATTTGGAATACTTGTAATTATCCGGATAATTCATATATTTTTCCTCCTGTTTTATGCCCTTCAGGCACTTTTATTTAAATTTTATAGCTTTCCCCTGCAATAACTGTAAAAGAACTGAACCCTTACCTTTTATAAAAAGGAAGCTCCACGATTTCCGCTTCCACGCGGCGGCCCCGCACCTCGGCCTCCACCCGCCTTCCTGGCACTGCCTCCTCCGCCTGAAGCAGCGCCATAGCCACCGGATATCCCAGGTAAGGCGCATGGGTTCCGGAAGTCGTAACCCCGATTTTCCCATCCCCCGCATATACTCCGGCCTGCTCCCTGATAATTCCTCTTCCCGTCACTTTCAGGCCAACCCTTTTTCTTGACGGGGTTCCCTGTTTCTCAAGAGCATCCCTGCCGATAAAATTCTTCTTCATTTTTACCGCAAAAGAAAGCCCTGACTCCAGAGGAGAAATCGTATCATCCATTTCATGACCATATAGCGGCATGGCGGCCTCCAGCCGGAGCGTATCCCGCGCCCCCAGCCCGCAGGGAATCAGCCCCTCCTCCCTTCCGGCCTCCATCAACGCTTCCCACAACGCCGGCGCGTCCCCGGCCGCCATATACAACTCAAACCCATCCTCGCCGGTGTAACCGGTCCTGGAGATAACGCACCGGATACCCGCCGCCTCCCCCTCAAAAATACAGCTATAATACTTCTCAGGAATAACCTCATCCCCTGCAACCCTGCCAAGAATCCCCCGAGCCTTCGGCCCCTGAAGCGCTATCTGCCCCACATTATCCGAAATATCCCGGAATTTGGCGCCGCCCCTCTGATGCTCCAGCATCCACGCAAAATCCTTATCCTTATTTGCCGCGTTCACCACAAAGAAATAATGATTATCCCTGACCTTATAAACAATCAGATCATCCACCACCCCGCCGTTTTCATTACACATGGGACTATACCTGGCCTGACCGTCACGCATATTCGTAAAATCATTCGTCAGCAGATAATTCAGATTCTCCAACGCCCCCTCCCCTTCACAAAGTATTTCCCCCATATGGGATACATCAAAAAGCCCGCAGTCCCGTCTCACCGCCATATGTTCCTGAATCACCCCGTACCCCTCATACTGCACCGGCAAAAGATACCCTGCAAACGGCACCATCTTCCCGCCATACCTCACATGAACATCATACAACGACGTCCTCCGCTCCTCCATTACCCCCAGCTCCTTCCTTTTTAAAAACAAAATTCCCATCCACAAAAAATATTTCCGCACGCAAAAAGGCATACGGCGCTAACAGCCATATGCCTTCCCTGTCTTCGTACCTGAAAGATTACCCCTTACCCTACAAGAGGCTGCCTCGTCGGTGGCAACAGTGCACTAACCTACTGCACCTCACCTTTCCAGAGCTTCGTCCAAATCCGGTCCTTTTGCCTGAGAGTTTATGCCCCTTCGGCGCAATTAAGTTGTCTCTCCCGAATCCTTCTCCCGAAAATATTTACAGAAAGACACCACCTCCGATGCCCTCCCCTTTGTATGTCCAGTCTAACACAATTCCCCCAACACAGCAATCACAATCATTATACAAATCCAACAATTTTTATCCCCACCTATCTATATATACTATCTCCACAAACCATCTATACCTTCTCTTTATATCTTTATAATCTCTCTTTATATCTTCATAATATCTCTTCATACTATCTATACATACCATCAACACAGACCTACCTGAACACCTACTGCCCTGGCGCAGCCTTCCCGTTATAGTTCTCCCCCGCACATTCCTGCCCGCCGCTCTGTTACGCACCGCTTTCTGGCCGCTCCCCGCGTCTGTCCGGCCGGGTATTGTTTTCTGTAAGGGTCGTTTAAAAACGCCGGTACTAACGCCGCGTATTGTGCGGCGTTAGTACCGCTGCGTTTTTAACCGAGCGAAAGCAAGACGACTTTCAGTCGTCTGCCCACACAGAAAATAATACCCGGCCGGACAGACGCGGGGAGCGGCCAGAAAGCGGTGCGTAACAGAACGGCGGGCAGGAATCCCGCGGGGGAGAACTATAACGGGAAGGCGTCCCACTACCTCCAATGGAGTCTGTGGAGGTCGCCTTCGAGGAGCATTCCTTCGAAACTGTTCTGGCGCAGGGCCTCATAAAGCACAATCGCAACGGAATTGCTTAAATTCAGGGAACGGATTTTATCCAGCATGGGGATACGGATACAGGTATCTTCATTTTCCACTAGGATTTCTTCCGGGATTCCCGCGCTTTCCTTGCCGAACATAATATAGTCGTCCGGGCCGAAAGCAACGTCAGTGTATACATGCTTTGCCTTGGTAGTGGCCATCCATATTTTCGCCCTGGGATTTTTCTCCAGGAAGTCTTCATAATTGATATAGCGCCGCACGTCCAGATCCTTCCAGTAATCCATGCCCGCCCTTTTGATTTCCTTTTCGTTCAGACGGAAGCCAAGCGGCTCTATGAGATGCAGGACGGAACCCGTGGCTACGCAGGTCCTGCCGATATTTCCGGTATTAGCCGGGATCTCCGGCTGATGCAGTACAATATTCATTTCAATTCTCCCCGATGTCTTTCGTTTTATTTTTACAAAAGCGGCAGCCCCGTCTCCTGAATTATACAGGATACAGGGCTGCCGGAACCGCCGGCGTCCGGCGGCAGTATTACAATGCCAAAATGATAACTGTCAGCTCTTTCCCCACTGCTTGGAACAGCAGGCGCCACGGGCTGTTACCTTGCCTGTTCCTTCTTCAGCCTTGCCACGAAATCCGCCAGCCTGCCGATGGCAACCTTCAGATTTTCGAGGGAATAGGCGTAGGAAATACGGATAAAGCCTTCTCCGCAGTCCCCGAATGCGGTCCCAGGAACCACTGCCACTTTTTCCTCCTGCAGGAAGCGTGTGGCGAACTCATCGCTGGTCATGCCGAATTCCCTGATGCAGGGAAATACATAAAAAGCGCCGTAGGGTTCAAAGCAGGGCAGCCCCATTTCCTTGAAGGCATACATCAGGTAGCGCCGTCTCTGGTTATAGGCTTCCCGCATCTCCACCACATCGTCGTCGCCGTTGCGCAGGGCTTCCACCGCCGCATACTGGCTTGTGGTGGGCGCGCACATGATGGCAAACTGATGGATCTTCAGCATCTGCTCAATGATGATCTTCGGCCCGCAGGCATAGCCCAGACGCCAGCCGGTCATGGCATAGGATTTGGAAAAACCATTGATCAGGATGGTTCTTTCCTGCATTCCCGGAATGCTTGCAATGGAGACATGATCCGCTTTATAAGTCAGTTCACTGTAAATTTCATCAGAAATAACGAACAGATCCTTTTCCAGAATCACCTCCGCAATCTCTTCCAGATCCTTCTTTTCCATAATCGCCCCCGTGGGGTTGTTGGGGAAAGGAAGCACAAGCACCTTGGTTTTGTCCGTAATGGCATCCCGAAGCTCCTGTGCGGTGAGACGGAATTCATTCTCAGCCTTCAGGTTGATGATGACCGGAACGGCATCGGCCAGCACAGCGCAGGGCTCGTAGGATACGTAGCTGGGCTGGGGAATGAGCACCTCATCCCCCGGATTGACCATGGTACGCAGGGCAATGTCAATGGCCTCCGAACCGCCTACGGTAACCAGCACCTCATTGGCATAGTTGTATGTAAGATGAAAACGGCGTTCCAGGTAATTGCAGATTTCAATCTTCAGTTCCTTCAGACCTGCATTGGAGGTGTAGAAGGTTCTTCCCTTTTCCAGGGAATAGATACCCTCATCCCGGATGTGCCAGGGGGTATCGAAGTCGGGTTCACCAACACCGAGGGAAATAGCATCATCCATTTCGCTTACGATGTCAAAGAATTTCCTGATGCCCGACGGTTTGATATCGACTATTTTATCGGACAGCGGATTTCTCATGGCGTAATTTTCTCCCTTGTATCTTCATTTTTCTTTGCAAGAATTGTTCCGTGGTCTTTGTATTTTTTCAGGATAAAATGAGTGGCCGTGCTCAGGACTCCGTCCAGCGCTGACAGCTTCTCAGATACAAAGCTGGAAATTTCCTTCAGGTTCCTTCCCTCCAGGGTTACCAGAAGATCAAAGCCGCCGGAAATCAGATATACGGCGTTCACCTCCGGATACTTATACACGCGCTCGGCAATGTTGTCAAAGCCCTGGCCTCTCTGAGGGGTTACGCGCACCTCTATCAGCGCGGATATTTTATCCAGGCTGGTCTTATCCCAGTCAATCAGCGTATGGTAACCGCAGATGATTCCTTCCGATTCCATGGCCGCCAGTTCATTCACCACATCTACTTCTTCCACGCCAAGTATCACAGCCAGCTCTTTTAAATCAATGCGGCTGTTTTTCTCAATAATTCCCAGTAATTGTTCTCTTAAATCTCTCATAATGACTCCCTTCCTGGTTCAGCTTTCGGCTTCTCCAAAGCTTATTTTGTAAAGCTCATCCGTTTTGGGCGGTTCAAGGAAGCGTTTTTCTTCCCCGTTCCGGATAACCCGGTCGTTCCCTCCGGTCGCTTTACCCACGATCGCGGCCGGGATATTTTCTTTTTCCAGATTCCGTATAAGATCTGTTCCATTATCCGCTGCAATCAGAAGACAGCCTCCTGATATCAGTTCATAAGGGTTGAGATCCAGCTGATTGCAGATTTCAACCGTTTCCTGACGGATGGGCAGCTTTTTAAGATCGATTTCCAGTCCGACGCCTGAGCTTTCCGCCATTTCCCAGAGTGCACCGAAGATGCCTCCTTCGGTTACATCTGTCATGGCACAAACGCCGGACTTGCCGGCGACTGCAGCCTCCGGGATAACAGAGAGATATTTGTCAAAGCCCTTCGCCTCTTCCACCAGGTATGCGGGGAAACGCTCCAGAAGCTCCTTCTCCTTTTCCCTGGCGGCGATGGAGGTTCCTTCCAGGCCGATCCATTTTGTCACTACGATATCATTCCCCGGTTTTGCGGTCCCGGTGGCAACGGTATCTCCTGCTTTGGCCCTGCCTATGGCTGTTACGGTAAGGACAATACGGTTTACCGCGTCAGTGACCTCGGTATGCCCTCCTGCGATCTGAATGTGCAGGGAGGCGCAGACCGCTTCCGCCTGGGCCATCAGTTCCTTCAGCTTCCTTTCCTCACAGTCCGGGGGCAGAAGAAGGGTGAGAAGGACCGCCACCGGCTCCGCGCCGGCGGCTGCTATATCATTGGCGGACGCATGTATCCCGTAAAGGGCGATATCCTTACCGGCGCCGGTTACCGGATCCGAGGAAAAAAGCACAACTTCTCCCCCGCCGGGTGCCAAAATGGCGCAGTCTTCCCCCAGACCTGCGCCAAGTATGATTTCATCCCTTCGGGTTTTCAGTTGTCTTAATACAGAGCGTTTTAAGACGCTCTCGGGCACCTTGCCGATTTTCATGCGCGTTCCCACCTGTATTCACACTGGTTGGCGGACATTACTGTCCTGCCTGCTGTTGCTGCTGTGCCAGCTGTTCATTGTACTGCTGGATCAGCGCCGCCTGTTCTTCAGGCGACTTTCCTGCCAAAATGGCCGCGAGCGCAGGATCCACACCGGGATTACCCGCCGGGGCACTACTCTGACCGTTCTTCAAAGCCGCCGCCACGCTCTTCACCTGGTCGATGCTTCCGGTGGCAATCGCCGCCTGCATTTCATTATAAGCGTTTGTGTCGTTCGTGGCAACACCTACCGTTGCCGTACGGGGAACCATCTTGTAGCTGCTGCTGTTGATCTGCTCTCTGCTGACCTCAACGCCGTTTTCCGTTACCACCTTCCACAGCCTTGCCTTGTAGCCCACATGCGCGGACTGTACATCCACGAAGCCTATGGGCTGGGAGGTAGTCTGTACGATGCTTTCAGAGGTTGGCTGGATGGTTTCCAGGACTTCGCTTTCATAGGTTACCACATGGCCCGGATCCCTTGTTTCCACGCCGTAAATGGTAAACGTAATATTTTTATTGCTTGTATAGCCTTCAATATATATGGGATAGCCCGTATTATTGGTAAACCGGAAATCCTTCCCTGCGGATTCGGCGATGGCCGCGTCCATGGAGGGCTTTACATATCCTACAATCATGGAGTGGTTGTGCCTTTCCTCCACCTGAAGCTCCGCCTTCAGAACCGCATTGTAAAGGGTCGTGGATACCTGGCAGATACCGCCTCCGATACTGTCCACCACCTGGCCATTCAGGTAGGAACCGGCCATATAATATCCGTTATCTGCAGTAAAGGGGCTGACCGTCTCATAGGTGGAGAAGGTTTCTCCGGGATAAATGGTCGTTCCGTTAATCAGGCTGCAGCCATTGGTCACGTTGGCGCTCCTGTCCTTTCCTGAGGAAGAAAAGCTCGTGGTATAGCTGCCGAGCACATCCTTAACCTTCGCCAGCTCTTCTTTGTTTCCCTGGGGAACCTCTTCGGTAACCGCCAGATCCACGGCGGCATCCCCGCCCTTCCACTGGGTGGTCAGATAGTCATATATCGCATTCTCAGAAGCTGCGTTGTCAACTACAACGCCGGTCTGTCCGTCTTCAATCACAAAAGCGCCGTCCACTCTCTTCAGATGGGCGTTCACCGCCTCCACGTTAAAGGCGTCGCATTTATTTTCCACAACCGATGCAATCGCTTCCCGGTCAAAGGAAAAAGCGATATCATAAACCTTATTCTGATGCTCCAGATCCTTCAGAGCCTTATAGCGTACCACCACGTTGCCGGATTTTCCAAGGTTCACCGCTTCCTCAACAAGCTCAGGGTTCGCCCAGCCAAGTCCAAGCTCGGAGGCGGTTACATTCACCGTATTGCCTTCCACTACGTTCAGGGTAATGGTGCTGGCGGCCAGTGAATCCACATAGGACTGTATGGCGGCTTTCGCCTCTTCCCTGGTCATTCCGGAAAGTGAAATATCTCCGGCGTACACGCCTTCCAGTATCGTATCATCCGGCTTTGCCTGCGCCCGAGAGTGAAGTCCCGCGGAAAGCGCTGCGGCTCCTATGGCCAGTACAAAGACAAGTGTCCAAATCCATTTCTTCATAAGCTGCTCCTATCCTTACAGAAAATACAGCAGTGTCGGTACGACCATTGCCAGCACCAGTATGATGATGATGACTGAGGAAACAACTCTTCTCGTTTTTTTATTATTGAAATTAAACATTTTCTTATGCCTCCCGACATTTCCATGCTTATCCTACTTGTTCAGATGCTTATTATATATGAAAGCTTCCTGTTTTGCAAGCAAAGATAAGCCGAAAATCAACATCAAAGTAACAGTTTACCCTTCGGGCGAACTGTTACTGCATCCACCCATAAAAGTCGCCTTCGGCGAGGGGCGAATGCCTGCTGCCACCACGTTTTCTCACGGTTTGCGCAGTGAATGCGCAAACCTGCCTGAACTGTTACGCGTCAAAACTTCTCTTTCTCCGGGATTTTTCCGTATTGGGCCAGAATTTTGTCTATGGTGCGGCTGGCTTCGTTTTTCGTCATTTTTTCAATATCGGCGTCCAGTTCCAGTTTATGAGCCGCAGTCAGTTTATATAACCGTTCCTTCTGCGCGCTGCTGGCGGGGCCTTCCTTTTTCACCCGGTAAATAAGCGGCTGGGGCGCGAAATCCTTTTCATTCCCTTCCAGGAAAAGCCCGCACAGTACCTCATACAGCCGCTGCGTCGCCAGGGCATCCCCCAGCGCCCTGTGGGCCGTATGGCTGATTCCAAAATGCCTGCATAAAAATCCCAGGTTTTTGCTTTCCAGCTCCGGCAGGAATTTCCTCGCCAGCTTCAGCGTATCCACGCCTGTGCGTTCAAATGTCAGTCCCTGGTTCACCGCCGCTTTTTTCATAAAGGAATAGTCAAAAAGGACACTGTGCCCCAGAAGCGGAAGCTCCCCGGCAAAGACCAGGAACTCAGGAAGCGCCTCCTCAATATACGGGACCGATTCCAGATCCCGATCCGTAATCCCCGTAATTTCAGACGCATGCCCGGACAGCTTACGCCCCGGATTGACAAACGTCTGGAAATGCTCCGCAGCGACGCCGCCCAACACCTTAACCGCGCCTATTTCAATAATTTTATCCAGTCTGGGATACAGCCCTGAGGTCTCCAAATCCAGGCAGACATAGTCCTTCACCGGCCCGTTCACCTTGCACCTTCCGTCTTTTTGTTTGTTGTTTTCTTACCGCTGTTCTTCTTATAGTATGGACAGAACTCCGTTAAAAAACACGCGTCACATTTTGCGGTGGGCGCTTTGCAGATTTCCCGTCCCAGCGCGATAATCTGCAGGTTGTAAAGTATCCAGTGGTCTTTGGGCAAAACCTTCATCAGGTCATATTCCACCTTGACCGGATCCTCCTCCTTCGTCAGGCCCAGCCGGTTGGAAATTCTTTTTACATGAGTGTCCACCACAATGCTCGGCTCATTGTAAATATTCCCGCGGATTACGTTGGCGGTTTTCCGCCCCACACCCGCCAGAGAGGTGAGATCCTCGATGGATTCCGGCACTTCCCCGCCGAATTTTTCAACCAGGTCCTGACAGCAGGCGATAATATTTTTTGCTTTATTATGGTAAAAACCGGTGGATCGGATATCCTGCTCCAGCTCCTTCAAATCTGCCCGGGCAAAGTACTCCACGCCCGGATATTTCCGGAACAGGTCTTTAGTCACCACGTTAACCCTGGCGTCCGTGCACTGGGCGCTGAGAATTGTGGCTATCAGTAGCTGCCATGCATTTTCATGATCCAGATAGCAGATGATATCTGTGCCATAGCGCTCGTCCAGAAGCTTCAGTATATTTTCTATTCTTTCTTTTTGTCTCAATTTCCATTCTCCTTTAAAGCGGAAGCAGAGTGGTACGGGCTTCCTGGTTCAGAGGGTTTCTCTTTCTGTAATCAAACAGCAGGAAATAAATTTTTTCTTCCGGGAATGTTTCCACCATCCCGGGGACAGGGCTTTCCCATACGGGCAGGCGGAAGCATTCGATGTGGGTCATTCTTGCCATTTGCCGTGAATTAAAGCCATCGTCCACATAATCCTGCAGGAAAAGAGGTTCTTTTTCCTCTTTGCGGTAAAATCCGTTTATTTTTTCCTTGATTTCGGGAATCTCCTGTAAATTCAGGGCAAAATCCGGGCGGCTCTTCAGATTTTCCCTCAGATACATGTCCAGCGTCAGGAGCTGCCTGTAAAGGCTCTCCCTCTCCGGGTCCACAGAAAGGGCAAAGTCCATAAGAACCTGGTAGCGGTAGCTTCTTGCGGGGTTGTTAATAAAGTATCCCTTCTTTTTATAATAGGCCGCCAGCTCTTCATAAAGACGGAAGGGATTTGGAAAAACAGCTTCCAGAACCGGCAGTGTATGGGTGAATTGGGCGCTGTTGTAGTACAGCTCAACCATTTCTTCGATTTTTTTAAGGGAAAGGACATCCCCATAGGGGAGCCAGCGGGTAAAAAGGACTTCATAGGGAGGCTTATCCGTATAATGTATCCCATATTCTGAAGCCTTCTCATGCATATAAGAACCCTTCAGGACCTTCAGGAAGCCCAGCTGCAGCTGTTCCGGGCGGCAGGCGTAAACATCATTGAAGGAACGGCGGAAGCTTTCCAGATCCTCGCAGGGAAGGCCGGCAATTAAATCCAGATGGATATGGATATTCTGTCCCTCCTGGATGGAGGCCACTATTTTTTTCAGCTTCTCCCAGTCCATGGCGCGCCGTATTTCCCGGATGGTCTGCGGATTGGTGGACTGCACGCCGATTTCCAGCTGCACCAGTCCCGGGCGCAGGGAACGCAGAAGCCGAAGCTCTTCTTCGTTCAGGATATCCGCGGATATTTCAAAATGAAAATTGGTGACTCCGTTGTCATGTTCGCTGATGTAACGCCAAATCGCCTGGGCATGGGTATGGTTACAGTTGAAGGTACGGTCTACGAACTTGACCTGAGGGACCTTTTTATCCAGAAAAAACTGAAGCTCTTTTTCCACCAGCTCCAGGCTGCGCAGGCGGACCGTTTTATCTATGGAAGAAAGACAGTAGCTGCAACGGTAAGGGCAGCCGCGGCTGGATTCGTAGTAAATGATACGGTTGTGGAAATCACCAATGTCCTCTTCGTTGTAGAAAAAAGGGATGTCACTGATATCCGTGAGGCTGCGGGGAGCGGTGCGGCAGACGGAAAGGGCGCCTGCTGCAGCGCAGGTTCCCGGGATTTTGCATGCAGCGGCGTAGGCCTCCGGAGTTTCGCCCGGCTTTTCCGGGGCTCTTCGGAAAACAATGCCTGGGATTTTCTGCAGTGTATCCTCTTCATCTGTATCCGGCTGCCTCGCTCCGGAGGAAAGCTTATCTTTATAAAATACAAGCAGATCGTGGAAGGTCACCTCTCCCTCACCCACCATAACCCCGGTGAGAAAAGGCATTTTCCCCAGGATTTCTTCCGGATTGTAGGATACTTCCGGTCCGCCCAGCCAAATCGGCACATCAGGCAGGATCTTGGCAAGTTCCCGGGTGATATCCTGAATCATTTCCCAGTTCCAGATATAGCAGGAAAACGCGATGCAGTCCGGCTTTCTGCCATAAATGTCCGCCAGTATCTCCTGGAAGGGCTGGTTGATGGTGTATTCGGCCAGCTCCATATGCTCCTCAAGCGCCGGCTCCTTCCGGATGCTGTAGGCGCGCAGGCTGTAAATGGCCGGGTTGGAATGGATATATTTTGCATTCACTGCTGTGAGTAAAAATTTCATAGATTATTCGTCTTTCTTCTGACAGGCTTTCTGCCGGATTGGTGATCCTTAAGGTGAGCCTCAACATAATCTTTGCCGCATAAAGGCTTCTGTGGACCGATACCCTGCTTTACACAGGATACCGCGAAAACGGTGTTGCGGCAAGAATGAAACTGCTTCCAGGAGGCATTCCGACAGAACGCGTTATCCCGAAAGATACAGGGCTGCTCCGGGGGATCCGGCTGCTTAACAGTGCCTTACGGCTGCGGCCTCCAGGTAATTTCATATGTTTTATCAATTAGAACATATTCCAGGCCGTATGCCCTGCACAGCTCCAGGTTTTCCCTGTTCTTGTCAACCAATGGCTCCAGCTCCAGATATTCATCCTCCATGCGGTCTTCAATATCGCTTCCATGGGCCCTGATGTCAGCGAAATGGGCGCGGATATAGTTTTCGCTGAAAACAAGGCAGACATAGCGGATCTCCTGCAGATATTCCGGTCCGAAATCCTTTTTAAAATCAAAGGGGATATAGCAGCCTTCAACTATCAGGTTCTGTTTGTTCTCAATCGCAGTTTTGATCATCTCCCGCACAACAGGCCACAGATAATCCGTCAGCCGCCTGCCATCGCTTTCCGGCGTCAGGGATGTGCGGCCGCTGCGGATCAGGCCCATTTTCAGGTGGTCGATGGACAGATAAGGATAGGAATAGGCTTCCAGAAGTTTCTGGGCAAAAAGGGTCTTTCCGGCATGGGTGCTCCCGGCAATCAATATAATCATAAAACTCCTCCGTATATGGAACCGATTTTCATCGTCGTCCCGGCTTTTCTTTAGGATACAGCGAAAGCCGGCGGGTGGCAAGGGGTTCCGGGGCGGCAGTAAAAAGAACTGCGGCCGTTTTTTGACTTGATGCGATAAAAAAGGGCTTATACATCCTTCTCAATATAATGGACCGGGTAACGGTTCCAGTACTCCATGTATACCCGATCCTTCCTGCCGTCAAGATTCAGCTGGTACATTCGGAAGGTGACCAGTATATTCTTGAGCTGCCACGGTTCCTCGTAAGAATAGCGGTAGGTCATGCCCATGCGTTTCATCACGTTTCCGCTTGCCGGGTTCTTTACATCATGTGTCGCCGTTATGTATGGAATTCCGGCTTTTCTGATTTCCTCCAGCACCGCGAGGGCAGCTTCTGTCATAATGCCCTTATGCTGGCAGTCCCTTCTCAGAGCATAGCCGAAATCATGGCTTTCCCCCGCGTCCACGTTGATATAGCCAATGGGGATATTATCTGTCTTAAGACATATGGCATAATGAAAGCCGTCAGGTTCCTCACTGCGGCTCAGATAACGTTCTTCAAGGAACTGCTCCGCTTCCTCTCTTGTCTGCAGGGGGAACCAGGGGAGGAAGGTGTTTATCTCCCGGTCGGACATGAGCGCAAAAAACGCATCGGTGTCTTCAGGGGTGAAGGGGCGGATTACAGAATGCTGTTTGGCTCTTAGTATAAAGTCAAGAATTCTGCATTGTCTGCCTTTCGGCCCATATGATTTTGATTCCCATGTCATTTCAATCGTATACATTGCAGCACTGGCTTACATAGATAATCATCAGGACAAAAAATAGCTATCCTCTACGGCCAATAGAGGATAGCTTGTAACTAAAAATTATACAGTTATCCGAAGCGCAATCATCGGACCCGAAATATCCTTTGATTACTTCTAAATAAATTATACACTGGGGACTTGAATCTTTCAAGTCACTTTTTATTTTCGCCGCCTTACTGATTCAAAACCGCCGTAAACCTGTCAAATGCCGCCTGGCCTTCCGCCGTTCTTTTATAAACGCCGGCATCCTCCAGAACTTCCATGAATACCTGGCCGATTTCTGTCTGTATGATTTCATGGATGTTGTCTGCCGTCACATTCTCATATCTGGGAAGGAATTCCTCCACCCAGTCCGCATGCTTGCCAAGAACCTCATCGCCGCGGATATCCGCGCCTTCCAGTATTGCTTTTTCCAGAGCGGCCATTTCACCGTCCAGACGGGAAGGAAGCACCGCAAGACCCATAACCTCAATCAGGCCGATGTTTTCCTTTTTGATATGGTGCAGCTTTGCATGAGGATGGTAAACGCCCATGGGATGTTCTTCTGTGGTAATGTTGTTGCGCAGCACCAGATCCAGTTCGTAGCTGTCACCGCGTTTTCTTGCGATGGGGGTAATGGTATTGTGAGGCTCCCCATCTGTTTCAGCATAGATAAATGCCTCTTCGTCTGTGTAGCTGCGCCATTTATCAAGAATCACGTCGGCAAGGGCAATAAGCCTATCGCTGTCAGGACCGGAAATACGGATAACGGACATGGGCCAGTTCACAATTCCCGCTGTTACATCTTCAAAGCCTTTTACCGTAAAGGTTTTGTCCACGCCGGCTTTGGCCATGGGGAATTCATAGTGACCGCCCTGGAAGTGGTCGTGGCTTAAAATGGAGCCGCCTACGATAGGAAGGTCCGCATTGGAACCAAGCATATAATGAGGGAACAGCTTCACAAAATCAAACAGCTTCACAAAGGTGTTGTGTTCGATTTTCATGGGAATATGCTGGGAATTGAAAACAATGCAGTGTTCATTATAGTAAACATAAGGGGAGTACTGGAAGCCCCACTGACCGCCGTTGATGGTGATGGGAATAATCCTGTGGTTCTGTCTTGCGGGATGGTTTACGCGTCCTGCATAGCCTTCATTTTCCACGCACAGCTGGCATTTGGGGTATCCGCTCTGTTTTGCGTTTTTGGCGGCTGCAATTGCCTTGGGATCCTTTTCCGGCTTGGACAGGTTGATGGTGATGTCCAGATCTCCGTACTTTGTATGGGCAATCCATTTCTGGTCACGGCATACGCGGTAACGTCTGATATAGTCTGTATCCTGGCTGAATTTGTAAAAATACTCCGTGGCAGCTTCCGGGGACTGGGCATAGTAAGCATTGAATTTTCGAATAATTTCACTGGGACGCGCCACAAGCACGCTCATGATTTTTGTATCGAACAGATCCCTGTATACAACGCTGTTGTTTTCAAGAAGTCCGTTCTGTGCCGCGTAGTCAAGCATATCCTTAAGAATGCTTTCCAGTTCGCCTGTCAGCTGTGCTTCTTCGCTTTTTTCGGCTGTAATCGGCGTATCCGCATCCTCAAGCTCCTCCAGGCCGAACAGCTCCAAAAGACGGTTAGCGGTGTAGATGGTATCCTCCGGCTCCACAAGTCCGGTCGCAAGACCATATCTTACTAATTCCCTGATACTTTTCTGAATCATATTCTCCCTCATTTCTGCGGTAATCCCGCGCAACCTGTATCTGTGTAACTCCATAAGCCTGCCGGCTCTGTGTATTCTATGTAACTCCACCAGCCTGCCGGCTCTGTGCATAAAGAGGGGCGGCCTGGAACCCAGCCGCCCGTACTGATTAGATTAAGCCCGGTCCGTCCCCGATCTCCACAACATAGAAATCAGCAGCATAACCAATTTTCTTCAGATATTCCGCTCCTACCTTTTCGATGAAACCGTCGATGGCTTCCTTCTTAACGATGCTGACAGTGCAGCCGCCGAAGCCTGCGCCTGTCATACGGGAACCGATAACGCCGTCCACCTTCCAGGCTTCTTCCACCAGGGTATCCAGCTCAATGCCGGTAACTTCATAATCATCACGAAGGGATACGTGGGAAGCATTCATCAGCTGGCCAAACTGTGCGATATCATTCGCCTTCAGAGCGGCAACAGCCTTGATGGTGCGCTGGTTTTCATAAACCGCATGCTTTGCGCGTTTTGTGCGTACATCGTCTTTGATTGCAGATTTATACTGTTCAAACTGCTCTTCCGTGAGGTCTCCCAGAGAGTTGATTCCCACAACCTCCTGAATCTCAGCCAGAGCTGTCTCGCATTCGCTTCTCCTTTCGTTATATTTGGAATCTCCCAGGCCGCGCTTCTTATTGCTGCAGGCAATGACAATCTTGGCGCCTTCCAGATGGATGGGCGCATATTCAAAGCTCAGATCCGCGGTATCCAGGAAAATGGCGTGATCCTTTTTGCCCATGGCAATAGCGAACTGATCCATAATTCCGCAGTTGACGCCGTTGAAATTGTTCTCGGAATACTGTCCGATAAGCGCCAGATCCTGATTGGTCACGTCAAAGCCAAACATATCCCTGAGAATAAATCCGGTCAGCACCTCTACGGATGCGGAGGAGGACAGGCCGGAGCCGTTGGGAATGTTGCCGAAAAGAAGCAGATCCATTCCATAAGGGATCTCAAAGCCTCTCTTTTTAAATGCCCACATAACTCCCTTGGGATAATTGGTCCAGTCAGCTTCCTTCTCAGGCTTTAAGCCGTCCAGGCTGCTTTCAATCACTCCCAGATGTTCAAAATTCATAGAATAAAAACGCAGCTTCCTGTCGGCTCTCTGCCTTGCCACGCCATAGGTTCCGATAGTCAGCGCACAGGGAAAAACATGTCCGCCGTTATAGTCCGTATGCTCCCCGATGAGATTCACGCGTCCCGGGGCAAAGTAGGTTCTCGCTCCTGTGGTATCCCCAAAAACTTCCCCAAATTTCTGCAGAATTTTTTCTTTCATGCTCCTTCTCCTTTTCTTTATGGCTATGTATCGTTTCGTTATGGCCGCAGAATGTGCAACCGCTTTCACCTGAATTTATCATATAACAAAAGACAGATACCGGCAAAGTGATATTTGTTGCAAGTACCTGTCAAAATGTTAACTGTTTAAATTATTGACCTGACTGATGAAATCTTCCACCTGTCTTAAGTATTCTTTATTTCTGCGGCTTTCCTTATTCTGCATCTCCCGCCTGTAGCTGGAGGGAGACATTCCTTTCATCTGTTTAAATGCCTTTGTAAAAACCAGAGGGTCATTATAGCCACAGGAAAGCGCGATGCTCTCCACGGGAAGCGCCGTCACGGCAAGCAGTTCCGCCGCCTTGGTAATCCGGTAAGTAGTCAGAAACTGCTGGGGCGACATCCCCATGGAATTTTCAAACAGGGTATACAGATAGCTCCTGTTGATACATACATAATCCGCCACATCCGTAACCTTCACCGGATTGCAGTAGTTGCGCTGGATGAATTCCACCGCCCTTATCACATACTGGTTCGCCTTATCCTCTTCCGCCTTGTCCTGCGGTCTGGCATTTTCCGCAATAAGGGACAAAAAAATCTGGAGCTGGCCGTTGCGCCGCAGCTCATTTGTAAGGCCGAAGGTGTTGTGCTCCATCATATCCCTCACGCTTCCGTAAAGCTCGTCCGAACGTTCGGAATGAAAAACCGGATGACGCACTGAAAGCCCCATATAGTTCACGAAGTTCCCGGCGCCGCTTCCGGAAAAGCCCACCCAAACGTAGGTCCAGGGCTCTCTTTCATCTGACTGGTAAAAGGCCAGCTCTCCGGGTGTAATGAGGAAGCCGCTCCCCGCCTCCAGCGGGTACTCTCTTCCGCCTATCCGGAAAATTCCCTTTCCGCTCAGAACATAGTGAATCATATAATGGGGCTTAAGCGCCGGGCCGAAGCTGTGCAGCGGCTCTGTTTTGGAGCAGCCGCAGCAGTTTACAGCCAGCGTTCCTGTCTGTTCATTGATAAATTCCAGCTTATATGCTTTTTCCATAGTCTGTTTTACTTGAAGATTCTTTCATCCAGATCCTTCTGCACCTGTACCAGGTTATCTCTGATAGAAAGCTTCTGAGGGCAAAGTGTCTCGCATTTGCCGCACTTAATGCAGTTCTTTGCTTTTTCTTCTTCTTTCAGTTCTTTTTCCCAGGACCATTTTACATGATCATATGTACGGTACATGTGATAATTGTTCCAAACCTTGAAGTTGCCCGGAATGTTGACGCCTGCAGGACACGGCATGCAGTAGCGGCAGCCGGTGCAGCCATTCTGAACGCGGGAACGCAGCTCCGTCACGATGCTCTCGATTTCTTTCTCTTCCGCTTCGCTTAAAGGGCTGAAATCCTGGAAGGTCTTCAGGTTGTCTTCCACCTGATCCATAGTGGACATTCCGCTCAGAATAACCTTTACATTGAGATGGCTTCCCACCCAGCGGAGCGCATAGGAAGCAACGCTTCTGTCGGGATCCATCTTATGGAATCTGTCGTTGATGTCTTCGGAGAAGTTGGCAAGGCTTCCGCCCTTAATGGGTTCCATGATTACAAGCGGCACGCCCAGGCTTTCTGCCAGCGCATAGCCCTTATCTCCGGCCTGTTCCTGAGTATCCATATAGTTATACTGAATCTGACAGAAATCCCAGTCACGGTAATGGAGGATTTCGTCAAATACCTCATAGTCATCGTGGAAGGAAAAGCCGTAATATCTGATTTTTCCCTCTTCCTTCAGCTTGGCGCAGTACTCCACAACGCCCAGTTCCTTCATGGCATCCCATTTTTCCTTATTTACCGCATGAAGCAGGTAAAAATCAATATAATCTGTCTGCAGCCTCTGCAGCTGTTCTTCAAAAATACGCTTGGCATCGTCTACGCTGTTAACGGCCCACAACGGCAGCTTGGTTGCCAGGAAGAAGGAGCTTCTGTCATACTTTTTCAGCACCTTGCCCACCAGGGGTTCGCTTTCCCCGTTATGGTAAGGATAAGCGGTGTCGATATAGTTTACGCCGGAGGCAATGGCTTTATCCAGCATTCTTTCAGCCTCCGCTTCATCTATTTTCCCATCGGGCAGTGTGGGAAAACGCATGCATCCAAACCCCAGCAGCGATGTTTCAATCCCCAGTTTTTCCAGTTTTCTCTTTTCCATTTGCTACACTCCTTTTTGTTGTAATACACTAAAGTCCGACTGTGGAAATGAACCACATGGTATTATTATAAATGATTCCGAACACATTTTCTATAGCTTTTAAAAAGATATGATTCTCAGATATGGCGATTTGTACCTCAGGCTGTCCCGCCGCCCTGTAACAGCATCTGCCTGTCCATAGCTACCCCGTGAAAACATCGGATATTGGCAACGATCTAATTCCTTTTCCCCCTTTCTAACTGCATCCATACATTCCCATAAACAGCATATCCCCTGGAGTGCACTCAAAGTCAAGGGTTTTTCCATATTTTATCTTCCATATTTACCTTCTATATTTATAATTCCATATTTATAAAAGGGAATTGAGCCCGGGGTAATTTCATGCTATTATTAGAACGTTTAAAATCCCTGAAAGGTACGAATGATTATGCAGCTGCAGCCAAATATTATATTTATTGTAGAAATTATAGGCACGATTGCCTTTGCCTCCTCCGGCGCCATGGTAGCGGTACGGAAGCGGCTGGATTTGTTCGGGATTATTGTCCTGGGCGTCATTACGGCGGTGGGCGGAGGTATGCTCCGCGACCTGATGATCGGAAATATCCCGCCCAATATGTTCCGCAACCCGGTTTATGTGCTGGCGGCGTTTCTTACCGTACTCGTTCTTTTTCTGCTGTTCCGCTGTTGGCCTTTTCTGCTTGGCAGCCGTTATATTGAGGGCTACGAAAAAATTATGAATATCCTCGATGCCATCGGCCTTGGGGCCTTTACGGTGATTGGCATTGACACCGGCGTGGAAGCCGGATATGGCGACTATCATTTCCTGATTATTTTTCTTGGGGTAATTACGGGAATCGGCGGAGGAATCCTGCGTGATATTATGGCCGGGGAAACGCCATATGTTTTAAAAAAGCATATTTATGCCTGTGCTTCCATTGCCGGAGCCTGCCTGTATGTAGTGCTGCTTCAGGTAACCCGTTCGGACTCTGCCATGATAGGCAGCGCGCTGCTGGTTGTGGCAATCCGCATTCTGGCAAGCCATTTCAGGTGGGATTTGCCGGGAATTGATATGGATTAGGGCTGTCTCCAGCTGGGAATGCGGCGCCCGTTTTCCGGATCTTCTGACAGCGAAAAAAATTGCGCAGATTCTGGAGGTTTCCGTAGACGAACTTCTGTCCGGGGAGGAACTGAAGAGAAGTATTGAAAAAGATCCCGTTCTGTCTGCTCCAGTGTCAAATATGATTCAGACAATACTTTATGCAGTCGCCTCAGCCGCATACTTATTAATGCTTGTGTTCAGCCTGTATTCTTTTTATCCTGCACAGGCCCTGAAAGGAACTCCGGCCGGAGAAATAACGGCGGTAAACGTTATTACTGCGATTGGGTATCTCATTAATCTGTGTGCCCTGGCGGCCGGGCTTGTTTTTTCGGCCCAGAACAGTTTATCTCCTGCAAAAACAGCCGCTGTCATGTGTACGAATTATATCGTTTCATCATTGACGTTCCTTGCGGTTCTCATAGATATGACAATAAAACAGAACGGCCATATGGGTCTATCCGGCTGGCTGGATCTGTTTATTCCCGTATTATCTGCGGTATGTATCCTTGTATTTTTCAGCAGACGCGGGGAAAAGCTTTCTCCTGTCATTATCTATGTGACTGCCGCCGTGTCGTTCATTGAGATTGCACAGGGCTTCATAATCTCTCTCAGAAACATGACGGATTTGGGCTTTGCAGTGACGAGCGTCCATTTACTGGGAAAGGCCGGGCTGGTGATTCTGCTTGTTTATCAGGCGTATACCCTGGACAGGAAACGGAAGCTGCTTTGAAAAGTGAATGGGAAGAATGAATGAAATGAAAGAGCAGAAAATTTTTTAACTAAAAACAGCGGCCCGGATTTTCTGGAAACCGCTGTTTTCCTGTTTGTGTGAGAGCGATAGACGGGGCTCGAACCCGCGGTCTCGACCTTGGCAAGGTGAAATTATATATGATCAGTTTATATGATTAGATATGACTTCTTCCATATTTCAAGGGATTTTCAGCTATTTTTCATGATTCATATTATACTACATATGACTCAATTTTCAATTCCTTCTGTAATTTTTTCTGTGTTTTTTTCTTCTGATTGTATGGACGTTATTACATTCATTGTATCAAAATCCACCTGCAGGAATCTATGAAATTTATCAGATTTACAACAACCGCAAGACCGTTTACTTCTATGCGGCACCTAAAATCTATAACCCGTTGTCCTTTATATATTTTATTATCCGCATTGTTTATATGCTTAATATAGTATGTCTGTATCAGCCCATTATCATCCGGCATTTTAAAGAATAAAGGCTTAATTTTCCCGTTTTCTGTATAAGCGCAGCATGCAATGCTTGTTTCTTTCTGCCCATACTGCAACATTTTTTCATCTATTTTTATATTATCATCCGAATAATAGAACACAATATCCCTTCTTTCAATTCGTTTGAAGGTATTATACAAAACATTTGTTCTATTTTAAAGAAAATAATTCAGAATTTAACCGCCTTAAATGACAGCGGAGCTATCAAGGGCATGGATGCCAGGGAGGACGGGGTATACATTACATATTCCACTGGTGCTGATACAGTCACAAAAAAATTGGGTAACGATCTTAAAATACAAACTAAATCAGCATCCTATCCTATGGCAGGTCCAAATAGTGAGCAGACGGTTGATTTTTCTGTAACATTTGACGGGATATCTGGTTATAAACTGGCCTATGCTGGCATACAGCAACTTAATACCTATATTAGTAATGGCACAATCAAATATGTAGAGTTTAGCAACCAGCGAATATCAGCTAATACTGTCACTTGGTCTGTGCACACCCAGCGGGGCACTGGTGGAGGTAATAACACCTGCGTTATACAAGGTATCTTCATTCCAGCGTAAATTCTGATCATAAGATGTTTATGTGAATATTACCCCTCAAAAATATGCATAAATAACTTATTACATGTATAAAATTGCAAACAAAAAAAGCGCCGAAGCGCTTTTTCCGTAGCTCATAGTAGGGTATACACCCAGAAAAATAAATAGAAACATTAAAATAATGTCAATCCACATATCCCAGAATTGGTGGGATATGGCATTCTGCAAACCATCCTTTGCACTATAGGTTATATTATATCATAGACTGATTATTTTACAAGAGATAATTTTAATCAGCACATGTTAAAACTTTACAGAATTTCTTTCCATCTTTATCGTACCCCGTAAGGCAGGGCACGTCTTTTCCATCTTTTACAGTTCTGCCGATTACCTCATCGGCTTTATATTGCCAGCCCCAGGGGGCGGTTAACATGGTATCCCCGGCGGCGGTTTCCCACACTTCCCAATCATCAGGAATTTCAAGACTAATTTTTTCGCTTACCGTTGCTGTTGAATTGGGATTGCTTATTGTGTATACAGCGATTTTTTCGGCAGCTAAACACCCATAATTTGCATATCCATTTATTTTTTTCATTTGAAAACCCTCTCTCTTTCTGATATAATTTTTTTGAACGGGGGAGCGGTGGCAAGCCCGCCCTCCCTTGTTTCTTCCTTGCCTACTCTGTAGGCTTATTTTTTTGCACCGGCTTGTACTTTTCTTCGCCGGTTTCGATGTAGAGAATAAAATCGTTTATTTCTTTCTCATCCCATCCTGCGGCCCTAAGGCCTAAGATAACTCTTGATGCTTCCTGCATGTTCATATTATCCATTTTTCCCTCCTTCCTCCGCTTACCCGGATATTCGTTAAAGCTTTCCTTTAACTATTTTTATTATACTATACGTACGTATAGTTGTCAACTATTTCTTTCTATCTTTTCCGCAATAGCTTCCAATATAAAAGCTCTTACAGATAAACCACATTTTTCAGATTCCGGAACTATTACATTTTCATAATATTCTTTTTTCACATCCAATGGAATCCTTTTTAATGTTCTTTTAGCATAATCCATTGCATATTCTTTTTGTTTTTCATTATATGCCATTTTTTTCACCTTCTTCCCATTTTTTATTGTAACAGACAATTTGATATACGTACATAATAAAAATAGCTAACTATACGTACGTATCTTTGGTTATTTTGCATATTGCGCTATACGTACGTATAGTATATAATAGCATTATAAGGAACAGGAAAACAAGGAGGAACGTCATGAATAACAGCCTTATAAGTGCAATCGAAAATTGTAATTACAATTATATAGGCATCCGCCATTTAGCAGATGATGAACATTACGAGGTTGGTGACTGGTGCCGGAACTCATATGACTGGGATTATGAGCAGGATTGCTCAACTTTTGAGACCGAAAATCCCATAGAACTTCCCGGAGCCTGCGCATACAACACTGGTATTGTACCAAACTGGGACGATCCGGAAGAAATCTCAGAAAAACTGGAAAAGTCTCTTGCTGATGCTAACTATTATGGAACCACAGTTATAATCGCTGGCGATCGTATAGAGTACGGCAACGATGACCATGAAATTATCATTGCTGATGCAGTAGTTATCTCCATACTGGCGTAATAGCAACTGGCAGTTTTCTAACCATCCGGCGGGGATGCGCCGTGAGAAAGAAGATAAACCAATCTTTCGCACGAAATAGACTCGGCACGCAAGAAAGGACTTTCAGATTCTGAAATAAAAAAACTTCTCCACATATCTGATAAAGTCTTTTGTTCAAACGTCCCTTATACAAAGGGAATGTATAATACCTCAACTCCCAGTAAAAACGCACTGTCTATACGACGGTGCCGCCATAAGAAAAATTAAAGAGGGGATCGCTCCCCTCTTTTTTTATGCTTTTATTTCCACTTTATGGACCACCGTATTAATACCAACAGCGGCAAACCTTTCATGCGCTTTTACAGCCTCTTCCTGCGTCCATGTATCTGCCACGGAATTAACATATATATATTTATGTTCCGTGTTCTCCTGAGGTTCAGAACGCGTCCAGAAGGGCACATAACATACGTCTAAATCAACGACACCGTTAATTCCATCTACACGCCCTCTACTGGTATACTGCCAGCCGAAAAGCTGTTGCATAGTTACAGGCTTGTAGCTATCCGCGGGAGGATTGTCCGCCAACGAAAAATAATTGCTGTGCGGATACCTGGCTATCCACATTGGACAGAAAAAAGCGGTAGTGTCAAAAACTTTTTCCTCATAAAAGCTTTTCCCGGTATATATTCCATATTCCAGCCCGGCGCCTGTGAGAACGTCGGCCTCTGTCTGTATCAGGCCCGTTAATACGCCTCTACTAAGAGTGCGCAAGGATTTATCTTCCACGTCTATCCATACGCGGCAGGTGAGGCCGTAAGAGCGTAACAGGGCTACTACTTGCCGCGCCTCTTCCGCAGCCTGTGTTGGCGTCAGTGCATACATATACTTATACACTTCAATGGGGATACCGTTGGTTATGCATCCCGCCACATTTGCCGCAAACTGATAGTCTGCTTTACCAGAGCGCCGCACGCTCCGCAGGATTGCAAACTGGCATCCGGCCTCTTTCACTTTCACCCAATTGATAACACCCTGGTTGTCACTCACGTCTATTCCTTTATACATAATACCTCCTGCTTATTTTCCTTTGTAAAATCGCTTCCAAAGCTCGGAAAGTTTTTCCCATCCATACATTGCTACAAAGGCAACAATAAATCCAGCCAGTATGGCCGCAATAATCATATACCAAATGATAACCTGTTGGATGTACTGCATATACGCCATGAAAGCCGTTACCGTAATGCCTATTGACAAAACCAAAACCAGAATATCGGTAGGCAGTTTAGAAAGAACGCCTACACCCTTAAATACCTGGGTTATAAGAGAAACGATAAAGGCCAGAACCCCAATTACTGCAATTAAAAGTGTCATGTTAGTTAAAATTGTTTCCATGATTATTTTCTCCTTCTTTGATTGGGAGCTCTTTTATACGCTCCCAGATTTCCGTACCTGTACCATTACCGCCCAAATTGTGGTAGCTGGTATAGAGGTATTCAATATTTTTCAATTCACCCAGGGTTATATATCCCTGGGTTATGTAGTGCCGCCCCGCCTGAAAGAGACGGTCATGGAGTATGGCAAGAACGCCTTGCTTTATTAATTCCTGCTCGTCCACTCTCTTTTTAAGTTTGCGGTAAGCCCAGGCAAATACCCCAGTTACCGCCGTAAATGCGCATTCCAGCCAATACTTCACAATAAAATCTTTCATGCCGTCCCCCAGATGTTAAATTGCGGAAGTGTATTCCTCCCCGGTAATCTCCTTGTACTCTGCTTCTGTGATCCACTTTCCTACAGCGGAATTTACCCGGTCAATATCCCACAGTTTCCGCTTGTAATAGTTCTTTACCTTTTTAAAATTCTTTGACATTATGTATACCTCCCTTTAAAATTACAGCTCAACGCCAGTTTCCATTGCCAGATAATCAATATCAGCAGTATTCTTTTCGGTTCTGGCCGCTACGATTGCAACTGCAGGTACTTTTTCCAGCGTAACAGTAACGATATCTGCCCGCACTTCACGGAAACCACTCTCAGTTGTTACATCCTCGGTTGTGTAATCCACTTCCTGCAGCACGTCCGGCGTATAATCCATGCCGTCAAATTTGGTGTAACCAGCATATCCCCGCAGCAGTACATCATCCTCAAAATAACGGAGAGGTGAAAGCTTTGTTGAATCCTTAAAATCTGTCACCAGATTATCCAATCCAGTTCCCGGCACATTAATTTTCAGAATATTCCCGGCGCAGGAAACACCGATTACTTCCATTTCAGAATTATCGGAAAATCTTAATTTGTTCATATATAGTTCTCTCCTTCTCCGGCTTTTGGCTGCCGGGACCTTAATATATTTAATATTGATTCCATGGTGTCGTATTTACATCAATACTTGCATCGTAAAATCAGATTGCTTATACAAATTTATCGTTCTATACTATATTTACAGGCAATTTATGGCCGAGTACAACGAAAGGAGTAAAAACGATTGGCCAAAAAATATAATCTTGGCAGTTCTTCCGATATGAAAAGGTTTCAGCGCGATATCACAAATGCCGCTGAACACATGGTACGAAAGGCTGCAAATGATATGAAAATCGAAGTGGAATGTCCCAATTGTCATACAAGGATTAGCGCACATTCTGGGATGAATTTTTGCCCTGTATGTAGACAGCAAATCGATGTTGACTTAGATATTCACTTCTAACCGTATCGTTTTAGAGGCCAGTTCATCAGCCAACAAACTGGCCTCTTCCATTACATTTCTCAAATGTTCCGCTTTCTCTATGGCACTTGCGACTTCGCTCCCATCCACTTTGATTTTTATCACAGGAGAATACGATACCTCTTTTAAAGGGATTCCATGTTCTGTGGACAGCAATTCAATTTTATCCGCAGTTATCCTTATCTCTGTATGAGGATCTAAATTTTTTTCCAGATATCTTGCTGCCGGTTCACATAATTCTTTAAGAACATCACCGATATTATTCATTGTTTTTCCTTTCTCTACGGTTTTCCGTAGGTAAAAATTATTTTGTTTAACTTCAATAAATCAGAAATGGTTTTATCTAATTCCATGCCAAGCAGTCTGTAACAGGAATCCCAGAAGTTCCCAAATCTTATCTTTTATTTTTCCCATACAGATTTCTGCGCCCAGTTCTTCCGAATAATTTTT
>NZ_VUMI01000026.1 GCF_009696275.1 Eisenbergiella porci
GTCCTATAACTTCTGATGGAGGGGGAACTCCTCCTTCCGTTATATCTATATAGATTTATTAGATTGGACTTTGTAACTGTTAACCAGTAGTCGTTCTTGACTACACCATTATTATACTAGGAGGAAACACCATGGCTTACCAGATTTTTGAAATGTCGGATGGACAGAGAGTGGCGCTGTATGCCCAGGGCAACTCCGTATTATACTGCCTGCTGCCCTTTGCAAGGGGGATGCTGCCAATAGAGGTAAAGAGAGATTATCTGGCGCATTTTGAGGCGCGGGTTTTTCGGGATACGGTGTGTTATGTGTATGAAAACCTGGAGCATACGATTATACTGGATACGCTGGGTAACGGCCCTGCGCGGATCATTCTTACGGACGGACCGCTTGGGTACGGATTCTGCAATCTGCATCTGGTAGTCAGGGACGGGGATTTGTATCTGTTCTACCAGGCCTTTTCCGGACGGGAAAAGGGGTATGGACTTTACGTATGCATGCCGTATCAGGAGAACTGCCGGGGAGTGGTCTTTGAAAAGGAAAGCCCTGTCGGGGACGGCGCCAGAAAGAGCGCCGGACAGGATGAGAACCAGGAGCAGAAGGGCAGGAGAAATGATCTGGCAGGGAAGAATGATCTTGTGGGAAAAAATGCGCTGGGATTTCATGTGACGGCAACGGATGCGGGGACAGTGATTACCTGTGTGGACAAAATCAGCGGAGAGGTCCGGGTTTTTGAATGGAAGAGCGGGCTTATTTTTGAAGAAAGACGGCAGGTGGGAGAGGAAGAGCACGGACGGAGGCTGAACAGTCTTCAGGCGGCCTGGCAGGAGGAAAAGGAAGGCTGGGAGCTTCAGAAAGAAGAAATACAGGCGGTGGCCTTGGCAAAAATGGGAGAACTTCAGCAGGAACGGGAAGAGCGCCTGATCCAGTGCCGGAAGGAATACGAAGGAAAGGTAAACCGCCTGCGGGGAGAATACGAGGAAAAGCTGGCCAAATGCAGGGAAGGCTACGAAAAACAGCTCCTGCAGGCAAAACGCCAGTATGACGAACTGGCGCAGACAGCAATCCGGCTGCAGCAGATTGGCCGGAAGTGGAGGGATAAGTATTTTGAAAAGGATGATGAATAGTGTTCTTTCAAAACGGCAAAGGTGACTGACGGTTATCTTATCTGGAAACATATGCGGAAGGCGTTGTTCCATAGTATTTCTTAAAGACTGCTATGAAGTGCTTGGAACTGACGAAGCCGGTGTGCTCAGCAATTTTGTATATCTTTTCTCCTGGATTTTCTTTCAGAAGCCGGGCCGCCTGTTCCATTCGAATGCGAAGCAGATAGCGGGAATAGGGCTCCCCCATATATTTATGGAAGATATCACTCAGATAGCAGCTGTTGACGCCGATTTCTTCTGCTATCTGTGAAAGACTTATCTGCTCCTGATAATGGGACAGGATGTATTTACGGGCATTTTCCGCTATCTGCTGGGACTCGGAAATACGGGCTGGCTTATCAGGGGAAAGTAATGCACAGATGGCTCCATGAAGTGCATCTGTAAGGAGGGGCTCGGTAAAATTTCCGGTAGGCAGCAGTCTGTCAAATGCGGTAAAAAGTGCTTCGTAGGCTGCTTTTTTGTAATGGAGCTTGATGTGGGATCTGCTGCAGATATAGTGGAGTAAATAAGTTCCATACTGAAGAAGTGCGGCCGCACTTGGAGCATCCCGGAAAAAAGCAGTGTAGAGCGGAAAATCGACCATCAGCTTTTCTCGGCTGGAGGAGAGATAATCTTGATAAAGAATGGCGCAGGTTTCCTGAATCTGAAGGATAATTTCTTTGTTTTCCAGGTATTGTTCCTGAGAAAAAGGAGGCTTTTTATTTAAAAGCGAAAGTGCGGCAGCAGCATAAGCAGTTTTGGCAGAGTAGGAAAACTCGGACAGGTCGGAAGAAATCTGACCACAGGAAGCCAGCAGCCTTGGAAAGTGGAATGCAGTTGCCGCATTGGTGAGTTCCTGGAAAACATGGGAAGCAAGCTTATGCAGATGGGCTTCATCAGATGCTGCCAGAAGCAGGTAGATATCACCGTCATTGCTTTTTGCGGAAAGCAGGTGCCTGGGACGGCAGTAATCCTGGCAGAGTTTCCACAGCTTCAGCTGCCAGGCGGTCATATCCGGTGCGGTATTTCCTGATAACAGCAGATCTGGACCATCAGGATAAATGAGCATAATACAGAAAAGCTGCCCTTCAGAAAAAAGGCCGTGTTCCATGAGCTTGACATAAAGGGAATACATTTGTCCGGGATCCTCCTCAAGGACAGCAGAAAGGAACAGACTGCCCAGTTCCTCTGGGTTTATGTTTTCCGGAAAAACAGTGAGAGAAGCATTGTGGCGGCTGTCTGCGGCAAGCTGTTCTTTTACATTCATAAGAACATCGGCCAGTGCATTATCATTCAGCGGTTTCAGTAGATAATCGGTAACATGATATTTCAGCGCACTTCTGGCATATTCAAATTCATTATAACCGGACAGGATAATTATCTTGATATGAGGAAAGGCTTCCGAAATATATTTGGCCAGACCGATTCCGTCCATTTCCGGCATGCGGATATCAGTAATTACAAGATCAAAATTCTGTTTTTGCAGCAATTCCATGGCCTCTCTGCCGTCGCAGGCAACGCCGGTGACGGCAAAGTATGGGCAGATAGCCGCCGTATTATTGGCGAGATAGGTTCTCATCAGCGGTTCATCATCTACAATTAGTGTTCTGTACATATGATACCTTCTTCCCTGGAAATATTTTGCGGTATGGTAAGTGTTATTGTTGTTCCTTCCGATCCAGAAACAATATGCAGTCCTGAGGACGCACCAAAGTGCAGACGGAGCCGTCTGTGAACGTTGATAAGGCCGATACTGCTTGTCAGCGCATCCTGCGTTTCTTCCCGCGTAAGGCTTTCGGTGATTTTAAGCAGGGTTTCTTCTGGGATTCCGGGACCGTTATCCAAAACCTGTATGCTAAGATTGTTTCCATCCCATTCAGAGGTAACCAGGATGGAAACAGGAGCGCTGCTGGTCTCACAGCAGTGCTTGATGGTATTCTCCACCAATGGCTGCAGGGAAAGTGCCGGTATAGAGACATTTTCCGTGTTTTGTCCGATGGAAAGATTATAGGACAATCGATCTCCATAACGTATTTTCTGCAGGTTTAGGTAGGAAGAGACGATGGACAGTTCCTCCCTGAAGGAAATTTCCTTGTCTGCATTCATGATACCTCGTAGAAAACAGGACAAATTCTCAATGCAAAGAATGGCGTCTTTAGATTCGCCGCATTTGATGAGCAGACTGATAGTATTCAGCGTGTTATACAGAAAATGCGGTTTTATTTGGCTGCATAGAGCATCATACTGGGATACCTTGTGAAGATACTGAACTTCATATACCTGTTTCATAAGCAACGAATTCCGGTGAATTACGTCCTTGAGGCTGCTGGTCATGGTGTTGAAGGCGCTTGCAAGATAACCGATTTCATCATCCTGTTCCAACGGAACCTGTACGTCCAGATTGCCGGTCTGCACTATTTCCATGGTGCGTATGATGTGATACAGGGGATGAAGAAAACGCTGTATAAACAGGATAAAAATAACAATAGACGCTACGATGCAGATAAAGGCAAGAAATACTGTGCGGCTTAAATTCCCCCGGGCCTTGCTGGTCAGGCTCCGATAGGAGTGGAGCGCAATAATTTTGAGTTCTGATTCCTGCAGAGTAGTTACATTTCCAATATATTTCTCCCCGTTAATGCGGCAGGAAAAATCCCCGTTGTCCGTGGGAAGCGTCAATTTTTCCCATAATCCGCTTTCTGGCAGATCATTTTTTTCATAAACCATTTCTTCATTTTTATTAATCACAAACAACGCGCCGTCGTTTTCAAATTCAACCTTGTCACAAATAGACTTGATACCGGTATAATCTGCATCCACCTTGATTACACCCAATATGATGTCATTGTTATCTTTACTTCGGAGTCTCCGGGCTACAGAAAAAATCTGTGTGGGTTTTTCACCGAAGGCTTTTTCCGCATGAACGGGGATAAATACGGGGACGTTGGCTTTCAGAGCTTCCATGTACCAAAAGGAATTCTTGTAGACATTATAATCCTCCATCTGATAGGGCGTGCGTGTATAGGAGTAAATATCTGCTTCCGTCAGAATATAAACGCGGAGTATTTCATCACGAGGCAGGGTCATGACAGAAGCAAGAAAGGACTCAATGGTTCTTTTCTTATTAAGTGCTTCTTCCGGGGAGGCGGGAATAAAGGCGATTTTATTCATTATTTCGTCGTTATAATAAGGGGATAACGTAAGACGAAACAGTTCATCGATATAGTTGTCGATATTGGAGCCCGTTTGTTCGATAATCTGCTGTGTCTGGTTAATCGTCAGTCTGGTGAGCTGCCGGGAATGCCACAGATAATTAAAAAAGGATACACACAGAACCAGACTGATATTAAAAAGCGAAATCATCAGAACAAGCTTTGCCTTAAAATTCAAATGTATTTTTTCCATGGTTTCTTTATTCATAGGCTGTCTCCGTTTTCTTGGATAAATATGATACACTCATTATAGTAAAACCGGAAAAGGGAAACAAGGCTTTTGAAAAAGTGCTAAAAAACAGGAACCATTTTCCAAAAACCAAGGTATTTTAAACAAAAAATCCCTGTGTTATGCTGATAGCACAAAGGAGGTAGCACTTATGAAAAAGAAAAAATGGTTGGCAATAATGATGGCTCTTACTATGACGGCAGGTTGTCTTTCAGGATGCGGCGGAGCGGAAGAAGGACAGCAGGAAGTGTCAGGCGGTGTAGACGAAACAGCAGCACGGAAAGAGGAAGCTTATGCAGAACAGACGTCTGGGGAAAAGGTACGAATTAAGCTTTTTACCGGGAAAATTGAAACCATCGATGTTATGGATGAAATCATTGCCGATTTCAACGCCTCTCAGGACAGGATTGAGGTGGAGCAGGAGTATCAAAAGGATGCCAGTAATATTATCAAGATTAAATTTGCGTCAGGAGAGGTACCTGACATTATGACAACCTATGAACAGGGGTTTGTAGACGAAGGAAAATATCTAGATCTTTCCGGACAATCGGAGTGGTGGGAGCGGCTTTCCCCATCAATGAAGGAGGCCTGTACGGATGTAAAATCCGGAAACCAGTATCGTGTATGTACGAATATGACAATGGCCGGCTTTTTCTATAACAAGGAAATGTTGGATGAATTGGGACTGGAGGTGCCACAGCAGTGGGATGATTTCATGAAGATGCTGGAGACAGTAAAAAAGGAAAAACCGGAGGTGACGCCCTGGTTTATTTTCGGCAGCGAGGCATGGCATCTGGGTCATTTGATTGAATTTATTCCCCATGGCTATGTGAAAGCAACGCTTGGAACCATAGATGCCAAGAAGGCCATGTTGGATGATGACCAGGCAAGGCTGCGTTTCGGCGAGCCCGATGGCCCGATGGCGGTTTTCGCTTCCAGGATGCTGGAACTGCAGGAAAAAGGTTTGATTAATGAGGATGTCCTGACTGCTACAAGTGATAATTGTATACAGGATTTCGTTAATGGAAAAGCGGCCATGTTCAGCAATGGTATGTGGGTGATTTCCAGCCTGCTGGAGGCGAACCCGGATATGGCGGACAAAATAGGCTTTGCCCCATACCCCGCCTATATGCCGGATTCCAAACCGGTAGTCCTCAGCGCAGAAGATTCAGGATACTCTATTTCCTCAACAACGGAACATAAAGAGGAAGCGATAGAATTTTTAAATTTTCTGTTTCAGCCAGAGAATCAGAAGAAATATAGCGAAGCTGCAAAAGCCCCCAGCGCCTTTACGGATGTTGATGCAGACTGGGCGCCGGAAACTATTGTAAAAGAGGTTTCGGAAGCCGTTGGCAGCGCTGTCAATATCGGCTATACCAACGAAAAACCGGCCGGATTTTCAGGAGATGATGCCGGAAGAATGCTGCAGGAGCTGTTTGCAGGACAATTCTCAGCGGAAGAATTTGCAAAAGCTTATGAGCAGGCCTGGAACGATGGGATGAATACAGGAAACTGATAAATGATTGTAGATGGGGAGGTACCCTGGTAATACTTGGGGTACCTTTTCTTTTGGAAATGGCATGCTGTATGGATAGTATGTCGGAAAGGCAAGGAGGGCAATATGAACAGAAAGAGGAAAAATATCGGGGGGCATATATTTATGGCAGTGCCTGCATTTCTCCTTTTTACAGTATTTTTTCTGTATCCGCTCGTAAAAGGACTGGGAATGAGCCTGACAAATTGGGATGGCATCGGACAGGCAAAATTTATAGGACTGCAAAATTTCCGCTCCTTTTTTTCAGATAAAAGAGCAATGTCGGATATTAGAACCACACTTCTTTTTGCACTGGGAAGTGCACCGCTTCTGAATATCGCAGGACTTGCGTATGCCCTTTTGATGAATGGTAGTTTTCGAGGAAAATCGGCGGCCCGGATGTTTATTTATATGCCTGCCATTATAAGTCCCCTGATTATGGGATATATCTGGTATCTGCTGCTGCAGCCTGGCAGGGGCTTCCTTTTTCATCTGCTGGATAAGGTGGGAAAAGGAGAATGGTTCGGTAACTGGCTGGGAAGCTACGGTACGGCAATGTTGGTGCTGGTGCTGGTAAATGTGTGGCAATATGCAGGCATGACCATGGTCATTTATCTGGCTGGGTTGCAGTCCATACCATCGGAGCTTTACGAAGCGGGAAAAATGGATGGGGCTTCAGGCGTGGCCGCTTTTCGTTATATTACACTACCGCTTCTGGGACCTTCCATACGGATCAACATTATAACCAACATTATCGGTTCTTTGTCGGTGTTTGATGTTGTAATGTCCCTTACGGGGGGTGGACCGGGATACCAGACGGAAACATTGAGCATTTATATCATGCGGATGTGCTATGGCAGTAAGACAGGCTATTCTACAGCGGTGGCGGTAATTATGTTTTTCATTATACTGATTCCGGTTCTGGCTGCACTGAAGCTGATCGGTGAAAAGGAATAGGAGAAGTGATGATATGAAAAAGTTTAGGAATCTATGCAGATATACGGCTGTTTTGCTGATTTGCCTATTGTGCCTTACTCCCTTTCTGATTCTGCTGATATTATCACTGAATACGCCGCAGCGGAATTTTTATGAAGGGAATATGCTTTTGCCGGACTTTTACTTTGCTAATTTTGCAGTAGGCTGGGAAAAGTCAAATATTGGGAATGCCATGGTAAATTCCGGAATCATAACGGTTGGCTCCATACTTCTGATTGTGTTTCTGGGGGCAATGGCGGGATTTGCTATTGCACGGTTTCCCATCAAAATGAACCGGATTTTTTTCTCCATATTGCTCTGTTGTATGATGGTGCCGGGCATTATCAATACGGTTCCATTATATACCCTGATGATTAAGCTCCATGCGGTTAACACCCTTTGGGGAATGGCCTGTGTCTGTGCAACGCTGGCGCTGCCGCAGGCGGTGTTTGTATTCACCGGATTTATCAAAGCCCTGCCAAAAGAAGTGGAAGAGGCTGCAATCATAGACGGCTGTTCCTGGACAAAAACGTTTTGGCGCATTGATTTCCCGCTGCTGAAGCCTTCCATTTCGGCTGTGATAATCCTGAATGCATTTGGTATATGGAATAATTATTCCCAGGCCGTTTTCTTTTTGCAGGACAGCCGGAAGCACAATGTTCCACAGGCACTTTCCGTATATTTCCAGCAGTTTGCCGGAGCCAAATGGAATCTGATGGCAGCCACAGCGGTAATTGCCATTGTTCCGGTCATCGCTGCCTTTCTGCTGTTTCAGAAGAATCTGATAAAGGGACTGACAGATGGAGCACTGAAAGGCTGACAGCCATGTGCTTTCAGCCAGCCCGATTTATATGCGTGCTTCAGTGTTGGATGGGAGGAATAATGGAAAAAAGAATAAATACATATTTATATCCGGAAAAATCACAGTATATTACCGGTGAAGAAGTCTGGCTGAAGGTGGGTATCGGGAAAAAAGAAGAAAATGTAACGGTACAGCTGCGGATATTTCAGATGGAAAAGCTGGTCAGGACGGTTTCTGCAGTATGGCAGGGAAATGAAATGAGAATCAGCGCAGGCACTTTTTCGGAAAGATTTAAGGGTTTTGGAGCGGAGCTGTGGCTGCCTGAGAGAAAAAAAGGCGGGCAAAGGTTAAAATGCGCGGCTTCCACTGCTTTTGATGTAGTGGAAAGCGTCTCTGATTCCATTCGATATGGTTTCTTAAGTGATTTTGATACAAAGGATGGTGCTTCAGATGCGGATTTGGATTTCCTGTTAAGGTGCCATATCAATATGCTTCAGTTTTATGATTGGTCTTTCCGTCATGATAAGCTGGTTTCTACGGAAACAATATATGAAGATATGATGGGAAAACGGAAGGATTTTTCCGTCATTCGCGGGAAAATAAAGGGTGCTCATGAAAGAGGGATGAAGGCGATTGGTTATGGCGCAGTTTATGCGGCTTCAAAGGCCTATGCACAGGATCACCCGGAACAGGTTCTTTATACTTCCGAGGGAGAAGCCTTCCGGTTTATTGATATCTTTTATTTGATGAATATAGAGGAGAGCAATGGCTGGCATAAACATATTCTTGAAGAGTATGTATCGGCGGCAGAGCAGGCGGGTTTTGACGGAATCCATATGGATACCTATGGTTTTCCTAAGGAAGCCTTTTCTCAGAAGGGAGAAAAAATCCTGCTGCAGGAGGAATTCCCGGGATTGATAAGAGATGCGAGGATATACCTTGAGAGAAAGGGAAAAGATTGTTATCTGATTTTTAATAATGTGGGAAATTGGCCTGTGAATACGGTAGCCTGTGCGCCTCAGGATGCTGTTTACATTGAGGTATGGCCGCCTTACGAAAAATATCATCATATCAGGGAAATCATCCGGGAGGCAAAGGCCGCCTGCGGTGGGAAGAAGCAGGTAATTCTGGCTGCCTACCTGGAGCCCTTCCGCCTGGAGGAGAAGGGGGAACTGTTGGAAGGAAGGGCCGGTTATGCGGCGAGGCTGCTTACAGCAGCAGTTGTCTCGATGGGGGCCACTCATTTACTTATGGGGGAAGAAGGCTGTGCCTTGACACAGGGATATTATCCCGATTATACTCGGATGCAGGAACCTCTGAAAGAACAGATGATAAAGTATTATGATTTTCTGATCCGATATATGAATTTGTTTTATTCAGAGGATATGCAGGAGGTGTCCATGACCCACATGGGATGGGATAACTATGAATACCAGTGTCACTTCCCGTGGAGCGGCGATGGGGCAGCCGGCAGAATCTGGACAATTATTCGTCAGAGCGAAAGAGCAAAGAGCATCAGCCTGATCAATCTGTGCGGATGCAGTGATGATTATTGGAACCGGGGGAAGGAACGGCCCCAGGTACAGCGTGAACTGGAATTTACCGTACTTACAGACGGAGATGTGGAAGGAATATATCTGGCAACTCCGGATAAAGAAGCGCAGGATGCTGTGGGATTTCAGTCAGATATAACTTCATATGAAGGTATGAATAGTCTGCAATATGATTATTTTTTGACTAATAAGGGGAGATTTGTAAAGTTTACTGTGCCATGGCTTTTCGTGTGGGCGATGGTTTTTATAAGAATGAAATAATAAGAGAAAAATGAATTGATATTTGAGGAAATAACAAAGGGATTCCTCCAATAAGAACGGAAGAATCCCTCAGTATGTTCACGAAAAAACGGTCAGCCGGTGAGTCTGTTTCTGAAGCATAATCGGCTATATTTATTTATCCATGACGTATATGGGATCTATTATATATCGGTACTTTTCCCAAAACCTTTACAGTCCATACTTTCTGTACAGTCTGTTTCTGATGGCGGGATTGTCCGCAGCCTTGGAAATATCTGAATAACGGTTATCTCTTTCCAGCAGCTGTATCAGCCGGGCAAATCTGTTTTCGCCTTCTTTTATACCTTCCGTCCTGCAGTCTTCCATCCATTCTTCAAAAGCTCTGCACATATCAACACATTCTCCTTCCTTATTTTCCAGCATATATTTTCTCAGTTTTGGTGAATTGGTACGGTTGACAATTACCTCAAAGGCCTGTTCCGTCAGCCTTGAAAAAGCGGCTCTGTTATTTTCAAAAAAAATCTGCATGGCCCGTTTGTCATCCACACGCTGTAGAATTCCCATAACCTCTCTCAGTTCAGTATGGAACAATTCAATATCCATATCTTTCCTTACAGAGATTAGGCGCAGAGGATAGTCCGGAATCTGTTCTCTGAAGCGCGCCGTTTTAGATCGAAAAGCAATCATTTCGGACAGTCTGCGGGGAACCGTCCATTCCTCCTGTCCATAATATAAAACAATGGTCAGCACGGGCAGCAGCGATATGGCTTTCCCAGGCCTGAAAATTATACTGACGGATTTTTGTTCCGCCTCAAAAGCCTTAATCTGACGTTCGTATTCATCCGCGTCATAGCGCATACAACGGACAGGCATCCGATAGTCTCTGCGTTCCTGATTCTCTATCGCAAATATGGCAACTGGTTCTTCCTGATACCACAGCTTTTTCAAATCTCTGTATTTTTTTCCGGGTTTTCCCTGATTGGTGCTGGTATACTGGGCACTGTCCAACGTCAGAAGCTCTTCCGGAAGGATGACTGTTTTTCCCTGAAAGCAGCATCCGTTCAGAAGATCTGCAAAAATATGCGCGTCTCCCAGAAAAGCATTCAGGGTAATATCTTTTTTACCCATAATTATCTCCTGTAATTATAAATTTTTTAACGACAAAAATCAATTAGTATTTAGAAAAAAACAAACTTTGCCGATAGTTTTTATACCGGACGATTATTATTTGAACATTGGAATATATGGGAGAGTTCCCAAAGATTCATTCAGAAAAGCGGCTGAAACACCGCCATGAATTTATCCGCTAAATTTCGTTTCGCAAAATAATAATAGCAAAGGATTAGGAAGAAAACAAGTATTTCCTTTTGCAATACTATTATGATATGCAGGCGCGTTACTGTTCACATCCGGAATAAATGGGGGAAGACAGTAATGTGACAGTAATAACCTGGCAACAGCAAATTAGCCGGAGATGGGGGATAAATATTGCAATCCGCCACAAGCTCGTATAAACTATACGACCTCCAGGTTTATTCCAAGAACCAGCTGGCAAAATGGATCGCCGGTGAAAGCGACGTCAATGCGGATTGGGATAATTATCTGAAAGAGCTTGAAAATGTGGGCTTAAGTCATTACCTGGAAGTAAAGCAGAAGATTTTTGATCGTTACGATTCGGCAGAATAAGTAAAGGAGAGAACCATGGATACAGGAGTCGATTCCGAAGTAAAATATATCCCGGATGAGCAGAACGCTGCAGAAGCAGCTGTAAAAAGAGCGGCAGCCATAGTGCCCTCAGCCAGACAGGTAAAATGGAATTGCATGGAATTTTACGGTTTTGTACATTTTGGCTTATATACATTTGACCCGTCAAGAGAGGGGAAGGCAGGGCCTGAAATCTTCAATCCGGAAAAATTCGATCCGTATCAGTGGGTCAGGGCATTTAAGGCAGCAGGCATGAAAGGCCTGCTGCTGACCTGTAAGCATCATGAAGGCTTTTGCCTCTGGCCCAGTGAATATACGGAATTCAGTGTCAGGAACAGCCCGTGGAAGGATGGAAAAGGGGATATCGTAAAAGAGGTCTCCGAGGCCTGTCATGCGGAAGGCCTGAAGTTCGGCGTTTATCTTTCCCCATGGGATATGCATGAAAAGACATACGGCACACCGGAATATGACGTGTTTTTCAAAAACCAGCTGACGGAGCTGTGCAGTAATTACGGTGAACTGTTCTGCGTCTGGTTTGACGGCGCTTGCCGTTCAAAAGATAAACTTCAGGACTATGATTGGGATGGCTATTATGATATAATCAGACGACTGCAGCCGGAAGCCTGTATCAGTATCTGCGGCCCTGACGTGAGATGGATATCGGAAGCCGGGAATTCATTCAGCAATATGATGAACTGATATGGTATCCCGCAGAGGTGGATGTATCCATACGCCCCAGCTGGGGCTATATGAAAGGCGAAGCGGAAAAGCTTCATTCGCTTGATACATTGATTAATATGTATGAAAAAGCAGTGGGCGGCAATGCCAATCTGCTCCTGAATGTTCCTCCAACACAGAGGGACTGTTTGATGAAGCGGACGTGGCGCGCCTTACGGAAATGGGAAATGAAATCAAACGCATCTTCAGTAAATCCCAGCTTGCAAACGCATCAGCGGCAGACGGAAAGGGAAGGGATGCCGGCGCGGTACTAAATAAGGACAGGGGCAGTTTTATGAAGCCGCTTCCGAAGAACTTCCTGCGATTGAAATTCATCTGACAGGGGAAAAAGAAATAAATCTGGTGACCATTAAGGAGACCATAGAGCTTGGACAGCATATTGAGGAATTTTGCCTGGAGATTCCGGCAGCAGGGGGATTTCAGGAAATTTACAGGGCGGCCACAGTGGGTTATCAGAGAATATGTCGTTTCCCCACGGTACATACGCAGGTTCTGAGGTTCAGAGTGCTTAAAACAAGAGGAAAGACTTCATTGACTGAAATTGGAATCTATTATGATGACAAACACAGGAACCTTTGAAATCAGGGACAAATTTTATCTGAACGGAAAACCGTTCCAGATTATTTCGGGAGGAATCCATTATTTCAGGGTCCTTCCCGAATACTGGGAGGACAGGCTGCGGAAGCTCAAGGAGATGGGCTGCAATACCGTGGAAACCTACATCCCCTGGAACATGCATGAGCCTGAAAAGGGCAGGTTTGATTTTTATGGGGAAAAGGTACACGGCATGCTGGACATAGTGTCTTTCATCCGGAAGGCACAGCAGCTGGGGCTGTGGGTGATTCTGCGCCCCTCGCCCTATATCTGCGCGGAGTGGGACTTCGGAGGCCTGCCCGCCTGGCTGCTGGCGCAGGGGGATATGGCCTTAAGAACCAGCGATGAAAGATTTCTCTGCCATGTGAGAGCCTATTATGACAGGCTGATGCCTTTGCTGGCGCCGCTCCAGATTGATCACGGCGGCCCCGTCATCATGCTTCAGGTGGAAAATGAATATGGCTCCTTCGGCAATGATAAGAAATATCTGGAAAGCCTGCGGGATATGATGCGCGGACAGGGAATTACGGTGCCTCTTTTTGCATCCGACGGGCCGGGGCATAACATGCTTTCCAATACCAGGATTGATGGTGTGTTTCCTACCGCGAATTTCGGCTCAGGCACGAAAAGGGCTTTTTCCATTCTGGAGGAATATACGGACGGCGGTCCCTGTATGTGTACGGAATTCTGGATAGGCTGGTTCGATGCCTGGCGCGATGAGAAGCACCATAAGGGCAATATGGAAATTGCCGCAAAGGAGCTGGAGGAGCTTCTGGAGCTGGGAAATGTGAACTTTTACATGTTTGAGGGCGGCACTAACTTCGGCTTTATGAATGGATCTAATTACGGAGATCATCTGACGGCGGATGTGACTTCCTATGATTATGACGCCCTGCTTACCGAGGACGGACAGATTACGGAGAAATACAGACGTTTCCAGGAGATCATTAGCAGGCATCGTGGAAAAGGGGCGGAGCCGGATGAAAGTATTGCCGGCAGCAAATTATCCGGAGAAGATGGGGAAGAAAAGAATTTCCGGGAAAGAACTGCCTATGGCACATGCAATGTTTCGCAGAAGGTAGATTTGTTCCATGCGCTGGACTGCCTGGCGGAGCCTGTAGGGACACTCAGTCCCATGTCCATGGAACGGCTGGGACAGAGCTACGGTTATACCCTGTATTCCTCGGTTCTGCATACGGAGAGACAGCTGCACAGCATCAGGCTTTATCAGGCGGCGGATCGGGCCATTTGCTTTGCCGATGGAAAAAGGATTCTCACTGCAATGGACAGGGAGCTTCTGGAACGCCATGAGGTGGAGCTGACAGTATCGCAGGATATCCGGCTGGATATTCTCATGGAAAACATGGGAAGGGTCAATTATGGGCCTATGATAAACTGGCAGAGGAAGGGAATCGACGGCTGTGTAATGATAAACGACTGTTTCGCCCAGCATGGCTGGCAGCAGTACTGCCTTCCCATGGATAACCTGGAGAAGCTGGATTTTACCAGAGGCTATGATGAGGGAATGCCTGCGTTTTACCGGTTTGCCTTTACGGTAGAGGCGCCTGGAGATACCTTCCTGGACTGCAGCGGCTGGGGAAAGGGCTGTGTCTTTGTAAATGGCTTCCATCTGGGAAGGTTCTGGGAGGCAGGCCCGCAGAAAAGGCTGTATCTGCCGGGAGCGCTTCTGAAAAAAGGGGAGAACGAAATCATTCTTTTTGAATCGGAAGGAAAATGCGCAGACAGTATTTCCCTGCTGGCGGAACCGGATTTGGGGTAATATAGTATTTATTGTAACTGTGAAGACGCTGTCCAGTCACTGTTTATTTTTGTAAGGAAAAGAGAGAGGGACCCTTCCAATGAATGGAAGAGTCCCTCTGTTTCTGCGGGCGGTATAGCAGTCCGTTTTCACACGCTGCTATAGCCCGTACTTTTTATATAATCTGTTCCCGCTTCCAAAATATCTGCAATGCGGCCTTCATTTTCCAACAGCTGAATCAGGCGGGCAAGCCTGGCTTTCCCTGATTGGTGCGGGTATACCGGGCGTTGTCCAGAGGCAGAAGTTCTTCCGGCCGGATGGGCGTATTTCCCTGAAAGCAGAAGCCGTTCATGAGAGCAGTATCAGAATGGCAAAGGATAATAAGGATTATAAGTATTTTCCGTAATGGTTCAAAAAAAACCATATTTACGAAAAAAACCAACAAGATACGGAAGAAATAAGATGATATAGTAAATAATAGATAAAACATGATATAATGTCAACGTAGACGACATTATATCTATAAATCCTGGTTTCTGCGCCCGCCGCAGCCATCCGGTCCGTTGTACGCAGGAATAAATAACCTATCACCTAAAAAGGGGAGGAAAGAGAATGAACGAAGTATTGGAACAAATCAGCAGAATCGGTATTGTCCCGGTTGTGAAAATTGACAGAGTGGAGGATGCGGTGCCGCTTGCAGCAGCGCTTTGCAACGGCGGTCTTCCCTGTGCGGAGGTGACCTTCCGTACGGAAGCTGCAGCAGGAGCGATTGCCGCCATCAGAAAGGCGTTCCCGGAAATGCTGCTGGGCGCAGGTACCGTGCTGACCACAAAACAGGTAGATGAAGCCATGGATGCAGGAGCAACCTTTATTGTCAGCCCCGGGCTGAATCCCGAAGTGGTAAAATACTGTGTAGATAATAAAATTCCCGTCACCCCCGGCTGTTCGAATCCCAGCGATATTGAAATCGCCATTTCCCTGGGGCTTGATGTTGTGAAGTTTTTCCCGGCAGAGGCGGCAGGCGGCCTAGCCATGATCAAAGCGATGTCCGCTCCTTATGTAAATATGAAATTTATGCCTACCGGCGGAATCAGCGCCAAGAACCTGAATGAATATCTTGGTTTTAATAAAATTATTGCCTGCGGCGGAAGCTGGATGGTGAAGAGCGAGCTGATCAATGCGGGTGAATTTGATAAAATTGAAGCGCTTACAAGAGAAGCGGTACAGCTGATGCTTGGCTTTGAACTGGCGCATGTGGGAATTAATGAGACGGATGAAGATGCTGCCGACAAAACAGCGGGACGTTTTGAAGCTATTTTCGGATTTGCGAAGAAAACCGGCGCCAGCTCCGTATTTGCAGGAACTGCAGTAGAAGTGATGAAGACACCCGGGCTGGGCGCTAAGGGACATATCGGCATCAGGACCAACTTTATCAACAGAGCGGTTAATTATCTCGAATACCAGGGTGTTGAATTTGATCAGTCCAGCGCAAAATATGATGACAAGGGCAGCCTCAAGGCAATTTATCTGAAGGAAGAAGTCGGCGGTTTTGCGGTTCATCTGGTACAGAAATAATAGAAACGGATAAAGGAAAGGTGAGGAAAATTATGAGTAAAGTAGTTACATTCGGGGAAATCATGCTGAGACTTGCACCGGAAGGCTATTACCGCTTCGTACAGGCGGATACTTATGGCGCAACCTATGGCGGAGGGGAAGCGAACGTTTCCGTATCTCTGGCGAATTTTGGTTTGGATTCCAAATTTGTGACCAAACTGCCGAAGCATGAAATCGGACAGGCAGGGGTGAATTCCCTGAGAAAATTCGGCGTGGATACCTCCGATATTGTAAGAGGCGGCAGCCGTGTGGGTATTTATTTCCTGGAAAAAGGCGCAAGCCAGCGTCCTTCCAAGGTTATTTACGACCGTGCCGGATCTTCCATTGCGGAAGCGGTAAAAGAGGATTTTGACTGGGATAAGATTTTTGAAGGCGCAGACTGGTTCCATTTTACCGGGATTACTCCCGCGCTGGGCGACAATGTGGCGGAAATCTGTCTGGAAGCCGTAAAGAAAGCGAAGGAAAAGGGAATCACCGTAAGCTGCGACCTGAATTACAGAAATAAACTGTGGAGCAAGGAAAAAGCTGGACAGGTTATGGGAGAACTCTGCAAATATGTGGATGTCTGCATTGCCAACGAAGAGGATGCGGGAGATGTATTCGGCATCAAAGCGGCAAATACCGATGTAACCAGCGGACAGGTAAATCACGAGGGCTACAAGGATGTGGCAAAGCAGCTGGCTGACAGATTCGGCTTTAAGAAGGTGGCAATCACCTTAAGGACGTCCATTTCCGCAAATGACAACAAATGGGCTGCCATGCTGTATGACGGAACGGATTTTTATTTCAGCAAAAATTATCTGATGCACATCGTTGACCGTGTAGGCGGCGGGGATTCCTTCGGCGCAGGGCTGATTTACAGCTGCCTGCAGAATATGGAGCCTCAGCAGATCATTGAGTTTGCCGTTGCTGCCAGCTGCCTGAAGCACAGCATCGAAGGTGACTTCAATATGGTAACCGTGGATGAGGTTTCCAAGCTTGCAGGCGGAGATGCCTCGGGAAGAGTACAGCGCTGATGCTGTGATGTTTGCCTGATTTTTGAATATATATATATGTATATATGGCTGAATACCTGACATCTGTTACTTAACGGATGTGGCTGCGGTATAAAGCTGATGGCCGTTTTTGCGGTTTGTATGCGCCCTCCGGACAGAGGGCGCATTTTTTTGCGTTAAAATGTTGCAGAAGGCTTTGCCATGAGTCCCTTTGCCGGCGGTGCTGTTCCGCCGGTATATTCTATCCTTTTCCAGAAACGATCCGGCCTTCCAGGAGCAGGAGGCGGCATAAGCGATAAGTTTTGTCCAGGGAATCTGTGGGGACAAGTGCCTTTGTATGTGTTATGGTAATATCATTTTTATCCAACTGGAAAAAATAATGTTAAGAGGAAAAAAGGGATTGACAACTATATCTGTAAATGATATAGTTACAGTACAAAGTGTATAACAAATAATTACAGTTACAAATGAAAATAAAATATGGGCGCAATAACGCAGAAGGGGGTAATGTATTGAACAGTGATTTTTGTGTGGCCGTGCATGGCCTGGTATTTCTGAAGCATAAGGGATGCACAATTTCCAGTGAAGAGCTGGCGGAAAATATCTGTACCAATCCGGCCCGCGTAAGAAAAGTAATGGCAAAGCTGAAGAAGGTGGGCCTGGTGCAGACAAAGGAAGGAAAGGTGGGCGGTTATACCTCTGTGGAGCAGGCGGAAGATATTACGCTGTACCGGGTTGCCGAAGCATTGGATATCCGGTTTGTGGAAGCTTCCTGGCGCAGCGGGGACAGTGATATGAACTGTATGATTGCTTCGGGCATGGCGGATGTGATGGATGAAATCTACCTGAACTTAAATGACATGTGCCTGGAGAAGCTGAAAACGATTACGATAGGCGAGATAGAACGGAAACTGATAGAAATACGGGCGCAAAAACAGGCGAAAGCAGCAGTGGGATAATTCTTCTGCCCGCAGATAAATTTCATTTTTGCTTCACAAAACAAGGAGAATTCAAATGAAGTAATATGGCAATATAATTATAGGTTTCGGAAAAGGCGGAAAGACCCTGGCAGGCGCTCTTGCTTCTAAAGGGGAAAAGACAGCGCTGATAGAGCGCTCCGATAAGATGTATGGCGGTGAAAACAACGCCAGAATGTCAGCGGCGGAGGGCGGGAGCTTTCAGGAAAAGGCAGACCGCTACCGTAAGGTAATTGAGGAAAAAAGGCAGCTGACAGCTGAACTTAGTCAGAAAAATTATAATAAAGCCGTTGGGGCCGGGGTAGAAGTGCTTACCGGATCGGCAGCTTTTCTGGATGACCACAGAATTCTGGTTACATATCCGGAAGGAAATACGGAAGAGCTGTACGGAAAGAGAATATTTATTAATACCGGGGGAACGCCCTTTGTACCTCCCATTACAGGGCTGAAGGAAAGCCGCTATGCCTATACAAGCGAGGGCATGATGGAACTGGAGACACTTCCGGAGAAACTGCTTATTATCGGCGGCGGCTATATCGGGCTGGAATTTCCTTCCTACTATACCAATTTTGGCTCCCAGGTAACCATCGTGCAGGATGGGGAAGCCTTTATTCCCAGGGAAGATGAAGAGGTATCGGCAGCTGTCCTTGAGCATATGACGGCAGCGGGTATGCGGATTCTCAGAAAAGCAGCGGTAACTGCAGTAAGGGATGAGAACGGGAAAGCGCGCGCGTCCTGAAAGCCACAGCCGGGATGATGAAGGCTGTGATTGACGGAAAAACAGGACTGATTCTGGGGGCGCATCTGTACTGCGCGGAATCCTATGAAATAATCAACCTGTTCAAGCTTGCCATGGATGCAGGTATTCCCTACACGGTTCTGAGAGATAATATTTATACGCATCCTACCATGAGCGAGGCCCTGAACGATTTGTTCGCAGCGCTAAATTAAATCTGACTGTTCGCCAGGCCAGCACATGTAGCTGCGCAGGCAAGCGCTTTGCAATGACCATATTAAAGAGATTCAGTCCATCGCTAAAGGCGATTCAGGATGGAGGTTAGCAGTTACTGAGAAAAACTGAACAGTTACATTAAAATATATAAAAGAAAGCTAAGGAGATGATTATGGGTTTTTCAGTTGAAAACGGAGTTCCGGTAATTACAGTGTTTATTCAGGGTATTTTAAGCTTTTTCTCACCCTGCGTCCTGCCCCTTGTTCCTCTGTATGTCAGCTATCTGGCAGGCGGGACCAAGACAGTGGACGAAAATGGAATTGTACATTATCCACGGAAAAAGGTGTTGATAAATACGCTGTTTTTCGTATTGGGTATCAGTTTTACCTTTTTCCTGCTGGGCTTCGGCTTCTCGGCGATGGGGCGTTTCTTTACCAACAACCGGGTGTGGTTCGCACGGATCAGCGGAATTATCATGATTATGTTCGGTCTTTACCAGCTGGGAGTGTTCGGACGATCCGAAACCATTGAAAGAGAGCACCGCCTGCCCTTCCGGCTGGATCGGTTTTCCATGAATCCGCTGGTGGCGCTGCTGCTTGGCTTCACCTTCAGCTTCGCCTGGACACCCTGCGTAGGTCCTACGCTGGGAAGCGTGCTGTTGATGGCCTCCTCTTCCTCCTCTTCGGCAAAGGGATTCCTGTTGGTTGGCGTATACACACTGGGCTTTGTCATTCCTTTCCTGGCAGTGGGAATCTTTACCGGCTCCGTGCTTGATTTCTTTAAGAAAAAGAGAAATGTGGTAAAATATACAGTAAAGGTCGGCGCGGCGCTGCTGATCCTGATGGGTGTTATGACTCTTACCGGATTTATGAACGGCATTACCAGCTACCTTTCCAAAGCGCAGCTTGGGGATGCGCCGGGGCAGTCCCAGATAACGGAAACGGAGAATGCGGCTGAAACCGTGCCGGAGAACGTTCCGGAAACCGCATCGAATACCCCTTCGCAGTCCGGACAGGCATCGTCAGAAAGCGACTCTTCAGGCACAGCCGCTCAGGAGAGCACACAGGCTGAGGAGAAAAAGACGCCTGCGCCTGATTTCACACTGGTGGATCAGTATGGTGAAACCCATACGCTTTCGGATTATAAAGGGAAAACGGTATTTTTGAACTTCTGGGCTACCTGGTGCCCTCCCTGTAAGGGAGAAATGCCCGACATCCAGGCGTTATATGAAAAATACGGGGAAAACAGCGAAGATCTGGTAGTGCTCGGCATTGCCAATCCGAAGTCGGATGAATATCCCTACAATCAGGACGGGACTCAGGAGGAAGTGGAAAAATTTCTGAGTGACAGCGGCTACAGCTTTCCTGTAGTCATGGATATCACCGGCGAAATATTTTCCGCCTACGGCATCCGTTCCTTCCCCACCACCTTCATGATTGATAAGGACGGCAATGTATTCGGATATGCGCAGGGAGCGCTAAGCCCTGATATGATGGAGAGCATTGTTTCCCAGACAATGACAGGGAAGCGTGTGCAGTAAGAAAAAGGGAACAATAATACAGGAATAAATGGAAAATAAAAACTAGTTCAGCCATGTGAAAAAATGGCTGAGCTGGTTTTTTGCGGCGCGCCCGGAGGCATACGTTTACAGCTGCAGGGTATAAATGCAGAGGCCTGAGGCCATATCAGGAAAATGAAGGATTTCCTGCAGGGAAAAGCCGCTTTTTTCCAGAACCCGGCAGGAGCCTGCGTTGTCCTGGACTACATAGGCCTTCAGACACCCGATTTTTTCAGCGGCAGCAGCATTTTTCATGTGCCGCACCACTTCGGTGCTGTAGCCCTTATTCCAGCAGTCAGGATAAAGGAATACGGACATGGAGCGCGTATCCGGCTCATTTTCCTCCTGCTTCAGCGCCGCAATGCCCACAGGGGATTCGTCCTCTGTCAGACAGATAAGCCAGCCTGAATTGCCGGATTTGGTATATTCATAAAAAAGCTCCTCGGCCTCCTTCCGGCTGGTATGGGTTGAAAAACGCATGTATTTTGCCACCCTGGGATCTGAGGTAAGGGAATAGATGGTATCAATGTCCGCCTCGGTGAGCGGACGGAGAAAGGTTTTATCAGCTGCCATTTTTAGCTGCCTCCTGGAATTGTAATTTGAAGAAGCCCCGCCGGCAGTGTGTGCCGGTCAGGGCTTTCTTAACGTAAAAATACGGCCTACAGAAGATGGATGCCGTGGCTTTCCGCTTCCGCCATTATTTCCTCCGGCCACAGAGAGCACTGAACCTCCCCGATGTGGGCTTTTCTCAGGAAGAACATACAGATACGGGACTGGCCGATACCGCCGCCGATGGTGTAGGGCAGCTTTTCTTCAATAATAGCCTTCTGGAAGGGCAGCTGCGCCCGTTCCGGGCAGCCTGCTTTTTCAAGCTGGGAAAGCAGGGCCTCTTTATCTACACGGATACCCATGGAGGACAGCTCCAGCGCAATGTCCAGAACCGGATAATAAACCACGATATCCGCATTCAGGGACCAGTCGTCGTAGTCCGGCGCGCGGCCGTCATGCCTTTCGCCGGATTCCAGCGTATCGCCGATCTGCATGATGCAGACAGCGCCTTTGGCCTTGGCAATATAGTATTCCCTTTCCTTTGGCGTATTGTCGGGGAACATGGTTTCCAGCTCCTGGGTGGTAACAAAGAAAATATCGTGGGGAAGGATTTCTTCTATGTAATCGTACTGGATGGACATGAACTTTTCCGTTTTGCGCAGTACCTTATATACAATGCGCACGATATCCTTCAGCGTGTCGAGGCTGCGTTCCTCTTTGGTTATGATTTTTTCCCAGTCCCACTGATCCACGTAAATGGAGTGGATATTGTCCGTAACCTCATCCCTGCGTATGGCGCTCATATCAGTATAGAGGCCTTCGCCGGGCTGGAAGCCGTATTTTTTCAGCGCGAAGCGTTTCCATTTGGCCAGAGACTGTACGATCTCGGCTTCGTAATCATTCTGTTCCTTGATGCCGAAAGCTACGGGACGCTCAATCCCGTTCAGGTTATCGTTCAGGCCGGAAGCAGGGTCTACAAAAAGCGGCGCAGATACACGCAGCAGGTTCAGCCGTTCTGCCAGCAGCGTCTGAAAGAAGTCCTTTACCGTCTTAATGCCGATCTGGGTATCGTGGAGGGAAAGGGATGATTCGTAATTTTTAGGGATGTTTAAGTTTTCCATCTTTTTTTCTCCGGTTATATTGCGGCCGGATATATACCTCCGAATTTTTGGTTAAAATAATCCTTTCCTATCATAATCCAGCAAAAAGGCGATGTCAATTGCTTATGTGAAAAACAGGGAGGGAAGGTTACTGAACAGTAACCCTGAACTGTGAAGCTGCACTGAACGTATTCGACAGGAATATTGTCTTTTGGGCAGGAGGACTTTATAATGTAGGGATAAGCAGAGGAAAATGAGCGGGATACAGGTGAGTGGTTTTTAAACAGATAGAAAATTAAGGGAAGAATGGAAGGAAGGGAACAGGGAATGAACCGTAAAATGGATAAGGACAGGGTTTTGCTGGTGGAGGATGATGGAAGCCTGATTGACGGGCTGGAATACGCCCTGAAGAAGGACGGGTTTGAGGTGGAGGTAGCAAGGAGTGTGGAGGAGTTTGGAAAGCTTTACACGGACGGAAGGTTTGATGTGGTTTTGCTGGATGTTTCACTGCCGGACGGGAACGGATTTGAGATTTGCGAACGGATCCGGCGGACCTCGGAGGTGCCGATTCTGTTTCTGACGGCTGCGGATGAGGAGTTCAATGTGGTCAGGGGGCTGGATATGGGCGGGGATGATTATGTGTCCAAGCCGTTTCGGCTCAACGAACTGCTTTCCAGGATTCATTCGCTGCAAAGAAGGGCCGGAAAAAGAGGAAAAGGGGCGGGCGTGGTACAGGAGCCTGTGCTGGAGTCCGGCGGTATCCGGGTGGATTTGGTGGGAAACAGGGCCTGGCTGGAGGAGGAGCCGCTTGAGCTTACAGCGCAGGAATACCGGCTGCTTTGTCTGTTTCTTAAGAATCAGGGGATGATTCTGACAAGGGAGCGGATTCTTGACAGGCTTTGGGACGGAAACGGGGAGTTTGTGGACGATAATACGCTGTCCGTTTATATCAGGAGGCTGCGGAGCAAAATAGAAGAGGAGCCTTCTTCTCCGAAGCATCTGCTCACGGTACGGGGGCTTGGTTATCAGTGGAAGGAATAAGTCTGGCGGCAAAGGAGTTTAATGGTGGGAAGTTTATGTAAAGACAGGGATATACGCAGTTTTTTGGCGGGAAGCGCCGCTTTGATATTATGTCTGGTATTGACAGGCGGCTTCCTTCTGTTCAGACAGATGGAAGATATAAAAAAAGTGTATCTGCAACAGCAGGCGGAAGCGGCCGGCGCCCTGCTGGAGGCCGGTGTGGATCCGGCCCGGGCGGCAAAGCTGCTTGCCGGGGAAATATCGGAAGAAATGGCTGCGCAGGGCAGGCTGTTGATGCGCCGGGCAGGATATGAAGAGACGCTGGCGGTTTACCTGATGCCTGTCCTGCGTTCCCTGGGCGGTAAATGGGGAGCTGTCTACTCCGTTTTTGGCCTGACAGCCATTGGCCTGTCGGTATTTCTGGTATTTTGTCTGCTGCAAAGGGAGCATATCAGGCTTAAGGAAATGGAGGAAAATGTGCGCCGGTTTACGGAAGGAAATTTTGACCGGAGGATCGCTGCCGAAGGGGAAGGTGATTTCGCGCTGCTTTCCACGGCGGTGAATGAAATGGCATCCTCGCTGAATTCCCACAGGGAAGCTCAGATGAAGGCAAAGGAATTTCTGAAGGATACGATTTCCGATATTTCCCATCAGCTGAAAACGCCGCTGGCAGCTCTTTTTATGTATCAGGATATCATTCAGCAGGAGAGCGTAGAAGAGGAAACGGTGAAAAAATTCGCCGCCAAATCCGTGGCCGCCCTGGAACGGATGCAGACGCTTGTATTGAATCTGCTTAAAATCGCCCGGTTGGATGCGGATATGATCCGGTTCGGCAGCCAGGAGGTGAAGGTGCGCGGGCTGATGGAGGATATCCGTTCGGAATTTGAAACACGTGCGCAGAGGGAGGGCAAAGAGATAATTCTGGAGGGCAGCCAGGCCTGCTATACTGTGTGCGACAGGGACTGGATGCAGGAGGCTGTCTCCAACCTGGTGAAAAATGCGCTGGATCATACAAAAGAAGGCGGAAAAATAGAGATTTCCTGGGAGGCGGTGGGAACCGGAACAAGGATTCAGGTAAAGGACAACGGAAACGGTATCCATCCTGAGGACATGTACGCTATCTTCAAACGATTCTACAGGAGCCGTTTCTCCAATGACGGGGAAGGGGCCGGGCTGGGGCTTCCTCTGGCCAAGGCGATTGTGGAAGGGCATGAAGGGACGATAAGTGTGGAGAGTGCCTTGGGAGAGGGCGCTTTGTTTACGGTGTTTCTTCCTTACAAAGAAGTAAACCGGTAATCTTACAAATTTGCAAGCTGCCATACACCTTGGCGTAAGGCGCATCCATTATACTTACTTTCAACAAATAAATAAAGCTTTCGCGGAATACTCAGCCGGGAAAGCATCAATTCTATAAACATTAAGAAAGGAAGTTCAGGATGGAAATCTTAAAAGTAGAAAATCTTGGAAAAACCTACGGCACAGGAGATGCGAAGGTGGAAGCGCTGAAAAACGTATCCTTCACGCTGCAAAAAGGAGAATTTGCGGCAGTGGTGGGAGAATCCGGTTCCGGGAAAAGCACGCTGTTAAATCTGGTGGGCGGACTGGATACACCGGGCGCAGGCAAAATACTGGTGGAGGGCAGGGATCTTTTTTCCATGAAGGAAAAAGAAAGGACCGTATTCCGGAGGCGGAACATCGGGTTTATTTTCCAGGGCTTCCATCTGATACCGGAGCTTACCGTGGAACAGAACCTGGTGTTCCCGGTGCTTCTGGATTACCAGAAGCCGGACATGGCATACGTGGAGGAGCTGATGGGAAATTTGGGGCTGAAGGAAAGAAGGAAGCACCTGCCCAGCCAGCTTTCCGGGGGACAGCAGCAGAGAGTGGCGATCGGCAGGGCGTTGATGAATCATCCGGCGCTGATTCTGGCGGATGAACCTACAGGCAACCTGGATTCCAGGACGAGCCGCGAGGTCATTTCCCTGCTGCACAGCCTGTCCCGCAAATACCGTCAGACAGTGCTTATGATCACACATAACATGAATATTGCGGCGGATGCGGACCGGGTATTTCAGGTGACGGACGGCTGCCTGAAGGAAGTGAATGCCGGAAGGGAGGCTATATATGAATAGTTATCTCGAGCTGGTAAAAGAGTATGCCGAAAAGCACAAACGGAAAAACCGTATGAGCCTTTTTGTTATCCTTCTGGCGGTGGCGCTGGTTGCCACGATTTTCGGCATGGCGGATATGGAGCTGCAGACACAGCAGATCAGCATGAAAAAACAGTATGGCAGCTGGCATATTGGGATAAAGGATATGGCAAGGGAACAGGAGCAGATAGTGGCCCTGCGCCCGCAGATTGCCGTCTCAGGTTATCTGGAAAGCGTCGGCGGTCGTTCCGGTTACACGCTTTTTGGCAAGGACGTCAATATTTGCGGCGCTGACGAGGCGCTGGCTAAGGAACTGGGAATCAATCTGGAGGCGGGGAACTGGCCGGAGAAGGGAAACGAAGCCCTGATTACCGGGACAATGGCCCGGACCTTTGGAATAGAACCTGGGGACAGCATAACCCTGAAACGGCCGGACGGCGATGAAATGCAGCTTCTTATTACGGCTGTCGCCGGGGATACGGCGTTTGTACTCAAGGCAGATCAGGCAGGAATCCTGATGCCGGTGGAAACGCTGCGCAGGCTGTTTTCCCCGGAGGATTACAGCAGCGCCTATTTTATCAAATTCCGGCCCTTTACCAACATACAGGCTGAAAAAATGAAAATCGCGGAGAGCCTTGGCATTTCTCCTGACTCAATAGGGGAAAACGCCTATCTTCTGGCGGCGATGGGGCAGAGCGATGATCCCTTTTTCGTAGGAATTTACGGAACGGCCGCGGTTCTTTTCCTTTTTGTCCTCACTGCTGCAGTGCTGATGATAACCAGCAGCTTTCAGACCAGTGTTACGGATCGGATCCGTTTTTTCGGCATGCTCCGTTGTCTGGGGGCAACCAGAAAACAGGTGAAGCGTTTTGTCATAAAGGAAGGAATGCGCTACTGCCGGAAGGCAATTCCGGCGGGGCTTGCCGTGGGCGTGCTGGTGATCTGGATGCTGTGCGGTTTCCTGCGGGTGATGAATCCGGAATATTTTTCAGATATCCCGCTGTTTGGCATCAGCATCCCGGCCTTGGCGGCGGGGGCTGCGGTTGGCCTGGCCGCCTGTCTGCTCGCCTCCCTTTCCCCGGCAAAAAAGGCATCCTCCGTATCCCCGCTTACAGCGGTGAGCGGCAATGCCCGGCTGCCCGGACAGATGAAAAATATGCGTTTTTTCAGGACCGGTAAGGTGGATAGGAATCTGGGAATCTATCATGCCCTGGAAAACCGGAAGAACCTGCTGCTTATGACCGTGTCCTTTGCCCTGAGCATCCTGATGTTTATGAGCTTCTCAGGAATCGTTGATTTCATGCATCATGCGGTGCGGCCGCTGCGTCCCTGGAGTCCTGATCTTTCCCTGGTGAGCGCCGACAATACCTGCTCCATTGAAAATAAAATATACGAGGAACTGGAAAAGAATCCGGAGATAAATAAGGTATACGGCAGAATGTTTGCATTTGATGTCCCTTTCTCCGGGGAGCAGTCGGAGACTCAGGAAATGTCCTATTTGGTCTCCTATGAGGAGCACCAGTTCGGCTGGGCGGAGGACTTCCTGCAGGAGGGCAGCATTGAGGAAGTGCAGGGAACACCTGGAAAGGTGCTTGCAGTCGCGGGAGAAGGCAGGGACTGGCATACGGGGGAGAGACTGGAACTGGAGCTGAACGGGGAACTCAGGCAGGTGCAGATTGCCGGAGTGCTTGGCAGCAGTCCTTTTGACAGTGAAAACGGCGAGAGCATTTTCATCTGTTCTGAAGACAGCTTCCGTCAGCTTACCGGGGAAAATGCCTTTACCATACTGGATATACAGCTGAAAAGGGGGGCATCAGAGGAAATGGTAACGCAGCTGAGGGAACAGGCCGCCGGGCTTGGGCTTACCTTTTCCGATGCCAGGCAGAGCAAGGCGGAAAGCCAGGCTGTTATGATTTCCTTTTCGGTGTTTGTTTACGGTTTCCTGGCGGTTATTCTGATGATAGCCGTACTGCATATTATTAACAGCATTAACATGAGTGTTACAAGCCGTATGAATCAGTGCGGCGTGATGAGGGCCATCGGCATGGAGGGCGGCCAGCTGCTTCGCATGGTAAGGGCGGAGGCTGTTGTATACGCGGCGTTAGGTTCCATACTGGGGATTGCCATGGGTATTCCGGCACACCATTTCGTATTTAAAATGATGGTCACCAGCCGTTGGGGAACGGCCTGGCAGATGCCATTCCTGCAATTGGCAGTTGTAGTGGGAGTGACCGTCGCCGTCACCCTGTTGGCGGTAAGAGGGCCTGCCAGGAAAATCAGGGACATGGATATCGTGGAAACTATCCATGCGCTGTAGAGATGCAATCGATCAGGCCGGGATTTCTTGAAATGTTTGCTCCTGTATATAAAGGGCCGTATTTTGCTCTGTCTCAGGCAAAAGTATTTATCCGCTCCTTTATGTGAAAACAGGGTAACAGATCAGTTATCAGGATTGTTATCTGGGGTAGAATATTTTATATGGAAAGCATGTATTTTATATTGCGTCCTTTCCTGAGTTCAACTATAGTGAAAGAATAGTAGCAGAAAAATTTGGACAGAAACACATTCAGGAGGGGACGCCATGTTAAGAAAAAAATGCTGTGGATGAAGGACAGCGGCAACATAGGGGATGAAATCAGACAGTGCAGGGACGAAGGCCGGCAGATTGAGGCGCTTCTTCCCCGGGCGGAGAAAATTGCCGCCATGGAAGACGGGGAGGAAAAGGAAAAACAGGCCAGGGAGCTTCTTTTGGAAATGGAGAATTGTCCTGTTAAAGCCATGTTTCCATATGAAGAACCTGAGGCCTGTGAGGATATCCGAAAGGCCGCGCAGGGTAGCAGCCTGTGTCGTCCGGTGCCGGAAGAGGAACTGGAGAATCGCCTGAAGGGCGCCTGGATAGGCAGGGCATCTTGCTGCCTGCTGGGAATTCCGGTAGAGGGCTGGAGCCGGAGCAAAATCCGCGGCTTTCTCAACAATGTTTTCCATCGGCGGAAGGACAGGAAAGCTCAAACGTATGCGGCGTCACGGAGATTTTGTAGGCAAGCGGCAGAACCCTTCCATTTTCCGGAAGAGCCGTATGTCTGTGCAGAATCTCCGTCAGCGCCGTAAAATCGTCCGTATAATGACCATTCTCATCCCGGTAAATCTGCTGGGCATAATAAAGCTTTCTCAGCTCCCATTTGCGCCGTTCATCCTCCGGAATGGAGCCTGCGCGGCCCCCTTCTTCCTGCCCGTCCGTGAAAAAGACAAATCCCCACAGCTCAGGATAATGAATATTGATGACGCCGGTTGGCGCCCATACCCAGTTATCCTCGGGCAGGGGATTGCCGGTTACAGGGTCGGTGCGTTTTCTGTAACATCCGTCTTCCTTGTCTACAGTCCACTGCACCCTGGAAAAATTCATGCGGTAATACTCCCCGGCCTTCGGCGCCCTTTTCCCCGGCAGGCATTCGGTGATCGCCCGAAAGGGAATCACCACCTCCGCGGACCAGCCTGTATTTTCCCCATCCGGCCGGTTGATGCTCCCTTTAACTGCAACAGCGGTGCGCAGGCCGTGGATGTCATAGCCGTTAACCGCATTTCCCCCGTCACGGTAGGCGGCCGGAAGGAACAAATCCCATACCGTATTCAACACATTCATTTCAAATTCATAATACTGCTGGGTGTCGGAGTCAGGGTCAATGAAGATTTCAAAATCGTTATCCTGGAAAATGACCTCATCACGTCCTGTTACATTTCCCCAGATCTCATCTCCGTAAAGCTGCGCCCCGATATATAGGTTTTCATCATCCCAGAGCATCTTAACCCGTGTCCCGAAACGCGGGGCGGGCATATGCGCTCCCTGGATATCGATGAATTCATCCGTAAAAGGAGCGTCAGCCCAGAAATCCTTGTCCAGATTTCCGTCCGGCTGCAGAGCCGTCCCTGCCCTGCGGCAGTAATACACAGGCGGGTGAAAATCAACGGCCGGGACAGGAATGCGGATATTGTCCATAAAAACCTCTTTTCCGCGGGAAGAAACGGATACCGGTTTATCCGGACATCCTTTCTCCCGCTTTTTTTGATATTGTATCACTATGTTCATAAATATTCAACAAAAGTGAACACTATAGTAAAGAAAGAACAAAAAATACAATCGATTGTCACTGAAAGGAAAAGAATAATATACGAAATAAGCGAAAATATGACCAAAACCAGCACTCATAAAAAGGTTATTTTAGAAAAATGCAAAAGATACATAATGAATAAAATTTAACACTAATAATTTTATATGTTTTGTAAAAATGGTAAAAAATGAACAAATATGTATGAAACAGATTGACAAAGTGCATGTGCAAAGTTATTATTTACCTAACAAAAACGACATATAAACGAAAAGAATTTAATGGCAAATTACGATAAAAAGCGTGCCTGCAGTTTTCTGTAAACATAATGAACATATGTTAAAAATGTTAAGCGCGACGGAGAAAAACGTACCGCAGAGACATCTAAAATAACAGCTCAAGAAGGGAGAAGTGCATGAAAACGAAAAAAAAGAGAAAGAAAGGAACAACAATGAGGGCATTGCGGCGTGATATATCGCTCTGGCTTTTCTGCATACCGGGCGTCGTGCTGACTTTCATTTTCAGCTATATTCCGATGTACGGCGTACAGCTGGCGTTCCGCAGGTACAATGCGAAAGCGGGGATTTGGGGAAGCCCGTGGGTGGGACTGTATTATTTCAAAAGGTTTTTTGAATCCCCCTATTTTTCATCAACAATTAAGAATACGCTTGTTCTGAGCCTGTACGGCCTGATCGTGTCCTTTCCGATCCCCATTATCCTGGCGTTGCTGCTGAATTCATTCCGGCACAAAAAATACAGGAAGCTGATTCAGACGGTTACCTATGCACCGAACTTTATTTCCACGGTGGTCATGTGCGGTATGATTATCCTGTTTTTATCCCCTTCGGTTGGTGTTATCAATAATATTATACAGTTTTTCGGGGGAGATCCTGTCAACTTTATGGCGAAAAAAGAATATTGGAGACACATTTACGTATGGACTGGTATCTGGCAGGGAATGGGCTGGAGTTCGGTCATTTATTTTGCGGCTCTTTCCGGAATCAGCCCTGAGCTGCATGAGGCGGCCAAATGTGACGGCGCCACAAAGCTGCAGCTTATCAGGCATATTGACCTGCCCTCCATTATGCCTACGGCAACGGTCCTGCTGATTATGAACTGCGGCAGTATCCTTTCCATAGGTTTCGAGAAGGCGTATCTGCTGCAGAACGACCTGAATCTGAACGTATCGGAAATCATTTCCACATATGTATACAAGGTCGGCCTTATTAATAACGACATGTCCTATTCCACGGCAATCGGGCTTTTTAATACACTGGTCAATCTGGTAATGCTGCTGATTGTTAACAAAGCCGCGGATAAACTTTCAGGCAACAGCCTTTGGTAGGAGGAACAACGAGATGACAGAACCTAAAATAGCTCCCAGGAAAAAGAAGATGAAACGCTGCAAAGAAGACGTGATCTTCGATACGGTTGTTTTTATTGTACTGACTCTGATTCTGCTGATTGTGGCATATCCGCTTTACTGGGTGGTGATTTCTTCCATCAGCGATCCCAGCGCGGTGTCCGGCGGCAAGGTAATCTTAAGGCCGATTGGATTCACATTGAACGGCTATGCGGAGGTGTTTAAAAACAGCGCCGTTATGAAAGGCTTTTTTAACTCCATTATTTACACGGTCTGCGGCGTGTGCATCAATCTGGTGGTAACCCTGCCCACCGCTTATGCGCTTTCAAGGGACAGGTTCGGGGGAAAGAAAATTGTAACGCTTTTTTTATATGGTCACCATGTTTTTCGGCGGCGGCCTGATCCCCACTTACCTGGTTATCCGCAACCTGCACATGCTCAATACCATATGGGCGCTGGTCCTGCCCGGCTGCCTGAGCGTATACAACATGATTGTGGCGAGAACCTTTTTCAAATCCAATATTTCTGAAGAACTGTATGAGGCGGCGGAAATCGACGGCTGTACCCAGGGACAGTTTTTCTTCAGGATTGCCCTTCCGCTTTCCGCGGCCATTACGGCGATTTTGGTTCTTTATTACGGCGTAGGGCATTGGAATTCCTATTTTTCCGCGTTGGTTTATATTTCTGATTCCGAAAAATATCCGCTGCAGCTGGTGCTGCGTAATATCCTGATTACAAATGAAACGGCGCTGGCGCAGACCGCCACGACAGAAGCGGCCAGGGCTGCGCTCAGGGAAAAACAGCAGCTGATTGACGTTATGAAATATTCCCTGATTATTATCAGCAGTATCCCGGTTCTGCTTTTATACCCTTTTATACAGAAGTATTTTGTCAAGGGAGTAATGATTGGTTCCCTGAAGGGCTGACGCATTGCGGTGTTTACCGGCAGAAGGCCGGATGAATACAGGCAGCTGCAGCCAAAGGGCGGCTGCCAATATATAAAACAGGAGGAAAAAGAATGAAAAAGAAAGCGGTTGCGTTAGTGCTGGCGGCGGCAATGTGTGTGACGTCCCTGGCAGGCTGCGGCAGCAGCACTGCAAGTACAACGGAAAATGCATCGGGGGAGGTATCGGAGGCTGTCGTGGATGAAAGCGGCAAGGTGGACGGCGTCATGTATAAGGTGGGGCTGCCGCTGGTGGATGAGGGAACCTACGGCTTTTCCATTTTCTGCGACGATTCCAAGGAAAAACCTGAATACTATATGCTTGATGAGTTCAAGAAGCAGACCAACGTGGATGTTGAAATGCGTATCTTCCCTTATGAAACGGCTACAGAGAGACTGAATCTGGATTTGAACTCGGGAGATTACGCGGATGTCGTTGGCGGATGGACATTAAGCGACAGTATGATCCTGACCTATGGCGTGAATCAGGGGGTATTTATTCCTCTGGAGGATTATTTTGCCGAGTACTGCCCCAGAATTACAGAAATCCTGGATCTGCCCGGCGTAAGGGAGGAAATGACGGCTCCGGACGGACATATCTATGCCATTCCCTATGTCTGTGACGATACCAAGGTAGGCTATTCTCCTTATATCAACGGCAGATGGCTGAAAAATGTGGGGATGGACATGCCCACAACAACGGAAGAGTTCGAAGCCGTGTTAAAGGCGTTCAAGGAACAGGACGCGAACGGGAACGGAGATCCTAACGATGAAATCCCGTTTTCCGCAGACCCCAACAATAAGCATATTGAATCGATGACCGGCTGGTTCGGACTGCCCATGGGAAAATCTGGTATAGGAATCCTGGATGAGGAAGTGGTATTTGCAGGCGCAAGCAGCACCTACCGGGAATTTTTAAGCTGGTTCAACAGCCTGTATGAGCAGGGATTGATCGACCTGGAGATTTTCACACAGGACAGCTCCACCTGGGAAGGCAAAGGAAACCGTGATCTTTACGGGGTTTCCATCGCATACGGCAGCGGTGAGTTCTCCGGTATTGTTGTGGAGGGCGGAGAAAAGAGTGAGTTCGATGTGCTCCCCGTACTGAATACGGATAAAGGGGGCATGTGGATGAGAGATACCAACGGCTTCAGTGTGTACAGGACACAGGCGGTTATTACCGATAACGCTGAGCATCCCGAAGTGATCTGCCGCTGGTTTGACAATGCATTCCAGCTGGAAAACGGTATCGGATGTAACAGAGGCCCTGTAGGAACCGTTGTATTCAAGGAAGACGACGGCTACCGTGCCATTGATGTAAAGACTCTTCCAGAGGAGGATCAGGAAAAATTCAGCTGGGGAAACCTGTGGCCGCAGTCTCTGCCCAAATATATGCCTTCCGGCTTTAAATACATCGAGGATCATCCCACCTATAATGAAAAGAAGGTTATGGAAGACACCTATGAGCCTTATCTGACCAAGACTACCATTCCTTCTTTCTGGATCCCGCTTGACAAAATCGACAGATATTCCGACATCGCAAGCGCGCTCACCGATTACTTCAACCAAAGACAGGCAATGTTCATTTCCGGCGAAATGGATATTGACGATGACGCACAGTGGCAGAGCTATGTTGACGGTCTGTATGCGCTGGGACTGGAAGACTGGATGGATGTCCGCGGTATTGAAAAAGTAGTGGAATAAAAGCTGTGCCTGCGCGGGCAGGCAGCATATGCATGCCGGCATAAAACCGCCAGGACGGCGGTAAGCTGGAAAGAAGCTTTATAAATAGTTGAACAGATAAATCCCTGCCGCCTTGTCATTGGGCGACAGGGGATTTTTGGAGTTTGGAAGCGGAGGGGAATTTTATGATGCAGGAATGGTTCAGAAAGGCCAGGCTTGGGATTTTTATACACTATGGCATTTATGCGGTGGGGGATGTATCGGAATCCTGGTCCTTTCATAATGGGAATATTTCCTATGAAAATTATATGAAGCAGTGCGGGGGCTTTACCGCCTCCCGGTATGATCCGGCGGCCTGGGCGGAGCTTTTTAAAAAAGCAGGCGCGCAGTATGTGGTCATGACGTCCAAGCATCACGACGGCGTGGCTCTTTTTGATACGAAATACAGTGATTTGAACGTGGTGAAGAAAACGCCGGCAGGCAGGGATCTGGTAAAGGAATATGTGGAGGCGATGAATGCCGCGGGGCTGAAGACCGGGATTTATTTTTCGTTGATTGACTGGTCGGATCCCCGCTACCGCAGCATTTATCCGGAAGGGGCGAAGCGGGAGGACTGCCTGAAGGATATTTATGGTTCCCCGGCCGGCGGGGAGGAGGACTATGGAAAGTGGGAGGAGTTTCTGGAATTCAACAATAATCAGCTCAGGGAATTAATGACAAATTACGGAACTGTGGATTTGCTCTGGTTTGATGGAGACTGGGAACGGAGCGCGGCACAGTGGAAAATGCCTCAGTTCCGGGAATATCTTCACAGCCTGAATCCCAATGTGGTGCTGAATTCCCGGATGCAGGGCTATGGCGACTATGGGACGCCGGAGCAGGGCATCCCCCTTTACGGCCCGGAAGGGGAATGGGAGTTCTGTACCACCATCAATGATTCCTGGGGCTATCGGCCCAGCGATAACGATTATAAGACCAGCGGGCAGATTATCCGTATGTTCTGCGACTGTATCACGCTGGGCGGAAGGCTTCTTTTGGATGTGGGGCCAAAGGAGGACGGCACGCTGGATGAGCGGCAGGAAAAGGTGCTGCTGGATCTGGGAAGCTGGATCCATGATCATGAGGAAGCAGTGTATCCTACGGGAAAGGGTTTAAGCTACCATCAGTTTCTGGGAGGCAGCACGCTGTCCGCGGATCAGCAGGTCCTTTATCTTTTCCTGTATGACAAACCGCTGGAAAGCGTATGCGTCAAAGGGGTGAAGACACCTGTAAAAAGAGTGACGGCGCTGCACAGCGGCCAGGAGCTTCATTTTTCCTATACCGGCTCACTGCCGTGGAGCGGCATCCCGGGGACACTGTGGATTTGGGCGCAGGATTTGCAGACCCATCCCTTTGCCACGGTGCTGAAGGTGGAGCTGGAAGGAAAAATTACTTATAATCTGGGACATGGAGAAGTGGTGACGAATAATGACTGAGGATATGATGGAAAAATTGCAGACAGCAGATGAATTGACAGAGGAAATCCCTGACAGCGCGGCAGGGGAAAATGAAGAAGCGCCGGAGGAGAAAATTGTACAGGGAGTACATAATTACAGCGCCGCGGAGGGCTATGTCCGGCCCACGGATCCCAAGGTGCTGGAGAAGCTGGAATGGTTCCAGGATCAGAAGCTTGCGCTGATGATGCACTGGGGACCATATTCCCAGCTGGGAGTGGTGGAGTCCTGGGCGCTTTCCGACGCGGATGCCGGCTGGTCAAGAACCGACATCGACTGGGAGGCTGACGGCAGAAGCTTTAAAGAACAGTATTTCGGGCTGAACAAAACCTTTAATCCCATCCGCTTCGATCCGGAAAAGTGGGCGGAAACCGCTGCCGAAGCAGGAATCCGCTATCTGGTATTTACGACGAAGCATCACGATGGCTTCTGCATGTGGGACAGCAAGTATTCCGATTACAAAATCACCGGAGAGGACTGCCCTTTCCATACCCACAGATATGCGGATATCTGCGGGCATCTGTTCGAAGCCTTCCGGAAAAAGGGGATGGGGATTGCCGCCTATTTTTCCAAGGCGGACTGGCATACGGACAGCTATTGGGCGAAGGGGTTTCCCAGAGGGGAATATATGTGGAGAGGACCTTCCTATGTTCCGGCGGAGCATCCGGAGGAATGGGAACGTTTTGTGGCCTATACCCAGAACCAGATCCGGGAGCTGGCGGCAAATTATGGAAAGCTGGATATCATGTGGTTTGACGCCGGGTGGGTCTGCCCCCAGGCAGGCCAGGATATCCGTCTGGGCGAGGTGATCGAGGAAATCAGAAGGTGGCAGCCGGGCATGCTGTGCGCGGACCGCACGGTGGGCGGCCCTTATGAAAATTATATTACGCCGGAGCAGTGCGTGCCGGAGGAACCGCTGGGAGTGCCGTGGGAGAGCTGCATTACACTGGGGACCTCCTTCTCCTTTGCCTATGAGGATACCTATAAAACGCCGCGGGAGGTAATCTGCCTGCTTGTTGACATCGTGGCCAAGGGCGGTAATCTGGCAATTAATGTGGGGCCTCAGCCGGACGGCAGACTCCCCAAAGGTGCGGTTGCATCCCTGAAGGGAATGGGCGAATGGCTGAAGGTATACGGCGAGGCCATATACGGCACTCGTGTCTGCGATCCTTATAAAAAGGGGAATATCGCCTTTACCCGGAAAAAGGATGAGGATATTCTTTATGCGCTGGAGCTGTTCCCCGATGAAAAAACGGTGGTTCCGGAGGTGGTGCTGCTGCCTTTTACGGAGGATGTGATCGAAAGCATCGTAAAGGTGACGATGCCTGACAGCGGTGAGAGCATTCCCTTTACCCGGCAGAAAAGCGGGATTCTGGTAAAACCGCCCCGCAGGCCTTTGGATACGGCGCCGATCGCCAGAGTATACAGGATAGAAAGAAAGCGCAGGAGCGCGCGGACAGGAGAAGAAAGAAGATGATGAGGTTAATCGGCTATGTGGGCGCAAGGGATCTTTCCGTCATAACGGAGGAAGATATCCGGTGCCTGGATGTAATCAATATTGCCTTTGGGCAGGTACGGGACGCTTGCATGGTTTGGGACGGGCAGGCCTGCAGGCCTGCGCTGGAGCGTATCCGGAAGATAAAACCCGGTATTAAAATCCTGCTTTCCGCAGGCGGCTGGGGCGCGGATGGTTTTTCCCAGGCGGCGCTGACGGCACAGGGCAGGGAAAGCATGGCGGCGAGCGCTGCTGCGCTGGTGACGGAATACGGGCTGGACGGTATAGATATTGACTGGGAGTATCCGGGAATGGCCCTGTCGGGAATCGGCTCCCATGTGAAGGATAAGGAAAATTTTACGCTGCTTTTGCAGGCGGTGAGAGAAGGGCTGGACGCTGTCGGCGGAGGATATATGCTGACCACTGCGGCTGGCGGGGATTCCTATTTTACCAGGCAGACCAACATGAAAGAAGCGGCTGTTTTTCTGGACTATGTCCAGCTGATGACTTATGATCTGCAGGGCGGCTTCCAGAAAGTGACCGGGCACCATGCGGCGCTGCGTCCCGGAAACTGCAGCCTGTTTGACGCCTGTGTTGACAAGGCGGTCAAGGCCTTTCTGGCGGCGGGGGTCCCGGCGGAAAAGCTGGTGGTTGGCGTTCCCTTTTATTCCCGGAAATGGGAAGGCGTGAAGGGAGGCGGCCCAGGACTGGGCCAGGAGGCAGAGACCGTGGGCGGCTACGGGCCGGATTACGGCAGCCTGACAGCGGATTATATCAACAAAAACGGATTTATCCGTTACTGGGATGAGGAAGCGTCATCGCCCTATCTGTTTGACGGAAGCACCTTTATCAGCTATGAGGACGAGGAGTCCATGGCGCTTAAGGTGAGATACGCGGAAGAAAATGGCCTGGGCGGCATCATGTACTGGGAATACCGCTGTGACGGGACAGGGACGCTGACCGGCTTCCTGCGGCGGGAACTGGACAGGGGGCTGTGCCCTGGGGGGAAACAGGAACCGGGCAGGGGGCCATGCCCTGGAGTGGAACAGGAACCGGGCAGGAGGCCATGCCCTGGAGTGGCTCAGGAACCAGGCTGGGGACTGTGCCCTGGAGTAGTTCAGGAACCGGAGGTAAACCGGGGCGGGGAGGCGGCGCATGAAAGCGACTGAAACAGCAGCTGTGCTGTCCTCTGCCCTGCAGGACTATGCGGAACGGAAGTTCCGGGAACGGGCCGAAATCTATGCCCCCATATTTTCTGAAATCGAAAGCGGGCTTTCCTGCTGTACGCAAGAGGAAGCGGTGCTGATGCGTTTCCTTTACGGAACGATGCCGGTGCGGGATGCGGGGGAATACGGGTTTGAGGTATTTTTATCCTATGTACGGCATGCGCTGTGGCTGCGTGACAATGTGGAGTGGTGCAGACGGCTGCCCGAGGATATTTTTGTCCATTACGTGCTTTATTACCGCATTAATACCGAGGATATCAGCGACTGCAGACCGTTTTTTTATGAGCGGCTGAAGGACAGGATTGCCGGGCTTTCCCTGGAGGAAGCAGTTAGGGAAATCAATTACTGGTGCGCGGAACATGCAGCTTATGAGTCTACGGATGGCAGAACCGCTTCCCCCATGACCATGTACCGCTGCGGAAAAGGAAGGTGCGGTGAGGAATCCGCCTTTGCGGCGGCTGCCTGCCGCAGCGTGGGAATTGCCGCCAGGCAGGTCTATGCGCCCAGGTGGGCGCACTGTGATGATAATCATGCCTGGGTGGAGGTTTATATTCACGGCAGGTGGCATTTCCTTGGAGCCTGTGAGCCGGAGGAGGAGTTGGACCGGGGATGGTTTTCCGGCCCGGCGGGACGGGCGATCCTGATACACAGCCGATGCTTCTGCGATTATGACTGCGGCGGCATGCAGGAGGAATGGATCGGCAGGGAAGACGGGGTGTACTATTTGAATGAAACCGCCTCCTATGCGAAGACCTGCCGGCTTACAGTTATGGTAAAGGACGCGTCGGGAAGGCCGGTGAGGGGGGCGCGGGTCGCTGTGGAGATACTGAATATGGCGGAATTTTTCCCGGCGGCAGCCCTGGTTACGGATGAAAACGGCGAGGCAGGCATCACCATGGGAATCGGCGATGTCAGGCTGAGAGCCTGGAGCGGCGGCTGTGTATGTGAGAAAATGGTATTTCCGGCGCAGGAAGCCGGAGCCCGGGACAACGGGCTTAAGGAAAACGGGACAGGGGAAATCAGGACGGAGCTGGTGCTGAAAAGCGGATATCCTTTTATTCAGGAGGAGGACGCGAAGGGACGGCTGGCCGGAGGAAGCAATACCTGGGAACAGATATTGCTGACGGCGCCTGCGCAAGCCCCTGTCTCCTGCGCCCGTCAGTCGGAGGAACAGAAAGGACGCAGGCAGCGGCGGCTGGAAGAGGCCGTCCGCCTGCGGGAGGAACGTTTCCGCACCCTCCTGGGGAAGCTGCCCGCAGGGGAATTCCCTGAAGAGAAGGAAATGCTGCAAATCGCCGGGGAAAATGCGGCGCAGCTGTATGCCTTCCTGAAAAAGGACGGAAACCCTGACAGAAAGCGTCTGCTGCACAGCCTGGCCCGGAAGGATTACAAGGATGCGCATGCCGGTGTGCTGGAGGATCATCTCAGCTGCACGCAGGGAGAGCTGCCGGAGGATATCTATGTCCCGTATCTGCTTTGCCCCAGGATTTACCTGGAGGTGCTGACGCCCTGGCGCAGCTTCATCCGCAGCTGTTTTTCGGAGGAGGAAAAGTCCGCTTTTACCCAGCGGCCGGAACTGGCATGGGATTATATAGAGAAAAATATCCGGTATGATGCCCGGCTGGATTACAGCGCCGTCTGCGGGACGCCCATTGGCTGCCTGAAGTTAAAGTGGGGCAGCCTGCTGACCCGGAAAATACTGTTTGTGGCAATCTGCCGCAGCCTGGGCATCCCCGCCCGGCTCCGGCGCAGCACCATGCAGCCGGAATATCTGGAAAACGGAGAATTCCGGGCGCCCGCCGGACTGCGCGGAAAAGACAGCCCGGGCTGTCTGCCGGCGCCGGCATTGCTTACCCTTGAAGCGCCTGAAGCACAAAGCGGGGAGAAATGGAATTATGGACAGAACTGGACTATCGGGAAGCTGGAAGGGACGGGCTTCTGCACACTTGGTTATGAGGGGATTTGCTTTGCAGGGGATTCGCTCACCCTGGAGCTGGAAGCCGGAGTGTACCGGCTTGTCACCTCACGGCGTCTGCCGGGCGGCAATCGGCTGGCGGCTTTCAGCGTATTTGGATTAAAGTCGGGAGAACGCAGGGCAGTGGAGCTTTTGTCCGGGGAAAACGATGAAAAAACCATGCTTTCCGATTACCCGGCCAGGGAGCTGCCGGAGCTTTTTCTCTGGGATGTATCAGGGGAAAGACAGTCCCTTGCCCATATCACAGGACGCGGGACGGCGCTGGTGGCTTTCCTGGGCGCGGGAGAGGAACCGACAGAGCATGTGTTAAATGAGCTGAATGACTGTGCGGGGCAGTGGAACGGCAGCGGCGCTGAAATAATCGCGGTGCTTCGAAGGCCGGAGGAACTAAAGAATGCCACGCTGCAAAAGACGCTGGCACGTCTGTCTTCAGTGCGTATTTATTTTGACAGAGAGGAAGCGTCGGAAAAGACTGCGGCCGTGATGGGCGCTGATCCGGAGAAACTCCCTCTGCTTGTGCTCACGGAAGAGGGCCGCCGCGGGATTTATTCCTGTGCGGGCTATCACGTGGGCAGTGTGGATTTGATTTTACAGATTTTGCTTTTGAGAAAAAAGGGCAGAAAAGAGGAAAATGATGATAACATTAACCGGAAAGCGGAATGACGCCTGTTTTGCCGAGTTTGTCTGGGAAGGGGACGCCCGTATCAGAAGCTACCGTCTGGGTCTTGAGCAGCTTTTTCACGGCAGGTACCTGGAAACGATGCTTGTGCCTTTTACGGGCCAGGCCGTCCTGCTCATCGGCTGCGGGAAAAAGGAGGACTTCGCTCCGGGGCTTACCGCGGTAAAAGAGGTGCTGGCGGCAACGGCGGCAAAATGCAGGGATTTTAATATCCGGGCCTGCTCCATGGATGTGAGCTGCTTTACGCAGCTCCTCGGGCCGGAGGCATTTACCGCGGCCGTTCTGGGGCTGGGGCTTGGCTGCTACCGCTACCGTTATCAGCCTTTGGAAAATGAGGAGGCATGGGACTGTGATTTCCAGCTGGAAAACGGGGAAGCGTATGCGGACAGGCTGAAGGAAGCGCAGGAGCTTCTGGCGGGGATTTGCTTTGCCAGAAATATGGTGAATACGCCGGGAAACCACCTGCGGCCCATGGATTTTGACAGGATTATCACCGCTTATGAAAAGGATGTGGAGATCGAGGCGGAAACCCTGGTCTACGGCCAGCTGCGGGCGCTGAAAATGGAAGCGCTTTACAGTGTGGGGCAGAGCAGTGAATATCCTCCCTGCCTGCTGATTCTGCGGTATCGGGGAAACCCGGACAGCGATGAAATCTACGGACTGATCGGAAAGGGAATCACCTGTGACACCGGCGGCTACTGTCTGAAAAGCAGTGATTCCATGGGAGGCATCAAATCCGATATGGCGGGCGCGGCGGCAGTGGCGGCTGCGATGCACGCGGCAGCCGCGCAGCGGCTTAAGGTGAACGTGACGGCCTGCCTGCCTTTGAGTGAAAACAGGATATCCCAGTCAGCGCTGCTTCCGGGAGACGTGATCACAGGCTTTGGCGGCAGGACAATAGAGGTGCTCAATACGGACGCGGAGGGACGTCTTGTGCTGTCTGATGCCGTGAGCTACGCAGTCCGCAGGGAAGGAATCACAAAAGTTCTGGATATTGCCACGCTCACAGGCGCGGTGGCGAATATGCTGGGCAATACCATAGCGGGAGCCATGTCGGATGACGATGGGTTTTATGCCCTCTTTGAACGGGCGCTGGAGCATTCGGGAGAACGCTACCTGCGCCTGCCCTTCGGTCGGGAGCATGAGAAGATGATAAAAAGCGATGTGGCGGATGTGAAAAATGTGGGAGGAGGCTGCTGCGGCACCATCACGGCAGGGCTGTTTATCCGCAGCTTCTGTGAAGGAAGGCCCTGGCTTCACCTGGACATCGCCGGTACGGCCTGGTGCGGTTCTCCCACCTATGCTTATGAGAGCAAAGGAGCCACCGGAGCCGGGGTGACAACCTTATATTATCTGATGAAAGAAGCGTCGCTGCCGCACTGAGCATTCAGTGCGGCGGCGACGCTTCTTTGCCTGACAGTATTTCTTTTTTCAGGCCTTATCCGTCAGTCTCCGGTGGAAGCGCGGAAAATCACCTGGGAAGAGATATAGGTGGTCTCAAACTGGCTGTCCGGATGCTGTATCCGGTACAGAATCTGAGAGGCAAGCCGGTTGCCGATATCCTTATTGAAGACCTGGACCGTGGTCAGCTCCTCCGCCAGCGGGCTTTCCATATTCCCGTCAAAACCGGAAACAGCCACGTCCTCAGGAATCCTGAAGCCCCGTTTTAAAAGCAGCTGCATCAGGATGCAGGCCACATAGTCGCTGACGCATACAAAAGCCTCAGGCATTGCAGGAAGCGTATCGAGGAAGGCATCAATTTCCTCTTTATAGGTAAAAGCGCCGATGGATCCGGTGAGCATACATTCCTTTGACAAAGCCAGCCCAAAACGTTCCAGTGTTTTGGTAAAGCCTTCATACCGTTCATAGTTGGATTTGGCATAGTTGATGTCCCCGATAAAACCAAAGGTTTTCCGGCCCTGCTTTATCAGGTGCTCCGTTATCCGGGCGGTGCTGACGCCGCTTTCCATCAGCAGGAGATCCCCGTTTAAGGAGGATGGGTCAATGGCTGTGGCCGTATCCAGAAAAACCTTGGGCGTATCAGCCCGGGACAGCAGACGTATCAGCCGCTCATTGTAAACATTCATAACAATGATACCGTGTATGCTTCCTCCAAGCAGCTGGGACGGAAGCGTATAATCCTCCTCGATAACCGAAGGAAGATAGGTATAAACCAGATTGACATCGTGAAAGGAGAATTCCTTTGCGATCTGGTGGATAATGTTCATCCAGAAAATGGAAGTCTCCGGACGGCAGACCGCTACCGCAATGTTGACGTCCTTTTTTTCGGGGACTGCGTTCCGGTCAAGCTCTTCCGGAAATTTATAATCGAGTTCTCTGGCTTTGGCGAGTATTTTTTCTCTGAGATTGCCGGATACACCCTCCTGGCCGCTGAATACCTTCCAGACTGTAGTACGTGAAACGCCCAGAGAAGAGGCGATTTCCTGAAGTGTCGCTTTTTTCATGCTGTGTTATAACCAATCCGCGCGCTGCGCAGCACGCAAAAATAGAGTAACAGATCCGGAAAAACGCGCCATTTGTTCAACCGGACAAAAAAGACAGAGGCCATGGACAAATATGGGAAAAGAAGGAGAAAAAAGCAAGCTTTCTGGTGTCTGTCCTGAGATTTATTATAGCATTGCGCAGTGACATTTTCAAATGTAAAAGAAGGGTAAAAGGGCAGGATAAACGCATCAGCGTAGGCGACGTCCTTCCCGCCGTCCGAGGCTCCCGGAAGAATAAGATGGAAAAGAAGAATAAATATTGTGATTGTAGCTTCCCGCATATATTCCCCAGTTGCGGTACAAAAAAGGCGTTTTCCCGCTTCCCACATTAACTTCCGCAGAAACTGTAATAAATTAGCAGTTGACAGAACCGGGCAAAGAATATAAATTAGTTATATAAACTATTTATATAAAATGGTTATATATTGTAAACCATATCTGCATAAAACATTGTATTTGTATTATTTTGCATGAATATGTACAGGAGGGAAAATGCCAAAACAGAAAATCACCCGGGAAATGGTAATAGAAGCCGCTTTCGATATCGCGCGACGGGAGGGGATGGAAAAGGTAATCGTTAAGAATATTGCGGATAAGCTGGGCTGTTCCGTACAGCCGATTTACAGCTATTGTTCCAATATGGAAGGACTGAAGGCGGCCCTGACAGAACGCACGGGCACATTTATGAAGGAATATCTGGCGGCTCATATTGAAAAAAAAGATTATTTCAGGAGCATGGGCCGGGCGCAGCTGCGTTTTGCCAGAGAGGAGCCTCAGCTGTTTCAGCTGTATTTTCTCAGACGCCGCAGTGACATCCATTCCCTGCAGGAGCTGTATTCCAAAGAAAGCAGCCGCGAGGTTGCAAAATTTATATCCGATACGCTGCAGATTACCATGGCGCAGGCGGAACAGCTGCATCTGCATATGATAATCTACACAATGGGAATCGCGTCAATTCTGGCGACCTCTTGCTCCCACATTCCGGAGGAAGAGCTTATGACGCAGCTGGAAACAGCCTGCGATGCCTTTCTGGCAGAAATAAGGAGAAAAAACAATGAATAAAATTCTGATCATCTATTACACGAAAACGGGTTTTACGGAAAAATACGCTCAGTGGGTCAGAGAAGAGACAAACTGTGAGCTTCTGCCCTACAGCCGCAGAGATACGGCGGATTTTACGGCATATGATACCATAGTATATGGCGGCGGCGTCCATGCGGGCGCCATCAATGGAATCAAATGGTTCAGGAAGAAAATGACGGAGCTGTCAGGAAAAAGGCTTGCGGTATTTGCCACAGGGGCTATGCCGCCGGATTTGCCGGAGCCGGAAAAGGCGCTGAAACAGAATTTTTCAGAGGAAGAATGGCAGAAGCTGAAAGTGTTTTATCTTCCTTCCGGCCTAAATTATGAAAAAATGGGAGCCGTTGACCGGGCCATGATGGCCATGTTCCGCAGTCTTATGAAGAAAAAAGAAGGGGAGGACAGCGAAGCATACCGCGCCGTCAGCGCTTCCTATGATATATCTTCAAAGGAGTACCTGAAGCCGCTGCTGCAATATCTGAAGGAAAACTGAAACAGCCCTCCCTGTTCCGGACAAAGTAAAATTCCGGCCGCCTACAGGACGCCAATCAGATCAATCAGCGTAAATATTGCCATAAGCACCGGCTGATGCAGCATATAAACCGGAAGCGTATTTTTTCCCAGGAACTCCAGCGGCTGGCATTTCGGCTTCTCCAGAAGCGGCAGGCGTACAGAAGAGGCGGGAATGCCGCGGCCCGCGGAAGCGTTCCGCAAAAAAGCATACCGCTCAGCGGCCTTTTGACGCAGAAGCGCCGCCCACAGAATCAGCTGCCAGGTAAAATAGCCGCTGAAAAACAGGAAAATCCAAGGTATCAGCGGAAAATAATCGGTAGAATAAAATCCATCGTAAGGGAAGCCCAGCACCATCATGATTTTTCCCTGATATAGAAAACGGGGAAGCTCCAGAAGGCGGAAACTTTCAAACCCCAGATAGCCGTAGGGGGCTTCCTTTGTAAGCAGAAACAGCAGGAAGCTTACGGGAAGCCCGGCAAAAGCCGGAATCCGTGAAAGCAGCGGATTCAGCAGGGCCGTAATCAGCGTGGCCAGGCCGAAAAAGCTGAGGATTCCCATAATTACAATGGCGTCAGGCATCACAAAAGCCGTAGCCAGCGTGATAATGATCCCGCAGCCGGTCAGAAGCAGTCCCCTCTTTACCGGACGCCGTCCCAGACAGAAGCACATGCCGGAGAGGAAAATGAAAGTCCAGCAGATGCTCTGCTGCCATATCTGGCCCGGATCGTCCCGGAACCAGGGCATTCTGACATGGTAAAGATATGTCAGATCATAGGCCGCATGATAGGCAATCATGCTGAGCAGAGTAATCCCTCTTGTCATATCCAGTAAAGAATAACGGGGACGGGTATTTTCCATGAATCAGTCATTGCTCCCTTCTGCTGTTGTCAGCTTCTTACTATTTCCGTATCCATCGCGGGAAATTCGTTTTTCCAGGATTAGAATCAAAACAAAAGCGGCCAGGCAGATCAGGGTTATCACGATGCCCAGCGTCAGCCCCGCAGGATAATAATGCATTTCAACCGTATGCTCACCGGCCTCCAGGGAAAGGCTGATGAAGGTATCGTCAAACAGTCCCGGCTGCACCTCTTCACCGTCCACAAGCACCTTCCAGCCCGGTTCATAAGGTACGCTCAGCACCAGTTCACCGGCTTTGGAGACCTGGATATGTCCCCGGATATGGGTGGAATCAAAGGAATCCACTGTCATGGTTTCACTGCCCAGGATATCAATGGCCTGCGCCAGGATATCTTCATCCAGCCGGTACGCAGAAAGGCTGAGGGAGCTGCTGTCTTCGGAATGCAGGGAGATTACGTCCCCTTCATCATGCCAGCCCAGGTCGCAGATGTAATGGTATTTCAGCTTGGTAAAGGACTTGGACAGCGATTCAGATTCCATTTTCAGGGTATCCACTTTGGAATTTCCCACATAAGCGTAATAATGGCCGCTCTGCTGCGCCGTGACGATGGTTCCGTTTCCTTCTTCCTGGGAGGGCACGCTTTCAAACAGGGAGCTTTGCAGACCGAGGGCGCGTACCATCAGGTTCTGTGTTTCCAACGGATTGGAGCCTTCTCTGTCAAGGACGGCTTCCAGCACATCCGTCTGTGTATCCTCCACATTGCCGAGAAATTCATCCAGGGCGTCCGGATTTTCTGTCCCTTCCTCCGTCCCGGCCGCTCCGGAGGAGGAATCTCCGTCAGCAGGCGCGTCCGGCGAATCGGTGATATCAAAGCCCGGATGCTCACTCACCATAAAGCCCAGAGGAAGCGTATATTTACATTCATACAGATAAATATCCCCTTCGCTGTCAATGAGCGTATACAGGTTCGGATCCTCTTTGGAGGATTTGGAGAACATATAACGGACGGAGAGCAGCGAGGAGGTTAACGGCGTTGCGCCGTCAAAGCAGTAAAATACCTTGCTGTGGCTCATCCCCAGCTTTTCGTAGAACTCCTCCACCTGCCCGTTGGCCGTGGAAGAAAACAGGGAAGCGGTGGGATAGCCTATCATGGTGCCGTCGTTTTTCGTCACCCGGCTGAACTTTTCAAACCGGTAGAAATCCGGGTCCTGTTCCCTGATGCGATCCACCAGAAGCTGGTAATTGTCATGGTTTTCCAGATATTTGCTCCTGCTGGTCACGGAAACGCTTGTCTGATACATATTGATGGAGGCTTCCGCGGTCACCACAACCAGGGTGAGGACGGCCAGCAGCTTCAGGTTGAAGTTCTTCTTTTTATAATAATAAGCAAAAATTCCATACAGACATAAAAATACGGCAGTCAGCAGGAAGGTTTCCACGGCAAATGCTTCATCGTCCTTCAGCAGCTTTTCACACAGCAGCACAAAGCCCAGGGACAGGCAGCAGCTGACGCCCAGGGACTTGAAGGAGCACTCCCGGATGCGCAGCACCGCCTCGCAGCACAGGGTGAGCAGCAGGAATATATACATAAAGGACTGGCGGCAGGGAAGGGAATCCGGGTAGTTCATGCCATGCCACATGAAATTCAACACATTAGTGGAAAAGCTTACCAGCAGAAACGCCAGGAGGCCCAGTCTTGCAGCCTTTTCCCGGAGGGAAATTTTGGCATTGGAAACATACAGCGGAACCAGCAGGAAAACCGCAACGCCGCAGTAAATGTTCGGCCAGTGATCCAGCCCCGTTTCCACTGCCACATCCATGCAGTGCCTTGCCAGCATGTCGATGGTGGAGAAATAGAAGGTCAGCTTGGAGGGAAAGTTGAAGTCGCTGAATTTCGTCAGATGCAGCGCTGAATATTCCGGTATTAACAGTATGGCCGCCATGCCTCCCGCCAATACGGAAAAAAGCGCAAAACGCAGTACAGCGCCGCCCATCCGGCGAAGGGAGCTGCAGTGGGACACAAGCAGCACCAGGAAATACAGCACCAGGAAAATACATACCATGATGGAAATATAGTAATTGGACAGGATGCACAGCGCAAGGCTGATGCAGTACAGCCTGTATTTCCCTTCAGTCACCAGCTTTTCAAGCCCCAGGGCTATCAGGGGGAACAGGAAAATACAATCCAGCCACATCACGTTCCAGTTATAGGCCGCCAGATAGCCGGACATGGCATAAAAAACGGCAAAGGGAACCACGGCCGCGCTTCTGGTTTTAAAATGCCGGGTAAGATACCAGGAAAAGGTAAAACCGCTGAAGCCGATTTTCAGGATGACCAGATAGGACATGAATTCGATCAGGTATTTATCCGGGAAAAGAGCCACAAGCCAGTTGAAGGGACTTGCCATATAATAGGCGTAAAGCGCAAGAAAATTAGAGCCCACGCCCACATTCCAGGAATAGGAAAGGCTGTCCCCGCTTCGGATTTTGCTGAGCATTTCAGAAAGAAAGGGGACGTACTGGTGGTACATGTCCGAGTGCATGAAGCTTTCATCGCCAAACGGGAAAATGCCGTTGATAATGAAAATCGCCAGCATGATCAGAAAAGGAATGGCAAAGGAAAGCAGGCAGGCCCAGTTGCTTCTTATCCATCTGCCAGGGGAAGGAGGTTCTGAGGCTGCCGTTTTGGATGGGTTGTTGCGGGCCGCGCGGCCCGCCGTCATTGTATTCATGAATTTCATTTTTGTCGTTGTACCTCCGGAGCTGTAATTGGGTTACGCTTATGTGGCCGTGCGGTTTTTCCGGCGTGGGAAATTAGCCGCCGTTACGCTTTGATGCATCAAAGATCTGGTAATACTGATAGCCTCTGTAGCCGGAAAGCAAATCCTTCTGATCGTCCGCATTCGTAAAGGTACCGTCTTTAAGCTCCACATGGTTGGCGGAGATTACGGGCGCCTCCCCGGAAAAAGCGGCCAGATAGCTGAAATAATCAGGAAGGGGAAGGCCTGCGGCCTGAAGCGTCTGAAAGCCCAGATAATTGGCGCTGGTTTCCACGCCCGTGGTTTCCTCAATATCATAATTGGCCCAGATGATGAAAGGAACCTTGTAACGCCGTGACAGTTCTTCCTCAGTCAGCGTTGCATTACGCTTCCCATTGAGCTTCCATACCGGCTCCACAACGGAGTTGGTAGGCTGATGATCACCGAAGAAAACAATAATGGTTTCTTCCTCCTGCCCTTCAAAATAGGCAATCAGCTCCTGCAGCGCCTCGTCCGAAAGCTTCATCAGGGATAAATAATTGTTCAGGGCTGTGGAATTGGCGCCCTCCACGGTAATATCCGGCTGGAAATTATCGAAGCTTTCCGTATAAGAAGAATGGTTCTGCATCGTTACGTTGAATACGAACAGCGGTTCTCCGGGTTCTTTCTTTTCGTAGGTTTCAATAATTTTCTCAAAATCCGATTTATCACTTACATACTCTCTCACAAGAAGCGGATTTTTATAATCGGGCAGAAAATGCATTTCCTGAAAGCCCAGGTCCGGATAAACCTTATCCCGATCCCAGCCGGTCGCCTTGTAAGGGTGCATGGCTACCGTTTTATAGCCAAGGGAAGCCAGGTGGGAGGCCATGGAAGGCGTTTCTGCCTTGATGTACTGCTGGTAGGGGATGCTGCCGGTGGGAAGAAAGGCCATGGTATTCCCCGTCAGGTATTCAAACTCGGTATTTGCAGTATTTCCCCCCAGGACTGAAACATTCAGCCATCCGGAAACCGTGTTGTCCGCGCCGTCCATCATGCTGTGCATAAAAGGCATATAATCTTCATTGGTCTGAAAATCCGCAAGCACGGCCGGATCGGAAAAGGCTTCGTCCATGATGACGATAATGTTCGGTTTTTTCTCCGGTTCCTCCGAGGGCTGTGCATAGGCGGCTAGCTCCTCCCGGGCAGCATCCGCGTTGTAGCCGGCCGGTTTGTCTACGGAGATATAACGCAGCTCCATGACAAAGGCCAGCGCCGTGCCGTTCTTGAAGCTGATGGTGGTCGGGGTAAAAAGCTTGTCATACAGCCGCAGCTTCTGCTGGACGATTTCGTCGGAATGGAACATACCGCCGAAGGCCACCAGCAGGGCGCATACAACGGCAGCCGTGGGTATGCGGAATTTCCAGGTTCCTTTTTTCAGTGTATACCTGCAGAAAAATTCCAGTATCAGCAGAACCAGAAAGCCGATAACCACAAGAAGCGCCTGTTTGTCCAGCGTATATTCATAGTTGTCCGCAACGCTTGCGGCGGTGCTGATAGAGAACAGATCCCAGGGCTGAATCGGTACGGAACGGAAATTCAGCACGAAATAATTCACCAGCCCATACAGGAAAAAGAAAAGCGTTTCCGTCATCAGCGCCGCATGCAGCCGGCCGAACAGGGCGAAAAGCAGCAGGGCAACCAGCTCAAACATTACGATATTGAGCACCTGCGGAGTTGCCTTCATGGTTTTCCAGGGATTATGGGTAAACCATTCCAGCAGATAAAAGGTTACGATTGGATAAAGCAGCAGCAAAATCAGGTTCAGCCTGCTTTCCTTTATTTTCTTTAGAAATTTCATTTTTACTCCCATCTTGTTTTTCCATACGGATCAGAATACCCCATGATTCTTGTTACATTCTAGTCAGCGATATGGTGACTGTCAAGAGAAGCGGCGAAGAATTCATAATTTGGAAAGAAAAAATAATTATACCGAACACGGAAATACGAAATACAGAACGAGAGAATCGGGCAGCGCGGTTGACAGAAGAAATACGTAATTGTAATATGAAAAAACCGGCAGCCGCAGGGCAGGTAAGCGCATTTGCGGCAGCAGTACAATCAACAGGGAGGATTAACAAAAATGCATATAGCTGAGGATATTATAAAAAGGGTGGAGGCCCAGTTTAAAATGGACTGCGCGCTGGATCCGTCCGGCGAAGCAGGAAAACGCGGTTATTTAATAGGAAGAAGGCCGAAAATGCCGGATCAGACCTTTATGACTGATACGGCCTATGGCTGGCTTATGAGAGAGCGTATGGAAAAAGCGGCGGCAGGCATTGACTATGGAATTGATTCCAGGGCAAGGGTATATGAAGGGATGGATCTGTTTTTCAGGGCGATTCTGTTCTGCGGGAAAGGGTATCTTATGGCGGATGAGGCAATTTATGACTGGTGCTGCCGTGAATACGGGGGACAGGGACCGGAGCCGGAATGGTTCTGCCGTTTTTCAAACCTGCGCAGGCTGGATGACTGCCTTCGCAGCCAACGCAGGGAGATTGCGGATACCCATATTTATTTTCTCCCTGGAATGCAGGAAACGGCGGTAAAACCGGATTTTGAGGTCAGATGGCTGGAAGAAGGGGAGCTGCCCGACTGGAAGGAGGGGCGGCAGTTCCGCCATGCCATCTGCGGTTCTGAGCTGATGCCGGATGTGCTGGCTGTTGCTGCAATTATTGACGGAAAAGTGGCTGCTGTGGCCGGGGCCAGTGAGGACAGTCCGCTGATGTGGCAGATTGGAATTGACGTGCTGCCCGAATTTGCGGGCCGTGGCCTGGCCTCCAGTCTGGTTGCCCTGCTGAAACAGGAGATCCTTGCCAGAGGAAAAATCCCCTTCTACGGCACCGCGGAATCCCACGGGCTTTCCAGGAGCGTTGCCATAAACGCCGGCTTTTTCCCGGCGTGGGCCGAGGTATATGTCAGACGCAGGCAATGAAGCCCAATTAATTAAGAAAATCTTTTCTGTGACGTTGCGGTCAAGTATGGTAGAATAAAAGTAACTGCTGAAGTGATGGACAGTTATAAACGAAGGCGGCGGCAGATGCCGCCCTGAAAAGAAAGAACCGGAGAGAATAGGAATGAAAAACAGTAAATTAATGAAGGAGCTGGTTCCCATAGCCGCCCTGCTTCTTTTTATCATTGTGGTGTTGGTAATGTGCGCAGTCAGTGCCAGGCAGAAAAAGGGGCCGTCCGGTACGGGACCGGATACAGAGGCGGTGCAGGAAACGGAAAGCGAAACGGAAAGCGGCGGCGAAACGGCGGAAAGCACGGAGGAAGCCTCAGATGAAACGGGAGAAAATACCGGCAAAGAGGATCCTGTGGAGGTTCAGGAGACGATTGAGCTGGATGCCGAGGAACCTGTGGAAACGGAAAGCGCGCCGGATGCTGTGAAGGACGCGCCTCCTGCCGTATCCGGCTCCAATGTGCCGGACACGGCGCAGGTAAGCACAAATACGGCGACGGTTATTGTAAAGAAAACGAATACCCAGATGCTCGCAGAAATGATGGATTACTGGCAGAAGGATAATGTGGAAGCCGTAGAGGATCTGAGCGGGCTGGCACATTACCGCGCCATGTCGGCCTCACTGAAAAGTTCAGCTTATTTTTATTACTACGGGGACAGGAATGAGCAGGGCCGCCCGGAGGGAACGGGCATTGCCGTTTACGGAGAGGATCAGTATTACTACGGAGAATGGAAGGACGGCCTGCGCAGCGGGAAGGGAATGTGGCTGAAAATGTACTGTCAGGACAATACTGCTTCCTTTGATCCGGTTCTGGTTACCCATAGCTATGAGGGTGCCTGGCTGGACAATCTGCCCAACGGGGAAGGCCAGGAGCACTATGATCTGGATATCGGCAGGGCAGCCCCGGAGAGCCGGTATTTTCAGAATGTGATCGGCAATTTCAAGGACGGGCTGTACCATGGAAATATGTATATCAACACGCTGAATGCCGACGGCAACGTGCAGGAATGGCGCGGTGAAGCGAAGGAAGGTGTGTTTAAGACCTTTGAAGGAAGGGATCTGGAAGGCAGGGTGCCGATTTGCCAGGATGTACAGAACCCGGACAGCCATATGTGGATCCATCCGCTGGAAAACAAGGATCAGGGGCTGAAGGAGGTAAGGGTTCAGGTAAAAAACAGAAAGGAATAAAGCCAGGGACAGTTGTAAAAAGGGGAACGAACGGCTTTGCCGGAAGCAGGCGGCCGTATTATAAATAATAAGGGGGTAAAAGGTATGGCAAGATACCAATGTGGAATCTGTGGTTACATTTTTGACGAAGAAAAGGAAGGGAAGCTCTTTTCAGAGCTGGAAAAATGTCCGGTGTGCGGGCGTTCGCCGGATAACTTACGTTTGCTGGAGGAGCAGCCTGCGGCTGTGCCGGAAACGGAAACTGCGGAAGCTGGCACGCAGACAGGCCTGAAAGCTGCCGGGGAAACGGAAGCGCCGGCCGGCGCTGCATGCACAGATGAAAATAGTGAACCCCAGACTCTTGCCTATCCGGAGAAATGGAGAAGGCAGGATGAAAATATCCGGTACATGGCTCAGATTCACGAAATGGCGGTTTCAGGAAAGCCCCTTATTGAGGCCATGGGGACACAGATGCCCATGCCCTGCTGGGATGACATACTTATTCTGGGGGCGCAGCTGAATCCGCCGCCGCTGGATGAGCATGCCCATGTGGATACGACCACCGTTATCGGCCCGAATGCCAAGAAGCCGCTTATACTGGACAATCCGGTATACATATCCCACATGTCCTTCGGCGCGCTTTCAAAGGAAGCCAAGATATCCCTGGCGAGAGGAAGCGCTCTGGCGCATTCGGCCATGTGCAGCGGCGAAGGCGGGATTCTGCCGGAGGAAAGGGAAGCGGCGGCCAAATATATTTTTGAATATGTGCCCAATCTGTACAGTGTGACGCCGGAGAACCTGCGGCGCGCTGATGCCATAGAAATCAAGATCGGCCAGGGTACCAAGCCCGGCATGGGAGGACATCTTCCGGGAGGCAAGGTGACTCCGGAAATCGCAGCCATCCGTAATAAGCCCCTGGGACAGGACGTTATCAGCCCGTCCAGATTCCCGGGAATCAATACCAGAGAGGATTTGCGGGCGCTGGTTGACAAACTGCGCTGTGAATCGGACGGCAGGCCGATCGGGATCAAGATCGCAGCGGGAAGAATTGAACGGGATCTGGAATACTGTGTCTTTGCCGGTCCGGATTTTATTACTATCGACGGAAGAGGCGGCGCAACAGGGGCGAGCCCGCGTCTGGTGCGTGATTCCACAAGTGTTCCCACTGTATTTGCACTTTACCGGGCAAGGAAATATCTGGACAGCGTGAAATCCGATATTTCCCTGGTGATTACGGGAGGGCTGCGGGTATCCTCGGATTTTGCAAAGGCGATTGCCATGGGAGCCGACGCGGTGGCGGTGGCTTCGGCGGCGCTGATGGCAGCGGCCTGCCAACAGTACCGGATTTGCGGCAGCGGAAAATGTCCGGTAGGAATCGCCACACAGGATGAGACACTGAGAGCACGCCTTAAGATGGATGCGGCGGCAGCGAGAGTGGCAAACTATCTCAACTGCTCCCTGGAGGAACTGAAAACCTTCGCCCGCATCACAGGGCATGAGAGACTGCATGATCTAAGCGTTGAGGATTTATGCACCATCAGCCGGGAAATATCGGAATTTACCAATATTCCCCATGCATAAGGAAAAATCAGCAGTTCAGCCGGCCGGTGCGTTTACAGTGCTGACCGGCTGAAAGTCATCCGGAAGTACAAAATATTAATTTCGCAGGTGGTTTTGAATGGAATTTTGCATGTAACTGTGATGGAACAGGACAGTTATGCAAAAACTTTAGTTAAATTGCTTATATAAATAGGAAGGAACAGCAGATTGTTTTACTTGCGGGCTGCTGTTTTTTCTATTATACTGGAATGGTTAGCTAGTTAAGAGTTAGAAAGTGGTGTTAAAATGAGTGAAAAACAAAAGAAAAATGCAGCTGTAAATGGCGCGGCGTCCCAGGCGGCGGGAGAGGGAAAGCAGCCGGAACGCGTTATGACTAATAAGATGGGAACCATGCCCATGAACAGGCTGCTTCTGTCCATGGCCCTTCCCATGATGGTTTCCATGCTGGTGCAGGCCCTTTACAACATTGTGGACAGTGTGTTCGTATCCATGATCAATGAAAATGCACTGACCGCTGTTTCCCTGGCGTTCCCTATCCAGTCGCTGATGATCGCCCTCAGCACGGGAACCGGCGTCGGCGTCAATGCGGTCCTTTCCAGAAGCCTGGGAGAGCGGGATCAGGAGAATGTTAATAAAGCGGCGGAAAACGGCGTTTTCCTTGCGATTATGTCCTACGTGGTATTTCTGATAGTCGGAGTACTGATTGCGAAGCCGTTTTATTTAAGCCAGACAAAGGATCAGGAAATCGTATCCTACGGCGTAACCTATCTGACGATTGTATGTATCTGTTCTATCGGTATGTTTACCCAGATGACCTTTGAAAAGCTGCTGCAGTCCACCGGACGGACCATGTATACCATGATTACCCAGAGTCTGGGCGCAGTGATTAATATTATTTTCGACCCTATTTTGATTTTCGGCCTCTTTGGCTTTCCCAAAATGGGCGTTGCGGGCGCAGCGGCGGCTACGGTATTCGGACAGATTGTGGCGGCAGGGCTGGCAATTATCTTTAACCTGAAGGTGAACAAGGATATCCATCTGAATTTCAGAAAATTCCGTCCTGAGAAAAAAATGATCGGCAGGATTTATGCCGTAGGCATCCCGTCTATTATCATGCAGGCAATCGGCTCTGTCATGACCTATGGCATGAACCTGATTCTGATTCAGTTTACTTCAACTGCCACGGCGGTCTTCGGCGTTTATTTCAAGGTGCAGAGCTTTGTGTTCATGCCGGTATTCGGCCTGAATAACGGAATGGTTCCTATTGTGGCCTATAATTACGGCGCGGGCAACCGGAAACGTGTGAAGCATGTGGCAAAGCTGAGTATCATTTATGCGGTGTCCATCATGATGGTGGGGCTCCTTGTTTTCCAGATTTTCCCGGACAAGCTGCTGGCTATGTTCAACGCTTCGGAACATATGCTGACAATCGGCGTGCCTGCCCTTAGAATCATCAGCCTGAGCTTTATGTTTGCCGGCTTCTGTATTGTTATCGGCAGTGTATTCCAGGCTTTGGGCAACGGTGTTTACAGTCTGGCGGTATCTGCGGCAAGACAGCTTTTAGTGCTGCTTCCCGCAGCCTATCTGCTTTCCCTGACCGGTAAGGTGGAAAACGTATGGTGGGCATTCCCGATTGCGGAACTTATGTCGCTGACTGTCACCCTGTTCTTCTATGCGAGAATTAATAAAAAGATTATCAGCAAAATCGGAGAAAACGCAGCAGATTTGGTATAGAAGGCATATAAGAGAAGAGGTAAATTTGATGCAGGAGAAAAAGAAAATTACCGTAAGAGAAGGCGGCTGGGGAGATTATGAGCTGTTGAGAGCGGCCATACGGGAAGAACAGCATATCCATGCGGTAAACCGGCCGGATATTTTTGCCGACCTGGAGGACAGCCCGTTTGGCAGGGAAGATTTTGAAAAGCTGATGGAGGAGGAAAATTCCTTCTTCCTGGTAGCCGAGGCAGACGGCAGGGCTGCGGGCATATGTAATGTCAAGCTGAAGCAGGCTCCGGCCCACCCGGTGGTGGTGCCCAGACGCTATGCCTACATTGACGATATCTGCATCTTTGAAGATTTCAGGCATATGGGTGTGGGAAAAGCGCTCTATGAGGCGTTGGCGGACATAATCAGGCCGATGGGAATCAACAGGGTGGAACTGAAGGTATGGGCCTTTAATGAATCGGCCATGGGCTTTTATAAAGCGCTGGGAATGAATCCTCAGAATATTATTATGGAAGGCAGGGTATAGCTTTGCCAGGCAGTTATGCCTGTGCTTCAAAATAAGAATAACAGGCCCGAAAGGCAGATGGCATACATACTTCATGGGTATCTGCCATTTCCCTTTCGGGCTTAATTTATTCCCGTAGCTGCGGAACACATAGGATCTGTAAGAAGTTGGTCCGTAGCTGTGGGAGATAAATATCATGATATTAAGCCAGGGCATCCGTCCTTATCAGTCTTCGATAGCAGCCTTCCGGCTGTTGATTTCCTTAAAGATATTCACATCGATCTTAGGTGTCCTGTCATAGTAATAGATGCCGTTCTGTTCCTGTTCCACGTCTGTCAGCTGTGTATAGCAGAAGCCGAACATCCTGGGATTGTCAAGAAGCGCATCGGTAAGTCCTTTATATCTGGATATGTACTCTTCCTCAGTCCTGGGGCCGTTTCCATATCCCCAGGCCTTTTCGTCCGTGCTGCCGGGAGCCCATTTGATTCCGCCGTATTCGCTGACGAACATCGCCTGCCCTTCTTTGTACTGCTGCCTGTCGCCCAGACGGTCGTGGAATACGCCCGTACCATTTTTAAACGGCTCATAAGTGGCGGCAAATGCTTCGGGATCCTGCTCATAGTCATGCACGTCAAAGATATCCGTAACAACGTGGTAGTTGCCGCTGGTATCGATGCAGGGACGGGTGGTGTCATACTGCTTGGTGATCTTCCATGTGAGGGCAAGAAGGCTGTCAATCTGTCTGCGTCCCTCAAAATCCCAGGTTTCATTGAAAGGACACCAGCCTACGATGGCGGGATGGTTGAAATCTCTTTCAATCGACTGGATCCATTCCGGAATAAATGCCTCATAGCCGGAATAGGAGGAATGATCAAAGCCCCAGTTTGCCATTTCGCCCCAGGCCAGATAACCCAGCCTGTCGCAGTGATAGAGGAAGCGGGGTTCAAATACCTTCTGGTGCAGCCTGGCTCCGTTGAAGCCTGCCGCCATGGAAAGGCGGATATCATTTACCAGAGCCTCGTCGGAGGGCGCCGTATAAATGCCATCGGGATAGAATCCCTGATCCAGGATCAGACGCTGGAATACGGACTTGCCGTTAATCAGGAAGCGGTAGCCGTCCAGCTTCACTTCACGGAGGCCAAAGTAGCTGCTCACTTTGTCATCGCCGAAGGAAAGCTGCAGATCATAAAGGCGTCCTGCCCCTGCTTCCCAGAGATGGATTTCGCTCAGGGGGATGGTGACGATTACGTTGCCGGAATCCGTCCTGGCGGATGCGCTTCCGCAGGCGGTTCCCTCATAGGAAGCGGCGGCGCTGAAGATGCCTTCCCCTTCCACTACTGCCTTGATGGTTACGGAGCCTTCCGCTACATTCGGGTAATACTGGACGCTGCAGATATGTGCGGCAGGCGTGAATTCCATCCATACGGTCTGCCAGATACCTGTGGTTCTGGTATAGGAGCAGTCATGTGAATAGAAGCGGTCGCTCTGCTTGCCGATGGGCTGCATAGGGCTTCTGGTATCATCCTGTGCACATACCACCAGATGATTCTCCCCTTCCTTCAGAAGCGTGGAAATTTCCAGGGCAAAGGACACATAGCCTCCCTTGTGCCTTCCCGCCTCCGTGCCATTAACAAATACACGGCAGTCATAATCCACGGCGCCGAAATGCAGGTAAACCTTTCCCTGCAGCTGTTCTGCGCTGACGGTAACGGTGCGGTGATACCATACGGCTGCGATAAAGTCCGTGTAGCCGACGCCGCTCAATTCACTTTCAGGGCAGAAGGGCACCAGGATCTTGTCCTTAAAATCCGTCCTTTTTCCAAAGCCTCTTTCCAGCCCGCTGTTGTTCAAATCAAGTTCAAAATCCCATGTTCCGTTCAGGTTCATCCAGTCCTCGCGTACAAACTGCGGAAAAGGATGTTCCGGTCTAGGTATATTCCCCATAATTTCCTCCATTCTGCCGGATGCCCCGGCTCATCTTGCGTTACTTGAAGTATACAGCTATAATATAGGTTAATAAATGGAAATTACACGCAAAATATTGAGGAAAACACGCATTATGGAACAAATCATTACATTCCTCCCGGGCCAGCTGCCGGGAGAGCCGGTTTTTCAGATTGAGATGACGGGAATTACCTATCCTGACAGCCATTATCATATAGAAAGGGAGAATTCCTCCATCTATATCCTTGAGTATATTATGGAAGGGGAAGGCCTGCTGCGGATCGGGGAGGAAACCTACCGTCCGGCAAAGGGGGACGTTTATCTGCTTCCCCGGGGAAAAAGCCATTTTTACCAGGCCGATGCGGCCAATCCATGGAAAAAAATATGGATGAATGTAAAAGGAAGCCTGTGCGACACCCTTGTGGAAGGCTTCGGCCTGGGGGAGACGGTCCTTTTCCGGGACTGCCCGGTCTATCCTTTATTCCGGGAGTTCCTTCATGTCTGTGAAAAAAAGGAGGGCAGCGGGACCGAGGTGGCACGCAGGACCTCCCTCCTTTTCCATGAAATCCTTCTTCAGCTGGCCGCCCATGCAGCGGCGGGGGCGGAGCCGGAAATACGGCTTCCGGAGACTGCGGTTGCAGTTAGGAAATATGTGGATGAGCATATTTATGAACGCCTGAGTATTGAACAGCTGGCAAAGGAAGCCAGCCTTTCCCCTTCCCAGCTGACTCGGGTTTTCCGGAAGGCATATGGCCAGACACCCTATGAATATGTGCTGTCCCGGAAAATAGACACGGCCTGCCTGCTTTTGAGAAACACGGGGATGACGGTGAAGGAGGTTGCTTACCGGCTGCAGTTTTCGGATGAGCACTATTTTGCCAACATATTCCGGCAGAAAAAGGGACTGCCGCCGGGAAAATACAGGATTACCGGGGACATTGGAACATAACCGTTACAGTCCGGGCAGGTCTGGGCAGTTACGGTTCAGACCAGGCTGAACCGTAATATATAACCCGGAAAAACCGGATCCGAAAACACTGTAATAAAGTCTTGTTTTTCATTCTTCGGGATGCTATGATGATAAAAAATAAAGCTTTACGGCTGGACGATAAAATATAATCAGGCGGAACCGGTAATGAAGGAAGGCAAGTTTTCATTTTCGAATAAAAAACAGACCAGTGTGATGGCAGCGGCGGCAGTGTTGGGACTGCTCATTTTTTCGCTTCTGGTCTGGATGGTACGGGCGGACAGATTGGAAACAAGGCGAACGATTCTGGATATCAGCGACATTTATCTGGCGGAGATGGCGGATTATCCCGCAGCATGGAAGAAGCATATCCTTCATCAAATTCCGCCTGCCCTTCCAGGTAATCGAACAGGTTCCTGCCCACTGCACCATCATCCCCGTCATGGCTGATGATATAATTCCCGTTTGTGTCAATAATGTTCCCATAAGCATTGGCGCCTTCTCTGTAAAGCGACAGTCTTTCCCCCAGATACGAACAGAAAACCATGACAAACCGTTACTGGCGCTGTCAAATCAAAAGCAGCAGGGCCTGCTCGGAATAAATATTTATAATACGAACGAAACAGATCCCCGTAAATTTGAGTATCTGATCGCAGTATCAAGTGACAAAGATACGCGAAACGATATCACAGAATACACCATACCGGCCATGACATGGGCAATTTTCCCCTGCACGCTGGAAACCATCGGAAAAACGGAAGCCATGGCAATCACAAAATGGCTGCCCAAATCCAAATACCGGCCCTTAAATAAAGGCTACCTTACAGGCAGAATGAAATCAGGAGCGCCGGATATCGAATACTATGGAAAGGACGGCCTTGTAGAGATTTGGATTGCTTTTTTCATGTCCATGATTTATGCAGATTCACAGAAATCCTTCTTAACGCCAAACCCTCCCAACACATTTATAACGTAGGAAATAAAGAAACCGTAACAATCCGCGAATGGGTGCATCTCTGCTATCGCGTCGCCGGCCGCCAGGCCGAATTTATAAATGTGCGCCAGGATATCGAACAAAGAAACTATTTCTGTTTTTATAACTACGAATACTGCCTCGATGTCCCCTCCCAAAATCAACTGATGCCAGAGCTCAAACACCTGCAGGAAGGTCTGAAAGAATCTTTCAGCTGGTACAAAAACAACTCACACAAAGTGAATAAAAAGCCCTACATAGAATACCTCGATAAAAAAGGTAACAGTTCGGCCCCCCAGACTCCTTTAAGAACGCTCACATAACCCATAAAACAATACGGGTATGGACTTGACAAAAGCCCATTCATTCATTATAGTAAAAAATAAATTGGCCACCCCGAAATTACAGGGTTCAGCCGCCATAATATCAAAGATAATGAAAAAGAGGAGTAAGCATCCCCCCTTCACAGAGAAGAACGTCCTGGCGCAATCCCTGCTGATTAAATATTAATCAACGACACACAAAATCCAAGCCAGGCTGGAAGACGTTCAGAAGAAAGGAATGCCGAAGGTAGCTTTGGAATCGGACCCCCAAAAGCAGACCCCATAAATTCTGCCCATTAAGGCCTCCCGCCTCATCCCCGTTAAAAGATGCCAAAGGCCAGGAAACCAAACGCAGGCCGGATCCCAGAATTTTGCCGCAACAGCAAAAGTCTATTCTGCCCCCCTGAGCGTCTCATTCCCCACACCAGACGCCCCAAGTTTCCCGGTGAACAAAGGTGGTACCGCGTTAAAGACGCCCTTTGCCGAACCAACCCGGCAAAGGGCCTTTTTTATGTCCCTTAAGGCATTTTCACACGATTCTGCCCTTAACTTCCGCGGCCGCTACCCTAGGGCTTTCCCCCCGTCCGCACCCCGCAGGAAACAGGACGCCGGGCAGGACTGCGGGAAAGCCCGTCCCCCCACACAAAACAAAGGCCCGCAGGAGCGGGCGGATAGGAGTAATTATGAGTAAGGAACTGGCTAAAACCTACGATCCTCATGGCATTGAGGACAGACTTTATGAAAAGTGGATAGCAAAGAAATATTTCCATGCAGAGGTGGACAGAAGCAAAAAGCCCTTTACTATTGTAATGCCGCCCCCGAATATCACGGGACAGCTGCATATGGGACACGCCCTGGACAATACCATGCAGGATATCCTGATCCGTTTCAAGAGGATGCAGGGCTATAATGCGCTGTGGCAGCCGGGAACAGATCATGCCAGCATCGCAACGGAAGTGAAGATCATTGAAAAATTAAAGGAAGAAGGCATTGACAAGCACGACCTGGGAAGGGAAAAATTCCTGGAGCGCGCCTGGAAGTGGAAAAAGGAGTACGGCGGCAGGATTACAAGCCAGCTCCGTAAGCTTGGCTCCTCCTGTGACTGGGACAGAGAGCGCTTCACCATGGACGAAGGCTGCAATAAAGCCGTAACCGAAGTGTTCTGCAAAATGCATGAAAAGGGCTGGATCTATAAAGGCAGCCGTATCGTAAACTGGTGCCCGGTATGCAATACCTCCATTTCCGATGCGGAGGTGGTTTACGAGGAGCAGGCGGGCCATTTCTGGCACATCAAATACCCGCTCATAGATGAAAACGGCGCGCCCAGCACTACGGAGTTCCTGGAGTTCGCAACCACCCGTCCGGAAACCATGCTGGGTGATACGGCTGTGGCGGTCAACCCTGAGGATGAAAGATATACGTCCCTCATCGGCAGGAAGGTGCTGCTGCCCCTGATGAACCGGGAAATCCCCATCGTGGCGGATTCCTATGTGGATATGGAATTCGGTACCGGCGTGGTTAAGATCACCCCGGCCCATGACCCTAACGACTTTGAGGTAGGAAAGCGCCATAACCTGCCTGAAATCAATATTTTGAACGATGATGCCACCATCAATGAAAACGGCGGCAAATTCGCGGGCATGGGTCGTTATGAAGCGAGAGCTGCCATCGTGAAGGAGCTTGACGAAATGGGGCTTCTGGTGGGAATCGAAGACTATTCCCATAATGTAGGCACCCATGACCGCTGCAAGACCACGGTGGAGCCGCTGATTAAAAAGCAGTGGTTCGTAAAAATGGACGAGCTGATCAAGCCCGCTGTGGAGGGTGTGAAAAACGGCGATATCCGGCTGATTCCGGAACGCATGGACAAAACCTATTATAACTGGACCGATAACATCCGCGACTGGTGTATTTCCAGACAGCTCTGGTGGGGACACCGCATACCGGCTTATTACTGTGACGAATGCGGTGAAATCGTGGTGGCTAAGGAAGCGCCTTCGGTTTGCCCGAAGTGCGGCTGCACTCACCTGACCCAGGATCCGGATACGCTGGATACCTGGTTCTCCTCCGCGCTGTGGCCCTTCTCTACGCTGGGCTGGCCGGATAAAACAGAGGATCTGGATTATTTTTACCCTACGGATGTGCTGGTTACCGGCTACGATATCATTTTCTTCTGGGTTATCCGCATGATCTTCTCCGGCTATGAGCAGATGGGTGAAAAACCCTTTTCCACCGTCCTGTTCCACGGCCTTGTCAGGGATTCCCAAGGCAGGAAGATGTCCAAGTCTCTGGGCAACGGCATCGATCCGCTGGAGATCATCGACCAGTACGGCGCGGATGCGCTGCGCCTTACCCTGATTACGGGAAATGCGCCCGGAAACGATATGCGCTTCTACTATGAAAGAGTGGAGGCCAGCCGTAATTTTGCCAATAAGGTATGGAATGCTTCCCGTTTCATCATGATGAATATGGACGGCAAGACCATCCCTCAGGATGCGGACAGACATCTGCAGCCGGTGGATAAATGGATACTTTCCAAGCTGAACAATGTGGTGAAGGAAGTAACCGACAACATGGAGAACTTTGAATTGGGCATCGCTGTCCAGAAGGTATATGACTTCATCTGGGATGAGTTCTGCGACTGGTATATTGAAATGGTGAAGCCCAGGCTGTATGACACCGATGATGCGGACAGCCAGGGAGCGGCCCTGTGGACGCTGAAAAATGTGCTTCTTAACGCGCTGAAGCTGCTGCATCCTTTCATGCCCTTCGTGACGGAAGAGATTTTCTGCACGCTCCAGGACGAGGAAGAATCCATTATGATTTCAAAATGGCCCGAATACCGCGCGGACTGGAATTATGCGGCGCAGGAGAAGGATATTGAAATCATCAAGGAGGCCGTAAGGGGCATCCGTAACGTGAGAAGCAATATGAACGTGCCGCCCAGCAAAAAGGCGCATGTTTATGTAGTAAGCGACAAGGAGGATATCACCCGGGCATTTACCGAAGGAAAGCTGTTCTTCGCTTCCCTTGCCTATGCTTCCCAGGTAACCGTCCAGGCGGACCGGACAGGCATTGCGGATGATGCGGTTTCCGTTGTGATCGCAGGGGCCACCTGCTACATCCCCTTTGCAGAGCTGGTGGATATCGCCCAGGAAATCGAAAGACTGGAAAAAGAGGAAAAGAAGCTGCAGGGTGAGCTGGCGCGCGTCAACGGCATGCTGAGCAACGAAAAATTCCTGTCCAAGGCGCCGGAAAGCAAAATCGTTGAGGAAAAGGAAAAGCTGGAAAAATACACACAGATGATGGCACAGGTAAAAGAACGTCTGGGCGCCCTGAAAAAATAAGCGGCAGACGGTACCGTGCAGGGTATCATGGATTCACAGGGCGGAAGCAGGGTGCGCATAGCTGTTTTGCGCCCCCTTGCTTGAAGCCGCACAGGCGGCCTTGCGTAGTGTGGGCGCTGCGGTTTCGGAGTACGGGCCGTCCCAAAGAAATACACGAGGCAGAAGATAATGATGGAAAAAAAGAGCTATACCTACGAGGAGGCAGTGGATTATGCCCTGCAGATCCCCAAATTTACGAAGAAAAATACACCTGAGGACACCCGAAGGTTTTATGAATATCTGGGAAGGCCGGGCGAACGGTCGGGCATGATCCATGTGGCGGGAACAAACGGAAAAGGATCAGTATGTTCCTATATTAATGCTGTTTTAAGCGGCGCGGGCCGGAGGACCGGTCTTTTCACCTCCCCGCATCTGGTGGATGTGAGGGAGCGCTTCCGGCTCGACGGGGAAATGATTTCCAAAGAGGAATTTGCCCGCTGTTTTAATCAGGTGATGGACAGCGTAAAGGCCTTTTGTGAAAAAAATCAGGAGGAATACCATCCCACTTTTTTTGAAATGCTGTTTTTCATATCCATGCTTTGGTTTCAGGAAAAACGGGCAGACTATATTATACTGGAAACGGGAATGGGCGGACGCCTGGACGCTACCAACGTTATCGAAAAACCGCTGGTAACGGTCATCACCCGCATCGGCCTTGATCATACGGAGTATCTGGGGAATACGAAGGCCGAAATCGCCGGGGAAAAGGCCGGAATTATTAAAAAAGGCGTCCCTGTCGTATTTTGGGAGCAGGAAGAAGAGGTAAACGAGGTTATTGTCAAAAAAGCCCGTGAAATGTCGGCGGAAGTGATTCCTGTGTCAGAAAAACAAGTTGTTTTATTTAAATTTAAGAATAAAAGCGTTGATTTTTCCATGCGCTCTGGGTATTATGAATATATTAGGGCCAGCCTGTCAACCAGGGCAGTTTACCAGAAGGAGAACGCCGCGCTGGCCGTTTGCGCTCTGGAGGTGCTCTCACGAAGCTGCCCGGTTACCAGGCAGCAGGTTGAAAACGGGCTGTCGCAGGCAAAATGGGAAGGCCGGATGGAAGAAGTCCTGCCCGGTGTTTTTATTGACGGCGCCCACAATGAAGATGGTATGCAGGCTTTCCTGGAAAGCGTCCGGGAGGACGGCTGCCGTGGGAAAAGGCATCTGCTGTTTTCCGCTGTGGCGGACAAACGGGTGGAGCCGATGGCACAGCGTATTGTGGACAGCGGGCTTTTTGAGGATGTGGCCATTGCAAGGCTGGACAGCGCGAGAAGCCTGACGGAGGAACAGCTGGATTCGCTCTGGAGAGGAAGGAACCAGGTTAGGATCTATCACAGCCCGGAGCAGGCCATGGAGACGCTGCTGGAAAAGAAGCGGCCTGAGGACGAGGTCTATGCCGCAGGGAGCCTGTATCTGGCCGGCCAGCTGAAAGCATACCTTGAGAAAAGAAAACAGAAGCAGCAGCTGTAAGAAAGCGCACGGCTGCAGCAGCTTTCCATATCCGGTGCGGATGCGCCGGCAGAATGAGGTGTTTTTATGATGATAGATTTTGAGGAAGAACTGAAGAAATTTCATCCCAGCCTTGAAGTAGACGAGGTGGAGGAAGCCATATATAACCATGATTTAACGGACCTGACAGACCTGCTGGTGGAAATCGAAAAGAACAGGAAAACAGCAAAGAGCACAGAGGAATAGAGGATTGCCGTTATGAATTGTTATAATTGTGGCGCAGAGCTTACGGAACACGATTTCTGTACGAACTGCGGCGCCGATGTGGCGCGGTATAAGAAGGTCGTCAGCGTATCCAATTTTTACTATAATGATGGTCTGGAGAAAGCGAACGTACGGGATCTTTCAGGCGCAGTTGTAAGCCTGACGGAATGTCTGAAACTGAATAAGATGAATATTGAAGCGAGGAACCTTCTGGGACTCGTATATTTTGAGATGGGTGAAACCGTGGATGCCCTCAGCGAATGGGTCATCAGCAAGAATCTCCAGCCGGAGAAGAACATTGCCGACGCCTATATCGAAGCTGTGCAGAACAGCCCCAGCCAGCTGGAAAACCTGAACCAGGCGATTAAGAAATACAACCAGGCCCTGGTGTACTGCAGGCAGGGAAGCCTGGATCTGGCGCTGATCCAGCTTCGCAAGGTGCTCTCCATCAATTCCAAATTCCTGCGCGCCCATCAGCTTCTGGCCCTTCTTCATATTCATAATGAGGATTGGGATAAGGCGAAAAGGGAGCTTGTGAAGTGCAGCAGGATTGATGTGGGCAACACCATGACGCTTCGTTACATGAAGGAGGTAAACGCTGCCCTGAATGTGGACGAAGGTGTGAAAAATGTCCACAAAGCCGCGAAAACTGAGGATGTTATCAAATATCAGAGCGGAAACGAAACCATCATCCAGCCTCTTGCCGTAAAGGAGCCGAAAAAGAACTATACCGGACTTCTTTATCTGCTTGGCGGCGTGGCAATCGGCCTGGCTGTTTCCCTGACCCTGATTCTTCCCGGCAGGCTCCAGAGCCTGAAAGCCCAGCTGAACGAAGAAAGCAGAAGTATCGGCGAGCAGCTGGATAAGAAAAATGCAGAGCTTACGGATATGCAGAAGCAGCTGGATACCCTGACCGCAAAGAATGATGAACTGAATTCGGAGCTGGAGGTCTATGCAGGTAAGGACGGTACGCTGCAGACTGTTGAGGATTTGCTGAATGCGGCATACACCTACCTGGATACGCCGGAGGATATGGAGAAGATATCCCAGGCGCTGGAAGGAATCGATAAGGAAGCCATGCAGTCCGATACGATTTCCGAGGCATATAAGAATCTGTACGCCAAGCTGCTGGAGACTGTGGGCCCCAAGATTAGCGAGGCTTACACGAACAGCGGGAATAAATCCTACAAGGCGGGAGATTACGAGAACGCCATCCTGGATTTGGAAAAGGCATTTTCCTACGATGAAACCAATGGGGACGCTCTTTTTATCCTGGGCAACGCCTATAAGAAAAAAGGCGACAGCAAGAACGCCGCCAAAATATACAACCAGGTAATTGAACAATTCCCGAATACGGAAAAGGCCCGCCGGGCCAAGGACTATCTGAAGGAGCTGGAATCCTGAGCCGTATTTGAAACGGCGTATGCCGAACTCCAGGAGGAAAAAATAAATATCCAATTAAATATCACTTACAAAAGAGAACTTTCATGGACGCACGGCCCCTGGCCGGATGCGTATGCATGAGGTTCTCTTTTTTAACGCCGGTCAGACAGGGGTTCTGGCAGTAACTGTGAGAAAGGAGAAACATATGGAGGAGGATTTTAAGTCAATGAATAGCAGGGAAAATGAACAGCTGAAGGTGACCAGCCAGGCCGAGGTGGCGGACGCTGCAAGGATGGCGGGCGATTATCAAATTATTGATAACTATCTGTGCATCCGGATGCCGGAGGAGGTGGATCACCACCGTTCCGATGAAATCTGTAAAAATGCGGACCACTATATCCTGGAATCCCAGGTGGGCAATGTGGTCTTTGATTTTGAGGATACCCATTTTATGGACAGCTCAGGAATCGGCATTCTCATTGGAAGATACAAGCTCATTTCCTGCTTCGGAGGAAAGGTTTTTGTGCTTCATGCGGGCAGGCAGATCCGGCGTATGCTCCAGCTTGCCGGGCTGGACAGAATTGTGGAAATCATGGAATGAAACATTCAATCAACGGCGGCTGCCCTACGTCTTGCAGCTGCTTTGGGATTACATTTTGCAGATGCCGCCAGACGGCAGAATGGAGGAGAAATGAACAACGAAATGAAATTGGAATTTGACGCGGTTTCGGAAAATGAGGGGTTTGCCAGAGTGGCCGTAGCCGCCTTCATCACACCGCTTGATCCTACACTGGAGGAGGTGGCGGACATAAAAACCGCCGTGTCCGAAGCGGTCACTAACGCCATTATCCACGGCTATGCGGGCTGGTCCGGGGATGAGCCGGGCAAGGTGGAGGTCAGATGCTGCCTGCGGGGAGATGTATTACATATCGAAATCGAAGATAAGGGCAGAGGGATTGCGGATGTGGAACAGGCCATGGAGCCGCTGTTTACCACCAGGCCGGATATGGACCGTTCCGGTATGGGTTTTGCCTTCATGGAGGCCTTTATGGACGATTTGGATGTGACAAGCGAGCCGGGAAGAGGAACTCTTGTAAAAATGGAAAAGAAGCTGGGAACTCTTTCCTGGTCGGAAGATGAGGAGTAGTGCATGGAGGAAATATCAGTACTGATTGCACAGGCGCAGGCCGGGGATAATTCGGCCAGAGAAGTACTGATAGAGAAAAACCTGGGACTCGTTCATCACATCGTGAAACGCTTCTCAGGCCGGGGATACGATATGGAGGATCTGTTCCAGATTGGGACCATAGGGCTGATCAAGGCAATAGATAAGTTTGATCTGTCCTTTGACGTCCGTTTTTCCACCTATGCGGTCCCCATGATAAGCGGTGAAATCAAACGGTTTCTGCGGGATGACGGCCTTGTTAAGGTGAGCCGTACCCTGAAGGAAAACGGTTGGAAGATAAAGCAGGCCGCGGAGCGGCTGGGCCATCAGTACGGCAGGGACGCCACACTGGAGGAAATTTCAGGGGAAACGGGCATTGCCAAGGAGGATATCGTCATGGCTATGGAGGCCAATGTGGAGGTGGAATCTATTTATAAGACCATTTATCAGTCTGACGGCAATGAGGTACAGCTTCTGGACAAGGTGGCGGCGGGAGACTGCCAGTCAGGCTGTCTGGACGAAGAAAAGGAAAAGCTTCTGGATCATATGCTTCTCAATCAGCTGCTGGACAGCCTGAGCGAGACGGAGCGTGAGCTGATTGAGATGCGCTATTTCCAGGACAAGACCCAGACTGAGGTGGCCGGGGTCCTGGGAATCAGCCAGGTACAGGTGAGCAGGCTGGAGAAAAAAATATTGCTGCGCATGCGGGAGCAGCTGGTGTGCTGAAAATTCATTGATCAGGATTTCGGCAGGGTATATAATAAAGTCAAACAGGGTAACCGTTCGGTTCTTTCACGGTTACCTGAGCTGGTACTTTTGTCTGTGGGATGAATTTTTAAATATGCACTGAAAGAAAGAGGCACATATGAAAAAATGGATTGGAATTCTGGTTCCCCTGTGCGCAGTTGTTGTCCTTATCGTGGCCTGCGTAAATCTGGGCGGTATTTTTGTGGAATACAGCAAGGGAGCGGCGGAATATAAGGAGCTGCAGGAATATGTGAATACGGATGCGGCGGCCGCTGCGGAAACGGTGACGGATGCGCCTGAGGATGATTTTTTTATGCCGGAGATAGACTTTGAAGCGCTGAAGGATAAAAATCAGGACTTCAGATACTGGCTATATATCCCGGCCCTGGAACTGAATTATCCGGTGGTCCAGGGGGCGGATAATGAGGCGTATCTTTATAAGACCTTTGAGGGTGAGAAGAACAGCGCAGGCTGCATATTTATGGATGCCGGCAATTCGCCGGATTTGTCGGACAGGAATACGGTGATTTACGGGCATAACATGAAGAACCGCACCATGTTCGGATCCCTGAAGAAGTTTATCCAGGAAGAGGGGATGGCCGACGGGAATCCCTGGTTTTATCTCTATACGGAGGATAAAGCGGTCAGATACCGGATTATTTCCTATTATACGACGGTAAGCGGCAGCGATACCTATCAGTCCGTTTATACGGACGAGGATTATGACAGCTATCTGGATATGATACTTCGGAAATCGCTTTTTAAAGGATATCAGGAAGCGTCCACGCAGGGAAGGCCGGATATGGTCACGCTGTCCACCTGCCACGGAAAAGCCGGCGGCACGGGGCGGTTTGTCGTGCATGGCGTGGTTGATGAAGTCAGGCAGATGAAGTAAGGGAAGTAAGACAGATAAAGATAGATGAAGTGAAACAGATGAAGCCAGGCAGATGACAGATGAAATGAAACAGATGAAGCCGCCGGAAAACAGGCGCGGACCCGGGCGCCGGCAGGCATGAGCCGGGTCCGGGGCTGTAATTTCCAAAGCCGCAATAAAGAGTGCAGCTGTTCTGTCCCTTCACAATTATTAAATAGTTACATAAAGTAATAAAATTTAAAAATATACTTGCTTTTTTAACTGTATGGGTGTAGTATGAAGTTAGATAAAATCATCATACATCATTTAATCATCATATACATCTAATTCAACACTTGGCAAACTTATTGAAAGATAAGGACGCAAAGCTACAGGGCCTTCCCTCTATAAGAGGTTGGCAGCCAGTTGCCTGATACATAGTAAAAGCGTATGTATTTGCAATGATAGCCTTGGTCTCCTTACAGACGCAAGACTATTTTTTTTACTATCAGGCCTTTGCACTTGAAAAAGGCGTGAAAACTACATTTGGCAAACTTATTGAAAAGTAAGGACGCAAAGCTACAGGGCCTTCCCTTCAGAAAGGATGGCAGCCAGCTGCCGGTACCGTAAGGTACTGTAAGATAATCGAAGGATTATCACTACTTTTAAATAACCGAATATGCCTAGTAGTTTTCCATCATTTTTCAATCGACACGATTTGAAAGGATGAAGGAAAATGAAGAAAGCAATCATCACCATATTAGCAGTTTTAACAGTTATCGTAACAACAATGGCACCCGCATCCACAATGAAAGCGGAAGCAGCAACAGCAGATCAGACAATGACAATGAATGCAAGACTTCTTGCAGATATCAATAATTTGAGAGCAGAGCAGGGACTTCCCGCACTGACACTTGACAATGAATTAAACAGCTTCGCAGCACTAAGAAGTGAAGAAATCACATCTCTTTGGAGCCATACCCGTCCCGATGGAACAAGTGGATGCGATATGATAAGTTCCAACAAATGGCGCGGCGAGAACCTTTCCTATATTACATACGGAAGCTTCGGTTTTTCAGAGCAAGAACAGAACACCGCAGCAGACAGCGTATTCGCAAGCCTGAAGGCAAGCCCTTCACATTACAGCAACATGGTAAGCGGCAACTATACTAAGATTGGTATCTATACATATATTACCAACACCGGTTCCGGCGTTAAGCTTTCCACCGCTTACATGTTCTCCAACTAAGACAACTACTTAATTTTGATAGATGATATGATGATGATTGGAAAAGCAGCAGTTTGATCAACTGCTGTTTTTTCATGGGCAAAATTTTTTCATCACTGGATTTTCAGGAGAATGTGTATAAAAAAGAAGAATCTCCATATTACTAACGTGTGAATGAAACAGCGAAATTATGGAAATGAAAGGCCGGATTGTACAGGCGGGAAGCGCGGCGTTCCCGACGGACGTAAAAGACCGGCCGGAAAGGGGCGGTATGGCATCACAGGAAACTTTATACCTGAAGCTGGAACGGAATGTGGAGGTAGAAAAGGAGGATGTGCAGCTTTCTGATTTAGGAAAGCTGGTATGTGCGAATAAGGATATCCTGGCTCACGCAAAAGCCATGAAGATATATAAATTCAGGGACACCAAGCCTCAGCGCCAGGTGGTGAGCGTGATGAAAATCATCGAATCCCTTCAGAAGCTATATCCGGAGCTGACTGTGGAAAACCTGGGCGAGACGGATATCATTATGGAACGGGTCAGGGTGAAACGGGAAAAGGGGCCGGCGCAGTGGCTGAAGATTGCGTTCGTCTGCCTTATCTGTTTTTTCGGAACGGCCTTTACCATCATGGCTTTTCATAATGATATCGGGATCAATAAGGTATTCATGAAGGTTTATGAAATGATAGCGGGAGAAGCGTCAGACGGCTTTACCATACTGGAGGTGGCATACTCCATCGGGCTTGCCATTGGGATTATCGTATTCTTCAACCATATCGGCGGAAGGAGGATTACAAAGGACCCCACGCCTATCGAGGTGGAAATGCGCATATATGAGGATGACGTGAACAATGCGCTGGTGGAAACTGCGGACAGGGAGGGAAAGACCATTGATGTTTCTTAAAAGTGTTTTTATGGCTGTCTTTGGGCTGAGCTTCGGCTTTCTGGTATCTGCAGGGGTATTTACCGTATTGATTTCCGTTGGCCTGGTGCCCCGTTTTGCGGGAAAGACCCATACCAGCAAGAAGGTTTTCCTGTATGAGGAAATGGTAGTGGCAGGCACATTATTTGGAAATTTTATCAGCGTTTTTGAGTATTCCTGCCATGTGGGGGAATGGATGCGAAAATGGCAGGTGTTCGGCTCTTTTACAGACAGCCTGTGGAAATGGATTAGCGCTGCGGCGGTAATCGTATTCGGCGTATTCGCCGGGATTTTCGTGGGCTGTCTGGCGTTGGCTATTGCTGAGATGCTGAATACCATACCTATTTTTGCACGGAGAATCCAGTTCAGGCATGGGCTGGGTTTTGCGGTCCTTTCCGTGGCCCTGGGGAAAATGGTAGGAAGCCTGATCTACTTTTCACAGCAGATTTTCCTCACCGGGGGATGAAGCGCGGCAAATGGTGGATAATACGGCTGATTTTTAACGCAGCTGCGGCTATAAGTTAGTGGTTACGGCCTGGTGAAACTGTGGTATACTTTATCTGATAATAGAATTAGCTGGGGAACAGAAGCTGGATGAGGCAGTGGTCAGTGAAGAAGGGCGGTGATAAAACCACCTGTTTTAAGACTTCATTTTTGAGCGAAAATAATTCTGATACTGAAATTATAACGAAGAATATATGTCCAATACCTGTAATTGCGGCTATCACACAAGAATTCAGCCTGTTTCTTTTTGTTATTTTAGTTTTTCTTTATTTCTTTTCGGCCTTTTTTAGATTATTGCCTGATGAATGGACATTAATTAATCAAAAGGTACGTCTCGACGATTGAATCAACTCCTTTTCAAATCATTAGATATATAAATTATTTCTCGTTTTAGTAGTGAGCCTGTCCCTGGGTTCGAATCCCCTGTTTCAAAATGAGATGCGCAAGTTACTTGAAGCTCTTTCAGGAGTAGATAATACACAGGTAATTCAAGAGCTTGATGAAGAAGAAAAACAAAAAGAGTCCGAAGAAATAAGAAAGTTAAAGCATAGGCTTGAATGGAGCATTTTTGAATCTGAAAAATGATTAAGGTTGAACCATTGAAATTCCTGTAGTAGCATAATACATATGATTAAGAAAGTGGCGAAGTTTATAAGTAAAAATCAGTAGTTACAATGATATGAACCTGTTTTACTTTTCCGCCTTATTGGAAAATAAATACAGGGATATCGCTTATTTTAATAGTGAGGGCCTGTTTATATTAACTCAGGCAGTAGAATATGGTCCGGGTTTTAAAGCATTTTTTGAGATTCATAATAAAAGAGTAATCTCATATCCAAGAAATCCATTATTTCCGGCTTTAGGGCTGCATAAAATGAAGCCTTTGAAATTTTAAATAAAAAGATCGGGCGGGCCACTTTGGGTGTCAATCCTCCTGGAGGATTTTTGATGTATATTTGTGTCAGGCCGCCGGCGGCGGGGAGGAAGGTCCCTTCCGGCTGCGGTAAACAGAAGGGGGCATCCCCAGCTGCTGGGAAAAGAAGCGGTTGAAATGGGATGCGTCGTACATGCCGATGCGTTCCGCGATCTGCTCGCAGGTAAGGATGCTGCTGTCTAACAGGAAGCAGGCGTATTCCAGCCGTTTCAGGTTCATATATTTTATGGGGGTGGTTCCCATGTATTTGCGGAAAATGCGGGTCAGATAGGTATGGCTGACTGGGCTTCCCCGGCGGGAATGATGAAGGCATCCCCCTTTTTCAGAAGATAATTTTCACCCGCAATGTGGAATAGCCCGCATCCGTCAGACAGAAAATGGACGGTAAAATACGGGTAGCTATTGTCCCGGTTGATTTGAAAAAAGGATTCCTGAAAGCCGCAGCCCATGCGAACCGCATGGAGAAGAAACGGAAGGTGTTCCACGGCGGTATTGATACCCAGGGGCTGCTTCCTTTCGGAAAACCGGAGGAGGTGAAGCGGGAGGTGCGAAGGTTCATGGATTTGCTGGGGAAGGACGGAGGATATATTCTGATGGCAAGCCAGGGCTTTGAGGGCGATGTGCCCATTGAAAATATTGAAGCGGTTTATTCGGTTGACAGGTCGTGCTGTAACTGAAGCGCTGACAGAATAACGGCTTATTTGTGGCTGCGGCAGCCATAAATAAGCCGTTTCTCAATGTGCGCCTGACGGCGGGCATTTCTTTTTCCGATTTTATTATTTTCCGGTCCTGTTATGCAGATCCTTAATCGGAATATTTGCAAACAGCGCAGGAACCACGCCGTTGCCGGTTTCGGATTCCGTTTCGGTGATCTGGATATCCAGTCCCTGGGCGTCAATATCCATATATTTGGAAATGACCTGGATGATATCATTTTTAATCTGTTCCATCAGTTCAGGGGAGCAGTTGGCTCTGTCGGAGACCAGTAAAAGTTTTAAACGATCCTTTGCTACCTCGCCGGAACTTTTTTTCCGGAATAAATCCATTAATCTCATGATAAAGCCCCCCTATTATTTCTTGAACATATCCTTCAGCTTGGACATCATGCCCCTTTTCGCGTCAAGATTTAAAAACGGCACTTCCTCGCCCAGGAGACGTTTGCAGACGTTCATATATGCCTGTCCCGCCATGCTGTTGGAGCCGACAAGCGGTTCGCCCTGGTTGGTGGATACCACGATCTGTTCATCGTCAGGAACCACGCCGATTAAAGGAAGGGAAAGGATTTCGTTGACGTCTTCCACCTTAAGCATGTCACCGCGCTTCACCATATCCATGCGGATTCGGTTGATAATCAGATCAATACGCTGCATTTCATTGGCTTCCAGAAGACCTACGATCCTGTCGGCGTCGCGGATGGCGGAAACCTCAGGCGTGGTTACCACAAATGCGCGGTCGGCGCCTGCAATGGCGTTCTTAAAGCCCTGTTCAATTCCTGCCGGGCAGTCAAGCAGGACATAATCAAAATTTTCCCTTAGTTCATCGATGAGAGCTTTCATCTGTTCCGGGGAAACGGAATCCTTGTCTCTTGTCTGTGCGGAAGGCAGCAGGCACAGGTTGGAGTATTTTTTGTGCTTAATCAGCGCCTGGTTTAAGCGGCAGTTGCCTTCCACCACATCAACCAGATTGTAAACGATACGGTTTTCCAGCCCCATAACTACGTCGAGATTCCTTAAACCGATATCGGTATCGATCATGATAACCTTTTTATTAAGCATGGCAAGTCCGGTTCCCACATTTGCTGTTGTTGTGGTCTTGCCAACTCCTCCCTTTCCGGATGTGATAACAATAACTTCACTCATTTAACTAAATCCTCCTGCTAGTTTTCCGAAGGAAAATACGGGCTCTGCGAAAACAGAGGGTTTTCCTTCTGTATGTTAGTTGGAAATCTGGTTGTAACTGTGAGGGTATTGAACAGTTACACCTGGTTTTATAAATTGTTGAAGCACCCTTTTATAACCGGTTCGATACATATATTCCCGTCTTTGGCGGTGGCCAGCTGGGGAGAGTAAGAACCGGCGGCATTCTCCTTTTTCCTGAGTGCGCGGGGATTCTTTTCTTTGTCCGGGCTTTTGGCGATCAGATCGCCGATCTGCAGCTGGATAGGCTTCATTTCAAGCGCAAAAATAAAACAGTTGCCGGCTCCGGCAGCTCCTGCGCAGGCGTTTCCCTTCAGTGATCCCAGAATAACGATGCTTCCGTGGGAGATAATTTTGGCGCCCGGATTCACATCTCCGATGAGCGTGATGTTGGAGTAGCTTTCCAGAACCTGGCCGGAACGCAGGTTGCCTTTGTAAAAATCAGTAGAGGTCTCCTCCGCTGTGACAGCCTGGGGCATTCCCGCATATTCTGCAGCCTCCAGCTGTGTCCTCATCCGTTCCTCCAGGGCGCTGTCGTCATCTACGATGCATGCAATCCGGATGGAAGTGTTTTCCGTAATGGTCTCTATAATCTGCAGCTGTTCATCAGGAGTCAGTACTCTTCCTTCAAAGGAAAGGGCCATTTGGGCATCTTTAAAGAAGTTTCCTGTTTCTTTGAATTTATCTGTGATAAGCTGCAACAATTCCGGAAAGGGTATGTGATTGTCGAGAATTAGTTTGATTCCGTACTTATTACGTTTAACGATTACTTCTTTTGTCATGTCTGCTCCATTTTATCCAAAAAAGGACTCTTACTTAGCAATTATACTTGTTTTGTCGGAATATGCAAACCATTTTCGCAATTTTTATCAGAAAATGTTAAATTCAGACAACTGTTCTGTCCCGCCTGCGGCCATGACGGGAAGCGCGGCTCCCACAGTGTTTTTCCCGGAAGCGAAAATGCGGCTATTTTACCTGATTCGGCATACAATTTACAGAAGAAAGAAAATCCGGCGGCAGGCCAGGCTGCCGCCGGGGAACAAAGTGTGGAGGTTATTATGTGCAGACGAAAATCTACTTATGTTACAGCGATCCTGATACCGCTTGCGGTGGGAGGGCTTTCCGCCCTTTTAAGCAGGAACGGCATGGCGGCATATCAGACGTTGGAAAAACCGCCGTTGTCGCCCCCGGGAGTGGTGTTTCCCATTGTATGGAGCATTTTGTACATATTAATGGGAGTCAGTTCAGCCATAATCTGGTGTTCCGAAAGTCAGGAAAAACCGCAGGCTCTTAAGCTGTATGCGGCGCAGCTTGCGGTGAATTTTTTCTGGAGTATTTTTTTCTTTGCCTTTGGCTGGAGGCTTTTTGCCTTTTTCTGGCTGCTGCTTCTGCTGGTGCTTACGGCAAAGATGGTTAAAAGCTTTTACCAGATCGATAAAAAAGCGGCTTATCTTCAGATACCCTACCTGCTCTGGCTTTTGTTTGCGGCGTATCTGAATTTTGGGGTATGGATGCTGAACAGGTAAAATGGTATAATATTTTTCAAGATAAACCTGGTGGAAGGAAAGTGTTGTATATCAGATATACCCGAGGAGCTTCTGTGACAGCAACGGGGACGGAATCGGGGATTTGAAGGGAATTACGGGAAAGCTGGATTATCTGAAGGAGCTGGGTGTTGATGTGATCTGGCTTTCCCCGGTTTATGAGTCGCCCAATGATGATAATGGCGCCCTTTGCGGATATTTCGGATTTCCGGGATTTGGACAGCATCAATGCTTACCGGGAACTGACGGAAAAAGGAATTTTCAGCAGGGGGGAAATGCTTGGCTACCTGCGCTACAAGTCAAGGGACAACGCACGGACGCCCATGCAGTGGGAGGATTCGGAAAATGCGGGTTTTTCCACCGGAAAGCCGTGGATTATGGTAAATCCCAATTACCATGATTCTAATGCAAAGGAGCAGGTGGGAATGGACGTTGGATTGATGGATGCGGATTGGGAAGGTGCGGTTGGATATTATCCAGACTGAAAAAAAGTATTTGGAATGACTGCACTTTCTCTTAAATTGTCAGTTATTATGGGATTTTTAAGATGTATTTACTCTTATTCATCTGCGAGGTATGGGTTATTATAAAGACATAACATAATTATTTAGCAGATTGGCGTATTTAATGCCTTTATCGCATGGAACTGATGCGGGAGCCGGGAAATTTATCGTTGAAGGCGGATTTCCTTGAGAGGATGCCGTTATAGTTATGATAGAATTAAGATTGCTATGTTCAGTCATATTTGATAGTATGAAGATATCGTTGTGACATGGAGGATTTGAAATGAAAATCAGACATTTAGGATTAGAAAATGTGACTGTTTTTGATAAAATAGAGATAGCATTTGATGAAGGAATAAACATTTTTATAGGCGAAAACGGAACCGGAAAGACGCATATTCTCAAAATCCTCTATGCAGCCTGCCAGGCGGCGGATCCAAAAACATCTTTCTCGGCTAAAATTGTCAGGACAATGCTTCCGGACGAGTTTAAAATATCGAGATTGATTACCAGAAAGCCGGGAAATCATAATTCAGAAATCAAAGTGTCTGCTGGAAAATGAATTTAAGGATATTAGCAGCATCTTTATACCGGCAAAAGAAATTTTGTCTAACAGCTATAATCTGACGGCAGCTGTCGAAAAGAATAATGTTAAATTTGATGATACCTATATTGATATTATTAACTCTGCAAGAATAGATATATCTGTGGGAAGAAATTCGGCAGAACGTGATAAAAAATTCGGCGTGCAGATTTTTATTTCCACGCATGATTATGTACTTGCGAAATACTTTGAAATTCATAGAAGAGAAGAGGATAGTGTTTTGTTTCATTCTGTGAGCTATGATGAAAAAAGGAATTTGGAATATTCCTGCAATGGCAGGTTTGAGGATTTGAAGAATAATCTGATCATTAAATCATTTAATGAACTTTTAGATGAAATTTATAATTCCTGATAATGGAGAAGTAAATGAAGAATGGAAATGCGAAAATGAAAGGCAGTATAGAAGCAGCATAAAAGCAGGAGGAGAGGAAATGAGGTACAGGGAACTTGGGAAAACAGGGCTTGCCGTAAGTGAGATCGGGCTTGGCGGGGAATGGCTGGAACGGCATGATGCAAAAGAGGTTAAGGCGGTGATTGACAGGTGTGAGGAACTGGGAATCAATATTCTGGACTGCTGGATGTCCCAGCCGCAGGTACGTTCCAACATCGGCGCGGCGATTGCGGGCAGCAGGGAGCGCTGGATAATCCAGGGGCATATCGGGAGCACCTGGCAGAACGGGCAGTATGTTCGTACCCGTGATTTGGAGCAGGTAAAAATTGCTTTCCGGGATTTGCTGGATCGGATGGGAACGGATTATATTGATCTGGGGATGATCCATTTTGTGGATGAAAAAGCCGAGTTTGAACGGATAATGAACGGGGAGTTCATAGAGTATGTCCGCTCCCTGAAGGAAAAGGGCGTCATCCGTCACATCGGCATGAGCACCCATAACCCGGATGTGGCTAAAATGGCGGCTTTGAGCGGGGAAATAGAAATGCTTCTTTTCAGCATCAATCCGGCCTTTGATCTGCTTCCGGCCAGTGAGGATCTGAATGAGTATTTCAAGGAAACCTATGCGGAGCAGCTAAGCGGTATCGCGCCCGAGCGGGAGGAGCTGTACCGTATTTGCGAACGGGAGGGCGTGGGTATAACGGTGATGAAGGGCTATGCCGGCGGCCGTTTGTTCCAGGCGGAAACCTCTCCTTTTGGTGTGGCGCTGACTCCTGTGCAGTGTCTGCATTATGCGCTGACGCGTCCTGCGGTTGCCAGTGTGATGGCTGGTTTTGATACGCCGGAGCATGTGGATGCAGCCGTGGCATACGAGACAGCCGCCGAAGAAGAGAAGGATTATGCCAGCGTACTGGCTTCAGCGCCTAAGCATGCATATTCCGGACAGTGTACCTACTGCGGTCACTGTGCACCCTGCCCGGTCAGAATCGATATTGCCATGGTGAATAAGCTATACGATCTGGCAGCCATGCAGGAAGAGGTGCCGGCAACGGTGAAGGCGCATTATGAGCAGCTGTCGGCGAATGCCGGAGACTGTGTCCAGTGCGGCGGCTGCGAATCCAGGTGTCCCTTCGGCGTTCGGATAGTGGACAGGATGAAGAAAACGAGAGAGCTGTTTGGTGCAGGTGAATAAGTAGTGAGGCTACTATGAAAAAGGAAGACGGTGACTGCAGGATGCAGGGATGCGGCAGACAGGGACAGCAGTACGGCTTTGATATGACTCTGCAGAAGGCGGGAATCATTGATTGTGAAGAGCTGTACCGGATGCAGTTAAAATGTAAGCAGGGAGGATGTATATTTTTCATATGAGGAAACGTTGTTTGCCATTGCAGTCAGGCTGTCGGTTACGGAGATGCTTTTTTCCTCCTTCTATTTTCCGATGATACGGAAGATGGTATGGAGCAGCTTTGAGGGAAAATTCCTGTTGTTTTGGTATGGAGAGGCGGAAAAATGCAAATCTTAGTTGATGCCGATGCATGTCCTGTCATTACTATTGTGGAACGGACGGCAAGGGAAAAAGGAATTCCGGTGGTGCTGCTGTGTGATACCAATCATGTACTGCATTCTGATTACAGTGAAATCAGGATAATCGGGGCGGGAGCCGATGCTGTGGATTTTGCGCTGGTAAACCTTTGTAAAAAGGGGGATATCGTGGTGACGCAGGATTATGGAGTGGCGGCCATGGCGCTTGGGAAAGGCGCATTCGGGATACATCAGTCGGGAATCCGGTATACGCAGGATAATATGGATCAGCTGCTGCTGGAAAGGCATCTGTCAAAAAAGGCGAGACGGGCCTCTTCAAGGCATCATGGAAAGGGGCCGCATAAACGGACTGCTGAGGATGATGAACGGTTTGAAAGGGAATTCAGGCGGTTGCTGGATAGTATTATGGAGAAGTAAAGAATTGATATGATATCAAAGAATCAGAAGTTTATTTATCAGGTAAAAATGGAGCAATGGCTGCGGCTGTTGCTCTTTTCATATGTTGTGTTTCTCCCTGCGTCTGTTGTCGATATTCCAAAGTGTGTGAGTGCATCATTAAAAGAAACAGCATTTTCTGCCGGGCTGTTTTTCAGTCAGACCGGAGACATTAAATTGCCGCTCCCGGCTTCAGAAACTTTACACTGTAAGGAGGGCCCAGCCGTCCTTACACCTTAATAATTGTGCGGCTCTGTAAACCCCCTTCGAAGTTTTTTCCAGGATTCCCTTTTCGGTCAGCTTTCTGAGAACCCGCTGCAGCTGACGGCGGCTGCAGTGCAGGTTTTCAGAGGCTTTCCCGATATGGACCAAAAGCCCGTCATGGCAGCAATATTGGATATGATGCAGGAGCTTGTCCTCAAGGCTGATGAATTCGGCCTCATTCATTGTGGACAGCTCTATTTTTTTTACAAGAGAACGGAGGGTATAGTGGAGAAAGGCAAGATCCCTGTCAAGGACAGGCTTGTTTTCGTCCAGGGAAAGCGCCGCTGCCGCCGTATCGCTTTTGGCTTCTGCAAACAGTGCGGGGAGGCTCTGGTTGACAAATTCCACATCGCCCTGGTATCAAAAAAACAGGAAATGCCATATTTTTTCACGCCGTGGCCAGTGCAGTTGTGGCACGCGGTGAGAGAAGAGAGGAACGGAAAAATGACTGACGATTTATTTGAAAGGGCGCCGGTGCCCAGGGCATATTTCAAGCTGGCGCTGCCGGTGGTATTCAGCATGGTGATCAGCCTGGTATATAATATGGTGGACACCTTTTTTATCGCCCGGACACAGAATACCAGCATTGTAGCGGGAGTGTCCCTGTGCGCCTGTTTTTACACTGATGATAGCCCTGGGAGATATTTTCGGCCTGGGCGGCAGCTCCGTGATTTCCAGGCTGTTCGGTCAGAAAAAGGTGGCCGCCATGGGAATTGCGATGAGGTGAATATGATTGTCATGCTTATTATGGTTGGCTTTGCATTCGGCGCGCAGCCGCTGATAGGCTATAATTACGGGGCCGAAAACCGGGAAAGGCTGCGGAAAATTATACGGTTTGACCTTTGCGTGGAACTGGTATTTTCTGTTGTATGCGCGGGATTGCTGGCTTTGTGTGCCCCGCAGATAATGGGGATTTTCATGAAAGATGCGGCGGTCATTGCGGTAATCCTTTATATGCAAACGCAAAATGCGGCGAAAAAGTTGTCCCTGCCATAACAGACAGAACCGCGCAAAACAGCTGCCTTTTTTTGTTAAGAGCCCGAACCGGAGCAAAGATGCAGGCGGAAAGGCAGGGGCCGGCTGTGCTCCCGCCTTTGCAGGCGATACATTTTTTAACTATGCGATGTAAATGAGAAACATTCTCAATTACATCACTTTTCTTATATTGCTTATTCCTGTCAGGGTATTTATAATAGGATTTGAACAATTCATACTTAAATGGTAGGAAATGTTCGAATCCTTTTCCGATATTACGGGAAAGGAAGAAATAAGCAGTAATGTCTGCCGGAAACGCCGGCAGGGAAAATAGAAGAGCAGGCCGGTCAGAAAATGACGGAAATGGAGGAACGCTATGACAGAGCAATTACTAAACGTAAACGGACTGAAGGTTAACGTGGAAGACAGGGAAATTCTCCATGGGATAGATTTGCAGATGAACGCGGGAGAGACTCATGTATTGATGGGGCCTAACGGCGCGGGAAAATCCACCCTGGGATATGCGCTGATGGGAAATCCCAAATTTGAGATCACGGAAGGAAGCATTTTTTTTAAGAATAAGGATATTACAGAGGAAGCGGTGGAAAAAAGGGCGTCAGACGGCATTTTCCTTTCCTTCCAGAATCCGCTGGAGGTGCCGGGGATTTCCCTGGGCAGCTTTATCCGCAGCGCACTAGAGAGGCGCAGGGGAGAAAAACTGAGGCTTTGGGATTTCCGGAAGGAAATGAAAAAGGCCATGGAGGTGCTTCAGATGGATGAAACCTATGCGGACAGGGATTTGAATATAGGTTTTTCCGGCGGTGAAAAGAAGAAAGCGGAGATCCTGCAGATGCTTATGCTGCGGCCCGCCCTGGCAATCCTGGATGAAACGGATTCCGGGCTGGATGTGGATGCGGTCCGCACGGTATCCCGGGGCGTGGAGGAATACCAGAAGAATGAAAAGGGCGCGCTTCTCATCATCACACACAGCACGAGGATTCTGGAATCCCTGAAGGTGGATTACACGCATATTCTGGTGGATGGCCGTATCGTGGAGACAGGAGACGCCGGGCTGGTGGAACGAATCAATGCGGAAGGCTTTGAACAGTTTTACGAACAGGCTGTACGGATGTATCGGCAGTAGGCGCGAAAATGCCGGAAAGGAGTGTTTATGGAAGAAAGAACCTATGTGGATGATATAGACAGAAGCGTTTATGACATAAAAAATGAAGAAAAGGATGTTTACCGGGTAAAAGAAGGCCTGACGCCTGAAATTGTCGCGCAGATTTCCCGGGAGAAAAAGGATCCGCCGTGGATGGAGCTGTTCCGGCTGCAGTCCCTGCAGATTTATAATCAGATGCGGGTGCCTGACTGGGGGCCATCCCTGGAGGGGCTGGACATGGAGCATATCGTAACCTATGTCAGGCCCAACACGCATATGAGCGCCAGATGGTCCGATGTACCGGAGGAGATCAAGGATACCTTTGAGCGGCTGGGGATCCCGAAGGCGGAGCGTAAGTCCCTGGCAGGCGTGGGCGCCCAGTATGATTCCGAGCTGGTATACCATCATGTAAGGGAGGAGGTGGCCGCCCAGGGCGTGGTATACACGGACATGGAAAGCGCCCTGAAGGGAGAATATGCTTCCATGGTACGTAAACATTTTATGAAGCTGGTACGGCCCAATGACCATAAATTTGCGGCGCTGCACGGAGCCGTCTGGTCGGGAGGCTCCTTTGTATATGTGCCTCCGGGCATTTCGGTCACCGTACCGCTGCAGTCCTATTTCCGGCTGAACGCGCCGGGAGCGGGACAGTTTGAACACACGCTCATCATTGTGGATGAGGGCGCCGATCTGCATTTTATCGAAGGCTGTTCCGCGCCCAAATACAATGTGGCCAATCTGCATGCCGGTTGCGTGGAGCTGTATGTGGGCAAAAAAGCCAGGCTCCGCTATTCCACCATTGAGAACTGGTCCAAAAACATGTACAACCTGAACACCAAACGCGCTGTAGTGGAGGAAGGCGGTGTGATTGAGTGGGTATCCGGCTCCTTTGGCTCCCACGTATCCTGTCTCTATCCCATGAGTATTTTAAAGGGTAAAGACAGCCGGGCGGAATTTACGGGAATCACCTTCGCCGGAAAGGGCCAGTGCCTTGACACGGGCGCCAAAATTGTCCATCAGGGAAAGAATACTTCCTCCTTTATCAATACAAGATCCATTTCCAAGGACGGCGGGAACAGTACCTTCCGCAGTTCTGTGGTGGTGGCGAAGGATGCGAAGCAAAGCAGGGCGGCCGTTTCCTGCCAGTCGTTGATGCTGGACAGTTTTTCACGCTCAGATACCATACCGGCCATGGATATCCGGACGCCGGATGCGGACATCGGGCATGAGGCCCGGATTGGAAGGATCAGTGAAGACGCGGTATTTTACCTGATGTCGCGCGGCATCGCGGAGGAAGACGCCAGAGCTATGATAGTTAGCGGCTTTGCCGACAATGTTTCCAAGGAGCTGCCGTTGGAATATGCGGTGGAGATGAACAATCTGATACAGCTGGAAATGAAAGGCAGCATCGGATAGCGGCGCGGAGACAGAAGAAAATTTTCTGCCTGCAGAGGGCCTGCATTTTGTTTTTCAAAACAAGGCGGAAAGCCTCTGCCCGCCGGAGAAACTGTAATTTGCTTTGCAAAACAGTAGGAGGATGAAATGAGACAAGGAATGGAAATGAAGGTTAACAGGCTGCCCATGAGGACATGGAACTGGCTTCATATGAATGACAGCAGCCTTTCAGATATTGATACTGAAATTTACGGAAAAAATATGGTGCCCTGCAATCCGCAGTTTACGCTGCCCGGGCAGGGCGTATCCTGTATCCGGGGAATGAGCGCCGGAACGCTGGAATCTGGGTTTCAGGAAATCCCCACAGGTATGGGGCCGGATATGGATGAGCTTGTGCGGGAAAGTGAAACGCCCATGGATATTTTCCGAATAAAAAGGGGCGCGCATCCCGAAGAGGCACTCAGGCTTTCCTGCCAATATAAACAGGGAGAAAATTCTCTGCATGCGGTCTGTATTTATGCGGAGGAGGGAAGCAGCATCACGGTGATCATGGAAAACTTTTCAGGCCGTCTGGATTCCGGCAGCGCCGGTATCCAGACGAAGGTTTATGCTGAAAAAAACGCGGCGGTCAAGCTTATCCAGGTACAGCTTTTAGGAGATGGCTTTGCTGCCATGAATGATGTGGGCGGGATTTGTGAGGAAGGCGCTTCCATAGAACTGCTGCAGCTGCAGCTGGGCGCCAAAACCACTTATGCGGGCGCCCGCATAAACCTGGCGGGAGATGCGAGCCGCATGAAGGCGGATATCGGCTATCTGGGCAAAAATACGCAGAAGCTGGATATGAATTACGTGGCCGAGCATCACGGCAGGAAATCAGAGAGCCAGATGGAAGTGAAAGGCGTGCTGCGGGATCAGGCATCCAAGCTCTTCCGGGGCACCATTGATTTCCACAGGGGCTGCTCCGGCGCGGAAGGCGCGGAAAAAGAGGAAGTGCTGCTTCTGGGAGACGATGTGGTAAACCGTACCATACCGCTGATTTTATGCGGTGAAGAGAATGTACAGGGAAATCACGGCGCCACAGCGGGAAAGCTGGATGAGGAAAAACTCTTTTATTTCTGCTCCAGGGGGCTCAGCCGCGAAGAAGCCTGCGATATGATGGCCCGCGCAGGAATTGATGCGTTGTGCGCCCAAATCCCGGATGACACCGTTGTCAGACGGGTACAGAAATATCTGGAAGGAGGAAGCCCGGATGAAAAACTGGAATGAACAGGAAATACGCGGGGATTTTCCCATCTTCGGCCGCAGCGGGCCGCTGATTTATCTGAATAACGCGGCAACTGCCCAACGTCCGGCCTGTGTGCTGGAAGCAGAACGTTCCTTTTATGAAAACTGCAACGCCAATCCCTTAAGAGGATAGTGTGAAAGAAAGTAGAGGAAAACCATAAATGGACGCACTTGAATAAGCTGTCTAAGGCAGGCAACTTTTTGAAGTGTTATAGAGTTAGGAAATTAGATCAAGAAGCTAATGGTTCATCAGGCGG